>DASRMP010000016.1:0-10708 GCA_035647855.1 Actinomycetaceae bacterium | reverse complement strand
GTCCCGCCCCGACCCACGGAAGGGTCAACATGCCGCAATGACGCCGGTGATTGCACCTCCTGGCGGGATCGCGTCCGCCGCCACCTGCTGGCCACGTAAGCTTGAATCTGCCCTTCCGGCCCCAATCAAACGTGAGGTGAGTGGTGGTCCCCCGCAGTTCGAAGCGTCGTTCAAAGGCTCCTTGGGACAGTGACGCACTCATCCGTTCGCCGCGATTCTCTGACGAACAACTTGTCCGTCACGCCCGCACCCTGGCGGACAGCCACGTGGTGGTGCCGCGCACGCGGCCCGTCGTCTCCCTGTTGAGCCGCATGCGCGAGAACGAGCGAGTTCTCGCCGCGAACTACGACGCAGTGATGGCGCTGGTCGATGCGGACCAGCCCATCTCGCCCGGTGCCGAGTGGTTCGTGGACAACTTCCACTCCATCGAGAAGCAGGTTCGCATGGTCCGCCGCGACCTGCCCCGCAGCTATTTCGATCAGCTGCCGAAGCTCGGACCGGGATTCCTCGAAGGTCACCCGCGGATTTTCTCGATCATGTGGGCCTACGTTGCCCACACCGATTCCCTTCTGGACCAGGACCAGCTCGCCCGGTACATCCAGGCGTACGACTCCCGCGAGCCGCTGGAGATCGGTGAACTGTGGGCCGCCGCGATCAACCTGCGTGTCCTCCTGGTAGAGAACGCGCGCCGCTTGTCAACCCAGATCGTCGCCGCCGACCGTGAGCGCAAGTTGGCTGACGAGGTCGCCGATGCCCTCCTCGGCATCGGGCCCGCCTCCCCCAAGTCCCTCGACGATGTCTACCCGGCCTGGCGCACCACCACGCCGGCCCTCTCCTTCGCCGTCCAGCTCCTCCGCCGCCTCACCGAGGCCCCCGCGGAGGAGGCATTCGCCTGGATAAGGGCCTCGCTCATCGAGCGTGACCTCGATGCCGAGACGGCCGTCCAGCGTGAGCTCGCCAAGCAGTCACAGGCCACGCTCACAATGCGCAACATCATCACCTCGATGAAGCGCCTCGACGATGTCGACTGGGAGACCTGGATCGAGGCCGTCAGCCTGGTCGAGCAGGAACTGCGCCGCTCTCCCGGCTACCTCGAGAGCGACTTCGCCACCCGCAACAGCTACCGCACCACAGTCGAGCGTCTCGCCCGCGGCTCCGATCAGAGCGAGCTCACCGTCACGCGCCGCGCACTCAAGTTCGCGTCCGAGGGCATGGACGAGATCGGCCGGCACGTCGGGTACTGGTTCATCGACGATGGGCTCCCCATTCTCGAGGACGCAGTCGGCTATCGGCCGAAGATGCGCGAACGAGTGGTCAAGGCCGCCAAGGGTGCGGGTATCGGCGGGTACGTCACCGCGATCCTCCTCTCGACCCTGCTCCTCACCGCGCTCGCCACGTGGGGGATCGCCGCCGTCTGGGCGAACATTCCTCTCTGGCAGTCGATCCTGCTCGGGGTCCTGCTCGCGCTGCCCGTCTCGGACTTCGTGGTCGCGCGCCTGGGCACACGCCTGACCCGCCTGATTCCCACCGTCCCGCTCGCGGGACTCGGGCTGGAGAAGGGCATCCCGGAGAGTCTGCGCACCGTCGTCGTCGTGCCGACCATGATCACCTCACCGGGCGCCGTCGCGGAGACGATCGAAACCCTCGAGACGCACTTCCTCGGCAACGACAGCGGCGAGATCTACTTCGCGGCCGCCACGGACTGGGCGGACGCGCCGCAGGAGCAGATGCCCGGCGACCTCGAACTCCTGGACGAGATGCGGCGTGGCATAAAGGAGCTCAACGCCACCTACGGCCAGCGCTTCTTCCTCTTCCACCGCGAGCGCCGGTGGAACGAGTCCGAGGGCACGTGGATGGGCTGGGAACGCAAGCGCGGCAAGCTCGAGGAACTCAACCAGGTCCTGCGCGGTGAGACCGACACGAGCATCACGGCGATTGAGGGCCGGCTGCCCGGACCCTTCCGTTACGTGATCACCCTCGATGCGGACACGCAACTGCCGCGAGTTTCCGCCAAACGGCTCGTGGGCAAGATCGCCCACCCGCTCAACACGGCACGCTTCGGCGCGGACGGCAAGCGCGTGATCCGCGGGTACACGATCCTGCAACCACGCGTCACGCCGTCGTTGCCGACCGTGGAGGAGACGAGCAGGTTCCAGATGCTCTACTCCACCCGGCAGGGTCTCGACCCGTACACGTTCGCCGTCGCGGACCTGTACCAGGACCTCTTCGGCGAGGGTTCCTTCGCGGGCAAGGGCGTCTACGACATCGCGGCACTCGAGCGTTCGCTGGCGCAGAAGATCCCCGAGAACTCCGTCCTCTCCCACGACCTCCTCGAGGGCAACTACTCACGCTCGGGGTACGCCTCCGACGTCGAGGTGGTGGAGGAACACCCAACGTCCTACGCGGTTCACGTCTCGCGCACCCACCGCTGGACGCGCGGCGACTGGCAGTTGCTTCCCTGGATCTTCGGCCGCCCCCGCCGGGACATGACGGGGCTCGGCACCTGGAAGATGCTCGACAACCTGCGCCGCTCCCTCTCCCCGATCTCGAGCGTTATCGCGATCATCGTGGGCGCAATCCTGCTTCCGCTCGGGCCGCTTGCGACGTGGATCGGGGTCATTCTCGCCACCATGCTTCTTCCGCTGCTCATCCCGCCGATCCGGGGACTGTTCTCGATCCAGCGCGGCTACACCGTGGGCAGTCAGCTGCGCGCGAGCCTGCGGGCGCTCGCGCAGAACCTCTCCGTCGGACTGCTGGACTTCTCCTTCCTCACCCACAACGCCGCCTCAATGGCGGACGCCATCGCGCGCACCATCTGGCGCATGTTCGTCAGCAAGAAGTACCTGCTCGAATGGACCACCGCTGCTGCCGCGGGCCAGTCGGCCAAGGGCACGCTCGAGTGGTTCATGCGCACCATGGCCGGTGGGTTACTCGCCCCGGCGGTGCTCCTCATCGTCGGGATCGTGTGGTACCCGGCGCTGTGGGCCGTGCTTCCCGTGGTGATCCTGTGGCTTCTCGCGCCGGTCCTCGCCTGGTGGGTCTCCCGCCCGCTGGCGCCGGTGGAGCGCGCGCTCTCACCGGAGGTTGCACGCGGACTGCGGGGCATCGCCCGCCGCACCTGGCGCTACTTCGAGGTGTTCGTGACGCCGGAGGACAGCGATCTTCCCCCGGACAACTTCCAGGAGGACCCCGGCGACCGCATCGCCCACCGCACCTCCCCCACGAACATCGGGATGTACTACCTCTCCGCCGTGGCCGCCCGCGACCTTGGCTGGATCGGCATGGCCGACGTCACCGACCGCCTGATGGCCACGATGCGCACCCAGATCTCGCTGGACCACCACGAGGGCCATCTCTACAACTGGTACGACACCAAGACCACGCGCGTCCTGGAGCCGCGTTACGTCTCCTCGGTGGACTCCGGCAACCTCGCCGGGCACCTCCTCGTGCTCGCGAACGCATGCGCCGAACTCGCCGGGCACGATCCGCGCATCGATAACGTCCGCACCGGTATCCACGACGCGATCGACTGCGTCCTCGAGACCCCGACCGGCGCGAAGCTCAACCTCACGGCCCTGCGTGCCGCCGTCGATTCAGTTCCCGTTCCCGTTCCCCGGGGCGTCGACGACGCCTACGCCGGCACGCCCGGTTCTGTTGTGGCAACGCCGGGCGAGGCAACGGCGTGGGCGAAGGTGATCTCCGTCGTCGACGGATTGCTGAAGTCGCTCCCCGTGAACGACGACGCGGCCGACTGGCTGCGCGCGACCGCTTCCTCGGTCCGCTCCCGCATCCGCGACCTCGCCCTCACCGACGAGGACCTGGCCGAGGTCCAGGTGCGGCTGCGCTGGGTGGAGGCCGAGGCACGCCGCTCGTTCACGGCGATGGACTTCGGCCTGGTCTTCGACGAGGACCGGATGCTCCTCTCCGTCGGGTACAACCCGGACCGGGACGAACTCGACGAGTCCACCTACGACATGCTCGCCTCGGAGTGCCGGCTCGCGAGCTTCGTCGCGATCGCGAAGGCCGACCTGCGGACCCGTCACTGGGGTCGCCTCGCACGCGGCCTGACCAGCCACGCCGGGCGCCCGGTACTGCAGTCCTGGTCCGGCTCGATGTTCGAGTACCTCATGCCGGCCCTCGTGATGCGTTCGCCGGCCGGCGGGCTCCTCGACACGACGCTCGAGCGAGTCGTGCGCCGCCAGATCGAGTACGGCAGCGAACAGGGCGTCCCGTGGGGCATCTCCGAATCGGCGTACAACGCCCGTGACAAGGACCTGAACTACCAGTACGGCCCATTCGGCACGCCGGGACTCGGCGTGGTCCGGGGCCTGGCGGACAACCTTGTGGTCGCGCCGTACGCGACCGGGCTCGCCACCATGGTGGACCCGGACGCCGCGCTCTCCAACTACAAGCGGCTCCGCGACGAGGTCGGAGCACTGGGGCGCTACGGCTTCTACGAGGCCGTGGACTTCACCGCCGAACGGCTTCCGCGCGGCGAGAAGCATGCCGTGGTCCGCAACTACATGGCGCACCACTCCGGCATGACGATCGTGGCGATCCACAACATCCTGGCCGGCGCGAAGATGCGCGACTGGTTCCACCAGGAGCCGATGGTGCGTGCATCAGATCTTCTCCTGCACGAGGCCGAGCCGCGCGTGGCACCGAAGACCCACGCCCGGACCGACGAGCTCGACCCGAGCCGCAAGCGTCAGGTGCGGGCCGTCACGCCCCCCGCCGAGCGCCGCTTCTCGGGTGAGAAGCTCGCCACCGCCACGATCGGCGCGCTCTCGAACGGCCGCCTCTCGCTCACCGCGACCCCTGCCGGGAGCACGCTCCTGCGCTGGAACGGCCTCACGGTCACGCGCTGGGACCCGGACCGCACCACGGAGGAGTCCGGTTCGGTCATCTATGTGCGCAACCGCGCCTCCGGCGAACTGCACACACCGACCGACTACCCGCTGTGCCAACGCGGCTCCGGCACCCACGCGCTGTTCGCGGAGGACTCGCTCGAGTTCACCCACCAGGAGCGAAACCTCACGTCCAAGCTGGAACATCACATCTCCCCCGAGGCCGACGCGTATTCCCAGACACTCACGATTCGCAACCTCAGCAACAGGGACGTGGACCTGGACGTCATCTCCGCGTGCGAGCTCGCACTCAACCGGCGCCCCGACGATGATGCCCATCCTGCGTTCTCGAAGATGTTCGTCTACACACACGCGACCGACGACGGCGTGGTCTACGCAACCCGGCGGCGACGATCGTCCTCGGACCCCGAGGTGTGGGTGGCGCAATTCATCACGGGCAGTGCCGACCCGCGGGCGGTCGGCCCGGATCCGGACGATCCGATCCTCATCGAGACCGACGGCCGGAAACTCATAGGCCGCGGGCGCTCCCTGCGCGACCCCGCCATCCTCGATCGCGGCAATGAACCTAGCGGCACAGTCGGCTACGTGATGGAGCCGGTCATCTCGCTGAAGGCGCGCCTGCGCGTTCCCGCCACGGGTCGCGGCCAACTGACGCTCTGGACCGTGGTGGCCGAGACCGAGGAAGAGGCCCGCGAGCTCGTCGACACACACCGCGCGAGCGGCGCGTACGACCGCCTGACCGCGCTGGCGTGGAGCACTGCCCAGGGGCAGTTGCGCCACCTCGGGATCACGCCGTCCGAGGGCAAGATGTTCCAGACCCTCGTGGGCAACCTGGTCTACCCGGATCCCGCCATGCGGTCTCCGGTGGAGACCCTGGGCGCGGCGGCGTCGCAGGCGAGCCTCTGGGAACTCGGCATCTCCGGCGACCTCCCGATCATGGTGGTCCGCATCGAGAACGAGGTGGACATCGATCTGGTGCGCCAGGCGGTGCGCGCGTTCGAGTACTGGCGACTGCGGCGGATCGCCGCCGACGTCGTACTGCTCGCGGACCGCAACGGCGGCTACCTCGGCGAACTCGATCGCACCCTCAAGGGCATCGCGCAGGGCATCCACGCGCGCACGGGCAACCCCGACTCCACGGGCAACGTGTACGTGGTGCGCCAGGACCTCGCCTCTCCGGCCGCGATGGCCGCGCTCTTCGGCGCCGCGTCGATCGTGCTGGTGGCGAAGCGCGGCGATCTTGCCGATCAGCTCTTCGACACCGCCATTCCTCCACTTGCGAAGATCGAGACGAAGACGCTGCCCATCCCCGGCGGCTCGCCCGAGCTCCCGGCCGGGCTGGCGTTCGTGAACGGCTACGGCGGATTCACCGAGGACGGGCGCGAGTACGTCGTCGTGACCGATTCGGACCATCCGACTCCCGCGCCGTGGACGAACGTGGTGGCGAACGAGCAGTTCGGCTTCCACGCCACCGCGGAGGGTGCCGGCTACACCTGGTGGCGCAACTCGCGGGACAACCAGCTGACGCCGTGGCAGAACAAGCCGATCGAATCGCCGGTGTCCGAGGTGCTGTACGTGCGCGACATGCACTCCGGAACGCTGGCCTCGATGGGATCGGCGCCGGTGCCCGGCGGCCGCCACGTGACGCGGCACGGGTTCGGGTACACCACGTACTCGCTGGAGATGGACGGCGTCGAGATCGAGCAGACCATGTTCGTCCCGCTCGAGGACCCGGTGAAGGTCTCGATCGTGAAGCTGCAGAACAACTCCGCTGTGCGCCGGACGTTGCGGCTCGCGTGGTACGGCGAGCCGGTGCTCGGGAACGACCGATACTCGGCGTCGCGGCACCTGATCACCGAGCTGGATGATTCGGGCGCGCTCGTGGTGCGGAACCCCTGGTCTCCGCTGTTCGCGGGCCAGGTGGCGTTCGTCGACATGGACGGGCTGCAGGACTCGTGGACCGGTAACCGGACCGAGTTCATCGGCCGCCAGGGCACGCTCGCCGCGCCGCACGGGATCGCCGGGAAGGGCACGCTGTCCGGCAGGACCGGGCCGGGGCTCGATCCGTGCCTGGCCATGACCCGCGAGGTTACCCTCCGGCCCGGAGATTCCGCCGAGGTGGTGATCACCTTTGGCGCCGCCGCCTCGCGCGAGGAGGTCTCGCAGCTGGTGGTGCGTTACCGCGAGCGGGACCCGTCGGCCGCGCTGGCGGACGTGCGGGCGCACTGGGACCGGACCCTCGGAAACGTGCAGGTTCGCACGCCGGACCCGAGCTTCGACGTCGTGATGAACGGCTGGCTGCTGTACCAGACGCTCGCCTGCCGCATGACGGCGCGCTCCGGCTACTACCAGGCCTCCGGCGCGTTCGGGTTCCGCGATCAGCTGCAGGACTCCATGACGGCCGTGCTCGTGGACCCGGAGGCGGCGCGGACGCACCTGCTGACCGCCGCCGGCCGACAGTTCCGCGAGGGCGACGTCCAGCACTGGTGGCTTCCCGCCACCGGTGACGGCATCCGTACCCGGATCTCCGACGATGTGGTGTGGCTCGCCTTCGTGGCCGCCCACTACGTCAAGGTGACCGGCGACCACGGCGTGCTCGACGAACAAGTGCCCTTCCTCGAGGGGCCCGAACTCGAGCCCGGGGAGCCGGAGCGGTACTTCCGGCCGGGCGTCTCTTCTGACACCGTCTCTCTCTACGAGCACTGCCTGATGGCGCTACGCCGTGCCATGAACTTCGGGTTCCACGGACTGCCCCTCATGGGGACCGGCGACTGGAACGACGGCATGAACCGCGTGGGCGCCGAGGGCCGCGGCGAGTCCGTGTGGCTCGGGTGGTTCCTCGTGACCACACTGGACGAGTTCTGCAGGGTGGCCGCCCAGCGTGGAGATCGGGCAGTGATCCGCGAGTTCACGGAGGAGCGGAAGCGGCTCGTGGACGCGCTCGAGGCGGAGGGCTGGGACGGCGACTGGTATCGCCGCGGCTACTTCGACGACGGAACTCCGCTCGGCTCCGCCTCCCGGACCGAGTGCCGCATCGACGCGATCGCTCAGAGCTGGGCGGTGCTCTCCGGCAGGGCACAGCCAGAACGTGCGCGCATGGCGATGGAGGCCGTTCAGCGGGAACTCGTTGCTCCCGAGGACCGCCTCCTGCGCCTGTTCACTCCTCCGTTCGACGTCTCCGAGCCGGACCCCGGATACATCCGGGCGTACCCGCCGGGTGTCCGCGAGAACGGCGGCCAGTACACCCACGGTGCTCTCTGGGCGGTGTTCGCGTGGTCCCGGCTGGGCCGCCCGGACCTGGCCATGGACACGTTCTCGCTGATCAACCCGGTGAATCACGCGCTGAACCGCGAAGACGCCGACGAGTACGTGGTGGAGCCCTACGTTGTTGCCGCCGATGTCTACTCGGTTGCTCCCTACAACGGCAAGGGCGGCTGGACTTGGTACACGGGCTCGGCCGGCTGGATGTACAGGGCAGGCCTTGAGGCCGTGCTCGGTATCGAGCGGCGCCCCGGCGAACTCGTGGTCAGGCCCGGGCTGCCGCCTGCGTGGGACTCCGCCGAGGTGGTGGTCCGCCACGGCGACGCAAGCACGGTGATCACGCTGCGGCGCGGGGCCGAGCCCGGCGACGGAACGCCACGGCCGGCGGTTCCGGAGCACAGGCTCGTGGTCCGGAACGGCGTTCGATCCCGCCTCGACGCCACCGAACCCGTCATCATCCCCCTCGAGGACGACGGCACGGCCCACCACGTCGAGATCTGGGGCGCTGATCAGGAGGTCGATCACCGACCAGTGAGACCAGTCTCTTAACTCTGACCGCCGCCACGGATCGCGTGCCGGGCCGCCACGGGCTACTGTCGCGAGAGCACATCTCGTCAAGGAGGTCCCCATGGCCACCACGATCACCCTCACCCGAGACGGACGCGGCAAATACACAGCCACCAATTCCCGGGGCCGCACCATCAAGGTCGGTTCAGGCGACGACTCCGACGACTTCGGGCCCATCGAGCTCCTCCTCGCCGCTTTGGCGGGCTGCTCCGCCCTCGACGTCGACTTCATCACCAGCCGACGCTCCGAGGCGAGCGAGTTCACCGTCACCGCGAGGGGCACCAAGGTCCGTGGCGAGGACGGCAACCGCATGACCAACGTCTCCGTCACGTTCAACGTGCAGTTCCCCGAAGGTCCCGACGGCGATGCCGCCCGCGAAGTGCTGCCTCAGTCCGTCCAGATGTCCCACGACCGGCTCTGCACCGTGGGCCGCACGATCCAGCTGCCCACGCCCGTGGAGATGCACGCGGAGTAGGACTTCGCGGAAAGCTCTGTCCCACTCGATCTGCCTCGATCTGCCTCGATCTACCCGCCCCGGGTGACCCCAGGCTGCCCGAATCAGGCGATGATGGATGTCGATCCCGCCGCGCCTGCTCATCACGCGTACGCGGGCCGGTCCGAACAGAGGAGAGCTGCATGTGGTACCTGGATATCCCGACTCAGGATGAGATGAAGGCGCTGGCCGAGGCGCGCGCGAACGCCGTCGTCTCGTTGTACCTGCCCACCACCCCAGTGACGCCGCAGGGCCGCGGAGACTCCCTGGTGTTCCGGAACCTCGCTGACGAGGCCGTCGCCGCGCTGACCGAGCGCGATGATGTCCGCCGCCAGGACCGCGAGGCGATCGCGGAGAAGCTGTACGACCTGGTTGACGATGTCCGGTTCTGGGCCACGCAGGCCAACGGCCTCGGCGTCATCGTCACACCGGAACGCGAGTGGACCTTCCGGCTCCCCCATGCGCCGGCGCAGGGCGCGCACATCGGGGATCGCGCCCACCTCATCCCGCTCTTCGCGGCGGCAGCCACCACCCACGACGCCCACGTGCTCTGCCTCTCGGAGGGTTCGGTGAGGCTCGTCGACGTCTCGGCCGACCTCTCGCCGCAGGAAGTCGACGTTCCGGAACTGGCCGCGGTCGCGGACGGCCGGTTGGGCGTGGGCGCGCGCTCCTACTCGCAGCGACTGGCCGACTCGGAAGCCAAGGGCATCATGACGCAGCAGTACGCACGCGCCGTCGACGATGCACTTCGCCCCTTCCTCCGCGGCGACGAACGGCCCCTGATCCTCATCGCACCCCGGCCCATCAACGACATGTTCCACCAGGTGTGCAGCTACCCGTATCTGCTCGATGAGGACATTCAGGCGAACCCCGACCGGTGGAGCGTCACCGAAGTCGCCGAGGCCGTGCAGCCCGTGCTCGACACCTACCGCGAGAAGCTGGATGCGGGACTTGCGGAGCTGGTCGATCAGCGCATGGGCGAGGGGCGGGTCATGTGGGATCTCGCCAACATCGCCCGGGCGGCGACGATGGGCGCGGTGGACACATTCGTCGTGGACCGTGACTACGACGAGAACGGCTACATCGACGACGCCGGCGCCGTCACCTTCGATGAGAACGGATATTCGCTGGTCGGAGAGGTGGCGCGCAGGGTGGCCTCGATGTCCGGAACCGTGCTGCCGCTGGAGGAGCGCTACGTGCACGGCGGGACGAAGACGACGGCGATCCTGAGGTACAGCCTCTGAGCCGACCGCTCTGACTGCTCGCGCCGGCTACCCCGTTCCGGGGACGCACGATGCCGGCTACCCCGCTCCGGGGACGCAACACGTCGGCTTGCGGCGGGAATTGGCCCCTCAAGCATGCATTTTGCGTCCCCGGAGTGCGGTGAAGGGCTCCCCAGGGGGCGCGCGAGGTTCCGCAACCCGCTCCAGAGACGCAACACGTCGGCTACCCCGCTCCGGGGACGCAACACGTCGGCTTGCGGCGGGAATTGGCCCCTCAAGCATGCATTTTGCGTCCC
>DASRMP010000015.1:0-24916 GCA_035647855.1 Actinomycetaceae bacterium | reverse complement strand
CCGCACCCGTGGGCGCCGCACCCGTGGGCGCCGCACCCGTGGGCGCCGCATCCGTGGGCGCCGCACCCGTGGGCGCCGCACCCGTGCGCGCCGCACCCGCGGGCACTGCACCCGCGGGCACTGCACCCGCGGGCACTGCGGGAGTGCGTTTCAGGGGCGCCGTAGTCAGGGGCGAGCTGCGGGCGCGTGCCGCCCATGTACCGAGGCCGCTCGGGCTCCGCCGGGGAGGCCGTGTCCGGCGCCGGGATGCCGGCGCTCCGCGCCTGTGCCACCAGGCGTCCGATGACCTCCGGTGCCCCGAATTCGGCGGCGAGGCGAATCGCCCGGTCGAGGTATTCGCCCGTGACGTTGGTGGTCCAGGCGAGCCTCTCCGACTGCATGCTGAACTGGAAACGGTCCTCGTGGACCTCCAGCGCCGCCCGGCTCGCCAGCTCGAGGGCACGGCCTCTGTGCCGGAGCGCCGATTCGGCGTCGGCAGCCAGGGATTCGGCGAACCGGACCTCGAGCATCGACTCGTTGAACCACACCACGGGGAGCTCATGATCGAGTCCCAGCAAGGTGAACGCCTCCGCCGCACTCTTGTAGGCGGCGCGGGCGAGTTCGAGCCGCCCTGTCTCCGCGTGGACGGCTCCGAGGTTGAGGAGACAGGTGGCTTGGTCGTGCTCGGTCCCTTCGAGCGCCTCGAAGAGGGCGAGCGCGCTTTGGAGGCTCTCCCGGGCCGTCTCGAGGTCACAGGAGCTCTCCGCCGCCTCGGCCTGCACGACGCCGAGATTCATGTGGCAGGTCGCTCGGTCGTGCTCGGTGCCCCTGCGCCCATTGAACAGGGCAAGCGCGCGCTGGAAGCTGCCGGCGGCGCCGTCGAAGTCATCCGCCTCCGCTTGGACCACGCCGAGATTCATGAGGCAGGTCGCCCGGTCGCGCGTGGTGCCCTCGAGGTTCTCGAACAGGTCCATCGCGCGCCGGTAGGAGGCGCGGGCGTCAGCCCGGCGCCCCGCGTCCGCGTGGACGTTTCCGATGTTCACGTGACAGGTGGCTCGATCGTGCTCGGCACCCTCGATCGGTTCGTGAAGTGCGAGCGCGTGCTCGAACGCGGCAAGTGCGTCGGCGAGTTCACCCTCGCCCCAGTGCACGGTGCCGATCCCGACGTGGCAGGTCGCCCGATCTCGATCGGTGCCTTCGAGGTTCTCGAACAGGTCCATCGCGCTCGCGTACGCGGCGCGGGCGTCGCAGGGATGCTGATCCCTCTGATGGACGGCGCCGAGGTTCAGGTGGCAGGCCGCCTGGCCGTGTTCGTCGTCGAGTTGAACGAATATGGCGAGGGCGCGCTCGTAGGCTGCCTGCGCGTCGTCGAACTTGCCCTTGCTCGAGTGGATGTTCCCGAGGTTCAGGTGGCAGTGGGCCTGACCGTTCGCGGAGTCCTCCAGCTTCCGGAACATTTCGAGGGCGAGCTCGGACGAGGTCCTTGCCTCGCCGTGCTCGCCCTCGAACCAGGACACGACACCCAGATTCAGGTGGCAGGTCGCCTGGCAGGCCTCCGTGCCGCCCAGCTGCTCGTAGGTTGCCAGCGCCGCCCTGAAACCCGATTTGGCGTCCTCGATGTGTCCCCGGTCCGCGTTCACCATGGCGAGACCCACCTGGCATCGCGCGCGTTCGTACTCCGTGTCACGCAGGTTCGCGAACAGCTCCGACGCGCGAACGTAATTGTCCTGGGCAACGGTGAGGCGCTCCGCGTACAGGTGAACATCGCCGAGGTCCATGTGGCAGATCGCCTGGCCGCGTTGCGCCTCCAGATGTTCGTACAGGCGAAGCGCGCTCTCCAGTTCGGCCTGGGCCGCAGTGAGGCGACGCGCTTCCGCATGCATCGCACCGAGTTCCGCGTAGCGGTCCGCCTGACTGAGATCCCCCATATCCCAATCTTTCCATCCGGCGGCAGCGGGGTCCCAGAGTTGTCAGTGTCTGGCGGTGACGGTGACCTGCCGGTTCTGGCGGGCGGCGTCGTCGTCCCAAACCCCGCCCGGCCAGTTGTCGACATATCCGGGGAAGTCCGCACCCAGTCCCTCCACGGATACGAACCACGCCGCCGGCACCCCCAGGGAGACGAGGCGGTCCCGAACCGCGGTCGCGCGTGCGAGGGCGAGCGCGCGTTCGCCGTCCGGGTTGCCCGTGCTCGCGGTGGTTCCGGTGACGCTCACCGAGGTCAGCTCTTGCTCGACGACGGCGCCCGCCAGCGCGGCGAGCACGACGTCGGCCCCGGTGGGGTCGGCGAACTGTGCCGTGTCCGGCAGAAACCTGACCTGCTCCTCCTGCAGGGAGATCGTGAGGTGGCCCTCCGGCGGAGCCACCGCATCGACCGGCACCGGCGATACGAACGGCAGACCCGCCTGCTCGGAGTCGGCCCCCACCGGGGGCGCGGACAGGACCTCAAGGGTGCCGCCGGCCGCGTCGACGACCGCGGCCCACAAAGCGGTGAGGCGGTTGCGGGCGGCCGTGTCGAGGGGCTGCTGGGCGCCCGCCGTCTCGCCGAGTCCATAGAAGGTCACGGTGATGCCGGTCAGGTCCGGAAGAGCCTGGGCCGCGGCGAGGTAGTCGGCCACGAGGGCCGGATCCGAACCGAGCAGGCCATTCGTCATGCTGAAGGCGCCCGCGGTGCTCAGGCCGGAATCGATCATCAGAATCCGCTGCGCGCCGGCCGCGTCACGCACCGCGTCCGCGCCCCGGGAGAGCGCCGCGAGGACGTCCGCCTCGGGATCGTCGGCGACAGCCGCCGTGAGAGCCGCCGAGAGAGCGTTCACATTCTGTGTCCGTACCTTCTGGGCCTCGACGTCGTTGGCGGCGTCATAGTCGAGATCATGCGAGGCAACCGTCTGCGGGTTCCCGTCGGCAACGATGACGGTCACCGTACCCCCGCCGTTCAGAAGGTCCTGGATGTACCCGTCGACGGCGGGTGCCGACGGATCGAACACCGGTTGGTTGTTCCGGATGGTGTAGACGATGGCGTTGGCGTCATCGCTCTCCACGGCCTCTGCGCCTGCGCAGCCGGTGAGAGTCGCCGCTATCGCGACGACGGCGACCGCTGCCGCGGCGATCCGGCCCGTGCGAATGATGTGGACGTGGGCGTGTTTGCCGGTCAAGACAAGCTCCTCCTGTTGGGATATAGGAGTCATCGACGTGTCGATTGCGGGTTCGTTCCGGATTTCCGGAGTTTGGTGCCCGTCCGGTCTATCCATGCACTCGCTGGAGAAAGGACCCGACGTTGAGCGAGCACCAAACCCCCACCGGCAGGCCTGCAGAGAGCCATTACCGCCGCGATGAGGCCGCACTAATCCGTGGTGAGGTCGAAAACGCCGAGGCCGAGCGCTACATCGCCGTGCAGACCATCGCGTGGAATGCGCTCAAACCGGCCCGCAATATCCGCCACCGTGCGGTCGAGAGGCGGGACTGCCCCTCGTGGTTCCCCTACGAACCGGACGGTTCGGCGCGCGCCTGGGTAGAGGAGCGCTTTCCCCTCTGCATGGACGAGTGCATGCTGCTCGTCGATCTCCTCGTCCACGGCTGGGAGACGGCCAAGGGCTATAGGAAGGGCCTGCTGGAACTAGCGGACGAGGCCAAGGTCCAGGCGGCAGACAATGCCGGTGCCTACCTGCAGGCAACCGCGGCGAACATGGCGATCGACCTCGAGCGCTGGGAACGCGTCCGCCGCGGGCCAGGCATCTTCGCGCAGCCCGAGAAGGGTGTGGAGAAGTGGAACCTCTCCGGGGGGCCTCTCCGTGACACCGCCCAGGCGGTGCTCACATGGGTTGGTGAGTACGGCACGATCCCGGATCGCATGGCGGTCCAGGTGGCGGCGAAGCTCTCCACCGCGTGGAACCGCGCGGTGAGTTCCCTGGAGGCAAGCGCAATGCTCGCTGAACTGCGTGCGATCGTCGGTGAGGATGAGTGGCGGAAACGCGTCCTCATTCCGCTCGAGGCGGCAGCGCAGCGCAACGCACGCCTCTCCAAGGACCGGGACTTCGGCGAGGAGGGCACCACACTGAGCGAAATCCTCCCCGACCTTGATTCCGCCAAGGACGACGACGAACGCCGCGCGGCCGCCGTCGTCGAACTCGTGAACCAAATGGACGCCCCGGCAATTGCCGTCCGAGGTCCCGCATTTGTGCGGGAGGCGCTTGCCATTCTCGGAGTCCCCGAGAATGCCGCCTCGCGCCGGGCCATGCGCCGATGGCTCCAGTCGGAGTTCGGAATCCTCTGGTAGGGCGCCCAGCGGCCCCTCCGCCACCGTTCCGCTCACGTGAACGACCCCCGATCGAAGCAGTGCGTGTCCTGGATGTGGTCTGCTAGCGTCCTGCCCGGGCCAGTTCGGCGGCCGAGAGAACGGGGGGCTCGGCGTCCACGAGATCCAGGAGGCGCGTCACGTGCCGGTGCGTCTCGCGGCCCGGGAGTCCCTGCGCGGCCGCACGAACCGCGGCCAGTGCCGTGCCCTCGAGCGCATGGATCTGGGCTCGCGTCTCGCCGCCGCCGGCCGCGACCGCCGCGCGCGCGATCTCGCGCCAGCGGGAGACCTCTCGCCGGAACCGTGCCCACGCCCGGAACTCGGCGGGTCGGGCGGCCTTCCGGAGCCGTTCGTCGAAGATGTCGAGACCGCCGCGCGCAAGCGCCGCCGCCACCCCGTCCAGATCGCTGATCGCGCACGAGCCGGTGAAGAGACCGTTGGGGGCCGCGGTCAGGACATCGGCGGCAAGGGCACGGCCGTCGTCGTCGACGACTCGGAACGAGAGCCACTCGGCGGCGTGTCGCAGCGACTGCCCGTCGAGACCAGGGGCAGCGGCGGCGACGACGGTCAGCTCGCCGCCGCCGAGTGTCCACCAAATCGTGTCCTCGGAATGGTCGAGCAGCCCGCGCGGGACCTGCAGCCAATCGACCGAGGCGGTCCCGGTGAGGGGCGACACCGCCGCGGTGGCGTGGCCCCTCACCGAGACACACGCCGCAGCACCTCCCGCAGTGAGAGCAAATCCGGCGAACTGTGCCGGCCGGAAGAGCGGCCTCACCTGCCCGAGGTGCGTACCGAAGCCCTTCGCGCCCGCCGCCGGCGGCGCAGAGGCCGGCGGCGCAGTGGTCGGCTCCGCCGCCTCGAGGCGCTCGAACGCATTGCGCTGCGCCTCCGTGAGCGGCACCCACCGGAGGGCCACCGCGGCGGCGCTGCGCACCACGGACTCGGCAGCCGCTCCCTCGCGCCCTTCGGTCACGTTGCCGGCGTGGCGTTCGAGGGCGGGAAGCTCGCTCTCGATGAGCTCGAGGGCGGCATCCTCGAGGCCCAGGTACCCGGCCTCCGCCAGCAGGACCGCGCGTTCCAGGCGGAGCAACGAACGGTCGAGGGGAAGGACGCCGAACCGCTCCAGCCAGGAAAGCTGCGCGGCGCGCCCGAGCACGCCGAGTTCCGGCCCGGGCGCGATCTCCACCTCGACGTCCCGCGGTTCGGGTTCGCCGAGCGCTGCGGCGACCCGTTCCGCAGCGTCCTCACCGAGCAGCGCGACGAGGGCGTACATCCCCCCGCCCTCGGAATGGTCGAGGACATCAAGGGCGGCGATGCTCCCGGACCGTGCCGGATCGATCCACAGGCAATTGCCGTCGGAGAGCTCGATGTACTCGAGTTCCTGGAGGCAGATGCCGCCGCTCGTGAGGCGGGCCGAGCCCATGGCCGGATCGGTGACGAGTCTCATGGTGTTCCCTCGGCGGCGTCGCCTTCGAGCGGCTCTTCGGGGACGGTCGCGCCCGGGCCGGGCCGCGCGGGCAGGAGGGCATCCTCGACGAGGTCGGGATTGCACTGCGCCAACGCGCGGAGGGCGCCCACTATCGCGGCCGTGAGAGTGGCGGCATAGGTACGGTGGGTGCGGTCGGTCTTCTCCGGCCACGTCATGCCGCTCCACTCCCGGGCGGCCACATGGAGCAGAGTGCGAGGCGCCGTCTTCTTCTCTCCGAGGTCAAGGACGGCGGTCACTCCCTTGGTGGGCAGTTTCTGGGCGTCGGCGGTGCCGAGCCATTCGATGAACGCCGTCATGGTCTCGAACTTGCCTTCGGGCGTGCCGCCCGGAAGCCGCGCGCCTCCGGCAAGGGCCGCGACGGCTGCGGACCCGAATTCCGGGGTTCTCATCAGGCGGTTCAGGGAGCGGCACAGCGCGTGGAAATCCTCGCGCAGCTGTTCGCCAGGTTTTTGCGGGACCGGCGTGAACCGCGCGGGATCGGTATCCGCATAGCGCCTGGGGAGGTCCGATCTCACCCAGCGCAGGGCTTTCACCATGAAGCCGTTGAGCTCGGCGAGGGCCGGGAAGACGATCCGAGCCTCACCCTCCGTCCACTCCGCGTCACGGACGCGTGCCAGGACGCGCGCCATCACCATTTCCGAGAGTTCGCTGCGGACTTCGTCGTTCCCGATCCACGGTGCCCAGACCGCGGCACCCGCATCGCGTGTGATCTCGTCGGTGTCCGGGCCAGGGATGGAGGCCGCCCCTGCCTCGGTCTGCCGGCCGGGAAGGATCCTTGAGCCCACCGAATTCCACGTATGCATCGAGAAGGCCGGCATCTCGGTCACGGGAACGGCGCGCGCTCCACCCTCGCCCATCCAATCGAGTTCCCGGACGTCGTGGGGCCACGTGGTGGGCGGCTCGGCCTCCTCGCCTCGGTAGGACCACGCGAGCGCACCCAGATCGTCGAACGGTTCACGCAGCCGGATCGGCGCATCGCCCCGGCCGACCGCAGGCGCCGCCGCGTGCGTCTTCGCCCACGCCGCGTGGAGGGCGCGCGCCGCGGTCTCGGTGGTGTAGAACGGGTCCCGCCTGATGATCTCAGCCAGGGCCCGGTGGCGCTCGTCGGGGTCGCGGCCCGAGAGCAGGAAACCGGCCGCGACTATCGCCGCACGGTTCACCGGCAACGCGACGCCGTAGGGGTGCGCCGTGCGCCGGTACTCCCGTCTCACCAGCTTGCGGGCATCGTCGAGGAAGGGGATGCCCTCGCGCGAGATACGCGCCGCTATCGCGGGACGGGTAGCGCGCTCGAGGCGTGCCGCAAGCGAACGGTCTGCCGCCGGGTCGGGCCAGGGCGGCGCGCCGGCGGCGCCGACGGGTCCGAGGTGCTCGAGTTCGGCGCCGTCGAGGTCGCACGGGGTCGGCGTGACACCCTCGAACTCGAGGTGGTGCGCGCACATCACCAGGGTTTGCGTGAGCACGATTGCCCGAGCCTGTTCCATGGTCTCGGTTTCCGTGGTCTCGGTGCGGCGTTGTTCACCGCTGCCGGTTCTCGGCGGCCGCCGCGTTCCGCGCCTGCGTGAGGTCTTCAGGAACGACTCGAGCGTCTTGTTCGCGAAGTCCTTGACGCACGGGATCTCTGCGGTCGCTTGCCCGAGCAGCGCCTGGAGCGCGGGCCCGAGTTCGCCGACCGCGGCCTCGATCGTCCGCCAGTGCCACTGCGGCACCTCGCCTCGGGCTTCGAGACCGGCGGCGGCGCGCTCGCCGGCGGAGTTTGCGCGGACATCACGGCGGAACGTCTCGATGCCTCTGGCGGCACCGGCCACGCTCTCGTCACGCTCGCGTACCTTCGCAACCCGTTGCCGTTCCCTTTCGGTCGTCATGTCAGAAGCTCTCGCGAAGCGTCACGGGGTCCAGCGGACCGCGGCGGGGCGCGTGGAATATGGCGAGCGAACCCCACAGTGCGGGCGACGTCTGGAACGAGGGCCTGCTGCGCCAGACCGCGAGACGTCTGCGCTGGTAGCGGTTGGCGGCGCGCACCAGATCGTCCTCGGTGAGGGCGTCGTCGACGGCGCGGGCGAGTTGGTCGAACTCGTCGGTTCCGCTGTAACCGGTTCTCCTGATTGCCGCGTAGAGCTTCGCGGCGGCGTCGACGAGGAGCGTCCATCGAGTGGCGATCACATGCTCGGCACCGCCCTCCAGTACTGCCGTGACAAGGCCGAACGGCTCCAGGGACTCGAGGTCGGTGCCCGAGGCGCACGCGACGATGCCCACTCGCAGCGGCATCGGCCAGATGATACGGCCTTCAATCGGTTCAGGCCGTCCATCCGTGACGGTGACACACGGTGGGAAGACGGGACCATCGGCGCCGAATTCGTATTCCAGCGCCAACTGCCGGCGCTCGTCCGGTTCGCCCGGCGCGGCGGTCGGTGGGTGGAGATGCTGCTTCAGATCGCTGCAGTGCTCGTCGTAAGCGCACGTGCCGAGAAGCAGGTCATTCGCGGAAAGACCCCGCACGATCGGTTCGCGCGCGCTGCCGGGCGCCGGCGCCGGTCCTTCTCTGGGGGTGGAAGCGGCTTCGCTGACCACGCCGTAGTACTTGTGGTGCTCGAAGAGTTCGAGTTCGACGGTCCGCTCCGGTGGGAGTCCCTCGGGGAGTTGCGCCTCCACCGTGCTGACGTGGCCCACGTAGAGCAGCCGCGAGCGGGCCGAGCGGACGGACCGGTCGGTGGGCGCGTCCGCGCCACGAAGATGATCCGAAAGGTCGTTCCGGGTGACTGGCTCATCGACCCAGCCGGTGGACCTGCCCGCCGGAGTACCCTGCGTCCGCGCACTCTCAACGCGATCCCGCCAGTGGCGGTGGGACTGCACGCCGAGGACCCTCCGGATCGGTACCTGGGTCTCGGCGAAGTCGGGTCTTGGATCGATCACGTAGAGGGGCGGCAGATGCCGGACGTCCTCCCAGGAGGGTGCCCGGAGCGCGGAATTCGAGTCACGTTCCACGAGTGGCGGCATGTCCACCACGTCCACGAGCTCGAGGAGCCGCTCGTCGGGCATTGCCGGATCGCGAGTACGTAGCAGTCCCCACGGCACCACCGCGGACGCCGCCGAGGAGCCGATCCGGAGGCAGACCCGCTTGTCCGAGCCCTGGTCCGGGTGCGCCACCACGAGTTCCCGGAGGCGCGCGAGGAACTCGCCGGGAAGGAGGAGTTCGCTGAGACGCCGGGACAGTTCGCTCTCGGACTTCGGGTCCCCGAGGGCGCCGTCTCCGACGCGGAGCACCATCGCCAGATCTGCGTTCGGCGTCCACTCGAAACCGGGCGGTGGCGCCGGAATGTCCGCCGAGCTGTCTTCCATGCGGACACCGGGAAGCGCGAGCCGGAGTTCGTGGAGCAGTCCGTTCAGCTCAGCGAGGTCGATCCGGTACGCACCGTCGTCGCCGCCTTCAGAGCTCACCCAGTGCCAGAAGGAGTCCTCGGCGCCGTCCCAGCCCTGAAGGACGACAATCGCGTCGTATCCCAGCCTCTTCGAGACACTCGATCCGAAACCCGGGATGACCTCGGGCGAGTTCACGGCAGCGCTCCCCGGGCCGCGAGTTCCGCGAGGAACGGCGATGCGGGCTCGTCGGCGTCGAACGGCCGGCCGGCAGCCGCGAGGCGATCGTCGATCGCGCGCAGCACCCGCGTCCGCAATGCCCTGGCCGCTGCAGTCCCGTCGGTGCGCGGCCCACGGTCGAACATCGGGTCGAATACCTCAACGCGCGTCCCGGAGGCGAGCGCGATTGGTTCCGAGGTGCCCCGGTAGGCACTGCCCTCCCTGGTGAGATGAATGACCGCGGCGGGCTCGTCGTCGCCCGGGTGGAGGACCCGTGCCCACAACGCCCCACGCGGGCTCGTGCCTGCGTCGACGACGACTCCCACCACAGCGTTCCCATCGGGGTCCATGGTCTCGGACCAGCGCACGTCGCCGTCCCGGCCTGCGACGGAGCGCGGGGAGAGCAGCGCCCAGTCGGCGATCGTTCGATGCTCGTCCGTGCCGGAACTGCCGGCGGCGAGAGCCACGGGGGCTCTCAGTTCGGCGGCCGCGGCGCTCCAGGCTTCGCCGCCCCAGGCATCGAGGGCGTGTTCCCAGAGAGAGTCGGTGGCCTTGGCGTGAAGAGCGCGCAACTCGCCGAGATCGGCTCGCGACGGATCGCAGACCTCGAGGGCGGCGCGGGCGGCGAGCCCGATCGTCCTGCCGTGCGCGGGGAGCCGTTCAGGTGCGACGGACCAGTCAATCGAGGCGTAGAGCGCCGTGAGACGGGGAAGGTTACGGGACAGTAGTGCCTCCGCAATCACCGTGTTACCGAGGCAGACCTCGGCCTGCCAGGCGTTGAGGGCGAGTTCGATCTCGAGGAGTGGCACGTCGAGCGCAGGGATGCCGGGGTTCGCCGCGGGCCACCAGCGGTGCAGCCACGCACCGGCAGCCGCGCGGCAGGCGGACGCGCCGGCCGGAGTGAGCGCAACGTCGGCGACGACGGCGGGAGGTGCGTCGCCGTCGCCGTCGTCGCCGACGGCGGATCGCAGAGCCTCGGCGACGGGCTCACCGAACGCCGCACCCACCCACCAGAGGCCTTCGCCCGGGTCGGCGAAATGGACGCGGGGGAGGCCAGGCGAGCTGACCGGCATGTACAGGCCGCCCCCGAGCACGCTGACATACCCGTAGGCGTCGGGGGTGCCGGAGTGTGACCATCCGTCGGGCGTGAGAGTGACACCGTCAGCGGACCTCGTGATCGACATGGTGCCAGTGAGCGACACGTGCATCTCCTGGGTAGCGGGTCTCGGGCCTCCGGGCGGACTCTCCGAAAGCGTAACGGTGCAATCGAGCCGCGATCATTCGGTCCGTGGGGCAAGAACGAACGGCGAGCGCCGTCGCCGGCGCGGCGTCATCGGTTCTCGACGTGTGGACGGCCCCCAACCGTCCACGTTCTGATCAGGGGCTTGTCAAACGTGGCAAGCCCCCCAGCGCAGGGACTCATGTCCCATCTTTGCCCCCTCCCGGCGGGTTACCTTGGTCCTATGTTCGAGGTCCGAATTCACGGACGTGGCGGTCAGGGAGTGGTGACGGCGGCAGAGTTGCTGTCGAACGCCGCTTTCGAGAAGGGCCGCTACGCCCAGGCATTTCCATCTTTCGGGTCGGAGCGAACGGGAGCGCCAGTCGTCGCGTACTGCCGCGTCTCAGAGGATCCGATCCGCACTCGCGAGCCGATCCTCAACCCCGATGCCGTGATCGTGCAGGACGCGACTCTCCTGCACCAGGTGGACGTCTTCGGTGGCCTGAAGCCTGACGGCTACGTACTCATCAATTCCAGGAAGACCATCGAGGAGCTCGAGCTCACGGATCTCCTCGAAGGCCGCCCGGCGGGTCGCGTCATGACATTCCCGGCAAGCGATATCGCCAGAGAATACATCGGCCGTCCCCTCCCGAACGCGGTGCTTCTCGGCGGACTCGCCGCCCTGACGCGAAGGTTCGGCATCAAGGACGTGGTGAGCGGTCTCAACCGCAAGTTCTCGGGCAAGATCGCCGAGGGAAACATCGCGGCGGCCAACCGCGCCTACGAGATGGTCACCGAGAGATTGAAGGAGCACGTCAATGTCTGAGCACAGCAGGCCTGCCGTGCCAGAGCAGAAGCTCGAACAGGTCGAGGGTTCGATCGCCGTCGCACGTGCCATCGCCGCGTGCCGCCCGAACGTGATCGCCGCCTATCCCATCTCCCCCCAGACGCACATCGTCGAGGGATTGTCCGCCATCGTGAAGCGCGGTGACCTCCCCAACTGCGAGTACGTGAACGTGGAGAGCGAGTTCTCTGCGATGTCCGCCGTGATCGGTTCATCGGCCACCGGCGCCCGCTCCTACACCGCGACCGCCTCGCAGGGTCTGCTCTACATGGTCGAGGCCGTGTACAACGCCTCGGGCATGGGGCTTCCCATCGTGATGACCGTGGCGAACCGCGCCATCGGCGGGCCGATCAACATCTGGAACGACCACTCGGACTCGATGTCCCAACGTGACTCGGGCTGGCTCCAACTGTTCGCGGAGGACAATCAGGAGGCCACGGACCTGCACGTCCAGGCGTTCCGCATCGCGGAGGAGCTCTCCCTTCCGGTGATGGTCTGCATGGATGGATTCGTGCTCACGCATGCCGTGGAGCCGGTGGTGATCCCCACCACGGAGCAGGTGGACGGCTGGCTGCCGCCGTACGAGCCCCGCCAGGTCCTCGATCCGCAGGACCCGGTCTCGATCGGTGCCATGGTGGGCCCGGAGGCGTTCACCGAGGTCAAGTACCTCGCCCACCACAAGCAGCTCGAGGCGCTCAAGCTCATTCCCGAGGTGGCGGCGTCCTACAAGGAGCACTTCGGCCGCGAGGCCGGTGGCCTCGTCCGCCCCTACAAGTGCGACGACGCCGAGACGATCGTGGTCGCCCTCGGCTCGGTCCTCGGCACGATCAAGGACGTGGTCGACGAACGCCGGAAGAGCGGCGAGAAGATCGGCGTCCTCGGGATCACCTCCTACCGCCCGTTCCCGTTCGACGCGATTCGTGAGGTGCTCCAGAACGCCAAGCGCTGGCTCACCATCGAGAAGGCGTTCTCGGTCGGACTCGGCGGAATTGTCTCCTCGGAGTGCCGCCGTGCGCTGCGCGGCCTGCCCGAGACGCCCAACTACACAGTGATCGCCGGCCTCGGAGGCCGCAACATCACGAAGGTGTCGCTGAACCGCATGCTTGACGAGGCCGCGAGGGACGAACTCGAGGACCTGCACTTCCTCGACCTGGACAAGGATCTCGTCGCCAGGGAGATCGAGCGCGAGGCGGCCACGCGCCGCTCGGGCCCGATCGCCGAGAACATCATCCGGGACGTGGGCATTGCCCGCGCAACTGCGCACTGACCGGAGGACCAGGAGAAGTACATGTCTCAGATGACCGCACCGATCAACGAGAATCGGCGCAAGTTCTACCAGGTCGGATCGTTCGCGGTGGGCAATCGGCTCGTCCCGCTCGAGCTGCTGTCCTTCCAGTCCGATGCCGACCGCCCGAACGCCCTGACGTCCGGTCACCGCGCCTGCCAGGGTTGCGGTGAGGCGCTGGGCGCACGCTATGTGGTCGACGCGGCGCTCGCGGCCGCCAAGGGAAAACTGCTCGCCGTCAACGCGACCGGCTGCCTCGAAGTGTTCTCCACCCCCTACCCCGAGACGAGTTGGCAGCTCCCGTGGCTGCACTCGCTCTTCGGCAACGCACCCGCCGTCGCGACCGGTGTCGCGGCCGCGCTCCGCGCCCGCGGTGACACCGAGACCCGAGTTCTCGCACAGGGCGGCGACGGCGGCACCGTGGACATCGGGTTCGGCGTCCTCTCCGGCATGTTCGAACGCAATGACGACGTGCTGTACGTCTGCTACGACAACGAGGCGTACATGAACACGGGTGTCCAGCGCTCCGGCGCCACTCCGCCCGCGGCCCGCACCGCGACCACCCAGGCAGTCGGGCAGAATCCCGGCAACGTGTTCGGGCAGGGCAAGGACGTGCCTCGCATCGCGATGGCGCACGACCTGCCGTACGTCGCCACCGCCACGATCGCCGACCTCCGGGATCTCGAGTACAAGGTCACGAAGGCGATGAGCATGCGTGGGGCGCGCTACCTGCACGTCCTCGTGCCATGCCCACTCGGCTGGGGCACCGCCTCCGGAGCGACCGTTCAGGTCGCCCGCCTCGCCACCCAGAGTGGCCTGTTCCCCGTCTACGAGGCCGAGAACGGCGTGGTCACGTCGTCGACGAAGATCCGCAAACAAGTGCCGGTCGAGGACTACCTCCGTCCGCAGCAGCGTTTCGCGCACCTGTTCAATCCGCGCCGGCAGGAGGTCATCGACAATCTCCAGGCAATGGCCGACCGCAACATCGCGCGCTACGACCTGCTCGTCGGCGACGACGGCGACTGGCTGCCCCGCACCCCTGCAGGCGCGTACGCACTTCCGTCAGGTCCGACCGGCGAGAGGCCCGAGGGCGCCGACACCGGAGCGGCCGCAGCAATGGCCGCCGCCTCCGGGCACGGCCAGAAAGGAAGCCTCAAGTGACCAAGCCGTTCGCAATCACACTCGATGTCGGCTCCTCGCTGGCGAACCGAACCGGTTCGTGGCGCACGGAGCGGCCCATATACATCTCCAACCTGCCGCCGTGCAACAACGCGTGCCCCGCGGGTGAGGACGTTCAGGGCTGGCTGTACCGCGCCGAGGAGGGCGACTACGAGGGCGCCTGGCGTTCCCTCGTCACCAACAACCCGTTCCCTGCGATCATGGGGCGAGTCTGCTATCACCCGTGCGAGACCGCGTGCAACCGCGGGGAACTCGACGAATCGGTCGGCATCAACTCGGTGGAGCGTTTCCTGGGAGACAAGGCCATCGAGGAGGGCTGGACGTTCGATCTGCCCGCGGTGGAGTCCGGGAAGCATGTGCTCATCGTGGGTGCGGGGCCGTCCGGCATGTCCTCCGCCTATCACCTCCGCCGTCTCGGTCACGCCGTGACCGTGCGCGAGGCCGGCCCGATGATCGGCGGGATGATGCGGTTCGGTATCCCCTCGTACCGCCTGCCGCGCGAGATTCTCGACGCCGAGATGAAGCGGATCACGGACATGGGCGTGACCGTGGAACTCAACTCCAGGGTCGAGTCGCTCGAGGAGGCCGCGGAGCAGTTCGATGCCGTGTTCCTCGCAGTCGGAGCACACATCGGCAAGCGCGCCTACATTCCCGCCGGTGAGTCCGCGAAGATCATGGACGCGGTGGAGATGCTGCGTGACATGGAGACCGGCGAAGCGCCGATGCTCGGCCGCCGCGTGGTCATCTACGGTGGCGGCAACACTGCCATCGACGCCGCCCGCACCGCCAAGCGACTCGGTGCCGAGGAGGCGATCATCGTCTACCGCCGCACGCGCGACCGCATGCCCGCGCACGACTCCGAGGTTCAGGAGGCCGAGGAAGAGGGCATCATGATGCGCTGGCTGTCCACGATCAAGCACGTGGACGAGGGCAGGATGATGGTCGAGAAGATGGAACTCGACGAGACCGGATTCCCGCAGCCCACCGGCGCGTACGAGGAGCTCGAGGCGGATTCGCTCGTGCTGGCGCTCGGTCAGGAGGCGGACCTCTCGCTGATCGAGAACGATCCGCAGATCGATATCGTCGACGGCGTCGTCTCCGTCGATCCGAGCATGATGACCGGCCGCAAGGGTGTGTTCGCGGGCGGAGACATGGTGCCGTCCGAGCGCACGGTGACTGTCGCCGTCGGGCATGGCAAGAAGGCCGCCCGGTACATCGACGGCTACCTGCGGGACGATCCGTACGTGCCCGCGCCGAAGAGGCCGCTCGCCACGTTCGAGAAGCTCAACACCTGGTACTACGCGGATGCTCCGCGCCAGTACCGTGAGCGGCTCGAGGGCGCGAGGAGGGCCTCGACGTTCGACGAGGTCGTGGCGGGACTGGACGAGGAGTCCGCGAAGTTCGAGGCACGCCGCTGCATGAGCTGCGGCAACTGCTTCGGCTGCGACAACTGCTTCGGCGTCTGCCCTGACAACGCGGTCATCAAGTTCGAACCCGGCAAGTACGAGTTCAACTACGACTACTGCAAGGGCTGCTCACTCTGCGCCGAGGAATGCCCGTGCGGTGCAATCGAGATGATCCCCGAAGAGGAGTAGAGAGCCGGACGGAGCCGGTCTACTCTGAGTCGGCGACCGGGAGCCAGCGGCCGTGCCCGCGGATCAGAATCTCGTTGATCCGCTTGTCCAGCGGGATGTTGGCGCGGAATGCGGCTGCCTGGATGAGTGGTCCCCATTCGCCCACGCCTCGCCAACGTGTGGACACGTCGATGTAGACGACGTTCCCGTCCGAGTCTTCGAGTCGAAGCTCGAGGTCGCGCCGGTCCCAGTACGTGACCGAGGTCAGCCGGTCGAGCCGGACGGGCTTCGGCTTGTTCCGGGAGAAGAGGTCCAGTGCCCGGGTCTGTACGATCTCCCGATCCGTGTAGCGGAGTGTGGTCGTGGCGTAGTTCAGCCCGATGATCGCCAAGAGCGCCCCGACGACGATCAACAGCAGTTCTCCGGTCGGGGGCACGCCCCACGCGAGAACCGGCAGGGCGATGGCCGCCGTCAAGAGGTAGGGACCGGACATGCCCCACAGGGGATTGCGGTCGACCCCGGACCGGCGGTCCGCAGTGAATTCGTTTCCAGTCATGTAGCGATTATGGCACTTACTGAATCGATTAACCAGTGGCGCGGGTCACATTGCCGGCCGAAGACTTGCCGGAAACGGATTCGCCGCGCCCGCCCGCCTCAATCAGAGGCGGG
The DNA here is from genome assembly GCA_035647855.1 of Actinomycetaceae bacterium. Taxonomy (GTDB): domain Bacteria; phylum Actinomycetota; class Actinomycetes; order Actinomycetales; family Actinomycetaceae; genus JAAZBW01. Next base: position 8,814 of record DASRMP010000015.1, on the reverse strand, counting down.
CGGGCGCGGCAAACCGTTCGGCCGTCATTAGGCCGGTGCGGCCGCGTGACCGGCGGAGGAGGTCAGCGGGCCGGGTGGAAGATCAGCTCTTGACCTTCGGCATCGTGAGCTTCTTGTTGCCGGACACGGTCTCCCACGGAACCTCGTCCGGAAGCATCGCCGTGAACTCGTCGATGAGCATCTGCTGGTAGTCACCCGCGAAGGTGCCGTCGAGGAACTTGCCGAGGGCCTCGTCCTTGAAGCGCTTCCAGGAGAACTTCTCCTTGCCCGGGAGGATCGGGTAGTAGAGAACGCCTTCCTTGGCTGCGGCGTCGCGGTCACCCGGGGCGTCGCCGACGAGCATGATGTGCTCGTTGCTGGGGTACTTGCCCTTGGCCCCCCAACGCACGTGCTGAGCCTTGCCGCCCATCTCCTGGCCGGCAATCACGCCCATGTACTGGGCGAGACCGTGCTCGGCCCACTCACGCTCGAGCGAGTGCACCGGCGTGGCGGAGACGACGATCTGGTCCACCTTGCCGTCCATGGCCTGGATGGCTGCCTTCACGCCGGGGAACGGTCCGGCGTTGTGCACCATCTCGGCGATGCGGTCATTGACGTTGTTGCCCCAGCGGATCATGCGCTCAGCGGTCTCGGACGGGTTCTCCGCCGCCCATTCCGCCAGGCCCTTGTCCGAGAGCGGGTACTTGGAGTCGATGAAGTCGGTCAGCTCGGGGTAGTCCGGGATGACCACATCGCGCTCGGCAACCTCAGCGCGGTCGCGGAGCAGGTCCAGCAGCTGACGGAGCGCCAGCCAGCGGTTCAGGCCACGAGTGATCGAGCCGAGGTTCACGAACATGGCCGTCTCGCGGGCGAGGGTCGAGATCGGCTGCAGGTCCCAGGCGAGGATGTATGCGGGGGTGAAGCACTCGAGGTGTTTGATGTCCATCGCGTCCATCGCGCAGCCATCGGAGTCGATGCCCACGAAATAGTCGTGCTTCGCTTTCATGTCCACCAGCGGTTGTGCGGCGGCGGGAATTTCTGCCATGAGAGGCCCTTTCGTCATTTGTTCGGATCGAGAGTTTGCTGAGATCGGGGTGAAGAAGTGCGGGTGATAGATCTGCCGGGTGCTCCCCGGGGATATCCCCGGGGAGCACCCGAACATGATCAGAGGTGGGTGTCAGGTAGTCCGCAGAACACGTCGGTTGACGGCGTGCCCTGGAACTCGCCCTTGCCCTCGAGCTTGTCGAGCACGGCGGTAACCGTGTGCTCGTACGAGTCGTAGGCGTTGACGAACGTCTTGATCTGAGGAACGTCCGCGAGGTGGTACGGGCAGGCGAAGGAGACGAAGATGGTCGGCAGTTCGTGGACGTACCACGGGATGTCCGGAGTCCCCTTCGATGCCGGCCAGTAGACCCGCTCAGTCGGCTGCATGAGGCCATCCACCTTTGCGGCGGAGATGACGAGGTCGTAGTTGTCCGTGAGCGCGGAGATCGGCGCCTTGCCGGCGTACGCCCCCTGGACCACCGCCCTGAACTCCTCGTCCGTCATGCGCGACTGCTTGTCCGTGAGTGACTCGTAGAGGTCCACCTCGTAGCCGCGCTCTTCCATCTTCTCGGCGAGAATCGCCGCAGGATGACGGCCCGGCTTGGACATCGGGTTCTTCGGACCCGAGATCGGCACGATGTACACGCGCTTGTTCTTCTCCGGGGAGATCGGCAGTACGCCTTCGTCCTTGTTCTTGACGAGCGTCACCGCGCGGTCCGACAGTTCTTCGGCCACCTTCACGTTCTCGGGAAGCCGAATCCTCGCCATCGCCTCGTCCTTCGCCGGCAGGATGTCTTCCTTGTCCAGCTTGTGGAGGCCGATCCGGGCCTTGAGACCGAGGGTGCGGGTGACCGCCTCGTCGAGGCGCTCACGAGTGAGACGGCCGTCGTTGAGGGCGTCCATCATCCAGCCGAAGTCCTCGTCCGGGTCGTTGAAGAACAGGAAGAGGTCACAGCCGGCGTTGATCGCCATCGGCAGCATCTCGCGCCTCGGCGCGAACGCCGTCATGGCCACCATGTGCGACGCGTCAGTCACGACGACGCCGTTGAAGCCAAGCTTTCCGCGGAGCAGCTCGGTGGTGATCTCCTTGGAGAGAGTCGCCGGAGTGAACTCGTTGGAGCCAGGAGCGAGTTGCTTCTGGTAGCTGGGCAGGGCGATGTGGCCGGCCATGATTGAGGGCAGGCCATCGTCGATGAGGGTCTTGTAGAGCTTGCCGAAGGTGGCGTCCCACTGATCAACGGAGTACCAGTTCGGAGCGGAGCTCAGGTGCTGGTCGCGCTCGTCGATGCCGTCGCCGGGCCAGTGCTTGGCGGCGGGCATGATGTTCGACTCCATGATTCCGCGCATGTACTGCCGGGAAAGCTCGATCGTCTGGTCGACGTCGGCAGACCACGTACGCACGGAGACGATCGGGTTACGCCAGTTGCGGTAGATGTCCACGATGGGAGCGAAGGACCAGTTGCATCCGATCGCAGCCGCCTCGACGCCCGAGATTCGGCCGAGCTCGTAGGCGAACCTGGGGGCGTCCTCTCCGGCTGCGGCAACCTTGACCTCCCAGCCGACGTACGTGCCGTCGGTGCAGGCACCGTTGCCGCCCGCCTCCGTGTTGGCCGCGATCAGCATCGGGATCTTGGACTTGGTCTGGAGCACGTAGTTCTGCTCCCAGATGTCGCTGGCGGGGCCGGGCTGATAGCGAACAGCTGCGATGTGGTACTTCTGCACCATCTCGGTGAGGTATTCCTCGCTGCGTGAGGCCCCCATGTTGACGAAGAGCTGACCGACCTTCTCCTCATCGGTCATGCCGGCCAGGGTCTCCTCAACCCAGGCAACGGCTTCATCATCGAGGTTGTATGGCATGGCTTTCAGATCCACCATGGCGCGTTCCTTCGCGGTAGGGACTCTTTTGCCCAAGTCTCGCCGACCGTTATCAAGGGCGTGGTGTTTCCGTGAAGTTGCCAGTTGGAGGCTACTGCCCCGGCGCCTCCCGGAACGCCACGCCCTCGTGGCGGAGCAGCCACCGTTTGGTGTCCAGGCCGCCGCCGTAGCCGTTCAGCATCCCGTTCGCAGCGAGAACGCGATGGCACGGCACGACTATCGAGTGCGGATTGCGTCCGCACGCCCCGCCGACCGCGCGCGGCGACGAGCCCACCTCCGCCGCGATCGCTCCGTACGAACGGGCCTCGCCATAAGGGATCCGCGCGATCGCACTCCAGACCGCGCGCTGGAATTCCGTGCCCCGGGGCGCGAGCGCCAGGTCGAACTCCTTCCGCGTGCCGGCGAAGTACTCGTCGAGTTGGTTGGCGGCCTCGTCCGCGACGGCGTCGTCGCGGACTCCGAGTGCCGGTGCGTTCTCGTCATCGGCGCGGTAGATGCCGGTGAGGTATCCCTCGCCGTCGACGGCGAGTAGGTAGTCCCCGACGGGGGAATCATAGAGGCGGTATTTCATGGCGGACTCCGTCAAAGGTTGCGGCGGGACTCAGGTGCGGGACTCAGGTACGGGACGGAAGCGGCGAATCGACGAGCGGCCGCTTCCAATGATGAACGCATGTGTGGGGTTTGCCAAGGGGCTGGCAATTCCCGTACAACCCGGGCTCCCGTCAATAGACTCGTGGTCAGTGGCGTCGCCGCCCGGCGGCGCCGAGTCGCGCTGAAGGATGGAAAACGCAATGGAGCTTCGTCAAGACGCCAAGTGGTCGCTCGTCATCCCCACATCGATGGGGATTAGGATCACGCCGGAGAATCGGGCGCCCGTGCATGTGGCAGACAGGTTCTTCCTGCAGGCCACGAGCGCCGAGTCGAACGTCGGCAGCGTGGCATCGCACCTCGGTGAGCCCACCCTGATCCTCACGGCCTTCGTGAAGGGATCTCCGATTTCGGGGCTCATCAAGTCCAACCTGCTCGGGCGCTTCATGTCCTTCGATGGCCCGGAACTCGATCAGGGCGACGCGTGGGGCCTGCGCCACCAGTTCAACATTGCGGACTCCGGCTTCGGCGGCCGCGCGCCGCGCGTGTGGAACGACCGTTCCGGCGAGGTCGGCCGTGAGCTCTCGGTGGACCAGTTCGATCTCGACCGCATCTTCGTCGAAGAAGGCGCCAGGATCGTGCACCTCTCCGGTCTGATTGCGGCACTCTCGCCCTCCACCTCCAAGTTCTGCGTGGAGATCGCCAAGAAGGCGCGCGCGAACGGCTCGCTGGTCGCGATGGACCTCAACTACCGCGCCACCTTCTGGAAGGGCCGGGAAGAAGAGCTTCGCGCCGCGTTCCACGAGATCGCCCAGAACTGCGACATCCTCTACGGCAATGAAGAGGACTTCCAGCTCTGCCTCGGCATCGAGGGCCCGGAGGCCGGCGGCAAGTCCATTGATGACAAGATCGACGATTTCAAGGCCATGATCGGCCGCATCAAGGAGACCTACCCGCAGGCCCACTGGATCGGCACCTCCCTGCGTGAGGTTGTCTCCGCCAACCGCCACGAGTGGGGCATCCTGCTGTGGAACGACGGCGAGTTCTACCTCGCGCCGCTCCGCGACATCGACGTCATGGACCGTATCGGCGGCGGCGACGGCTCCGTGGGCGGCATCCTCTACGGCATCCTCCAGGGCTGGGACGTGGAGAAGTGCGCGCAGTTCGGTTGGGCGACCGGCGCTCTGGCAGCCACCTCGATCTACGACTACGGCGCACCGGCCGATGAGAAGCAGGTCTGGGACTTCTGGGCGGGCAACGCCCGCGTCCAGCGCTAGGACGAACACCCCTGCCCTCGGCTCGGTAGTCAAACTGACGGACCTCGAGAAGTCATAGGACGTCTCGAGGTCCGTCAGTCGTCCTCGGTGCCGTCCTGTCTCGGCGTGATGGGCAGGTGCCCCACCGGGATGTCCTCGTAGGAGAGCGGGTCCTCGATCGGTTCGAGGTGTGTGACCATGTGGACCCCGGGCAGGGCCTCGTGCAGTTCTTCCTCGATCGCATCGATGAAGTCGTGGCCCTCGGCCACCGTCCAGACGCCGGGGACGAGCACATGGACGTTCATGAACCTCTCGCGGCCCGATGCCCGTGTCTGAAGGCCGTGGAACGCGGTCTCGCCGTCCTCTGAATGGCTGTTGAGGATTGCGATGATCTTCTCGTTCTCCTCATCGGTGAGCGTCTCGTCCATGAGGCCCCGCATCGACTCGGTCATGAGCTTCACGCCGGTTACCACGATGTTGATGCCGACCGCGAACGCAACGAGGGCGTCGAGTTGGTTGATGCCTGTCGCCCAGACCAGCAGTACCCCGACGATCACTCCGATTGAAGTGAGGACGTCCGTCCACAGGTGCTTCGCGTCTGCTCGCAGGGTGAGGGAGCGGTGCTTGACTCCGGCGCGCCACAGCACGAGGCCGACGCCACCATTCACGACCGACGCAATCACCGAGACGATGAGTCCGGCGTCCACGTTCTCCAGTGGTTGCGGATTCACGAAGCGCTGCGCGGCCATGATCAGGATTGCGCCGGCAGCGACGAAGATCAGGACGCCCTCGATGGCCGCCGAGAAGTACTCCGCCTTCGACCTGCCGTAAAGGAACCTCTCGGTGGGCGGGCTCGCCGCGACCTTCAACGCAATCAACGCGACGATGGCGGCCGCCAGGTTCACCAGTGACTCCGCGGCGTCGGAGAGAAGACCGACCGAGCCCGTGAGCGCCCATGCCGCGGACTTCAACCCGATGGTCGTGATCGCTGCCGCGATCGAGAGCCAGGCGTACTTCGTGAGACCGACCGGCTCTGCTCCGCCCCGGCGTCCGGCTGGTGGAGTGACCGCCGGAGGTTCTGAGTTCTTGTTGCTCACGGCAGACCATTCTGCCAGTCCGCGCTCTGCCGGAGCAGTTCGGTATCGTCGAAAAGAGGCGCACCGGTTGCGTCAGCGCAGATACAGCGCGTCGTACAGAGCACCGAAGCGCTCGAACCGCTTCCTGTACTCGCCGACCCACTTGGCGTTCGGCTCGATCACCGCGCCGAGTTCCGGCTCGGCCCGCTCCACATCGGGCGCCAGTTGGTCCAGCGCGAGTACGGCGTTTCCGCGCAGCGTGGAGCGCTTCATTCCGAGCGGGATGACGGGCAGTTCGATGACCGAGGAGAGGATCGGGAGCCACGCCGGGAGCTGCGAGGTGATGCCACCGCCCGACACCACGCGTGCGAGGTCCGGCGCCACCTGCTTCACCTGATCGACGACCCGGCGATAGCTCATCGCCACCCCCTCCATCGCGCCGCGGTACAGCGCAGCCGCGTCAGTCTTCTCCGAGATGTCCGCGACGACGGCGCGCGCGTCCTCGCGCCATCCGGTTGCCCTCTCGCCCGTGAGGAATGGCAGGACGATCGGGTTCACCTCACGAATGGGACCCTCCAAGTACTGGTTCCGGGTGCCGGTGGCCGGGGCGGGAGTGACGCCGTCGAGCCAGTCGACGAGCCGGCCCACGTCGCTGATCGCGCCGCCCACCAGGCAGTGCTTGCGATCGACGCGGAAACACCACAGCCCGCCCGGAATGGATGCCGGAACGCCCTGGACGAGCAGCCGGAGCGCGCCCATGACCGAGGCGGAGACCATGGCTGTCTGGGCGTCTGCGTGGCCCGAACCGAAGTGGTTGGCGTAACCGTCCGGGATCGCCGGGAACCAGATGGCACTGGCGAGGGCAGGCCAGCGCTTCGCGACCTTCTTGGGGATCTTGGTGAAGGGCTCATCGGGCATGCGGATCTCGGCGAGCTGACCTGGCCGGAGCCCGAGCGAGGCGACGAGTTCCGCGTCCCACGTTGCGTCATGCCGGTTGAGCATGCCGGACCAGGCGGCGGTCGAAGTCGCGGCGCCGCGCACATTGAGCAGCCGGAGGTAGATGTACTCGCCTATGGACATCCACTGGTCGACGGCGTCGAACGCCGTTGACTGGGTGCGGGCGAGCCAGCGCAGGCGCGCGGGCACGTAGCTCGTGTGCAGGCGCGTCCCGGTGCGCTGCTGGAGGCGGCCCTCGGCCACATAGCCGCGCAGCGCCGGAATGTCCCCGGTCGAGCGCGTGTCCTCATGCGTGTAACAGGGAGTGATCGCAGCCCCACCCTCGACGCCCACCAGCGACGAGGCGAACGTGTCCATGCAGACACCCGCGATCGAATCGTGTGGCAAGCGCTCCACCACGCCGTCGATGACACTGATGACTCCCGAGAGGATCAGATCCGGGCTGATCTCGCTCTTGCCCTTTGCGTTGGTGCGGAACGCGTGGTCGACCCGGACGCGGGTCTTGGTCACCGGCCGTCCGGTGGCGTCGAAGACGCCACCCCGGGTCCCGGTGGATCCGATGTCGATCGAGAGGACCAAGGGGTGCTGAGCTTTGGAGAGGTCCACCGAGAAGGACGCGGCCATCCGTCTCCTCATTTCGCGCGCTGGAAAAGCCTGTTGGGCTGAGTATCCTACCTGCCTCGATGGACCGGGAGTGGCTTCGGCGCGCGGCGCACGAACGGACGGTTCCCCTACAGCAGGAATTCGAAGATCGCCGAGTCCGGGGTGAGCTTCTCGATCATCAGGGGGCTCGCGGCCATGCGCCGCAGCAACGCCGGCAGCGACTCCGGGCGGACCAGGTCGACGCCCACCAGCGCCGGCCCGGTCTCGCGGGCGTTCTTCTTCACATACTCGAACAGGACGATGTCCTCGCCCTCGGCGAGCACGTCCTCGAGGAAGCCCCGCAGCGCGCCGGGTTGCTGCGGGAACGTGACGAGGAAGTAGTGCCGCAGGCCCTCGTGCACGAGCGAGCGCTCCAGCACGTCGGCGTACCGCGAGACGTCGTTGTTCCCGCCGGAGACTACGCAGACCACGGGCCCGCTCGGCGTCGTCGGGAGGTAACCGCGCAGCGCCGTCGAGGCGAGCGCCCCCGCCGGCTCGGCGATGATCCCTTCCGTCTGGTACAGACCGAGCATCTCCGTGCAGACCGCTCCTTCCGGGACGGCGACGACGGCGTCCACCAGTTCCCGCACGACGGCGAAGGGGAGGTCACCCACGCGGCGCACGGCGGCGCCGTCGACGAATCTGTCGATATTGTCGAGGGGGATGGGTCGGCCGGCGGAGAGGGCGGCGCGCATCGAGGCGGCGCCTTTCGGTTCGACGCCGATCACCTTGGTCGTGGGCGAGTGCTCCTTCACCCAGGTTGCGATTCCGGCGAGGAGCCCGCCCCCGCCGACTGGCACCACGATCGTGTGGGGTGGCTCGGGGAGCTGCCGCAGGATCTCGCGCCCTACGGTGCCCTGGCCGGCCACGATGAGTGGGTCGTCGAAGGGTGGGACGAGGGTCGCTCCGGATGAGGTGGCGTATGCGGCGGCGGCCTGGGCGGCGTCGTCGAAGGTTTCCCCGCCGATCACCTGGGTGATCCAGCGTCCGCCGATGTCTGCGATGCGCTCGCGCTTCTGGCGCGGTGTGGTGGATGGGAGGAAGACCTTGCCGTGGATGCGGAGATTGCGGCATGCGAACGCCACACCCTGCGCGTGATTCCCGGCGGAGGCGCACGCCACGCCGGCCTTGCGGGCGGCTTCGGGGATCTGGGCGATGAAGTTGTAGGCGCCGCGCACCTTGTACGAGCGGCAGACCTGGATGTCCTCGCGCTTGAGGTATACGGTCTGCTCGAGGCGGGCGGAGAGCCGCTGGGAGACCTCGATCGGAGTCTCGCGGATCACGCCACGGAGAAGCTTGGCGGCGGCGGCGATGTCGTCGGGGGAGACGGCGTGAGCCGGCGCGGCGGCAGCGGCGGGAGTGCGGGGAGCGGCGGCAGCGGCGGGAGTGGGGTCGAC
>DASRMP010000014.1:0-17030 GCA_035647855.1 Actinomycetaceae bacterium | reverse complement strand
ACGCACCCGGCCCCGAGTCATCAAACGCGCGATCTCGAAATACCGGGCCAAGGGCCGCGATATCGATCGACGCACCTATCCAGCGACACTCCGAACCCGCATCCAACAGACAAAGCCAGATCCCTAACCGAACGACATTGGGGTTAGCGTGTGGGCCCTAACCTTCGGCTCGTAGGCTTACCCCGCCGTGCTGAGCCGCCCGGTTCCGGGGCCAGAGGGCGGGGCTGCCGGTGCTGAGCTGCCCGATTCCGAGGTCAAGGGGCGGCGCGCTGCGTCCGTGCGCGGCTCTGTGTGCCCGTGGGTAAGGCCGGGAGCTGGGGGTTAGCGTGTGGGCCCTAACCTTCGGCTCGTAGGCTTACCTCGCCGTGCTGAGCCGCCCGGTTCCGGGGCCAGAGGGCGGGGCTGTCCGTGCTGAGCCGTCCGGTTCCGGGGCCAGAAGGTGCCGTGGGTAAGGCCGGGAGCTGGAGGTTAGCGTGTGGGCCCTAACCTTCGGCTTGCAGGCTTACCCGTCTGCGAGCGCCGGTCCGGCCGGCTTGGTGTCCGCAGCCGGACCAGAGGAGGCGGCTTCCGGCCTCGGGCTTGTGACCTGCGGGGTTGCGGCGGAACTTGGAGAGGTCCCAGCCTCCGCGTCTTGCGGGGTTGCGGCGGAACTTGGAGAGGCCCCAGCCCCAGCCGCCGCGCCCCCAACCTCTGGCCAGCGAGGATCCCGGTACGCCAGCACAATCAGAACAACACCCGCCACGATCATCGGCGCCGAGAGCAGCATCCCCATCGTCAGCCACCCACCCGCCAGGTACCCAATGTGCGCATCGGGCTCCCGCACGAACTCCACCAGCGTCCGGAACACTCCATACCCCAGCAAGAAGACACCGGAGGCAGCCATCCGCGGCGGCTTCCGGGCCGAGTAGATCCACAGAATCGCGAACAGGACGAGCCCCTCGAGGATCGCCTCATACAGCATCGAAGGGTGCCGCGGCTCGGGCCCGCCAGAAGGGAAAACTATCCCCCACGGCAAATCGGTGGGGGCGCCCCACAGCTCGCCATTGATGAAGTTTCCGATCCGCCCGAAGAACAGCCCGAGCGGCACCAGCGGCACCAGGAAGTCCGTCACGTCCCAGAAGTTGCGCCCCTTCGCCCGCCCGAATATCCAGAGCGCCACCAGCACGCCAACAAGGCCCCCGTGGAACGAGTTGCCGCCCTCAGTGATCTTGAACAGGTACAGCGGGTCGGCGAGAAGGTTATCCATGCCGTAGAACAGCACGTATCCCACTCGCCCCCCGACGAGCAACCCCACCGCCGCATACAAAATCAGGTCGATCACGTCATCCGACGTCCATCCCGAACCAGGCTTCCTCGCCCGATATCGCCCGAGCAGCCACGCGATCACGAACCCGACCACAAACAGAACCCCGTACCAGCGAACACTCGCGGGCCCGATGGAGAACAGGATCGGATCGAGCTCGGGGTATGGGATTTCGAATTGCATCGGCTCAGGTGCCTCTCCGTGGTGATTACGCCGAGCCCCATCGTACGTGCGTCCCGCCACCGCGAGCGCGGCCAATGCCGCCAGCCGGCCGCGTCCCATGCATGCGATGATCGTTCGCAATGCCTCAACTCCCCGACGGCGACGCCGTCCCCACCGCCGGCCCACTGGCCGACCTCGGCCGCCGGCTCGCCCCCGCAATGCCCGCCGACGGCGCCGCTCACCTTCCGCCCGCAATGCCCGCCGACGGCGCCGCTCACCTCCCGTCAGCAAGTTCCGCCGACGGCGCCGCCCACCACCCCTCAGTCCCGTTCGGGCTGTATGTGCATGTTCCCTTCTGCCGGGTGCGGTGCGGCTACTGCGACTTCAACACCTACACATCCGCCGAACTCGGCGGCGGCGCTGACCAGGCCCGATACGTCACCACCGGCCTGACCGAGATCCGCCGCGCGGCCGCGCACCTGCGCGACGCCGGAGTGCCGGATCGGCAGCTCTCCACCGTGTTCTTCGGGGGCGGCACGCCAACTATCCTTCCCGCCGCGCATCTCGCAGAGTTGCTCGAGGGCGCCCGCGCGGAGTGGGGCATCGATCACGGCGCCGAGATCACCACCGAGGCGAATCCGGACACCGTCAACGACCAGTACCTCGCCGTCCTCGCCGCAGTCGGCTTCACGCGCGTCTCGATCGGCATGCAGTCCGCGGTGCCGCACGTCCTCCAGACGCTGGAGCGCACGCACACTCCCGCCAATGTTCCGGTGGCCGTCGCGGCGGCGAAGGGCGCCGGCCTGGACGTCTCAGTGGACCTCATCTACGGCACGCCGTGGGAGTCGCTTGATGACTGGAAACGGTCTGTCGATGCCGCGCTCGCCATGGAACCGGACCACATCTCCGCCTACGCGCTCGGAATCGAGCCCGGCACCAAGATGGGCGCACAGTTGCGCCGCGGACTCATTCCGCCAACCGAACCCGACGACCAGGCCGCCAAATACGAGTACGCCGATGCGGCGTTCGCGGCCGCCGGCTACCCCTGGTACGAGATCTCCAATTGGGCGCATCCCGGCAACGAGTGCCGCCACAACCTCGCCTACTGGCGCGGCGCCGATTGGTGGGGAATCGGACCTGGCGCACATTCCCACGTGTCAGGGGTCCGATTCTGGAATGTGAAGCATCCGCGCGCGTACGCCGAGAGGCTCGCCGCGGGGGAGTGGCCCGCGGTGGGGCGCGAGGTGCTGAGCGATTCCGAGCGGGAGTTCGAGCGAATCATGCTGGAGGTGCGGCTCCGCGAAGGCCTCGATCTCGCGACCTTGCCGAGCGCCCGGCGGCCCGTGCGTGCGCGGGAGCTGGAGGACGGCGTCGTCGGGATGATTGACGAGGGGTGGGTAGAGCCGGACGCGGCGCGCAACGGACGGGTAATCCTCACGCTGCGCGGCCGCCTCATGGCCGACGCCGTCACCCGCGAATTGACGGCCTCAGGCTGACGGCCTCAGGCTGACGGCCTCAGGCCTCACTCTGGAAGTCTGGGCAGCGCTCTCTCCGGTAGGCCGGGAAGAATGACGTGTCCGAGGGGTCAACGCCGTGGGCGGCGCAGAGTTCCTCGTAGTGTTCGGGGATCCAGACGCGGCGTCCGACATAGAAGTCCGCCTCACCCGTACCGAAGCTCCGTTTGTGCAGGTAGAGGGGGTCCTCGCGTGAGTTGGTGAGGCCGCCGCCGTGGTGGATCAGCGTCATGTTCTTCTCGATTCCCCACTCGAGAATCGCACCCGCCAGGCTGTACGCGGGCGACATGTCCCGGAATCGGCTGTCAGTGCCCTGCAGGTGAGAGTGAATCCGGCCGGCGCCGACAAGACAGAGTTCGGCGGCGATGGTCGTGCCCTCGTAGCGCGCCTCGGCGACGACCACCTGATCGGACATCTTGGTGGTGAGTGCCTCGAAGTACTCGTCCTCGAAGCGGTAGAAGGCGTTCGCGTCATTCCGGTCCATCGTCATTCGGTAGACCCGCTTGAATTCCTCGAGCGAGCGGGGCTTCTCGACGATCCGTGTGGTGACGCCCGAGCGCGCATTGCGGCGGAACCTCCTGCGTGCCGTTTTCGAGAACTCGCGTTCGAAGACTCCCTCCCCGGTCAGATCCGTGTACACGGTGGGCCGCAGGAGATCGACGTCGTAGATGCCTGCGAACAACTCGGCCTGGGTTTCGAACGGGTGGAACCGCACGAATTCGCTCACGATGCCGCGCGACTCGCAGAACTCGGCGAACCGGGAACCGAACGCGGCTACCAGTGCCGCGGGATCCGCGCCGGGCGCGGGAAACAGGCGCGGGCCGCCGAAGCCGTAGGGCGAGATGATGTCGTACAGGTCCTCGCGCGCGCCGCGCCCGGGGATCGGGCGGAGAATGAACGCGTGATCCACCCTGCCTTCCGGGCCATCGAAGGCGAATGTGGTGGCGATGCCGCCTTCCACGGATTCGTTTGCTTCGAGGTGGCCAAGAGTGAAGTAGGGGTCGTCAGTGATGGGCATGATGATCCTCGGCAGACCCGGTCCTCCCAGCTCGGCGCGTCGGGCTAGCCCTCGGTGCGGCCGAGGGCTTGGTCAACGACCATACAAGCGATGAGCAGGGCGCGCCAGCCAGTCAGTGGGCGCGCAGATCCCGTGCGGGTCGCCGGTACTCCGGGAAGAACCCGCCGTCCCCGCCGGTCCCGTCCCTGCCGGTCTCGTCCCCGACGGTCCCGTCCCTGCCGGTCTCGTCCCCGACGGCGTCGCTCGCGTTTGTGCTTGCGGCAACGAGTTCGTCATACGCGTCCTGGTCCGCGATGACTCGCCAGGAGTTGAACGGGTGCCTGTCAGGAGAGAATCCGAGCTTGAAGTGCATCAGTGAATCGTCCAGGCGCACCGTTGAGCCGAGGTGCAGAGTCTTCCTGCCGCGATCGCGCGCCCAAAGGGTGACGAAGTGGATGATCAGCTTGGTCGGGGACGCGCTGACGTGGCTGGTCATTGTGCCGGCGGAGTGGTAGTCCACCAGGTCTCCGGTCTCGCCGATGATTGCGCCCGCCGCCAACTTGCCATCGTGCTCGGCGACAACCAGGTGACCGTTCTCTCCGAGTGCTTCCAGCAGATCGTGGAAGTAGTTGCGGTCCGTGCGCCAGTGGTCCTCCGCATCGAGGCGGCTCATGGACTGGTCGTACGCCTCGGCGAACTCGTCCAGGCGTTCCCACTGGCGGTCGAAATGGACGGTGTAGCCGTTCTTCTCAGCTTTGCGGATGTCCCGGCGGTGGTTGGAGCGCGTCTGCCGCCAGAGTTGTTCCTCGCTGAGGGTCAGGTCCACGCTCACCGAGTCCACATGGTGTACCACCGCGCCGTGGCGGGCGAGCACCTCCGCCGGCGGGGAGAGCAGCGGATGGAGCCGGATGTACGCGCTGACGCAGCCTGCCTCCCGCAGGTCCCGCCGGAATGCCTCGGCAGCTCGATCCATGAACGCCTCGGACTGCGAACCCGGACCGCCGTACACGGGGCCGGAGAAGGCCCGGGGGCCCACCATGTCATGCAGTCCGTCACGCGCGCCGGGAATCGCCCTGCGATACATCGGCATGAGCATGACCGCGCCCTCGTCCTCGACGACGTACGCCACCGGCTCGCCATCCTTGCCGTACCGGCCTTCCATTTCCACCACGCGCGGCATTTGGTAGATGTCGTGGGGGATGCGCGCGAGCACCTCGGCCCAACGGCGATCATGCGGGGACAGAAAGCTACTCCGAAGCGTCACGGTTACCCTCTCTGGACGAACACCTGGCGTGGTAGCCCACCATAAGGCGAGCTGTGCCGCTTCGCTTGGTTTGCTCGGTGTGACGCATCCGATGGAAACCCGCGGTTTTGTCCGGCTCATCCGCTGATAAAGTCCCAACAGGATCAGCGATATCTGGCCCAGTTTCCAACGAACTGACACCTACTGACGCGAAGGGAAGATGCCATGCCGGGATTGCGCCCGGTTTCCGCCGTTTGGCGGCTGGTGGCCATCGCGCTGCTTGCGGTCGTGGCATTCGGACTCGCGTTCGCGGCGCTCGCGCAGTCGCGCTCGGCCCCGGCGGCTTCCGAGTCCACTGGTCCGAGCGGTGCGGCCGCGGCCGGCGCTGCCGCGGACGGCGCTGCCCCTTCCCAGGCGTCCTTGAGTCCCGCGGAGGCACAGACCGGGACCGGTGGGGCGGCAGAAGACCCTGCACCGGCCGGTCCGCGCGTGGCCGTTCTCGGTGACCGCTACAGCATGGATTCGGCATGGCCGCAGATTCTCCGTGACGAGCACGGCTGGGATGTGGTGAACCTCTCCGAGGACGGCATGGGCTACATCTCCGCCCCGGCGAGTTGCGCGGCCGAGCCATGCACCAACTTCAGGGGCCAAATCGAGCGCGTGGCCGCTTCTGACCCGGAGATCGTGGTGCTGTTCGGGGGAGAGGCCGATGGCGATCTCGCTCTGCCGGAGTTCGCCGTCCCCACGCTCACGAACCTCCAGGCCGCAGTCCCGAACGCCCAGATTCTCGTTGCGACTCCCGCGAGCGCGCAGTCGCCGTGGCCGTACTGGCTCATGATGCACGTCCAGTCCCTGCGAGAGGTCGCCGGAGAGACCGGCGTGACGTACGTGGATACGACTGACGTGGTTGGAGTCGCGGCATCGTACGCCGATGGCAACCTCACGCCCGAGGCCAACAGCGCCCTGGCGGAGATATTCGCGGCAGGAACCGATTGATTCTTAAGAGTGTCAGCTTCGCGCGGACCATCGGGTGCGATCCACCGCATGGCCGAGCGACATATGGGGAGGGGCCCGATCTGTGGAACTGACTGATTATCTCTACGTACTGCGTAAATTCTGGATGAGCATTCTTGCCGTGACGCTGGTTGGCGTCGGCCTCGGCGCCGGGCTGTCGCTCGCGGCGACACCCACGTACACGTCGTCGACCAGGCTGTACTTCGCCGTTCGGAGTGCCGACAGCATCGGTGAGGCGGCGCAGGGTTCCACGTACACGGAGCGGCAGGTGAACTCGTTCGCCGAGGTCGCCCAGTCGCCCGTGGTGCTGGAGCCTGTAATAGGCGAGCTCGGCCTCGAGACCACTCCGGCGGGCCTTGCAGAGCGTGTGACGGTGACCGTGCCTTCCAGCACCTCGATCATCGGCATCTCCGTATCGGACACCGATCCGGAGAGGGCGGCCGCGATTGCCGCCGGAGTGGCCAAGAACCTCGTGGACGCCGTGGATGAGATCTCTCCACGGGACGAAGTGGGTGAGCCCGTGGTCGAGGCCACCGTCATCACGCCCGCCGTCGCCCCCACATCGGCGACCACACCGAACGTGACCCGGAATCTCGCGCTCGGCCTGATTCTCGGGGCGATGCTCGGCTTCGGTCAGGCGTTGCTGCGTCACGTCCTGGATCGCAGGATCCGCAACGCGGGCGACGTCGAGAGCGTCACTGACATCGCCGTCATCGGGACGGTCTCGCAGGACGTTGACACCTCGGCGCATCCGCTCGCGATGATCGAGGATCCGCAGTCGGCCCGGGCGGAGGACTACCGCCGGCTCCGGACGGCACTGCGTTTCCTCGGCGTGGACGGTGAGTCCCGCGTCTTCGCGATTTCCTCGTCGGTTTCCGGTGAGGGAAAGACCACCACCACACTCAATCTGGGTCTCGCGCTCGCGGCCTCGGGCGTACGGGTTCTCATCATCGACGCGGACCTGCGCCGCCCCACGATCGCGAAGAAGCTCAACCTCGAGAACTCCGTGGGACTCACCACCGTGCTGATCGGCCAGGCGTTCCTCGGTGAGGTGATCCAGCCGGTCCGAAGAGACATGGATGTCTTGGCCTCCGGCAAGGTTCCGCCCAACCCTTCGGAGTTGCTCGGTTCGAAGGCCATGCGCGAGGTTCTGCGGCAGGCACGCGAAGAGTACGACTACGTGCTGCTCGACTCCGCTCCGCTCGTGTCCGTCACCGACACGGCCACCCTGGCCAGTGCCACCGACGGCGTCCTGCTCGTCGCGGGCGCGGGTGAGGTGGAGGAAGACCAGCTCGCCGCCGCCATCGACGCCGTGGAGGTGGCGAACAGCAACGTTGCGGGCATCGTGCTGAACAAGGTCACGGCGCAGGACGCCGCCTACCGCAGCCAGTACTACAACACGCGCGCCGAGGGCGACCGTTCTGCGGATGACGCCCCTGCCGCACCTGCGAGGGGGAGGCGGGAGACTCCGCCAAGTGTCGGAAGTCCGGCTCGGGTCGAGACCACGGCCTTGGCCGAGACGCCGGCCTTGCAGCGCGCAGCGCCGGGACTCGAGGAGTACAAACGCAAGGCTAGGACTGCGGCCGCAGCCGATTCCGCGAGGTAGCCTCCCGCGATACCGCGATACCGCGATACGGAGGAACGATGACCGAGGTCTCGCACGGCGACGGCGCCACCAAACCGACCCCGGTGTGGCGCTACTCGATCGGCATGTTCGGCATGTCGTTGCCGATCAACATGGTGCGCGGCTCCGTGGCGCTGTACTGGATCGACATCCAGGGCCTCGACACCGGCGCCTACGCCATCGTCATGCTGATCTACGGCGTCATCGACGCCATCGACAACCCGATCCTCGGCCACCTCTCCGACCGCACCAACACCAGGTTCGGGCGGCGGAAGCCGTGGCTGGTGGCAGGGATCACGATCCTCGCCGCGGCGTTCGTGGCGTTCTTCGGGGCTCCGAGCGCTCTGGAGGGCGCCGGCATGGTCGCCTGGTTCGCGGTGTTCGCGATCCTCACGGAGGCGGCGGACTCGATGGTCTCGGCGAACTACGGCTCGCTGCTCCCGGAACTCTTCACGGACGAGCAGCGCCGCGCCAAGGCGAACGCGCTGCGCCAGACTTTCCAGCTCCTTGCCCTGGTGATCAGCCTCGCCGTCACGCCGGTGCTCACCACCCAGGTGTTCGGCACGGAGACCACTACCGAGGGCTTCACCATTACGGCTGCCATCTACGCGGCCGTGGCGGCGGCGGTCCTGTATTTCATGGCGTTCTCGGTGCGGGAGAACCCGCCGCCGATCACCGAGAAGCAGAAGGGCTTCTTCCGCTCCATCCTCGATATAGCCACCACCAAGACGTTCTGGCAGGTGGGCGTGGCCTCGGCGTGCTACCTGGTGCCGCTAGGGCTCGTGCTGGCGGGGATGCAGTTGTACGTGAAGTACTCGCTCGGGATCGCGGTGGCGAACACGTTCACGATCATGGGCGTGGTGATCGCGTTCGCGATTCTGTGCATCGCGGTGTGGGCGCGGGTGGTGCCGGCCAGGGGTGCACCGTTCGTGTGGCGCCTCGGCTTTGCGTTCCTGGCGCTCGGATTCATCCCGCTCTACTTCGCGCAGACACTGGCCCACGCCGTGCTCGCGGGGCTGATCATCGCGGTGGGCTGGTCGGCGCTACTCGTAACCAATGACCTCGTCCAGGCCCGCATCCTGGACGAGGACTCCCGCCGCCACGGAGTACACCGCGAGGGGATCTTCCTCGCCGCGTTCGGTATCTTCGGCCGGCTCACGGGTGCACTGACGGGCGTGGCCTTCTGGCTCCTCTCGGTGCTGTACGGCTACGAGAACCAGAACTCTCCCGGCGACGACCCCGGCGCCGCCTTCCGCTTCCTCGTTGCGGTGATCCCGTTCTTCATCGCGGCGCTCGGTGCGGTCCTCTCCCGTTTCATTCGTCTCCCCGACGCCGGGAGAGACTGACGGCCAGTGCCCGCACCGTCCGCCGCCGGACAGCGGTGCTTCGCGAGGTTTACGCCCGGTACAACTGGAGGAAAGTGGGTTCCAACAAGGCCTGCCGCCGCTTCGACGACATCTCCGTCCTGGCGCCGCCCGCGAACGCCGAGGAGTCCGACGACAACGGTCCCGGCGTGTTCACCAACTCCGAATCCGGCGCGTGGACCGTGGATGGGTGAGTGCTCCACAGCACGTGAACTGGAAACTCGACGCGGGCAAGTCGCACACCATCGTCGTCTCACGTCATGGCCACCGCGCGGTGCGTCGGCCTGTGCATGTTGCTGTGCGGAATCTGTGACCATTTGGCGGGGAGATTCTGCCCGGCGGGAGAACGAGTGCTTGTCCGCGGTGTCTGCGGCAACATTGTCGCGAGTAGGGCCGAGAGCCAAACGATCCTGGCGTTTCGGAGGCGGCGCCGCGGGATGATCGCGGTCGCCAGAGTACCGTTGACGCCGAGATGCGTTAGACGCGCGATGAACTATGCTACCCTGAGTCGCGGGGGGCACCGGGCGATCTCGCCTTGATCTGACTCCCTTCTTATACAACCTTATACAACCTGATTTGGGGAGCAATCATGCATATCCAGACTCGGCGACGCGCCAAGAAGCGCACGCCGTTGCGCGCGCTTGCGATGACTGTCGCATCCGCCGTCCTCGCCGCTGGCGGAATCGCCGGAGGTGCGGGCGCCGCTGTGGCCGATGACACCGCGGTCAAAGTGAACATCATGCTGCAGGGCAGCACCAACGGGGCGCTCGACCTGCGCAACGGTGATGTGTCGTACTACGAGAATGGCTGGCACGACATCGACGGCACCAACGTCAACAACAGGCGAATCGCCCAGGCTGAACTCGCACCGGGCACTTACACCTTCGCAGTGTCCTACAACGGCACCCGCGAACAGAAGACAGCGACCGTCACCAGGAACGGCCAGTATGTCTACTTCCAGGCGGCAAACGTGAAGGTCGATATCCGCGACTCGTACGGCCAGCCCCTCGAAGGCGCAGCGTCGTACTACGCCGGCAGCTGGCACTCGATCGACAACAGCAAGGGTGTCGAGATGCTCGCCGGTACGTACTCCTTCGCGGCGACGTACAACGGCACCCGTCAGCAGGTGCAGTACACAGTGCTGCCGAAGAACCCGAATAACAAGGCAAATGCTATGCAGACCGTCGGATTCAAGACGACGCGGGTGGGCGTGGTGTTGCAGGGGC
Source organism: Actinomycetaceae bacterium (assembly GCA_035647855.1). Taxonomy (GTDB): domain Bacteria; phylum Actinomycetota; class Actinomycetes; order Actinomycetales; family Actinomycetaceae; genus JAAZBW01. The sequence goes on along the minus strand of DASRMP010000014.1, from coordinate 6,583 downwards.
AAGGAGGCCCTAGCCTCAGCATTCCTGCAGACGGCTCGGCCTCGTACTACGCGGGGGGCTGGCATGAGATCACCACCGTGAACACGAACAACAGGAACACGGTCGTGGCCGAGATGCTGCCGGGCACCTACCCCTTTGCGGCAACCTACAACGGTACGCGCCAGCAGAAGAACGTCACGATCAGTGGGTCGGGCGCTACTGTCTGGTTCCAGTTGGCACTGGTGAACACAGCTCTGACCGTTGACGGTGGTGACGCTGTCGTTCCCGCATCGTCGTCCTACTACGCGACGAAGTGGTACAACTTCGGCGCGGAAGGCACCTACATGCTGCCCGGCACGTACTCGTTCGCAATCGTCAACGACGGCGCGCGTCAGCAGCAGTCGTTCACGGTTCTTCAGCCGAACTCGAACAACTGGGCCAACGGGAAGCAGACGTTCACGTTCGTCCGCTAGGCATCCCGCACGGAAGTCACAGCCCCGCATCATGATGGTGCGGGGCTGTGTCGTACTGGGGCGACGGTGGGCCGGATGAAGCGGCAGCGAGCGGGCTCGATGCGCTGGTGCCTGCATGCGCGGGCAGCGCTAAGTCTGGACGCTGTGAAGTGGCCGTTCAGGTGTGGTTGAGGGGTTGTCGGGCCGGGGCCTCAGCAACGAGATACACCCAAGCCCGGTGTTGATGAGGATGGTGTTGGCGTTGACGGTGATGCGGTCCTGGCCGGCCGTGACCTCGACGGTGTGGGAGCCGGTGAAGCAGGGCCGCGGGGGATCGTCGGGGCGACGTTCGGCGGTCTTGTGGAAGAGCACCTTCGGGGGGCGTCTGTTCTGTTTCGGTGAGCGATGCCCAAGTGAGTGAGTGGATCGAGCAGTGGGACACCCGGAATCTGGAGGTCTCCTTTCGCCCGACGTCGACCGGAGACCGTGAGGTGATTCTTCGCAACACCATTGAACGAGGAGGGAGTGCCGGAGCCCGCAATTCCGATCTGGAACCCGATCGAAGACAGATCACCCGTGCCATTCTCCTTCCTGGCAGACGAGTACTCCGAAAGCCAGGACCTGATCACGGAGCTGTACTCCAAGTACGGAACCCAGGGTTCAGCCGTTCGGATCGAAGTCCAGGGTACGAACATGGGTGGATCGAGGCTTAGATGAGGACCTCCTGATCGCGGACGATCTCACGTACAGCGCGCAGCGTGGATCTGAGTGGGACCACCGGTAGCTCAGCTGGCTCATGTGACCTACTCGAGGTAGCGGACTGAGCTGCCGTTCAGGGCACCGAAGCGAACGAAGTTGACCAGGTAGGCGATCGTTCCGTCGTTGTCGGAATGACGACGTTCGAGGCAGAGGACCGTGGGCTCGTGAATCAGTAGGTTTGAGGAACCCCCGTGTTGGCTACGGGGAGTGTGTTTGGGCGCCAGGTGGGGTCAAAGTCCGTGTTTTCCCACTTCCAGCGTTCGATCCGCGGGCCCACCCAGAGTGAGTAGATTCCGAGCGTGATGATGATGAGGAGAAACCACTTGATCCAGTGGCCGAACAGGCCAACAGCGGAGCCGGTGAACGTCAGCCGCTGGCCGTCGATGTAGGAATGCTTTGCGCGCCACCGCTCGGTGAGCACGAGAGCGTAGGGATAACAGATGCCAAGTGTGAACACGGTGATGACAAACCCGAGAAGCCCGGTGCCAACATAGGTCGCGGCTCCACCATCGAAGTGGAAACGTCCAGAATTCCGTGCCAATGCAATCAACCTCCAAGCGTCACCCACGACTTAATGGGCGATCCGCACCCGACCATAGGCTTGGGCTTGTGGGGGAAGTGGTCCGAAGGTCCCACAGCGAGAAGGACTCGGGAAGGGTTACCTCGGGGTAGTTGGCGTCATACCCGCCACGGAAGGCGTGGTTGAAGTTCGAGGAACGGTCCGTTCTCGGCGGGTATCGGTAGCAGGATCTGTCTTGCGTCAGCCGCGGCCGTGGGTGAGGGAGGAATCCATGACCCGGGGTCGGGCGGCTGGTGGAGGGGTTGCGGTCAGTGGCCGTGTGGTGGCTGCACGTCCGGCGCGGCGTGGGGGAGGGGCTGGAAGGTGGGGTCGAAGTCGGTGTGCTCCCACTTCCACTTCGTGAGCTGGGGCACGACCCAGAAGGAGTAGATCCCGATCGTGATGATGATGAGGAGGAGCAACTTGATCCAGTGGCCGAACAGCGCGACAGCGGTACCCGTGAAGACGAGGGGCCGGCCGTCTATGTAGGAATGCTTGGCTCGCCAACGTTCGATCAGGACCACCGCGAACGGATAGCAGATTCCGGCAGTGAGCACCGTGATGAGTGTCCCGAGGATCCCGGTGCCGATGTAGGTGGCGGCTCCGCCGTCGAAGCGAAAGCGTCCAGAGTTGTGCGCCATGTCAGTCACCTTCTCGTAGAAGTTGGGACGCTGTTGCGTTGGTCCAGCTCGCGCGTGTCACATAGTGGGGAGACTACGGCGGCGAACCACGGCGCCGATGCGCGTTCGTTCCGGGTTCACACACAGCTGTCGGGGGAATCATCCGTAGCTCTCGCAGCCCCAGCCGTCGCCGTCTCTATCGAGCCGGTGGTAGTCCGGGCCGGTGATCCGCACCATCTGGCGGATGTCCGAGCAGTCGAGGTCTGGTCCGGGCTGGTTCCAGGGTTCCGTGGACTGGTTGTATCCCGATGCCGCTGGTTCGAGTCCTGCGAACGGCTGCGGTGCTGTTTGGGCGGCGGCCCGCTCTGCCGCAGCGGCCTCCTCCGCGGCGATGCGTTCGGCCTCGATGCGTGCGTTCTCCGCGGCGATGCGTTCGGTCTCGATGCGTTCGGCCTCGATGCGTTCGGCCTCGATGCGCGCTTCTTCTGCCACAACGCGCTCGTTGGCGCGTGCCACGGCTTCCTCGTGCGTCGCGTCGCTTGCAGAGAACTGCATGCGCATGTACTCGAGCTCGGCTGCGGTGAACGCCGCGAGAGGGAGCGCCGCAGTGTCACCCTCGAGTAGGGCCGCTGTGTCGGACCGGGCGGCGTCGGAGTCGCTGGCGAGTCTCGTGTGCTGTGCGCTGCTTGCGTCGTCGAGGACGGCCAGCGCGACGAAGCCATCCGCTTCCGCTGCCAGCGCGGTCGAGGTCGACGCGAACGCGGCGAGATGGGCCGGGAGAGTGCACGCGGTGGCCGTCGAGTAGACGCCGGCGCCGGACTCACGGGCCTCGTTCTGCGCCGCGGCAATCTGCTGGTGCGCGGTCTCAGTGGATGCGCCGGCCGGGTCGAGGACTGCGAGTCCCTTCCGGGCGAGCTTCTCGGCGACGAGTTCACCGTCCACCGAGAGCTCGCCCGTCTCGTCGCCGGTAACCGGCGTACCCACGCGGAGAATCGTGCGGAGCTCGCGCCGTGTCTTCTCCGCGAGGCAGTCGTCACCGACAGGCAGCAGCACGTGCTCGAGCGTCCCGCGCATGCTTGAGCGATCGGACATCTCGAGTTCGATCACGCCGTCGTCGCCAACCATTACGGAGGAGACGGTTACGAGCGGCGATGGCTCTTCGGTGATGAGGCCGCCCACCCCGGACTGGCGGTCGGAACCGGCGAGGGCGTCGTCGTCGAGGACCGAGGTGCAGCCTGCGCTCAGAGGGAGAAGGAGGGTTAGCGCTGCCGCGAGTGCGCCGACTCGGCGGGCCCGGCCAGACATAGATGTCCTGGCGTACTCCTGCGCATGCAGAATCTCTTTCGCGGTAACCATGATCGTGCCTCCCCGGCTGTGTCCCGATATGCGGAGACTATGGCACGGATCGATTCGGACATGCGGCCGATGGTCCTGCCCATCGATTGTAACGGTCGACAATATGCAAAGTGGCGGGGAGCATTTTTCCCAGTTGTTTCTGAGTGTGACATCGCGAGCAGGGCCTTCACATCTCCGTTCACTGATCGCTGCTCCGCCGTTCACCGAAGGACGGATGCCTGTTTCAGGGACGTGAGAATGGTTACTGAGGCGAACCACTCCTACCTCTCCGCCGGAGCAGCCGCACAGCCGTCCCGTTCCGAATCCTGGGGCCTGTCAACCTTGGGGCTGTCAACCTGATGGGTTTCAACCTGAGGGGTTTCGACCTGAGGGCTTCCAACCTGATGGATGTCAACTGTGATGGATGTCAACCTGAGGGATGCGACGGGTTCCGGCTCGTGGGCGAGGTCTTGCGCCGAAGGTTAGCGGCTGGACCCTTACCCCAAGCTCCCGCCCTTACCGACGGCCCCGGAGGACCGTCCGAGCGCTCGCGGAATGGCCAGAACGCGGTCTCAGGTCTTGCAGAGCGGCTTCGTCGTCGACCGGGAGCGACCTGGGACCGGCGGCGCCCCTCTCCATCGAGTCCATTGAGACGGAGGGGTGTGTTCGGAGACGTGAGCTTGGCTTGTCTGAGAAACCAAGCTCACGTCCCCGGGAGGGTCGTGGTCGGCCGCGGACGTGCAACCGCTCTCGTTCGGCGCGGAGGGCGGCGATCCAGCCACGCGCCCGCGGGATGGTTCGAGGACAGATGTCCACAGCCGTCCGGGCGCTGCTGCCGAGGGCTGCGCTCGACAGTTGTCGTTGCGGAGATGGCGAAGTTTCCCAGCGTGTCTGCTTCGAAGCTTCTCCGCGTTCTGACCAGCATGCCGCTCAACTACGAGATCGTGCGTCAAAGCGGCTCACACCGCAGGCTGGTGGCGGAAGGTCGGCCGCCGCTGACCTTCGCGTTTCATATGGGGTTGAAATCCCCGCGCGGCTCGTCAAGAAGATCCTCATGCAAGATGCGGGGCTTTCGGAGGCGGACGCGCTGGAGCTACTGTGAGGGTCCGGCAAAGCGAGGGAGAGGAAATGGAAGTCGCCGTCGTCTACCACCGCGACGAGGAGTCCCGGTGGGCGGACAGCGCTGACGTGCCCGGATTCTACGCCGTTGGAGAGAGCCTGGCCGAGGTGCGCAAACTCGTGCGCGAAGGACTGGCGTTCCATTTTGATTCCGATGAGGCCATTGAAGTTCTTGAACGCCACGAGAACCACGAGCTGGTGTGGGAAGTGACAATCTCGGGTGTGGTCGATTGGCCGAACTCGGGTGTGGTCGATTGGCCGAAGCCGGGTGTCGCGCAGAAGCTGTCCGACTCTACTTATGTTGAAGCGAGAGTGATTCGTCCTCGCGGTCAGGGCCGGGTGATGACGAAGTCGAACAGAGAATTGGTTTCGCCATGAGAGCAGATGTCATGCTTTGCGACCATGCTGTCGTCGCAGATGGAAAGCTCTACATCCACGGTGGAGGCTGGAGCACGGCGGCTATCCCCAACATGACTTCTGGGCTCGCGATCCTTCTCCACGTCGGTTGGGCCGAGACCAATCAGAAGCAGGAACTGCGAGTGTCCCTGAAGGACGACGATGGCGTCGACATGACCCAGCCCAACCCCGTCGGCGGCGAAGACGCTATCGCTTTCGGCATAGAGTTCGAGGTCGGTCGCCCGCCAGGGATCGCCCACGGCTCGGAGCTCACGCTGCCGTTTGCGGCCAATTTTCCGCCGTTGCCACTGGCCGCCGGAAAGGGCTACTGCTGGACCGTAGCGGTCGGTGACCAAGAGCTTGAACGGGCGAGCTTTCGGGTAGCTCCATAGACGTTGCGGTTATCCGCCGACGACCGCTTCTTTGAGGACCGCTGTCAGGAAGTGGCCTCGCCGGAGTTCGTCGTGGAGCTCCTGGCGCGTCGTCGTCGACCGTGAGCGTCCGGGGACTGGCCCACCTCCTGGCCATCGCAGCGGAAGGGTGTTTGGAGACGTGAGCTTGGTTCCCCAGGCGAACCAATCTCACGTCCCCGGGGTGACGTCGCCAGCGTTCGGCTCGATGCTTCAACCACGCGGCGGACCTCGTGTGATTGCCGGCCGGGAGGCGGCGCGCGCCTTCGCGATCTGGTCCCCATGTCCCCCAGAAGGCGAATTCGGGAGCCGGTATGACAGTGTGGTTGCCACCGGCTCAAACGTTCATGGCTCTCATGTCCCGGCTCCAACAGGCGCTGGAACGAGGCGAGAACATTCCTGTCGAGGGTTTGGAGAAGATAGGTAGACGTGCCGAACAGTTGCAGCGGCGCCTGGAAGCGAGAGCGGGTGAGTATCTGATATGAGTGCGATCCAGCACTTTCTCCTGATCTACGATCACGGCACGGACCGACTGGTCGAACAGCGCGACTATGGCGGAGATGTCGAGGCGGCTACTGAAGCGTACGCAGAAGCCGAGGCCGAGTATCGCGATAACCCGCTGATCGCCAGAGTGACGGGTTCCGGCTCGTGGGCGAGGTCTTGCGCCGAAGGTTAGCGGTTGGACCCTTACCCCAAGCTCCCACCCTTACCGACGGCCCCGGATGACCGTCCGAGCGCTCGCGGAGCCGGCCACGTACGAGGCGGCGTCTGAGAGCAGCCACACCACTGCCTCGGCCTGCTCTTCCGGCATGGCTCTAGGAGCGTGTGTCGGAATTCGGGTGGTGTGACTGGTGTTTGTGACGGCTTTGCGGAGGATCGTGGCCCGGGTCTTGGTGCGGGGCTCGTCAGCGGGCCGGGTCGGCTGAGCACGGCGGCCGGGCGGGCCCGTGGCTT
>DASRMP010000013.1:0-69597 GCA_035647855.1 Actinomycetaceae bacterium | reverse complement strand
ATCGTCACATCGGCGAAATCGGGGCGCACGTTCGTCACAGGAGGGCGCACGTCCGTCACGATGGCGCAGTGACGTCACTGCGCCATCGTGACGATCGTGCGCCCTCAGCATTCTGCGTGTGACGATCGTGCGCCATGCCGTGACGATCGCACGCCCCGATGTGACGTTCGTGCGCCATCAAGAATCCCGTGTGACGATCGTGCGCCATCTTGTGACGTTCGTGCGCCACGGCGGCGTGGGTTCGGGAGGGGTGTGACGTTCGTGCGCCATGCCGTGACGATCGTGCGCCACGGCGGCGCGGGTTCGGGAGCGGTGTGACGTTCGTGCGCCACGGCGTGACGATCGTGCGCCCCCACCCACGGCACGCCGACAAGAACCCTTGAACCCTCGAGCAAAACCTTAAGTTGACGGTATTGGGGTTAGTCTGCGGAGGTGAGTCGTTCGCGTGCCATCATCTCCGCAGCTCTCGTCTCTGTTCTCGCCCTTGCCGCGTGCACGGGTGGCCAGCCGCCGAAAGAGCGGCCCACAGAGGCCGGCGGGTCCTCGCGCAGTGGCGCGGAAAGCGCCGCCGAGGACAGCGGCACCTTCGATCCCCTCGGCGGCACGGATCCCGTCCTGGCCAGTTTCTACGGGCAGTCCGTTGCCTGGAGCCCCTGCGAAGTGGACGGCATGGAGTTCGAGTGCACCGACGTCGTCGTGCCGATGAACTACGACGACCCGGACGGCGAGACGATCACGCTGGCCGTCCGGCGCCACAACACGGCCGGAGACAAGGGGCGCATGCTCCTCCTCAACCCAGGCGGTCCAGGTGGCTCGGGCACGGAAATGGTGACGTGGGCGTCCTATCTTTTCGACGAGTCGGTCACCGAGCTGTACAACCTCGTCGGCTTCGACCCGCGAGGGGTGCAGACGTCGTCGGCGGTCGAGTGCATCAGCGATGCCGAACTGGACGCCCAGTTGGCCATGGATATACCTCTGGAGACCGACGAGGATTTCGAGTCCTATGCGGATTTCATCCGGGAGCATGCGGCGAAGTGCCAGGAGAACACCGGTCCGCTGCTCGAGTTCGTCGACTCCGAATCGGCCGTGCGGGACATGGACATCTTGCGTGCGGTAATCAGCCGTGCGGACACGCTTGACTACTTCGGCTTCTCGTACGGCACCTACCTCGGCACGCTCTACGCGGACATGTTCACGGAGAATGTCGGAACATTCGTTCTCGACGGCGCAATGGACCCGTCGCTATCGATGAGCGAGATCGCGATGGGACAGGCGATGGGGTTCGACCGCGCGATCCGCTCTTACATGGAGAACTGCCTCGCGGGGAGCAGTTGCTGGCACCGGGGCTCGGCAGAGGACGGACTTGAGAAGATCAGCCAGCTGTTCGAGGTGACTTTTTCGACGCCGCTACGCACGGATGATCCCGACAGATCGTTGACGCAGTCTCTCGCGACGAGCGGCGTCACCACCGCGATGTACTCCGTCTTCTACTGGCCGCAGCTCACCACTGCACTCGACCAGGCGATCAACCTGGGCGACGGAACCGGATTGCTCGCACTCGCGGACACCGGCAACTCCCGCAACCCCGACGGCACCTTCGATGGCAATCTCCAAGAGGCGTTCACCGCGATCAATTGCCTGGACTATCCGATCGAGGGCACGCTTGAGGATTGGCGGGCCGACGGCGCACGAATGGCGGAGTTGTACCCCGTTTTCGGCGATAGTCTCGCGTACTCGGAAGTCGGCTGCTCGAACTGGCCGTACGAGTCCGCGCGGGAACGCCTGCCGATCGCGGCAGAAGGCAGCCCACCCATTCTCATCATTGGCACCACGGGAGACCCCGCCACCCCCTACGAATGGGCAGTCTCGCTCTCCGACCAACTCGAGAACGGCCACCTCCTCACGTACGACGGCGACGGCCACACGGCGTACGGCAACAGCCTGTGCGTCATTGATGTTGTAGATGACTTCCTACTGCACGGGACAGTTCCGGCTCCCGGGGAAACGTGCTGAAAGGCACGTCACAACCGTTTGTGGCCGGACCGGGCGCCTTGTAGACTCTTTCGAGGTCACGCCGCCTTAGCTCAGTCGGCAGAGCGATTCACTCGTAATGAATAGGTCAAGGGTTCGACTCCCTTAGGCGGCTCAGAGTAGGTGCGGCCGTCCCGCGCGTCGATGAGGACGCGGGACGGCCGCACCTTTTCCGGTATGGATGCTGGTGGCCCGGGGCAGCCGCATTCTTTCACCGGTGTGGATGCCTGTGGCCGCACCATCCGGAATTGGCGAGTCCCATTCGTTCGTCCCCATTCGGCGGCCTCCGATTGCGAGACCCACTGTCCGGGTTCGGTTCGTGTCCGGCTTTTTGCGACCGGCTCGCCCATCTGACATCGCCGCTCGAGGACGGGTGAATCGCGGCCGACCGAGATCGGCATCCCGTGAATTGTCCCTTTTGGATGAGCAGGACATTGGCCGGTCCTTCCGGGATGAGCATCAGTACAGCCGGAGCGTACAATGATGACTCCCCTGCGATCCTGCCCGTATTCCTCCGAGATCAGGAAGGGGTCACACCCGCGATCTCGCACCAGAAAGGCACAAGATGGACATCATCCAGGCCTTGGCCCCGACCATCGTGGTAGCAGCCGCATTCTTCGCCGTCATTCGGGCAATCTTCCGTGCGGACCGGAACGAGCGAATCGCGAACTCACGTCTCGAAAAGACCTCCGAGTCCAAATAGCAGAGTTCGGCATCCATTGCACTCTAGAGTTCTCCTGACATCGGATTTGCTTGTACAGTGGGTATACACTGCAATTCAGATCCCTACTGGAAAGGCTCGATATGGCGAAGAAGGTTGTCGTGCACCTGGTGGATGACATCGACGGCGGAGTTGCCGCAGAAACAGTCAACTTCGGGCTGGACGGAGTCCAGTACGAAATCGACCTCACCGAGGAGAATGCGGCGGAGCTCCGCGCGTCACTCGAAAGGTGGATCGCCGGCGCGCGCCGCGCCAGCGGGCGCCGCTCGACTCGCGAGGCCGGCCGCGGTACTCGTCGCCCCGCCTCCGCCTCGGACGCATCGAAGATCCGCTTGTGGGCGCGGGATCAAGGCATTGAGGTTTCCGATCGCGGCCGTATTCCGGCCGAGCTCCGCGAACGTTACGAAAACGAAGTGGGCTGACAGGGGAAGTTCTCCTCTCCCCAGAATCCTGGCAGCGGGGCTGCCGGTTGCCCTGATTGCCTGCAACCCGGGATGCAGCGGCTGAAAACCTACGAGCCAATGGCGACGATGAGCTGAACGAGGCTCTTCGTCGCCTTGCTCTTGTCTTGCCCGCCTCGGTGCACACACGCCCAGCCGCTGCCGCGCGGGTTCAGGCGGTCCGACGGCTCCTGAGAGTCTCTCGCCTGCGGCTTCCAGCCATTAGTCCAGTGAATGCAGCATTCTCAGCCCGGAATGGGCCTCCCAAACGGGACGAACAGGGACTACTGTAGGAGTTTTGGCCCTGCGGACCGGCTCGCACCCCGCCGCGGGGCAGATTTGGTCTCTTTTCGCCTGTTCGCGGCCTCTCTGGACCGGCTGATTCGTCGTCTGTAGGCGTTTGGTTTCTGCTGTAGGGGTTTGACGCGCGCGTAACTCCCACACTAGAAACCAAACGCCTACAGGAGTCGCTCTGCTACCGGTTGAAGAGACCCGCAAGCACCTCCCGACCGCACGAAACCAGCACGCGCTGCCGAAACTCCTACAGTAGTCTCCGCTCGCCCCTGTTCGGGAGGCCCATTCTGGGCCGAAAACGGCTATTCCCGGAGCATCGGCCAACAACCGGGCCGAGGGGCCCGCGGGGGCTGTCGAACCGTCCGCAACCCGCATGGAAGTGGAGAAACCTGCACGGACGGAGCCGCCGCCCGGATGGGAGGTGGCGCGCGTGCGGCAACAGCGGCACGGCGCGTGCGGCAACAGCCCAGCGGTAACTGCCGAGAGTCCGCACCAACGCCGGGTTCGATACGGCAGGATTGAGGCATGACTTACAAACTGGTACTGCTCCGTCACGGCGAGAGCGACTGGAACGCGAAAAACCTGTTCACCGGCTGGGTCGACGTGCCGTTGTCGGAGAAGGGCTGGAACGAGGCCATTGCGGGCGGCAAGATGCTCCTCGATGCCGGCATCAGGCCAGACGTGCTGCACACTTCCCTCCTCCGGCGGGCGATCATGACGGCGAACCTCACCCTCGACGCCGCCGACCTTCACTGGATCCCCGTGAAGCGCCACTGGCGCCTCAACGAGCGCCACTACGGCGCGCTCCAGGGCCTCAATAAGAAGGAGATCCGCGACGAATACGGTGAAGAGCAGTTCATGCAGTGGCGCCGCTCCTACGACGTCCCGCCGCCCCCGATCGAGCCAGGCAGCGAGTTCTCACAGGACACGGATCCCAGGTATGCGGGTGAGCCGATCCCGCTGACAGAGTGCCTCAAGGACGTCCTCGAGCGCGCGCTGCCGTACTGGGAGGCCGAGATCGTCCCGGACCTCAAGGCCGGCAAGACCGTCATGGTGGCGGCTCACGGAAACTCGCTCCGTGCGATCGTCAAGCACCTCGACGGGATTTCGGATGATGCGATCTCCGGGCTGAACCTCCCGACCGGAATTCCGCTCTACTACGAACTCGACGAAGACCTCAAGCCCATCAAGGCCGGCGGCACCTACCTCGACCCAGAGGCCGCCAAGGCCGCGATCCAGGCAGTGGCCAACCAGGGCAAGTGACCCCCTGCGCCACGGCGGCCCCGGTGCTCGAAGCACCGGGGCCGCGCCATTTCAACAGCGAGGTCAATCAACGGCAAAGCCGGCCAACAGCTCAGTCGACATACATTTCCTCGCCGTCGACAGGCGCGGTCACTGACCGGTCGAGGTCTCCGGTCACGAGATACATGATCCGGTCCGCACCCGAGACGCAGTGGTCGCCGATCCGCTCGAGGAAACGTATCAACAGGACGGCGTCGACCACTTCCTGGCGGGTGAGTTCAACGTTCTGCACTGTGAGCAGATCGAACGAGCGGGTGAGGGCATCGTCGAGGTAGTCGTCCTCGACGTGAATCGCGTGCGCCGCATCGAGGTCGTGCGTGTCCATGAGCTCGACGAACTGGTTGGTGACCTCGGAGGCCTTGATCGTCATGCCCGAGATGAGTTCCAGCATGGGGCCCGAGGAGACTGCCTCGGGGTAACGCGAGCGGACCATGTACGCGACATGGCGGGCGAGGTCACCCATGCGTTCGAGGGTGGCGGAGAGTCGCATCGCCGAGACAACGAGGCGCAGGTCGGTTGCCACCGGCTGTTGGAGAGCCAGAAGCGAGAGGCACATCGCCTCGATCGTGTCCTCGTACTCGTCGATCCGGTTGTCTGCGTCGATGACCTTCTCGGCCTTCTCGATGTCGACCTCGCGGAGCGCTTCGCCGGCTCCGCGGACGGCCTCCGCGACCTTCTCGGCCATCGCTGCCAGGTCATCCCCGAGCTCGCTCAGCTCCTGTTGGAAAATCTTACGCACTGGGACTCCTTCTTGAGCGGCGCGATCACTTGCGGATCAAGGCTAGCCTTCCAGCCATCAGTTAACACACGGTGACGGGTTCCTGAATCGGCCGGATCCACGAGTTTGCGACTCGGAATCCTGTTACTCGTTCGCCTAGAGTTCGTAAGCGTGGAGTTCGCCTGGGACGTGATGGTCGCCGCCATCGTCGGCTTGCTGATCGGAGCGGTCTCGACGTGGGCGTTCTTCTCCTCCGAACGCGAACGGCAGCAAGAGACGTCGGAACTGTCGGAGGATCTCAGCCAGGACGAGGCGGCGATGCTGGCGGCGTTCCACGAGTCCGCGCTCGTTCTCGGCCCGCATGACGAGGTCCTGCGAGCGAATGCGCCTGCGCTGCAGTTCGGGCTCGCGCGCCGGCGTCGATTGGCCCACCCCGAGATCCTCCGTCTGGTCTCCGAACTGCGAAAGACCGGGCATGCGCAGGCCGCCGAATTCGGACTCAGGCGGGGCAGGGCGGGGAGCTCCAGCATGATCTATCTGGCGGTCGCGGTGGCCCCACTGACGCGCGACCGCGTCATCGTGTTGGGACGCGATCAGACGCCGTCGCGCCGCCTGGACCAGACTCGCCGGGACTTCGTCGCAAACGTGTCGCACGAACTCAAGACCCCTGTCGGGGCAATCGGTCTGCTCGCCGAGACGGTCGAAGAGCACGCCGACGAGCCCGACGTCGTCGCCCGATTCTCGAAGCAAATGAAACGAGAGGCAACCCGGCTCGCGACCCTCGTCCAGGAGATCATCGACCTCTCCCGTCTCCAGGAGCCCGACGCGCTCAAGGAGAGCACCATCGTCGACGTCGACGACGTCATAGCCGAAGCGATGGATCGCGTCCGGGTCGAGGCGGAGTCCCACTCCATCACGCTCGTGCGGGGCGGAACCGAGGATCTCCAGGTCCTCGGCAATGAGAACCTGCTGACCACCGCAGTGCGCAATCTCCTTGAGAACGCGATCCACTACTCGCCGGACAAATCGAAGGTCTCGGTGGGCGTCCGCGCGTCCGACGGGATTGTCAAGATCGCCGTCGTAGACCAGGGAATCGGCATTCCCTCGGAGGCTCACGACCGGGTGTTCGAACGCTTCTACCGGGTGGACTCGGCCCGCTCCCGCGCCACCGGGGGCACGGGTCTCGGCCTGTCGATCGTGAAGCACATCGCAGCGGACCACGGTGGCGAAGTGACGCTATGGTCGAAACCAGGCCGCGGCTCCACCCTCACGCTCGAGATTCCGCAATTCACGGCGCAGCAGGCCGATGAGGAGCTTCCGGAGGCGGCGGCAACCCGCACGGAGGGAGAAGACTCGTGACGAAGATCCTGCTCGTCGAGGACGAGGCCGCCTACCGCGACCCCCTCAAGTTCAAGCTGGAGCGGGACGGCTACGAGGTGGTCGCCGTCGAGACTGGCACCGACGCACTCGCGGAGTGGAATCCCCAGTTCGACGTCGTCATCCTGGACCTTATGCTCCCCGGGCTGTCGGGGGTGGAGGTGTGCAAAGCGATCCGCGCCCGCTCGAACACGCCGATCATCATGGTCACCGCCAAGGACTCCGAGGTGGACAAAGTGGTCGGATTGGAGATCGGCGCCGATGACTACGTCACGAAGCCGTACTCGTACCGTGAACTCGTGGCGCGGATCAACGCGATCATGCGCCGTATCGAGGCCGAATACGAGTCTGCGGAGAAGCCGGTGCTGAGGGTCGGTCAGGTCGAGATGGACGTCGACCGGCACGAAGTCACCGTGAGGGGTGAGCCCATCGCGCTGCCGCTCCGCGAGTTCGAACTGCTCGAATTCTTCATGCGCAATGCGGGCCGAGTGCTCACCCGCGGCCAGATCATCGACCGGGTCTGGGGATCCAACTACGTGGGCGACACGAAGACGCTCGACGTCCACGTGAAGCGCGTGCGGTCGAAGATCGAGAGCGAACCAGCCCGCCCGGAACTCATCACCACCGTGCGCGGACTGGGTTACAAGATGGTGCCGCCCAGCAAGTCTTGACCGCACGCGGCGCTACGGCAGGTACTCGCTGTAGGGATCGAGCGTGCCGTCGAGCACCGGCACCGCCCTCGACGTGATCCCCCGGTACGAGAATTCCACCTCGATGGTCGCGCCGGGGACTGCGCCCTCGTGGGAGAAGGGGCCTGTCTGATCCTCGAGGCGCGTCACGGAGGCTGCGCCGATATCGAACTCAGCTTCCGAGCCGCCGATCTCCACCCCGATCGTGACGGGCCCGGTGGTGTCGTTCACGATTGTTCCGAACAGCTGGGCGTCCGCGCCCTCCGCCTCTGTGAGCACCATGAGGTTCTCGACTCGCACGGTGCCGTCGTCGTCAAGCGTGACCCGGACGCCGTCGGATGCGGCGTACTTCTCCTGGGTACGGATCGGGCTCGCCCACGCGCACGAGGAAAGCAGCGCGAGCGTGGCCGCAACGGCAGCGAGACCGGCAATCCGAGGGCCATTGCGGCGGGACATGGGACTACTCCTAAGGGCCTGGGACTGAAGACCTATGCGGAAGGTTACCGCTGCCCGGGGTGGTCAGCCTCCCGGGAAAGCGCACACCCCGGAGATCAGCGGTTTTCCGCGGTGTCCAGCGCCTCGACCGCGCGAGTACGAGGCATGTGAGCCGTGATAGAATCGTGACGTTGCACAACTACAGGAGCCGCTTCTCATGACGTTTGCAGTCGGCGAAACCGTCGTGTACCCGCATCACGGGGCCGCCCTCATCGAGGAGATCAGAACCCGCACCGTCAGGGGCGAGGAGAAGCTCTATCTCAAGCTCCGCGTCACCCAGGGTGATCTGACCATCGAGGTTCCTGCCGAGAACGCCGAGATTGTCGGCGTTCGTGACGTTGTCGGGCAGGACGGTCTCGCGCGCGTCTTCGATGTCCTCCGTGCGCCGCACGTCGAGGAGCCCACGAACTGGTCGCGCCGCTACAAGGCCAACCTGGAGAAACTCGCTTCGGGTGATGTCATCAAGGTCGCCGAGGTCGTCCGCGATCTTTCCCGGCGCGAGACCGCCCGAGGTCTTTCCGCCGGAGAGAAGCGGATGCTGGCCAAGGCCCGCCAAGTCCTCGAATCCGAGGTGGCGCTCGCCGAGAAGGCCTCAGAGGACCATGCGCGTGACCTCATTGACGAGGTGCTGACGTCCTGAGCATTGCCGTTGTCGTGACCGCGGCCGGCTCGGGCACGCGCCTGGGTCATCGACTCCCCAAAGCCCTCGTCCCCCTCGCTGGGCGACCCATCCTCTCCCACGCCCTCGACGGCGTCGCTGCCGCTCGCGTGGCCGATGCCGTCATCGTCACCGCTCCCCCGGATCTCCTCGACGACGTCCGCTCCCTCGCGCCGGGCGCTGTGTGCGTGGCCGGCGGCGAGTCGCGCCAGGCATCTGTGGCGAACGCGCTGAGTGCTCTTCCGGCCGATGTGGAGGTGGTGCTGGTCCACGACGCCGCCCGGCCTCTGACTCCACCGGAGGTCTTCCACCGCGTGGTCGATGCGGTGAGGTCCGGGCATGGGGCGGTGGTGCCGGCGATGCCCGTCGTCGACACGATCAAATCGAGCGCGCCGGTGATGGAGGTGTCCCGGGAAGGCGGGAGCGATGCCGAACGCGCCGCGCGGCGGGCGGCAGCAGCCCGCCGGGTGGGAGCAATCCCCCTGGAACGAGTCACGGGGACCGTGGACCGCACCACGCTGCGCGCCGTCCAGACGCCGCAGGGTTTCGATCGGGACCTTCTCGTGCGAGCGCACACGGTGCCGGGCGGAGATATCTCCGACGACGCCGGGCTCGTCGAAGCACTTGGCGAGGACGTGTGGCTGGTGGCGGGGTCGGAGCGATCGCTGAAGATCACGACGCCGTGGGACCTCGAACTCGCGGAGTTCCTGCTCGCGCGCTCACTCTGATCGGGAACGGTTTCCCGCCGCCGCATCACGGCGCCCCGAGCACGAGCCGCAGCAGTGCCACGGCACCCCGCTTGTGCAGAGGCGAGTTCCCCGTCCCGCACTTCGGAGACTGGATGCAGGAGGGGCAGCCGTCGTCGCAGGGGCAGGTCCGGACGACATCGAGCGTGGCTTCGAGCCAACGCCGCGCCACGCCGAAACCGCGCTCGGCGAAGCCCGCGCCGCCGGGATAGCCGTCGTAGACGAAGACCGCGGGCGCACCCGTGTCCGGATGATTCTCGATCGAGAGCCCGCCGATGTCCCAGCGGTCGCAGGTCGCGAGCAGCGGCAGGAGCCCGATCGAGGCGTGCTCCGCGGCGTGGAGGGCGCCGGGAAGGATGTCGCCGTCGAGACCCGCGGCGCGGCACGCATCGAGCGGAAGCGTCCACCACACCGCCTTCGTGGGCAGGATGCGCTCCTCCATGGCGAGGCCGTAGTGGCCGACGATCTCCATCGCCGGCGGCAGCAGGCGATCGTACCCGGTCACCTGCGCTGTCACCTCAACCTTGCCGAAGCCCCAGGTCACGGGGATGACTCCGGTGTCGTCAGAGCCCTCGGATGCGACCTCCCAGGTGGCCGATCGCTCGGTCTCGAGAATCCGCACGGCCGACTCGGAGCGCGTCCGCGTGCGGTAGCCGGGGTCCACGTGTCGCACGAGCGCGACGTGCTCCTCCAGGTCCTCGACGACGTATACCCGGCCCTGATGCGTATAGACCGCGCCTGGGTGAACGGTGGTATCGGCGTTGCCGGCGGAGACGGTGCCGATGACCGCGCCGGTGAGTGCCTCGACCACCTGCGTCTCGCCGCCGCCGCTGCCGCGGAGGTCCGTCAGCGACTGCGGCGTGGCACCGATCGCGATGTTCCAGTACCAGCCGGTGGGCCGCCGCCGCAGGAGTTGGCGCCTGCAGAGCGCGTCGAGGATCTCCGGGCTCTTGATCCCGAAGAGTCCGAAATCGTCTTCCGTGATCGGCAACTCGGAGGCGGCCGCGCAGAGGTGGGGGCCTAGCACGTAGGGGTTGGATGGGTCGAACATCGTCGCCTCGACGGGCTCCCCGAACACGTCATCCGGGTGGTGGACGAGGTAGGTGTCGAGGGGATCGTCGGAGGCGATGAACACGGCGACGCCGTCCGAGCCCGCCCTGCCCGAGCGGCCCGCCTGCTGCCACAACGAAGCGCGCGAACCCGGCCAACCGGCGATGAGAACCGCGTCGAGGCCGGAAACATCGATGCCGAGTTCGAGCGCGTTGGTGGACGCGAGGCCCAGAATCTCGCCCTCGCGGAGCTGCCGCTCGATCTCGCGGCGTTCCTCGGGCAGGTACCCGCCGCGGTACGAGCCCACCTTCTCCACGGCGGTAGGGAACGTCTCGGCGAGGTCCTCGCGAGCCTTTCCTGCCACGTACTCGGCGGATGCCCGTGAGCGCACGAACGCCAGCGTGCGCGTCCCGATCGCGACAAGGTCCGCGAGCAGGTGGGCGGCCTCGGTCGTCGCGGCGCGGCGCGCGGTCTTCGCGACGGGAGCCGGCTCGTCCTCCGGTGGCGGGATCGCCCACGGGTCGTCGTCGACGACGGCGAAGGCGTCCTCGCCGCGTGTAGCGGTGCTTCCCTGCCACAGCGCGATCGCGCGCGCACCGGATGGCGAGCTGTCCTCGGTGACGGCGACGACGTCGTCGGGGCTCACCCCGATGAGGCGGGCCGCGGTCTGGGCGGGCTCGGCCGCCGTCGCGGACATGGTGAGGACGGTGGGACGCGCCCCGGCGTGCCACGCGAGCCGGAGCAGCCGGCGCAGAACGAGCGCCACGTGCGCACCGGTGACGCCGCGGTAGGCGTGCAGTTCGTCGACGACGATGTGGGTGAGTCCGCGCAGAAGCCTCGCCCAGCGTGCGTGCTGCGGCAGGAGGGTGAAGTGCAGGAAGTCCGGGTTGGAGAGCACGATGTCCGCGTGATCCCGCGCCCAGTCGCGCTCGGTGAAGGGGGTGTCACCGTCGGCGGCGGCGACGCGGACGTCGGACAGGTGCGCGGCCTGGAGGAGGGCGGTCAGCGAGGCGAGTTGATCCTGGGCGAGGGCCTTGGTGGGCGCCAGGTAGAGGGTGGTGGGCCTGCGCCGGTAGCGCGAGATGGACCCGGCGTGTGGTGTGGCGGCGGTGACGTCGCCGGAGCGGATGGCGGAGACGGCGGCGAGCCATGCGGGCAGCGACTTTCCGGAGCCGGTACCGGTGGAAATGACGGTGTGGCGACCGGCGTGGAGCGCGTCGGCGGCCTCGGTCTGGTGGCGCCACGGGCGGGCGACGCCGAGGCGGCGGTAGCCGGCCACGAGATCGGCGTCCGCCCACTGCGGCCAGTCCGCCGTGACGGCGGGGCGCGGAGCCATGCGCTCGACGTGCAGCAGGCGGCCGTCGAGCGAGCCCTCGGCGAGAATGAGGTCGAGCGCGCGGGCGGTGCGGGCTCCGGGGCCGTCGGAGCCCGCACGATCGGGCGTGGCTGGCACGCCTTCCATGGTCGCACGGCGGCGGCAGGCAGTTAGGACCAAAGTCCTGGGCGTCGGAACTCCTTTACGGATCAACCACAACATCTAGCGTGTCGCGAGTGTCGCAACCACAACATGTAGGGGTTCCGCCCTAGGGTCTCTGTCATTCGCCACTTAAACTGTAGTTCGAAGGAAGGGGCCCGAAGATGACCGCCCATCAGCAGCCTGATCACATGCAGAGCCACGAACCTCGCAAGGTGATGGTTGACGCCGTCGGCACCATAGACGAGTACCTCTCTCGTTCGGACTGGCGCGTCAACGCGAACGCGAACCAGGGCTACTCCCTCGGCGGGATGATCCTCAACACGTCCGGCAAGATCATCGCCAACTACTGGCTCACCCAGGTGTACGGACCGGAGGCAGACGCCGCGCACCGCGAGGGTGACCTCCACATCCACGATCTGGACATGTTCTCGGGCTACTGCGCCGGCTGGTCTCTCCGGCGTCTCCTCGAGGAGGGCTTCAACGGTGTCCCGGGCGCGATCGCGGCGGCGCCGCCCAAGCACTTCTCCTCCGCCGTGGGGCAGATCGTCAACTTCCTCGGCACCCTGCAGAACGAATGGGCGGGCGCCCAGGCGTTCTCCTCGTTCGACACGTACATGGCCCCGTACATCCGGCTCGACAGCATGACGTACAGCCAGGTCAAGCAGTCCATGCAGGAACTGATCTTCAACCTCAACGTGCCGAGCCGCTGGGGAACCCAGACCCCGTTCACGAACCTGACGTTCGATCTGGTCTGTCCTGAGGACATCCGGGACAACCAGCCGCTCATCGGGGACGAGCTCTGCGACTTCACCTACGGCGATCTCCAGGCCGAGATGGACATGATCAACCGTGCCTACATGGAGGTCATGACCGAGGGAGACGCCGATGGCCGTGTCTTCACCTTCCCGATCCCCACGTACAACATCACGGAGGACTTTCCGTGGGACTCGGAGCTCGCCGACCTACTCTTCACCATGACGGCGAAGTACGGACTCCCCTACTTCCAGAACTTCCTCAACTCCGATCTCGACCCGGGCATGATCCGCTCCATGTGCTGCCGCCTCCAACTGGACCTGCGCGAGCTCCTCAAGCGCGGCAACGGACTGTTCGGCTCCGCGGAACTGACCGGTTCGGTGGGCGTGGTCACCATCAACTGCGCCCGCCTCGGCTACGTGTACGCCCACAACTGGGACGGCATGATCGCCCGGATCGACCAACTTCTCGATACGGCGAAGGACACCCTCGAGAAGAAGCGCACCGTCATCCAGCACCACATCGACGACGGGTTGTTCCCCTACACCAAGCGCTACCTGGGCACGTTGGAGAACCACTTCTCGACCATCGGCGTGAACGGCGTCAACGAGATGGTCCGCAACTTCAGCCTCGACGAGTTCGACATCGCGGACCCGCGCGGTCACGAGATGGCAGTCAGGCTGCTCGACCACGTGCGTGACCGCATGATCGAATTCCAGGAGGAGACGGGCCACCTGTACAACCTGGAGGCCACGCCCGCAGAGGGGACCACCTACCGCTTCGCGAAGGAGGACCGCAAGCGCTTCCCCGGGATCCTGCAGGCCGGCACCGAGTCGAACCCGTACTACACGAACTCCTCGATGCTGCCGGTCGCCTTCACCGACGATCCGTTCGAGGCCCTCGAACGCCAGGAGGAACTGCAGTCGAAGTACACCGGTGGCACCGTGCTGCACCTCTACATGCCGGAGAAGATTTCCTCGACCGAGGCCTGCAAGCAACTCGTGAAGCGCTCGCTGGAGAACTTCCGCTTGCCCTACATCACGATCACGCCCACCTTCTCCATCTGCCCCACGCACGGCTACCTCTCCGGTGAGCACTTCACCTGCCCGACCTGCGCAGAGAAGGGCCGCGAGGTCGCATGCGAGGTATGGACGCGCGTGATGGGCTACTTCCGGCCGGTGCAGTCGTTCAACATCGGCAAGAAGGGCGAGTACGCCGAGCGCGTGTCCTTCACCGAGTCAGCTGCCGACGCCCACGGCCCGATCGTGCCGAAGCATCCCGCTGCGGCCGTCAAGGCCTCCTGATGACGGCGACGGCGGGAGCAGGCCTGGTCCCGGCCGCCGCCCGGGCGGCAGAGCTCCAGATCGCGGGCCTCGTCCCGCTCTCGACGCTCGATTGGCCAGGCCGGCTCTCCGCCGTCGTGTTCTGCCAGGGATGCCCCTGGGATTGCGGGTACTGCCAGAACCCCGAACTTCGGAGCAACGAGATGCCCGGACTCGTCGACTGGCTGGACGTGATGGCGCTGCTGCGACGGCGGCAGCGCCTGCTCGACGCCGTCGTGTTCTCCGGCGGCGAGGCCACCCGGCAGGCCGCCCTCGGCCCTGCGATGGCCGAGGTGCGGGACCTCGGATTCGAGGTGGGACTTCACACCGCGGGTGCCTATCCGCGCCGGCTCGCCGAGGTGCTCCCGCTGGTCGACTGGGCAGGCCTCGACATCAAGGCGCTCCCCGAGCACTACGGAATCGCCGCCGGGGCGGCGGCGGGCGGTGCCAAGGCGTGGGAGTCACTCCGCGTCCTGCTCGAAGCGGGTGTGGATCACGAGGTGCGCCTCACGGTCCATCCCGGCTCCCCGCAGGCAGCGCATGCCGTCGAGATCGCACGGCGAGTTCACGCTGCGGGCTCGTCGTCTTTCGCGCTGCAGAACGCCCGCACCGACGGGACTCGCCAGGCTTTCCGCGTGCAGGCGGAATCGTGGGACCGCGAGGCATGGCGGGCTGAATTCACGCGCCTCACCGATCAGATCGATTCGCTCGGCTGGGAGTCGTTCATCGCGCGGTAGTCCCGCTTATCAGCTGTGGTTGTCCCGTTCTCGGGCCTTCTTGGGCTGCGGCGGCGAACGCCGGACTATACGATGACGCACACCCCTCGCCGCCCGCGCGGCACACACCATGGGCCGAAGTCGTCTCTGGAGGAAGCGTGGTCACACTCGGCACCCCGAGTCTCGTCATCGTCGCCGTCATCGCCGCCGTCGGTGTCGCTGCCCTCATGGTCGCGTTCGTCCTTCGCAGGAGCGTGCTCACGGCACCTGCGGGCACGGAGAGAATGCAGGAGATCGCAGGCGCCATCCAGGAAGGCGCCAAGGCGTATCTGAGTCGCCAGTTCCGCACCCTGATCGTGTTCGCGGTCGTCGTGTTCGGGCTGCTCCTCATCCTTCCCGGCGACCTCCCGATCAAGATCGGCCGTTCGATCGCGTTCCTCGTCGGTGCGGCATTCTCGGCCGCCATCGGGTACCTAGGCATGTGGCTCGCCGTCCGCGCGAACGTCCGCGTCGCGGCGGCGGCGCGGCATCCCGGAGGTGCCCCGATCGGTGCGTCGATCGCGTTCCGCACGGGTGGGGTGGTCGGAATGTCCGTGGTGGGGCTCGGACTGCTCGGGGCGGCACTGACGGTGCTGCTGTACCGCGAGCACGCGCCGCTGGTCCTCGAGGGCTTCGGCTTCGGCGCCGCGCTGCTCGCGATGTTCATGCGGGTCGGAGGCGGGATCTTCACAAAGGCAGCCGACGTCGGCGCGGACCTCGTCGGAAAGGTGGAGGTCGGCATCCCCGAGGATGACCCGCGCAACGCCGCCACGATCGCTGACAATGTCGGCGACAACGTCGGCGACTGCGCCGGCATGGCCGCGGATCTCTTCGAGTCCTACGCCGTCACCCTGGTCGCGTCGCTGATCCTCGGGAAGGCCGCCTTCGGCGAGCAGGGACTCGTGTTTCCGCTGATCGTCACAGCCGTCGGCGCGATCGTGGCCGTTCTCGGCGTGTTCATCACCCGCGCCCGCCCCGGAGAAAGCAGCCTGAAAGCCATCAATCGTGGGTTCTACCTCTCCGCCGTGATCGGACTGGTTCTGTCCGCCGTGGCGGCGTTCGTCTACCTCCCGGATTCCTTCGCCGGGCTCTCCGGCGTCAGCGACGTCGTCGCCGCCCACACCGGTGACCCCCGCATCCTCTCGGCGGCGGCGGTGGCCATCGGCGTCGTCCTCGCCGGCGTCATCCTCTGGCTGACCGGCTACTTCACCGGCACGCACTCGCGTCCCACGTGGCACGTCGCCTCGCGGACCCGTACCGGCGCGGCAACCGTGGTGCTCGCAGGGATCGGAGTCGGGTTCGAGTCCGCCGTCTACACCGCCGGCATCATCGCCGCCGCGATCGCGGCCGCTTTCCTGATCTCGGGCGGCTCGATCTGGCTCGCTCTCTTCCTGGTGGCCCTCGCGGGCTGCGGCCTCCTGACCACGGTCGGAGTCATCGTCGCCATGGACACGTTCGGCCCTGTGTCCGACAACGCCCAGGGCATCGCCGAGATGTCCGGCGACGTCGACGCCGCAGGCGCCGACGTCCTCGCCGAACTCGACGCGGCCGGCAACACCACCAAGGCCATCACCAAGGGAATCGCGATCGCGACCGCCGTCCTCGCCGCGACCGCCCTCTTCGGTGCCTACAACGACGCGGTCCTCCAGGCCCGCGCCGCCCTCGGCGGCGTCGCGAACGCCTACGGCGATGCCTTCGTGGCCGCCATGGCCGACTACTCCATCGCCTCGCCGGTGACACTGGTCGGCGCAATCCTCGGCGCCGCCACCGTTTTCCTGTTCTCCGGTTTCGCCATCGACGCCGTCACGCGCGCGGCCAGCACCATCGTGTTCGAGGTGCGCAGGCAGTTCCGTGAGATCCCGGGAATCATGGACGGCACCAGCCGGCCGGATTACGGCAGGGTCGTGGATATCTGCACACGGCAGTCATTGGAGGAGCTCGCCACTCCCGGTCTCATCGCGGCATTCGCGCCGATCGCCGTGGGCTTCGGCCTGGGTGTCGGGCCGCTCGCCGGATTCCTCGGCGGAGCGATCGCAAGCGGCGTGCTCTTGGCGGTGTTCCTTACCAACTCTGGGGGCACCTGGGACAACGCCAAGAAGATCGTCGAGGACGGGGAGTTCGGCGGCAAGGGCTCTCGCGCCCACGAGGCGGCCATCGTGGGAGACACAGTCGGCGACCCGTTCAAGGACACCGCCGGCCCCGCCATCAACCCGCTTCTCAAGGTCATGAACCTGGTTGCCGTTCTGATCGCCCCGGCGGTCATCATCATGTCCGAAGCCCCGGGAGCCTCCCACCCCCTCCGCATCGCGGTCGCGAGCGTGGCGGCGGCCATCGCCTTCGGCGCGATCATCGCCTCCCGCGTCAGGGCCGTCAAACACGATGCCACAACCGGTGCCGACTCGCCGCTCTCGGTGCTCTGAGGTGCTGCCCGGCGCCGCCGTCACGGCGAGGGTCCCGCCCGGGCGGACGCGGATGCCGTGAGCCCGGTCGGCCTGCCCTTCCATCTGACGTCGACTCCCACGACCACGATGACATCGGCGCCCGAGGCCCCACAGAGTTGCAGTCTCCCGCCGTTCGCCTCGACGACGGCGCGGGCCTGAACGCAGGGATCGCCCGTGCCGTCGGCGTGAACCCGCGCCCCTGCGAGCGCACCGAGGTCCGCGGCGGTCTGAGCCATTCCGCGCGCTCCCATGACTCCCGCGACGAGCAGCAACCCGGACAGCACCACGATCATCGCCGCGATCGTGGCGAGCGCGGTGACGCTCGCCGAGCCACTCTCACTGCTCAGGGATCGCCACCGCTTCCGCCACTGCATCGAAATCACCCCATTCTCCGAGCGCCGGAAGAGGGACGGTCACCGTAGCGACGATGAACTCGCCCCGGTTCGCGACCGTCACCTGCGCCGCAGGACCCGCCAGTTGCTCGACGACTGCCGCGACACGCCCGGCGGGCGCGCCGATTGCGACCTCGCGCACGGCGGCGCGTGCCGCGTCGCCTGCGCGGAGTTGTGTCCCAGCTGCGGCGAGCACCGCGAGGCAGAGCCCGAGGACGAGCACCACCGCGGGGAGGGTGAGCGCGAACTCGACGGTCGCGAACCCACCCTCGCCGCGGCTCCGGAGACGGTTGGTCACACCGTCAGCCCGCCCACGACCATGCCCGTGAGGGCCTCCTTCACGGCCCCAGATTTCACGACGGCGAGCAGCAGGAGCGCGAAGGCCACGGCTGCGAGGATTCCCACCGCATACTCGGCCGAGACCATCCCCTCCTCGCGCTCACGGAGGTGCGACAGGCGCACCGCCAGTGCCGCCGAAACTCGCCTGCTGAAGTGACGAATGGACATGCGTGTACTCCTTCCCGGACGCCGTTCTTCGAACGTCCGGTCCCAGACTCGCCTCCGGCGGGGCCCGTTGGGCCGGCGGGGTCCGAATTGGTGGATCACCTGACGGTCACGTTGCCCTGTGGATGAACGCGCGGTCTCACGGCATCACGACCGCGCCGCCGGTGGCGAGCACGATGGGTATGACGCCGACCAGCACAAACGCCGGCAGATAGCAGGTGCCCAGCGGCAGGACCAGCCGGACTCCCAAGCGCGCTGCGGCCTCCCGGGCCCTGCGGTCGCGCCGCGACTGCCAGGACGCGGCGGCACGTTCGAGGAGCGGAATGGGGTCCGCGCCGTCGGTCCATGCCGGTTCGAGTGCCCGGGCCACGATCTCCTCCGCCGAACCCGGAGCAGTGCCTCCCCATGCCTCGTCCCACGGCGCACCGAGCAGCAACAGGGTCCCGGCGCGGCGAAGTCCCGGCGATTCCAGCGCGTCCCCAGCCGCCTGGAGGGCCCTCGGGATGGCAACACCCGAACGGATCGCCGCCCGGACGAGAGCGAGGACCACGGTGACGTCAGGACGAGCCACCGTCCGATGCGGCTTCTGGCCGGCGCCGAATCGCCCGGCGGTCATGCCTCGGTCCCACGGGCCGCCCGCACGAGCCGTCCGGACCAGCGCAGCCCCGCCGCATACAGCACCGCGCCGAGCACTCCGGCGCCGGTTCCAACGCCCCCTCCGAGCAACTGCTTGAGAGGGTCGGCGCCGAGTCCCGTTCCAAGGAGGACACCGAGGACGGGCAGTGCGGCCAGCAGTCGAGCGCTCGCCAGGGGTCCCGCGAGCGCCACCGACCGCGACGCGGCGTTCTCCTCGACGTGCGAGAGCGCCGTTGCGCAATCGTCCAGCGTCTCGGCGAGAGGCGCGCCGAGTTCAGCCGCCATCCGCCACGCCGCGCGCGCTCCGGCGCCGGCGGGTCCAGCGGGAAGCGCGGCGAGCGCGGCCGGCAGGCCGTCCACCATGCCGGTCGGCAGCCCGGCGCGTGCAGCCGCTCCGTCCCACGCCTCCGCAGCACCCGCCCCCGAGCGCAGCCGAGTCGCGACCTCTGTAATCAGTGCTCCCACGTCCACCTGCCGCCGCGACCTCGCTCGCCAAATCCGGGCCATCGCCACCCGCCACGCGGGAACGGGCAGCCGGCGCGGGCTCACTTTGATGACATGGGCGAACCCCCACATCAGCAGGGCAACAATCAGCAGCGCCCGGGTCAGCCCATCCACCGCTCCGCGAACCTCTCCCAGGCTCCCCTCACCGGGGTCTCCGTCCCGCGGGCAACCTCCAGCACCGGCACGGCGGCGAGCCCCGCACCGTGACCAGGATCCGCACGGAGACCGGCCAGTTGCGATACCCGCCGTACGCCGCCTTCGCGGCGTAGCAGCACAACCACGTCGAGCGCCACGCCGGCCTGAAGCGCAATCGTCCCCGGGGCCATGCCCGCCAGCGCGCCGAGTGCCACGAGTCTCGCGGGGACGTCCGTCACCGAGTTGGCGTGCAGCGTGAACCACGATCCGGCGTGTCCCGTGTTGAGCGCGGTCAGCACCTCGCGGACCTCGGAGCCGCGGGCCTCGCCGAGGACGATCCGGTCGGGCCGCATCCGCAGCGCCGCCCGCACCAGCGAATCGAGCCCGACCGCGCCGGCCGACTGCACATTCGCGGCACGCGACTGCAAATGCACCACGTGCGGATGGTCCGGTTCGAGTTCCCGCACCTCCTCGATGCACACGATGCGCTCGTCCGGTCTCACAACTCCGATGAGTGCCGAGAGCAGTGTCGTCTTGCCGGTGCCGGTCGCGCCCGCCAGCACGCCGTTCGCCCGTCCCCGTACGAGGGCCCGGAGCGCGGCGTCGGCCAGTGGGCCGGTCGCGCCGCGGCGGTGCAACTCATCCAGCGTCAGTGTCTGCTGGTGGTGGGTCCGCAGTGAGATCGAAGTGCCGTCCGCCGCAAGCGGCGGGAGCACGGCATGAAGCCGGACCCCGCTGGGGAGCACGCCGTCGACGATGGGAGCGGCGTCGTCGAGGCGCTGCCCGGCCAGCGCGGAGAGGCGCACCGCCAGTGCCCGCACCTCCCGTTCGCCACCGAGACTCACGCCGGCGTCCTCCATCCCGTCTCCGCGGTCCACCCACACGGTCCCCGAGTGCACGACGACGTCGGTCACGCCCGGCTCCGTGAGCAGACCCTGCAGTTCCTCGCCCGCCCCGAGGAGACGCGCGCCGGCGAGTTCCCGCTCGAGGACGACTGTCGTGGCCGAGAGCCCACCCTCCGCAGCGAGCGCGTGCGCCAGCGTGGAGCCACCTGCCACCCGGTCGCGGACCCGTTCGATCTTCATAGCTGCTTCAGGCAGATTCGCGCGACGGCTCGTGCCGCCTGAGCGACCGCCCCACGGGGCCGCTCACCCGGACGTGAGCCGTGAGCGGCGGCGGCCGCGCCATTCCGCTCGATGCCGAGCGCAACGACTTCCACGCCCAACCGCAGCGCCGCCTCCTCCGGCCGCATGGCGCCGCCCGCGCGGACTACGGGAACCACGGCGCACGACGAGTCGAGAGACATCCTCAGCCGGCCCACGAACTCGATGTCCGCGAGATCTCCGGCCAGGACCGGCACAAAAAGCGTGGGCTGGAATTCCCTCGCCATGTCAAGATCCCGTCCGGAGTCGACCACGACGACGTCGAGCGCACACGCGAGTGCGTGCACCGCGGCGCCCGGCCGAAGGCCCGCCATCCCGCGATGGTCCGACGCGAGCACGCGCACGCGCTCCCACACCGGCAGGCTCGCGTCGATGCGATGCGGCAGGAACGGGCCGGTTTCGCCGGCGAGATCTGCCCACGAGATCCCCTCGGTCAGTTCCAGGAGTGCCCGGGCTCGCGGCACGGGGTCGGTGTCCACGAATGCGACCGCGAGCGGCTCCTCGGCCAGGATGCGTGCGAGTGCGGCGCCGAATGTCGTGGTGCCGATGCCGCCCCGCGTACCGGTGACCGCCACCACCATGCCGGATGGGTCCGAGTCGCCCGCGAGATGCGCGACGATACCGGCAGCCCCCTCCTCCAGCGTCACTGTCCGGTCTGGCCAGGCCTCGCCGATGCCCGGAGGCGTAAAAGTTCCGACCACCACGCCCAGGACATCGCCGCTTCGGGCCCGCGGTACCGGGACCGTGGACACGACCCTGTCCCTCGGGCCGAGATCGAACGGCCACACCCGGCTGGTCCGGACCTGCAGACCCGTGAGTTCCGCAAGTTCGCGAAGGGCCGTCGTCCCGAATGGGTCGACGACGACGGCAGCCCCACCCCGTACGGACACGGATGCGGCTGGAGCAAGTGAATCAGCAATCTGAGACGTCATGGGTGCCACATTGCCGCGGAGGTCCACCCGATGCGGCGCACGGCCGGTGAACTGTGGAGAAAGGCTGCGCCATCGTGCCTGTGGAGATTTGTCACTCGTGGAGAACCGTGTGCGAGCGACTTCTGCGCGGACGCATCACGGATCGGCGCGGAACGGTGCCGTACTCTGAATGTGCCCCTGTGGGAAGGAGACGGAAGAATGGCGACCTCCGCAGCGTTCTTCGACCTCGACAAGACGGTGCTCGCGAAACCGTCATCGCTCGCGCTGACGAAGCCGCTGTTGCGCGCGGGCCTGGTTCGGCGCCGGGACGTCATGCGCGCGGCTCAGTCGCAACTCGCTTATCACCTGCTCGACGCCACACACGAACGGAGCGATCGGCTCAGGGAGGACCTCACCGAGATGGTCTCGGGGTGGTCGGTCGCCGAGTTCGACTCGGTCGTGGATGCGGCCCTCACCGAAACCATCCAGCCCGTCGTGTATCGGGAGGCGCTGGACGCCTTCTCTGCCCATCACGCTGCGGGCCACGATGTGATCATTGTCTCTGCTTCGGCGGAGGCCATCGTGCGGCCGATCATGCATCTTCTCGACGTCGAGGGAATGATCGCGACCCAGTTGGAGATCGAGGACGGGAAGTACACGGGCGGTATCTCTGCGTACAACTATGGCGAGGCGAAACCCGTTGCCATGGCCGCGATGGCCGACCGGCGGGGCTGGGATCTCGAACGATGCTGGGCGTATTCGGACTCGATCACGGACGAGCCCCTCCTGCGGGCGGTCGGGCACCCGGTCGCGGTCAATCCGGACCGCGCACTTGCCAGAATTGCGCGCGACGAGGGCTGGCCCATCCGGAAGTGGGAGGAGCAGGTTGTGCTCGACCGCACGGGGCAGATCGGTTTCGCTGCTCTCGTGGCCGCCGTGGTCGCCTCGTTCGCGGTCGCGATTCTGCTCCGGCGGCGGGCACGGTGCCGGACTTAGCGAAGCGGGCCAGGATGCAACACCTATTGGCATTCGGGGCCTGCGTGGGCCTACTGTCGGACCCGGTGACGCCCATGGCCCCCACCGAGAAGGAGAGCTGAGATGTCCCAACCGGCGCAGCGCCCGGCGGCTGAAGATCCCGGCACGGATCCGCGTGCCGACGGCAAGTTCTCGATCAATGAGGACTGGGCCGCGACCATCCTCGGATTGGTGCTCCTCGTCCTCGCGCTCACCCGCGTCATCCCTCCGGGACTGATCCCATGAGCACCCAGGACTCATTCGTGAAGGAGCCGGGCCTGACATCCGCTGACGCCACGCCTGTGGGCGGCAACGCCCCCACGCCCGAGGTCGCGGCAACCCTTGCGCAGAGCGCGCCCAGTGCTGCCTCCCACCGAGTGTGGACCGCCGTCGGGCTCGTGGTGGTCTTCCTCCTCACGGCCCTGGTGCAGTGGCTGACTGACTGGGTTCCTGAGGCGACAGCCGGCACCGGTTTCGGGCAGATCGCGAAGTCGATCGAGTTCCCCATCTACGCGATCCTCCTCGGCTTCGGCGCGAATGCCCTGCTGTCCATTCTCGGAGTCCGCGAACGTATGAGCGCCGCGTTCCGCACCGAGTTCTTCATCAAGACCGGGCTCGTGCTGCTGGGAGCGTCCATCAATTTCGGCGTCATCGCCTCGGCCGCCGGTCCCGCGATCGTGCAGGCAGTTCTTCTCATCACCACTGTCTTCTTGTTCACCTGGTGGTTTGCCGGTGTTCTCGGCCTGGACCACCAGCTCCGCGCCCTGCTGGCCTCGGCGATCTCGATCTGCGGCGTGTCCGCCGCCGTCGCCGCCGCCGGAACGGTCCAGGCGAAGAAGGAGCAGCTCGCCTACACCGCGACGCTCGTGGTCATGTTCGCGGTACCGATGATCTTCCTTCTCCCCTGGCTGGCCAACCTCCTGGGCCTCAGCGAGGCCGTAACCGGCGCGTGGATCGGCGGAAACATCGACACCACCGCCGCAGTCACGGCCGCCGGCGCGGTGGCGGGCGAAAGGCCCCTTCAAATCGCAACCATCGTGAAGGTCACCCAGAATGCGCTGCTCGGCGTGGTCGCGGTTCTCCTCTCGGCCTGGTACGCGTTCAAGGCGCAGAAGGACACCGACGGCACACGTCCCAGGGCGTCGATGCTCTGGAAGAGCTTCCCCAAGTTCGTTCTCGGATTCCTGGTGGCGTCCGTCATCGCGACGATCTTCGTGTCCACCGCTGACCCGGAGATCGCGAAGTCGGCCATCGGCACCGCGAATGCCCTGCGTGGCTGGTTCCTCACGGCAGCCTTCATCTCCATCGGTCTCGAGTTCTCCATCGGTTCGCTGAAGGACGCCGGGGCCAAGCCAATTCTCGTGTTCGCCGTCGCGACCCTCGTGAACCTGGTGGTAGGCCTTGGCCTCGCCGTGCTGTTCTGGTCCGGTTTCACCTTCTGACGGGCGGTGAGCGACTCCCCCGGATTCATCCGCTCCGCCACTAGGCTGGGCGGGTGAATTCGTCGCGTGATCAGCCTCCCGACCCGGCTCCGGCGCCGCTGATCACTGTCATCCTTATCCTCATTGTCAACGTCCTGCTCGGAACTGCGGCCCTCACGCTCCTCCCGCTGCAGTCCGGTCTTCCTGGCTCCGCTCAGTCCGCGTCGCAGTGGCTCTCGTTCGCGTCACCAGTGCAGGCGGTCGGATTGATTCTCGGCGTGATCTGGGCATCTTCGGCGGGCCGGCACGGTCCGGCACACATTCTCATCCCGGTTGTGATCGTTGCGATCGCGTTGATCACCGGAGGTGGCCGAGGCCTCGAACGCTTCCTGCCGGGTGGTGACGCCGGTTTCGCCGGCCCAGCCGACGACCCCGCCGTGGTGTACGGCGCCACAGGCCTCCAGTTCGTGATTCTCATGCTGTTCGCGGTTGCCGCGAGCGCGATGCCCGTTGCCCGGCGACTGGGCCTCCGGGCCGGACTCGCCGAAATGGAACGACTCGCCGCGACAAGGCGTCTGTCTCACGAGGTGAAAGCGCCGCCGTCGTGGGAGACGAATGGGACGACGACGCAGGTGAACCCGTACGCGAACTCCGAGGCTTTCCAGGAAGCCTCCGGAAGCGCAACCGCGGCGATGTACGCAGACGCCGGCGAACTGGCACGCACGCCGCCACCCACGCGAGTACCCGCGCACCTCTTATCCGGATTGCTCGGCGTGATTCTGAGCCTCCTCGGTCTCTGGTGGTTCGGAACGCGCGCGGAGCCGGTGACCGGACCGTCATTCGCCGTGACGCCGGAATCGGTGGTCCTGCTCGCGATCCTCGCCGCGTGTGTCGCGACCGGCATACTTTCCGCATGGGGACCGGTGCTGGGCGGACTCGCGCCGTGGGTGGTCGTCACCCTCGCGCCGTGGGTGGTCGTCACCCTGGTACCGGTCCTGCCGGGCTCTCCGGTGGAGTTCGCCTCGGTGACGGCAGACCTCGTGAAGGGCTACCTCGGCCTGATCCCCCCGATCCTGATCATGTGCGGTATCGCAATCGGCAACGCCCGCGACGCCGGCACGGCAGCTGCGCTGCCCCCGGCGTGGTAGGGCCTCGAATCACAAACCCCAAGATGGCTCCCCCCGCTTCGGCGCGCCACTTTCCGCGGTGGTTGGGGTCCTCGCTACCGTTGGGGGTGGTGATCCGAGGAGGTCCACATGAGTGAGAGCGAAAAGAAGACCCACGAGGAGAGTGCGGCCTCGCCGGATGAGGGCGTAGCGCTCAGCCCCTACGACTCAGACCTGCGCTCCCCTGAGGATGACGTAACACCCGAGGAGATGGAGCTGGCCACTCCGGCCGGTTATGACGAGGCAGTCGAACATGAGGGCGCCCGCAGGGACTCTGACGAAGTCGAGGCTCCCGAG
The DNA here is from genome assembly GCA_035647855.1 of Actinomycetaceae bacterium. Classification (GTDB taxonomy): domain Bacteria; phylum Actinomycetota; class Actinomycetes; order Actinomycetales; family Actinomycetaceae; genus JAAZBW01. Next base: position 44,185 of record DASRMP010000013.1, on the reverse strand, counting down.
GACGCATCACAGGACGAGACCGCCGCGGTAGTCGCTGATACGGCGGCTACCGGCGAACTGGCCGAGGAAGCCGCGGGCACTGCAGCGAGCACTGCGGCGGCCACTGCGATCCTGCCGATGCCATCGGCATCCGAGGAGCAGGACGAGAGTGCCGCCGAGTGGCAGGCGGAATTCGAGGCGGCTCAACGCACGGACTCGGCTGACGCATCGGAGACCGCTGAGCGGCCGGTGGCGGACATGCCGTCGGAGACCGTGGATCAGCCCACGGAGGACGGGCGTCGCGCTGAGGGCGCTACTGAGGGCGCTACTGCGGCGGGTGCTGCCGCCACCGCCGCAGTGACGGGCGCGGCAGCGGGAAGGGGCCGGGTCTCCGCGGACGCACAGCCGACCGACACGTTCGAACCTGACGCGTTCTCCAACTCCGGGGTGCAGCGCACTTCGCTGCTGCATCAACAGAGCGATGTCCCTTCCAACGAACCAACCCGGCTTCGGGAGTCGGTCGAGGCGGACCCCCGGGTGGAGAACTACGGCACCACGCTCGCCAAGGATGACACCCTCTTCGATGGCGCCGAGTACGACCGCGTGCCCTCACGCGTAGGGGCGCACATCTGGGGCATTGTCGCGATGCTCCTCCTGATTCCGATCGCGTGGTACCTGCTGTCGGACGCGGGTGCCCGGATGACGCTGCCCGCGAACGCGCCGTGGGAGACCGGCACGATGAACATCGCCGCGCTGGCGGAACTCCTGGCCGGGCTCGTCGTGCTCGTGGTGGCGCTGTTGTTTGCTCGTGCGTCGTCGGTGGGTGCGTTCGTGGTGGGATCGATCCTCGCGTTGGGAGGTGCGGTGTTCGTGGCCGTGCCCGGATTCGCGCGGGAGTTCATCGCGCCGGCACAGGATTGGCTGAGGCAGTTCCACGCGGGCTTGGGCGGCAACATCGCTCACCACATCGAGGCAGACGGTTCCACTGGACGCATCCTGATCTTCGGGGTCATCCTTCTGATGATCGGGGTCGTCTCCCACGGTGCCCGCCGCAGGGGCCGTGACGAGCAGCGGATCCGGGCTGCCGTCGAAAGGCGCCGGGCACGGCTCGGAGACAATCCTCAGAGGTGAAGTTCCTTGTGTGGTGAGCGACTCTCACCGCACGTCCGGGCCTCGGCTCCGGTAGCCTCAGCCCATGGTCGCTGACACCTCCGTGGCACTACAGCCCGGTCCATGGGAACACCGCCTTGTGGCGGCCAACGGCGCTCGGTTCCACGTGGCGCAAGTCGGCAACGCGGGAGACCCTCTCGTGATACTGCTGCACGGCTTCCCCTGCTTCTGGTGGGAGTGGCGGCACGTCATCCCGCCACTGGCAGAAGCTGGATACCGGGTAGTTGCCATGGACCTGCGCGGATTCGGGGCCTCGGACAAGGCCCAGCGCCAGATCTCGACTCCCAAGTTCTCCTACGACGTGGCGGGTGTCATCTCGTCGCTCGGCTACTCCCGCGCGACCGTGGTGGGCCGTGGCATCGGCGCACACGTCGCATGGGCGATGCCGTCCTACGCTCCCGAGGTGACCGCAGCGATCGTTGCAGTGGGCACGCCGCATCCTCTGGCGTTGCGGCGCACTCTCCTCACCTCCCGGATCAATCCGTACTTCCAGGCGGGACACCTTCCCGCGATTCTCGAACGTTCCCTAAAATCCGGGGAGGGTGTCCGCCACTTCCTCTCGACCTGGGCACATGACGAGGAAGCCGCACTTGCGGAGGCCGATACTTACACGGCCGTTCTCCGCCTCCCTTTCGCGGCACGATGTGCGGTCGACGCGCTGCGCTGGCAGACCCGCTCACCATTCCTGAGCGACACCCGCGTTTACCTCCGCAAGATCGACCGGCCGATCACGGTCCCGGCCTTCGGCATTCGCGGAGCGGAGGACCAGATGTACAGCCCGCGCAGCTGGACGGTCAGTGCCCGTTGGGCGCCGAACCTGAAGCAGGCAATCATTCGGGACGCTGGTCATTTTCTGCCGGAGGAATCCCCGGCGGCACTCACCGAACAGCTTCTCGGAGCCCTCGCGGCATCAAGGTAGGCGCAGGTCGGCGCTTCTCTGGGCGAAGGGCGTGTTGCGCCTTGGCTTGGACGCGGGTTCGGCGCCTGCGGGCGGCTCGACGGCGCCTGCGGATCTCCAGTCCGCGACTTTCGGCCACCACTGTAGGAGTTTCGCCCCGATGGACCGACGCACACCGCGCCGCGGGGGAGAATTGGCCCTTTCTGGCCTGTTCGCGCCTTCTCCGGACCGGCAAATTCCTCTACTGTACGCATTTAGCTTCTAGTGTAGGCGTTTTACGCGCGTTTAACTCCTACAGTAGAGGTCAAACTCCTACAGTTGTCGCCCCTCCACCGGTTGAACAGGCTGACAAGCACCCCCAGACCGTACGAAACCAGCACGCGCTGCCGAAACTCCTACAGTAGTAACAGAACACCAAGGAAAGCGGCTTCCCGCGAGAAGTGAATCGGGTGACGGACGCGCGCCATCGGCGCCATTTCTGTTGGCTTCCCGCGCACCGGACTACGGCACTATGGCACGCCTATCCGGGGGCACAACTCCGCGACGGGGCACCGTTCGCACGCCGGCTTGCGAGCCGTGCAGCAGCGCCGGCCGTGGAAGATCATCCGATGACACGCCATGGTCCACTCCTCAGGCGGGAGGAGTACGCCGAGATCGGTCTCGACCTTGACGGGGTCCGCGTTCTTGGTCAGGCCCATGCGCCGGCTGAGGCGACCCACGTGCGTATCTACGGTGATCCCGGGAACGCCGAACGCATTGCCGAGCACCACGTTTGCGGTCTTGCGTCCCACGCCCGGCAGGGTGACGAGTTCCTCCATGGTGTCCGGCACCGTGCCTCCGAACTCCGTGGTCAGTTGGTGGGAGAGAGCGATGATGTTCTTCGTCTTCGTGCGAAAGAAGCCGATTGGCCGCAGTATCTGCTCGACATCCTCGCGCGGCGCTCCCGCGAGCGCCTCGGGCCCCGGATAGCGCGAGAACAGCTCCGGCGTTATGGAGTTGACGCGCACGTCGGTCGTCTGCGCCGAGAGGACCGTCGCGATCAGCAACTCGAACGGATTGCCGAAATCAAGCTCGCAGTGGGCGTCCGGATACGCAGCGGCGAGACGCGCGTTGATCTCCTCCGCGCGCGCCTTCCGTGCCTGCTTGCTCTCCCGCATCGCCACAGCCTACGTGGCGTGCCGCCGGACTCGTGGCGGAGCGAGACACGTGGGCTCAGTACTCGTGCTCCACGTCACAGGGGGTGGCAGTATTGGAGGCGAGACCAAGGATTGGATGGAAACGTGGACGAACACCTGATCGCGAATGTGCCGCTGTTCGAGGCCCTCAGCGAGGAGGACCAGAAGGAACTCTCCTCGATCATGGAAGAGGTGACCTTCCGCCGCGGCGAGAAGCTCTTCTCCGAGGGTGATCGCGGCGATCGCCTCTATCTCCTCGTTGACGGGAAGGTCAAGCTCGGGCACGCGTCGAGCGACGGCCGCGAGAACCTCATCGCGGTCCTGGGTGCCGGCGAGATGATCGGCGAGTTGACGCTGTTCGATCCGGGTCCCCGTTCCACCACGGCGACCGCTGTCGCTCCTACGACGATGATGGAACTCGACCACGAAGCAATGATGGAGTTCCTCGACACGCGCCCCGAGTTGGCCAAACACATGCTGAAGGCGCTGTCACAGCGTCTGCGCCGGACCAACGATCAGCTCGCGGATCTTGTCTTCTCGGACGTCCCCGGACGCGTCGCCAAGGCCCTCCTCGACCTCGCCGATCGCTTCGGTTCCCGGGCGGACGACGGCACGGTCCACGTACCCCACGAACTCACTCAGGAAGAACTCGCCCAGCTGGTGGGTGCCTCTCGCGAGACTGTCAACAAATCGCTCGCGGAGTTCGTCTCCCGTGGCTGGATCCGCTTGGAAGGCCGCGGAGTACACCTGCTGGACGTTGACAGACTGCGCCGCCGCGCTCGCTAGTTCACGAGAGGGCGACCGTCAGCTCCAGTTCGACCGGAACGCCCAACGGTAGCGCCGCGACGCCGACCGCCGAACGTGCGTGCACGCCGTCGTCGCCGAAGATCTCCCCCAGGAGACTGGAGGCACCATTGGCGACCCCCGGCTGACCGCTGAACCCCGGGGCAGAAGCGACGTACACGACCACTTTCAGCACGCGGGCGATCGAGTCGATCCCACCCGCGAGCGCCGCGGCAGCGGCCAGCGCGTTCAGGCACGCGACGCGGGCGGCCTCCGTGGCGCGGTCGGGGCTGACGCCGCCCCCGACGACGCCGGTGACAATCGGCGTGCCGCCGACAGTCGGCAGCTGGCCTGATGTCACGATCAAATCGCCGTGCCGAACCGCCGGCACGTATTCCGCGACCGGCACGGCCACCTCAGGAAGTTCGATGCCGAGCTCGCGTAGCCGGGCGGATGCGGACATCAGGACTCCAGCGGCCGCTTCATGTACGCGACCAGGTTGGCCGAGCCCTGGGGGCCCGGGACAACCTGGACGAGTTCCCATCCATCGGCGCCCCACTGATCGAGGATCGCCTTGGTCGAGTGAATGAGAAGCGGAAACGTGGCATATTCCCATCGAGTCATGCCGCAATCCTAGGAGGTGCCGGGCCGGCGAGCGAGGTCACGCCCGAATGCGCGGGTCACTTACTGCGCAAGCTCGCCTGGCTCTGCCTCAACCGCGTGATGATGCGGGGCGCGACGGGGCTGCGGAGTTCAATCGCCGTGATGTCGTCGCTGCAGAGCCATGTGTCCCAGTCCTCGACGTCTGGGTACTGCCTGAGCAGCGCGCGCCGCTCACGCTCGGTGAGCCCACCCCACACCCCGAAAGTCGTCTTTGACTCGAGGGCGTCGGCGAGGCACTCCATGCGGACGGGGCAACCGAAGCACCGCACCCGTGCCTCCCTCTGAGCCGCACCCCTCACAAAAAGTGCGTCCGGGGGAGCTGAGGCACAGGCTGCTCGGGCTGCCCACGTCTGGTCATCGTTGACGCTCATGGAACCTCCGTAGAGTTGCGTTTGGTTTTCTTCACGGCTTCTTCGGACCATCTCGGGCCGTTCGTCCGTCCTGGACTGCGATGTCCGGTTAAGTACGATCAGTATAGTGATAGGCACCACGGGCCTGGCAAGGGGTTGCCGTCGGTTTCGTTACGTGGCCGTTACATCTGCTCACGAGTCGATCACAACACCCGCCGTACATCCGTGACCCAGATGTGACCACTCACTCGCGATGCGGCACCTTCACCAAGACGACATCGCCCGTACCCTAGGACATATGGCCTCCAAGAACTCGAGCCGGGTTTTGCGCCTGCCAGAGGTGCTCGCCATGCTGCTCGCCTTCTTCCTCGCTGCGGGGGTGGGCGGCGTCCTGATGGCGGGGCTCGCTGTCCCATTCGCCACCGCCGCAGGCACTGCCACCAACTCGGCCACCGGCCTCTTCGATGACCTGCCTGCGGATCTCAATCCGTCCCGGCCGTCCGAGGTGTCCGTCCTCTATTACGCAGACGGCAGCGTCATGGCATCATTCTGGCAACAGAACCGCATAAATGTTCCGCTCGATCAAGTCTCCCAACCGATGCGCGACGCGATCGTCGCGATCGAGGATCACCGCTTCCTGGAGCACAACGGCGTCGACCTTGAGGGCATGGCGCGAGCCCTCGTCAACAACATGCAGGGCGGCAGCACGGAGGGCGCCTCGACCCTCACTCAGCAGTACGTGAAGAACGTCTTCGTCGAGAAGGCGAGCCAACTGGAACTCACCGACGCGGCTGCGGCACGGGAGCTGTACGAGTCCGCGACCGCGCAGTCGTACGGCCGTAAGTTGCAGGAGGCGCGTTACGCGATCCAACTCGAGAAGCAGTACTCCAAAGCCGAAATCCTTGAGGGCTATCTCAATCTCGCGCAGTTCGGCCCGTCCGTGTACGGCGTCGAGGCGGCCTCCCAGCACTTCTTCGGGCACTCGGCGTCCGAACTCTCTCTCGCAGAGGCGTCATTGCTGGCCGGCATCCCGCAGTCTCCGAACAATCACGATCCGCTCTCGAATCCTGAAAACGCGAGGGCACGGCAGGCCGTCGTGCTGAGCGCCATGCAGCGTGATGGACTGGTCGATCAGGCCCAGGTCGACGAAGTGCTGGCGATCCCGGTCGAGGAACTCACGGCCAACCACCAGACCAGGCAGTCGGGATGCGGTGTCGCCGGCATCTCCGCCTACTACTGCACGTATGTGGTTCGCGATCTGTACACGAACCCTGACTTCGCGTCGATTCTGGGAGAGTCCTTCTCCGATCGGCAAGCCACCCTCCTGCGTGGCGGTCTCCAGGTCACGACGACGCTCGATCCGCACCGTCAGCAACTCGCCTACGACGCCGTGGTGGCGCAGGTGCCAGTGAACGACCGGTCGGGCGTGTCGATGGCGCTGACATCGATCGAACCAGGCACCGGGCGTGTCCAGGCGATGGTGCAGAACACCAACTTCGGCAAGAACCCGAATGAGGCGGATCCCAGCCAGACGGAGGTCAACTACAACGTCGGAGTCTCACACGGCGGTGGCCAGGGCTTCCAGTCGGGCTCTGCGTTCAAGGTGTTCACTCTCACCGAATGGCTGCGGACGAACCACGCGCTGCGGCAGCAGATTCCGGCACAGATCCGGGACTATCCGACCCGAAGCTGGAACATCTCGTGCGCCCCGGAGTACCGCGCCCACTACACACCGAACAACATCGAGGGCGGGTACAACGCCCAGACCATCTCGGTCCTCGAGGCCACCAAGAGGTCCATCAACCTGCCCTTCGTATGGATGGCGAACCAGATGGACATGTGCTCGATCATGGGCGTCGCGAGCGCAATGGGTGTCGAGCGTGGGAACGGGGAAGACCTCGAGCTCTATCCGAGTGGAATCCTCGGCTCCAACACAGTCACGCCGATCAGCATGGCGAACGCCTTCGCAACGCTCGCGAACCAGGGTGTCGCGTGCGAGCCGGTCGCGATCACGGCAATCACGAACCGCGAGGGACAGGTTTTTGACGTTCCGTCCTCCACGTGCACCGAGGTGATCACGCCCGAGGTGGCCCGCGGAGTGACCTACGCGCTGCAGAGCGTGGTAGAACCCAGCGGGACCGGATTCCGGGCCGCCCTGCCTGGCCGGCCGGTTGCCGGAAAGACGGGCACGGCCAACATGGACACGCACGCCTGGTTCGTCGGCTACACGCCGCAACTTGCGTCGGCTGTGTGGATGGGCCACTCGGACGCCGACATCTCGATGTTCCACTCGGTCATCAACAGGCGCTATCACCGAGAGGTCTACGGAGGACTGCTCACGGCCGCCGCGTTCAGATCCTTCATGTCGGGTGCGCTCGAGGGCGAGCCCGTTCTGGGGTTCAACACTCCGACGCAGAGGACCATCGAAGGAGAGCAGCGCGACGTGCCGTATGTGCTCGGCCGTTCGCCAGACAATGCCCGCTCAATCCTCGAGAACGCCGGCTTCACCGTGACGATCTCCGGTTCGCGGATCTATTCAAGCGCGCCGGCCGGTACGGTAGCCGCGCAGAACCCGAGCGGGCGCGCCGCAGTGAACTCGGCCGTCCATCTCACGCTTTCGGCAGGCCCGGCGCCGGTTCGGCGGCCGGAACCCGAGGCTCCCGCGCCACCTCCACCGGCAGAGGAGCAAGGCGGCGACAACGGCGGCGACAACGGCAACGTCGATGGCAACGGAGATGAGGGGTAACTCCTGAGCGCCGCACGGCGGACCGGCGCGCGCGCTCGTCGGATGACCGGCATAGCCGGTACCGGACTCGGCCTGGGTGCGGGTGTGTTTGCGTGGGCGCTGATCGAAGCCGCGTGGATCCACCGCATCCGTAGCCATGAGATTCGGCTCACCGCCAAAGGCAACGTCGAGGCGGACGGGGAAAGCGCCTCCGAGGGCAAGGAAGCGCCGAAACACCTCACGGTGCTGCATCTCTCGGATCTGCATCTACTCCCGAGTCAAATCGCGAGACAACGCTTCGTTCGTGCCCTGGCTCGGCGCGTCCGGCCGGACCTCGTTGTCTTCACGGGAGACGCGATGGCCTCGCCGCTGGCCGTGCCAGCGGTCTTGGGGGCGTTGGGTGAACTCCTGGACATTCCGGGTGTGTTCGTCTTCGGTTCGAACGACTACTTCGGGCCGCGGCCACGGAATCCGCTGCAGTACATGTGGCGGAGTTCCACCCCAAGATCGTCGGAGTACGTGCGCCTTCCCGCCGCGGATCTCGCGGCCGCACTGCGGGAGCGTGGCTGGCTCGACCTGCGAAACACGCGCGGAACGCTCACTGCGGCGGGTTTGGAGCTGAGTTTCGTCGGCGTCGACGACCCCCACATCGAGCGGGACCACTATCCCGCCGACGACGGGGTGCGCGGCGACCTGCACATCGGTGTCGCCCACGCGCCCTACTCGAGAGTCCTCGACGCCTTCCATGACGAGGGCTGCGCCGTCGGATTCTTCGGCCACACGCACGGAGGGCAGGTTCGCGTACCGCTCTACGGGGCGCTCGTGACGAACTGCGACCTGCCGACGTGGCGCGCGAGCGGCCTGCAGGGCTGGCCCGGACTCCGGCCTGATGGCCGTTCCGTGGAGCCGCGGCCTTTCCTCGCCCCTGTCCCGGACTCACTTCCCGACGACGGCGGACCTCCGATGTGGGTCAACATCTCCGCCGGACTCGGCACTTCGCCCTACGCTCCGATCCGGTTCGCATGTCCGCCGGAAGTCAGTGTGTTGCGGTTCGCACACTCCACGGATTTCTGACGAGGGCGCAGTGTCGGATATAGTTCTCTAGGCCACCGGGGTGTGGCGCAGCTTGGTAGCGCGCTTCGTTCGGGACGAAGAGGTCGTGGGTTCAAATCCCGCCACCCCGACTGTGTGGTCCTCGATGGAGGATCTGCTGCGGGCGGTCCTCTCAGGACTTCCCCACCGCTCTGGCGTGTGTCCTGGGGTGCGCACCGTGTGCCCAGATGGCGTGCCTCTTGGCGCGAAGGAGGTACGAGTTGTCGAACGGACAGGGCGAGAGCACCACTCCTGATCGGCGCGAGGACCCCGGCGAGCGCCTCGACCGGCAGTGGAACGAGCTTCTCCAAGAGTTGCGCGTAGTCCAGACGGGTGTCCAGTTGCTCGCGGGCTTCCTGCTGATCCTTCCGTTCCAGGACCGATTCGAGGACCTCACGGACAACCTCCGGCTCCTGTACCTGATCGCAGTCGCGGCCGGCTCGCTCGCCGTGTTCTTCGTGCTCGCGCCAGTAGTGATGCACCGAGTCCTCTTCCAGAGCCACCGGAAGGACGTGCTCGTGCGCATGGGAGACCGGCTTGCCCAGGCCGGACTCGGCCTCGTCGCCGTGACAGTCATCGGAGTCGCCGCCCTGACGTTCGGAGTCGTCCTCGGGGAGATCGCGGCCATCGTGGCAGGCACCGTGGCGGCGATTGTGTGTGTCGGCCTGTGGTGGGGACTGGCGCACTGGCTCGCGCGGCGCCCGGCGAGTTCCAGCTATCACCCGGGACCGGACACCGTCGGCGAAACTGAAACGAACGGCGGCCCCGGCGGCGGGAACTGATCAGTTCCCAGCCGCACGGGGCCGCAGTGGCTTCCCAGGGCAAGTGCCCGGTCTACCGCTTGGGGCTGCTACTCAGCAAGTCCCGTCTCAGGGTACTTCTTGCGGTAGATGCCGACGATGAGGTCAACCACATCGTCGTAGGTCATCGAGGTCGTGTTGATCTCGATGTCGTAGTGCTCGTCCGAGTTCGGGTCCCACCTGTGGACCCGTTGCGAGATCTCCGCGCGTGTCCGGTCCGAAGCGACGATCAGTTCAGCGGCATCGTCCCAGCTCAGACCGCGTGTCTCGGCGATACGCGCGATGCGCTTCTCGAGCGGGGCGTACAGCCGTACGTGGAACGCTCCCTCGGCCTTCGCAAGAACGAGTGCACCGTTCCTTCCGACGAGGACACCACCGTTCTCGACCTCGGCAATGACGGAACGCGTGTTCTCGACCTGCAGGGCGGTGTTGGAGGCTTGGTCGGTGCCTCGTGCGTGGTCTGCGTCGGTCGTAACTCCGAACGAAATGCCGCGCAACCAGCGGTTGAAAGCACTGTCTGATGCGTAGGTGCTCGCTTTCGCAGTCGAGATGTCATCAAGAGAGAATGCCTGCGGAATGAATGGGACGCCCAGCTTCTCCGCGAGCTTCGGCCCGATTTCTGATCCGCCGGACCCCGTCGCCTCGAAGAGCGTGACGATCGGGAGGTGCGCCTTCGAAGGCGCCCGGACCCGCATGCTGCGGCCGTCGCCAACGTCCTCACGGACCTTGATTTCTCCGGTGTCTACGCCGTGGGCGTCCTTGACCGCCTGTGTCGTCCTGCGTTCATGCAGCTCCGAGACGATCTTCTTGTGCTCGTCTCCTGACAGCGGGTAGCGAAGCATCACGAGCAGCGCGAGCAAGGCCAAGACGGCCGGGAGAGCGCCCGTAGCGAGCCGAATTCCCTGAACCGCCTCGGCCGTCTGCTCGGCTGCGCCGCCGGCGTAACCGAAGAGCCCGATGATGAACGCGCCGGCCCAGCCGCCCACGCCCTGCCCGGTCTTCCGGATGAAGGACAGGATCGAGTACGAACCGCCCTCGGAACGGAGTTCGGTCTTCCACTCGCCATAGTCGACCGTGTCCGCCTGCATGGAGAACATCAGCGCGTTCGTTCCACCGGTTCCGATGCCGAAGAGGAGCCACGCCACGATCGCCACCGGCAGACTGCCCGCCGGTACGAAGTAGATGAGAACGAATGCCAGGATCACGACGGCGGCGGACAGGACATAGCCATTCCGCTTCCCGAACCTGATCGTAATGGTGGGCACAAAGGAGGCAACCGCCACCGTGCCGAGTGTCTGGGCCAATGCCAGCAAGGTGTACCAACCGGCGTTGCCGAGCACCTCGCGCGCGTAGTACATCGCCACCGCGCTCATGGTGAACATGGAGCAGAGCAGGAAGAACGCGCCAGCGCAGAGAATGACCAGCGGCTTGTTCTGCCTCACCATCTTCAGGGTCGCGCCGAGCGAGACCTTCTTGGTGGACCGCGGCACTACCTCGCGCACGTTCGCGAAGCAGATGAGGTAGAGGATTACGGCGATAACGCCGAGCCCGGCGCAGATCAGAGTGAACCGCATGCGCACGTCGTCGCCAGAAGTGTCCTGGAACTGAGGTGCGACGATCGCCGAGAGTGCAACACCCGTCATTGCCGACGCGATCGACCTGGCACCCGAGAGCCGCGACCGGTCCACCGAGTTCTGAGTCATCGCGGCACCGAGCGAGCCGTACGGGATGTTCACGAACGAGTACGCCAGTTGGTAGGCGGCGTCGAAGAGGAAGATCCAGGCGACCGTCGCGGCCGGTGTGAGGCCGGCAGGCGCGCTGAAGAGCAACACGAAAACAACAGCGAGCGGCGTGCTGCCGAAGAGGATCCATGGCCGCAGGCGGCCCCATCGGGTGTCCGCCCGGTCGACCATCTGGCCGGCGAAGAGATCCGAGAATCCCGCCCAGATCTTCGTGACACCGTAGATGAGTCCGGCCGTGCCGGCCGCCACGCCGGCGATGTCCGTCATGTAGACCATGAGGAACATCGATGTCATCTGGAAGGTCAGGTTGTTCGCGACATCACCGAACGAGTACGCGATCACCCGCTTCGTGGGCATCCGTTCAGTTGCCGCTGATTGTTCTGCCGCGGCTCTATCCGCGACCTTGGTTGATTGGGCCATGGCTCCTTTTCCCCACTCTGCGGAGCCGTCACCGATGACAGCCTCCGCTCAACTCTCGTCGGCCCAGCCGCGCCGCCGGATGGTGTTGCCAGCGGGCCGCCGAGCTTCCGCCCCGATCACGCCGCCCCGATCGTGTCGCCCGGTGTGACCAAGACCTCTTCCCAGCAACGCTAATCCGAATCTTTCGGATTTACGCGGATCTGGCCAAGGGTTGCCGAGACGAAATACTGGGCAAAGAGCCGCGGAACCGAGCAGGCACCGGTTGCTCGAGGATCAGGAGCCGCTCGAAACCGGTGCCGGCCGAATCGGCGAGTAACGATTACTTCGAGGCCGCGAGTTCCTCCGCGAGGATCTCCGCGATCTGAACTGTGTTGAGCGCGGCACCCTTACGCAGGTTGTCACCCACCACGAACATCGCGAGCCCGCGGCCGTCGTCAACGCTCTGGTCCGCACGAATCCGGCCCACGAAGCTCGGGTCCTTGCCCGCGGCGTTCAACGGAGTAGGGAGATCCTCGACGACGACGCCGGGCGCCTCGGCGAGGAGGCCCGTGGCCGCCTCGGGCGTGATCGGCCTCCCGAACTCCGCATTGATGGTGAGCGAGTGCCCCGTGAACACGGGGACGCGCACGCACGTGCCGGAGACCTTCAATCCGGGGATTCCGAGGATCTTGCGCGACTCGTGGCGGAGCTTCTTCTCCTCGTCGGTCTCGCCCTCGCCGTCGTCGACGAGCGCACCCGCGATGGCGACGACATCGAACGCGATGGGAGCCACGTACTTGTTCGGCTCGGGCAGGGTGATCGCGGAGCCGTCCTCGGCGAGCTTCTCGAAGTCCTGCTCGACGGCGGCACGCACCTGGTCTGCGAGCTCCTTCACGCCCGCGACACCGGAGCCGGAAACGGCCTGGTACGAGGAGACGACGAGACGCTCGAGCCCTGCCGCGTCATGCAGCACCTTCAGCACCGGCATTGCGGCCATGGTGGTGCAGTTCGGGTTCGCAATGATGCCCTTGGGGCGGTCCGCGGTGGCCTCCGGGTTCACTTCCGACACCACGAGCGGAACCTCGGGGTCCATCCGCCAGAACGAGGAGTTGTCGACGACGGCGGCGCCCGCCGCAGCAAACTTCGGTGCGTACTCGCCGGACGTGGTGGCACCGGCGGAGAAGAGCGCGATGTCGATGCCGGAAAAGTCCGCCGTCGCGACGTCCTCCACCACGATCTCGGTGTCCTTCCAAGGGAGCTTGCTCCCGGCGGAGCGTGCGGATGCGAAGTACCGCATCGACGCCACTGGGAAGTCCCGCTCGTCGAGCAGACGGCGGAGCACACCGCCGACCTGACCCGTGGCGCCGACCACGGCCATGTTCATTCCGGTCATCGTCCTGTCCCTCCGTAAACGACGGCCTCGACGTCCTGCGAGTCCAGGCCGAAAGCTGAGTGAATTACGCGGACGGCCTCGTCGACCCTGTCAGCGTCGAGGACGACGGAGATGCGTATCTCCGACGTCGAGATCATCTCGATGTTGATGCCCGCGTCCGCGAGCGCCTTGAAAAGCGTGCTCGAGACACCGGTGTTGGAGCGCATTCCCGCACCCACGAGCGAGACGATGCCGATGTGCGAGTCATAGCGAATGTCCTGGAAGGACAGCGACTCACGCAGCGACTCGAGCGCCCTCGCGGCTGCGGGCACGTCCTGGTCCGCGAGCGTGAACGAGATGTCGGTGGTGCCGGTGGGCTCGGTGGAAATGTTCTGGACGATCATGTCGACGTTCGCGTCGGCGCTTGCGAGCGCCGTGAACAGGCGGGCCGCAGAGCCGGGAATGTCCTCCACGCCGACGACGGTCACCTTGCCCTGAGAGCGGTCGTGCGCCACTCCGGCGATGATCGGGTCTTCCATTGGATCCTCCTCGGTCGGGTTCACCACCCACGTGCCCTCCTTGTCGGAGAAGCTGGAGCGGACATGGATCGGGACGTTGTATCGGCGCGCAAACTCGACCGCGCGCAGGTGCAGGATCTTCGCGCCATGCGACGCGAGTTCCAGGGTTTCTTCAGTGGAGAGACGGGGTATGCGACGCGCGTTCTTCACCACACGAGGGTCGGCGGTGAAGACGCCGTCGACGTCGCTGTAGATCTCGCATACGTCCGCACCCAGAGCGGCCGCGAGCGCGACGGCGGTGGTGTCCGAGCCGCCGCGACCGAGGGTGGTCACATCATTGGCCTCGGCGTTCACGCCCTGGAAGCCGGCGACGATCGCCACCTGCCCCTCATCGAGCGTGCGCCGGATGCGGTCCGGGACCATGCCGACAATGGAGGCCCTGCCGTACTTCGAGTCGGTGAGGACGCCGGCCTGCTGGCCGGTGTATGAGCGGGCGGGGACGCCTTCGGCTTCGATCGCGAGCGCGAGCAGCGACATCGAGATGCGTTCGCCTGCCGTCAGCAGGATGTCCATCTCACGCTCGGGCGGCTCTGCGTTGACCGACCGGGCGAGGTCGAGAAGTTCGTCGGTGGTGTCCCCCATGGCCGAGACGACGACGACGACGTCGTTGCCCTCGCGCTGCGTCCGGGCGATCCTGCCGGCGACGCGCTTGACAGCGGCGGCATCCGATACGGATGAACCACCGAACTTCTGCACGATCAGGGACACGGGCCTCTCCTCGGATTGCGAGGCACCGCGCGGAACGCAGTGCCGCGACGTTGCCTGCACGCACATACTAGGTGCGGCCTCTGCATACCGAATGTGACATCTCGCTCGCCGGACCGTGATTTTCCGCTCACGCGCACGATGCCGGGCTGCACGGCACGCAATCTCGTTGCGGAATGTTGCCGCAGGTCAGGCGCCGAACCCGGCGCCCGGGACATTGAGACGCCGCCGTCCTTCGAACGCGCGGCCGAGAGTGATCTCGTCCGCGTACTCCAAATCCCCCCCGACGGGAAGCCCGGACGCCAGACGGGAGACCGGGACATCGATGCTGCTGAGCGTGCGGGCGAGGAATGTGGCGGTCGCTTCTCCCTCGATGTTCGGGTTGGTCGCGAGGATGACTTCCTCCACCTCACCGGAGGACAGCCGGCCGAGGAGTTCCCGGACGCGCAACTGGTCCGGGCCGATTCCTCTGATCGGATCGATTGCGCCGCCGAGCACGTGATAGACGCCGCGGTATTCGCGGGTCCGCTCGATGGCCATGATGTCCTTCGGCTCCTCGACCACGCAGATCACTGACTGCACCCGGCGCGGATCCGTGCAGACCCGGCACTGCGCGGCCTCCGTTACGTTGCCGCAGATCTCGCAGTAGTTCACTCGCTGTTTCACCGCGGTGAGGGCGGCCGACAGCCGGGCCACATCATCCCGTGGGGCCGCGAGGACGTGGAACGCGATGCGTTGCGCCGACTTCGGCCCGATGCCGGGAAGCATGCCGAGTTCGGTGATCAGGTCCTGAAGAGCGCCATCGTAGATGCTGGTCATCGGCCGTCGTCTCCGACGATCCGCCCACCCAGGACCCGCTCGAGCACGGGGATCCCGATGAGCCCGGAATCCGCGGCATCGAGATCGTCCGGGGAGGGTGCGTCCTCCCGATCGGTGTCCCCATTTGACGGCCGCGCCGTGGTTGCTGCCTGCCGCACCTCACCCTGCTGGTGGTGAGCCCCCCGCCTGGGCGGCGCGTCCGTCCGTCCCGGCACGTCCGTCCGCCTCGGCACGTCCGTCCGCCGGTGCGCACGCGCCCGCTCGACGGCGGCCATCAGGTCCTCCGCCGAGGTGGGCGGCATGTTCTCCGGGGAGACGTCCCCCGGGAAGGCGTCCTCCGGAGGGACCTCCTCGCTGGCGAACGCCGCGGGTCCCTCGCTGGTGCTCACCACCGAATCATCGGGGTTGTTCCAGTGGATCTCCGGCTCGCCGCCGGTGCCGTTGCGGTCGGCAGGTTCGTCCGGGAGCGGCCTGCGAGGTGCGGCATCGTCCGCAGGGCCGCCGGCGGGCGAGTCGCGGCGGGGTTCGCCGCCGTCGTCGGAGGTGACGCCACGGACGGCCAGGTCGAGGCCGAAGGTCTCACGCAGCGCGATCGCCACGTTCTCATCGTGCCTGCTGCCGTGGAACGTGTTCACGAGTCCCGGCGTGGGGAAGACGAGGTTCAGGGTCCGGTTGTTCAGTGTGCCGACCGTTGCGTTCTGAGTGACCAACGCCCAAGAGCCCCGGCGAATGCGACCGAGTGCCTCGAGTACATCGCCCCAGCGCCGCCGGATGGCCCTGATATCGGGACCACCGGGAGCAGAACTCGCCGTTGGCGCGGGCTCGGACGCCCTTCGGACCTCTTCCGGACCCGCGGCCACCTCGGCATCGCGCAGAGCGGCGGCGGCGGCCCGAGCGCTGGCAGATGCACGAGCGCCCTCGCGTCTCGCGCCGGGATCGTCACGTGTGGGCCGGCCACTGCCAGCGCCCGCCTCCGACGCCGCCGGCCGCGCTGGTCCAGGCCTCCGCGAAGGCGGCTCCGAGGGCTGCTGTGGTGCCTGCGTCGAGACCGGTGGGTGGCCCGCCGTGGGCGCCTGGCCCGCCGCCGCGCGAGCCCCGGCAGGCACACCTCCACCGCGCGCGAGCGCGTTCTCGAGTGCCGCGATGCGCGGGACCAGGCCGCCGTCGCCATCGGCGGCAGGCAGAAGCATACGGGCGCACAGCAGCTCGAGCTGCAAGCGCGGCGAGGTGGCGCCGCTCATCTCCGTCACGGCCTGGTTGGTGAGATCCGCGGCGCGAGACGCCACGGCGGCGCCGAGGCGGTCCGCCTGAGCGCGCATGCGTTCGAGCTGATCGCCGGGGACTTGCCCGAGGGCGCTGACTCCGGACTCGCCGGCGATCGCGAGAATCACGAGATCACGCAGGCGCTGGAGGAAGTCCTCCGCATATCGGCGTGGATCGTGGCCGGACTGCACCACACGCTCGACGACCTGGAACAACGCCGCGCCATCACGATCCGCTAGGGCATCGACGGCGTCGTCCAAGAGGTTGGCGGACGTGAAGCCGAGCAGCGCCGCCGCAATTTCGTAGCTGATCGTGCTCTCGGGGGTGCCCGCGATCAACTGGTCCAGGACAGAGAGGGCGTCCCGCACCGAACCCGCGCCCGCCCGGACGACCATCTGCAGAACTCCAGAGGCGGCGGTCACGCCCTCCTCTGCGCACAGCTTCTCCAAATACTCGGTGAGAATGCCCGGAGGTACGAGCCTGAAGGGGTAGTGGTGGGTGCGGGAGCGGATGGTGCCGATGACCTTTTCCGGCTCCGTGGTGGCGAAGATGAACTTGACGTGGTCCGGCGGCTCCTCCACCAGCTTCAGGAGCGCGTTGAAGCCCTGGGGCGTGACCATGTGGGCCTCGTCGAGGATGAAGATCTTGTAGCGATCGCGCGCTGGCGCGTAGGCGGCGCGTTCGCGCAGCTCACGAGCATCGTCCACCCCGTTGTGGCTCGCCGCGTCAATCTCGACGACGTCGAGCGAACCCGACCCATCCCGCGCGAGCTCGTTGCATGAGTCGCACTCACCGCACGGAATCGCTGTGGGGCCCTGGGCGCAGTTGAGGCACCGCGCGAAGATCCGCGCGGACGTGGTCTTGCCGCAGCCGCGGGGTCCTGAGAAGAGGTAGGCGTGCGTGACCCTTCCGCCGCGGAGCGCGGCCTTCAGCGGCTCGGTCACGTGTTCTTGACCGATCACCTCGTCGAAGGTCTCGGGCCGGTAGCGGCGGTACAGGGCTATCGTCACTCCCCCATCGTAGGCGCCGGTGCCGACAATGACCCACGCCCGCGGGCGAGCTGTGGAGACCGGAACGGTCAGGGCCGAACTGCGTACCCCAAGTAGACAGTGCCGTCCTGGAAGCGGCGTTCCTCCAGCAACTTGAGCCTCAACCGCGTCCGCGGGAGCGCAGGAGTGCCTCCTCCGAGTGTGCGCGGGCGGAGGTAGAGACGGACTTCGTCGACAAGTCCGGCGTCGAAGGCGTGAGCCGCAAGAGTGGGACCGAAGACGCTCAGATCGCCCGGAGATTCCTCCTTCAGGCGGCGAACGGCGTCGGGATGGAAGGTGCGTTCGAGCCGGGTGTTGCCTGTAACGACCTCGTCCAGCGTGGTCGAGTAGACGATCTTGTCGGTCCGCTGCCACCACTCGGCGAACTCGCGCTCGTTCTCACCGGACTCGATGAGCGCGGCGTCGGTCTCCCACGGCACCATCACCTCGTACGCACGCCTCCCATACAGTTGGGTGTGGACCCAAGCTTCGCGCTCGTTGAGGAAGGTGAAGACCTCGGGAGTCGGCGCCGCCCAGACGATATCGCCGTCGATGTCGTTCATGTACCCATCGAGCGAACTGATGATCGTGTACGCGAGCGTCCCCATGGTCCCTCCTCAGGTCACAGTGCCTGTTCCGGCGTTGCGGGTTCATGCTCGCAGGGGCCGTCCTCGCTCGCCACCGCTGGGTGTGGACATGGGAGGACCTCCCGTGCACCCGCCAGAGCCCGCCTATCCTTGCTGCATTCCTGCCCTGGGGAGGTTCGGTGGGGTAACGCCACACGGGAGGTCTGGGACGATTCTAGCCGACCGCGCGGCTCGCGGCCGCCGGGAGGCACCCTGTGCGCGGCGTCGTGACCGATTCCACGCACACGGTGAGTCCTGCCGATTGATGAAACGGGTGGCGGTTCGGCTATCCTGTTGGGGCTCAGGAGGATTCGCATAGTGGCCTAGTGCGCACGCTTGGAAAGCGTGTTGAGTGAAAGCTCTCGGGGGTTCGAATCCCCCATCCTCCGCTCAAGAATCGGGGCCGTGACCTGCGGTGATGCAGGAAGCGGGCCCTTCGGCTGTCGGGGCTGGAGACCGGCTGGCGCGCTCCGGTGGCAGTTGCGGTTGCAGCCGGAGGCATCCCCGCATCTCCGGGAACGTCTCGCGCAGGTCCGCGGAATGTGGGGATGACGGCGGCTTCCCCGCGCCTCGACCTCGGGCTCTTCGCGCAACCCGTGCCACGGCCTGGGATTGCGGCTTCGTACTACGACGTCCTACACTGACGTCCATGGGTGAGGACCTCATCTGGGATGCCGAGTCCACCGCCTACATTCGCTCGCGCCCAGACCGCTATCCCGGCGGCGAGGCGATCGAACCGGAGTGGACGCAGGAGGCGCTCGACGACCTCGACCTGGTCGCAGGAGGCGCTCGACGACCTCGACCTGGTCGCATTCGAGCCGGACCCGAAGTCACGCATGGGTGCCTCACGGTTCATCGGCCGCTCCGCAGGGGCAGGCCGGGTGCTGGTGGTGATCGCCTTCAGGGACGCTGACGGCGATCTCCACGGCATCAACGCATGGCCCGCAACCGGGGCCGACCTGACGTTCTACTTGGAAGGAGTCACTGATGGCCAAGACAATTGATCGAGAACTGGCCGCCCGCCTCCGGGAGGAGTCCGAGCAGACCAAGGACGTTCCGTTCCCGTCCGGGGTCGTTCCGACCCGGCCGAATAGGTTGCGGTCCAAGGTGTACTCGGTGCGACTGAGCGCAGAGGAGCAGGCGCGAGTGCAACGCGTCGCCGACGCGAAGCACCTGCCGGCGTCCACCTTGGTGCGCTCGTGGATCCTGGAGCGCTTGGACCAGGAGAAGTCCGCCTGAAGCACCCCAGGCCCGCTTGCCGACGTCCATGAACCAGGGAACACGCAATTGGAAAGCGTGTTGGGTGCAAGCCCTCGGGGGTTCGAATCCCCCATCCTCCGCTCAAGAATCGGGGCCGTGACCTGCGGGAATGCAGCATACTGGCCTCTCTCCCGTATGTTCGACGCACGGCTCCCTCATGTGGGAAGGCCGGGGTTTCGGACCCCCTACGGTCAGTACCCGCGGGCGTCCTCCGGCACCGTAGGTGAGGCCCTCCGGCACTGAGGGTAAGGCCTGGAGCTGAAGGTTAGCGTGAGGACCCAAACCTTCAGCTCGGAGTCTAACCACCGTCAGGCCATTCGCTGCGCAGCCCGCGGGCACGGCCGCTCCCGCCGATCCACGCCAACAGGCACTGTCCCGTCAGGGCACCATGGAAGGGTGGTGTCATGGCTACGCAACGGGTAATCGAACTCACCGACGAGTTCGTGACCGCGCTGGATCACCTGGATGCCGGCAAGCACTTGTTTCTCACCGGGAAGGCAGGCACGGGGAAGTCGACTCTGGTTCGCCACTTCATGGAGGCGACTGAGCGGAACGTGATCGTGGTCGCACCGACGGGCGTCGCGGCCCTGAACGTGGACGGGTACACGATCCACCGGCTCTTTTCGTTCGGTCCTGGGTTCACGGAGGAACGTGTGCGTGACCCCCGCTACTTCCCTCGCCGCTTCGGAAAGTCGCTCAAGGCTTTGGACACGCTGATCATCGACGAAGCCTCCATGGTGCGCGCTGACTTGTTCGACGCGCTGGCCGTCGCCTTGGAACGGTTCGGACCCCGCCCCGGACAGCCGTTTGGCGGGGTCCAGATCGTGCTGGTAGGCGACCTCTACCAGCTGCCGCCCGTGGTGGACGACGGCGAAGGCGAGTTCTTCACCACCCGGTACAGCACGCCCTATTTCTTTTCAGCCGACTGCTTTGGAGCCAACGAGTTCCAGCTGGCCCAATTGACACGCGTGTTCCGCCAGGCCGGTGACGCCAGGTTGATTGACATACTCAACGCCATCCGTGAGGGCAGCATCGACGAGCACGGACGCGCGGTGCTGAACTCGTGCACCCAAACCGGTTTCAGCCCGCCCGAGGACGAGTTCTGGCTCACGCTCACCACGACGAACAAGATTGCGGCGGCTCGCAACCGGGCTGCTCTGGAGCGGCTCCCGGGCGCATCACACGTCACTGAAGCCGTCATCACCGGCGATCTGGACCAGTCCGATCCGCCCAACGACCGGCGTCTCGAGTACAAGGTCGGGGCACAGGTGATGCTGTTGGTCAACGACGCAGCGGACCGGTTCGTGAATGGCACGCTGGGGACGATCACTGCGATCGACACCAGGAATGCAGACCCTGAGGTGACCATAGAGACTCGCGACGGGAATCAGGTTCGCGTGGGCCTCCACACGTGGGAAGTCACGAGACCGGTCGTGGTGGGAGGCCGGATACGGCAGGAGGTGGTCGGGACCTTCCGACAGTTGCCGTTCCGGCTGGCATGGGCGATCACGATCCACAAGAGTCAGGGTCAGACCGTTGACCGGCTGGTGGTGGACCTGTCAGGTGGCACGTTCGCCTACGGTCAGCTCTATGTGGCGCTCAGCCGCTGCACCTCCATGGACGGCCTTGTGCTTCAACGCGATGTCCTCCCCAAAGACCTCAAGACCGACCAGCGCGTTCGGCGCTTCTTGGCATCGGCGGGCGGTGTGCCAGCGGCGACGCCGGTCTACCTGGGGGTGTGCTCCGCCGGGAACGACGGGAGACAGACCAGGCCACGCCCGGTGGAGATCGCGGCCGTCGCCGACGACGGCCGCGAGATCACAACGCTCGTCAACCCCGAATCGGATCTCTACGACTCGCGCAGTGCCTACCGGATCTGCGCTGGTGATGTGGTGGCGGCTCCGCGGTTGGCCGAGGCGTGGCCAGCGCTGATGTCCCACCTTGAGGGGCACGTCCCTGTGGGTGTGGACATCGATCGTGAGTTGGAGTACATCGATTTCGAGCTCAAGCGGAACGGATTCGTCGAGCCGATGCCGCTGGGTGTGTCGCTGCCACGCCATGCGCTGACACCGGAAGAAGCGGAGGGGCTGCGTGCGCCAACGGCGCTCGATCGCGCCCGCGCGACGCGGGCGATAGCCCGCCGGATAAACGTCAAGGATCCGTTCGCCAGCACATTCGCCGGGTCTGCCCGGCCCGGCTACCTGCTGCCACGCGGATCTGGGGGAGAACACGCGATCTTCCCCGAGACGCTGAGCACCGAAGCTCGCGAAGCCCTCTCGCAGACCATACGTACACGAAGCCAGGGAGGGAGCCAGACAGTGGATCCAGCAGACGTATTGGTGGATGGGGCGCGCGTCTGCTTCACAGGGTCAGTCCTTGATGGCCGAGGCCGCCCGGTCCAGCGCCCAGAAATGGAAAAGCTGGCATCAGCGCTCGGGCTCATCCCCGTCTCCAATGTCTCCAAGACGCGCTGCGACGTCCTGGTTTGCGCGGAGGAGGGCAGCCAATCTGGCAAGGCACGCAAAGCTGCCGAGTTCGGCAAACCGATCGTGCTGGGCGACCAGTTCCTCGCCTGGGTACGGGCGCGCCGCGCCTAGGAATCAGGAATGTGGCCGCGCGCCGAGCCGTCCTCTGCTCAGAAGCCCAGACCTTTGAGGGATGCTCTCAACGCCTCGGCGGAGCGCTTCAGCATCGTGATCTCATGGGCGTCGATCGGCACGTCCAACACACGCTCAAGGCCATGCCTCGAGACGATGCTCGGCACCGACAGGGCAACATCGGAGATGCCATGGAAATCCTGCAGTACCGAGGACAGCGCCAGCACCCGTTGCTGAGGGGAGTGCAGGGCCTCGGTAAGCCGCGCTCCGGTCAGTCCGATCGCGTAGTTGGTGGCGCCCTTCCCTTCGATGATTGAGTAGGCGGCTTTGGTCGCATCCTCGGCGATTCCGGCCAGGACTCGATCGGTGAAGACCGGCTTCCCCTTGCCGTCCGTCCAGTCGCGGATCGGGATCTGGCCGATCGTCGCCGTCGACCATACAGGGAACTCGGTGTCGCCATGTTCGCCCATGACGTAGGCGTGGACGTTGGCTTGGTGGATGCCGCTGATCTGGGCGATGCCCCAGCGCAGGCGGGCGGTGTCAAGCATGGTACCGGTCGAGAAGCAGCGGGAAGCCGGGAGCCCCGAGACTCTCTGTGCCACTACCGTGAGCACGTCGCAGGGGTTCGTGACCAGGACGTAGATCGCGTCAGGGGCATGCTCCAGCAGTTGGGGCATCAGCGACTTGAGAATCTCGGCGTTGGTGGCCGCGAGCTCGAGGCGGGTCTGGCCGGGTTTCTGCTTGGCACCCGCCGTGATGATCACAACCGAGCTGCCGGCCACGACCGCGACGTCGTCGCCGCCGATTACGCGATTGGTCGGTGTGAACTGGGTGCCGTGCTGCAGATCTGCGACCTCCGCCTTCACCTTCTTGGCGTTGAGGTCGTACAAGGCGAGCTCGTCCGCGGAACCGCGTATCAGGGCGGCGTAGGCGAGTGAGGAGCCAACGGCTCCCGCGCCGATCACTGCGAGCTTGGACGCCTGGGCAGCTGGGGCATCTTGAGTCATGCGCCCAAGGCTAGCCGCGAGACCATGCCGTTCACAGGAACATGGCGAAGATACTCCCCACCACGATCTTGGTCAGGAATGACACCGCGTACACCGTTGTGTAGCCCTCGGACACACGGAAGTCGTAGCCAGTCCGCCCTTGCGCGTAGGCCAGCAGCGCAGGGTGGCTCTGGGTGCCTGCGATGACGCCCGAGAGCCGGGTGCCGCCCATACCGAACAACCGCCGCTGCAGGAACAGCGTCGAGAACCCGACGAAGAGCGTGACGAGAGCGCCAAGGCCCACGATGCCGAGCCACACTCCCGATGTGAACGCTCCGATGATCACCACCCCGGACTTCACGCCGGCCTGGGCGAGGAACAGCAAGAGCCCGAAGTCCGCCAGCACGGTCGTGACGGTGAAGGGCAACACCGTGACGAATCGTCCGATGCGGCCCACGCGCCCCATGAGGATGCCCACCACCAATGAGCCGAGCGCGCCGCCGAGCGCGATGGTGCCGCC
Organism: Actinomycetaceae bacterium; assembly: GCA_035647855.1. Taxonomy (GTDB): domain Bacteria; phylum Actinomycetota; class Actinomycetes; order Actinomycetales; family Actinomycetaceae; genus JAAZBW01. Next base: position 20,655 of record DASRMP010000013.1, on the reverse strand, counting down.
GCCCGGCGACGGGATCGGGATCGCCCCAATGGCGAAACCCAGCGCCATACCGACGCCGATGGCAACGGGGTTCAGACTGGTGAGCCCTCGGGACGAGTCACCCAGCAGTTTCGTGATCTCCGGCATGTACTTGCGGGGTGCCACCACCCGGACGCGGTCCCCCCATTGGAGTACGGTGTCCTCCTCGGCGATCATGTCGACGTCGCCGCGCCGCACTCGCGGAATGGTGGCCTGGAACCGATCCGCCAGACCCAGTTCGGCCACCGTGCGGCCGGAGAGGGACGGATCGGAGATGGTCATGCGTCGGAAATCGAGCTCCCGTCGGTCATAGACGATGCTCTGGCTGGACTCGTGCCCGAGCCATTCGATGGCCAAGCGCACAAGCGGTTCATGACCGTCGATGGTGAGGACGTCCCCGGGCAGCATTTCCTCATCCAGTCGTGGCACATGCAACTGCTCGCCCTCGCGCTTGATGCGCGTGAACGTGATGCGATGCCCGTAGCGCTCGAGGACGGCCGCGACAGTGGGGCGGTCGTCCCGCTCCACCCGGACATCCTCGGTCAGAAGCGAGACGGGCACGTCCTTGTCCTCGTGGCGGCGACTGAGAGCCACGTTGATCACGAGGATCATGCCCAGCACGCCGAAGACGTATGCAACCGAATACCCGACAGTCGCCTCGGCCGTGGCGCCGGCCGCAGCCAGCGCCGGCGTATTCGTGACCGCACCAGCGAAGGTCCCGGCCGCTTGGTCAAGGGTCAGCCCGAACGGGCCGGCCATGGCAAAGGCGATCACCCCGCCGAGCACGATCATCGCGAACGACACCGCCACCGTGCCCATGGAGCGGCGCATCGTGGAAAAGAACGTGGGCCCCGCCTGCAGGCCCACGGCGAAACAGAACAGAGCGAGGCCGAGGTTGGCCACAAAGCCGGGCAGTTCCAGTGTCACTCCCTGCGAGTGCGACCACGCGGACACGGCGATCGCCACGAACAACACCGCCGCGCTACCGAGAGCCACGCCACGGATCGTGATCAGGCCGATCAGCGAGCCGAGCGCCACAATCGCGAACAGCAGCACCTCAGGGTGTTCGGCGAGGAAGGTGAAGAAAGTTGTCATGGTGTCTCGATCCTCGAACGACTGCATCGTCGCGTGGTCCGCGGGGCTACTCCCCCACTGCTCAACGTTAGCGCGGATCTCCGTACACTTGGCCGGGTGCAAGGGGGTTAGGTTATTTGGTGGCGCGGGATTCGTCCGACCAACCGGGGACAGGGCCGGTAATCGGCGCGGTTGCCGGTGGCCCTAGTTGTCCTGCACGGTCGACCCCCGTTGGCGAAGGGCCTGAAGGTCATCGTCAAGGAACCGGCCGAGAACGGCAACACTCTGGTCCACATAACCCAACCGCTCGTAGAAATCGATCACCTCAGTGTTGCTCGCGCGGACCATGAGCTGGATCTTCGGCACGTTGCGCTCCTCGAGCCATGACTCGGCCGCCCTCATCAGTGCGCGTCCAATTCCCAGTCCGCGACGGTCCGGCCGCACGGCGAGGTAGTAGACCCACCCGCGATGGCCGTCATGGCCCACCATTACCGTGCCGAGAAGCTCCTGATGATCCACCGCCGCGAGAACTGCGGAGGATGGCCCCTCCATCGCACGGTCGAGATCAGCAGCAGGGTCGTTCCACGGCCGTGTCAGTCCGCATTCGCGCCACATGCAGACCGCTTCGGTCTCGAACTCCGGTGGGATCGGGAGAACCTCCATGGCGCCCATTATCTCCGCGTCAGGCACCACCCCGGCATCACGCTCCACGGGTGAAGCCCATCTGCCGGTACGCGGCCCTCCGTTTGGAGTACTGCGCGTTGAGGACAGGCACGCCGACGTCGACGTAGTCGTGCACGACGACTTCCGTCTTGTCTCCGTGCCGCCGCAGCGCGCGGCCGACCGCCTGGACCACCAGGCCGGGGAAGGCGATCGGCCCGACGAGAAAGACGGTGTCGATGACGGGTGCATCGAATCCCTCGCCGCCGTACGGGACGGTCGTCATGACGAGAAGCGGGTCATTTGCGGAAGTGCCGGCGATCCTGGCTCGGATCATGGCCAACTCCGTTGCCCCGATACCTCCCCGCATGATCATCGCATCTACCTCCGGCAGCAGACCGGCGAGTTCCGTCAGGTGGTCACGCCGGCGCGACAGGACGAGGCACTTGCGGCCGTCATCCAGTGCCGTCGCGATGTCGGCGGCGATCTGTCGATTGCGTTCCGGATCCTCGGCGAGCATGCCGCCCAAGAGCGCCATTGCCCCCGACGCGGTCATGTCGAAACCGTGCGGGGTGCGGTACGCGGTCTGGTGCAAGTGCAGCACCCGACGCGGTCCGTCATAGGGAGTGACGAGGTCTGCCTCGCTGGGAAGAGTGTCCCGGATGGTGTGCCGGATCGGGCCGAGCTGCCAGTTGGTGACCTGCTCGAGACCATCTTTTCGTTCCGGTGTTGCGGTGAGCCCCAGCCACCATGCTGCGCCGATCTGGGAGACGACAATCTCGTAGGAGCTGGCAGCGAGGTGGTGGCATTCGTCGACGACCACCTGCGCGTAACCCTTGGTCAGCTCCCGGACCTCCTCGGGGGTCTTTCGGGCAAGGGTTTGCAGCAGCATGATGTCGATCTGCCCCCGCGTCTTCATGCGTCCGCCGCCCAGCTGACCGGTCTTGATGCCGAGGAGGTCGCTGACCTGTTCGCGCCACTGCGAGGCGAGTGCCGTCTTGTTGATCAGCACAAGTGTGCTGACGGCACGTTCGGCGATGATGGCGCATGCCATCACGGTCTTGCCGGAACCGGTCGGCGCGTGCAGAATGCCGTCCTCGTGGGCCAGCATCGCGTCCACGGCCGCTGTCTGCCTGCCGTCGAGGATGCCGCGGAAGGACGCATCGAGTTCTTCGCCCTGGGTGCGTTCGTCGTCGCAAACCAGGGTGCTCCCGGCCCCGGCAATCAAGTCCGCTGCCCGATGACGTAGCCCGCGCGGGAGAATCAGATCGCCCCCAATCGCAACGTCGAAGCCCTGGACGAAGCGCGGGATCTTCCAAGTCGAGCGACGGGCGCGTTGCGCCTCGTAGAACGCCGGATTGTGGATCGTTGCCAGATGCCGCAGCGCCGCGGACACCTCTGGTGTCAGGTCCTCGTCGCGGATCGTCAGCCGTGCCCCAAGCGTCGCCCTGACCTGAGCCGGGAGGCTGGGGCGGATGGCAGTGGCGGGCGAAGGCCGCAGTCGCTTCAGCTCGTTCCCGACGACGACGCGCTCCTTTCGGCCCGCCGCCGCCACTTGGCGGGGAGTCATCCGGTCCAGACGTGAGAGGTATTCCCACTGATCGGGCCACGGCTCCCAGGTGGCAAGTTCCACGAACAGTGTCGTGCGGCGCTCAACACGACGTTTGCCGTTGAGCGGTGCAGCGATCAGGTTTCCCGGGCCGGACGAACCGGCAGGAACGGTGTCCTGGCTCGGAAAGAGGCGGTCGTAGCTCGCCAGTGGCATGGAACCACGCAGAGCCATCGCTCGGTGGATGCACGCGGTGCCCATCGCGCGCGCGTCCGCCGCCGGGACCGGAGAGGTGAAGAAGGTCCAGACGTGCGCACCCCGGCCGGACTGGGAGATTTCGAGCCCGCAGGGAACGCCGAGTGAGGTTGCCGCCTTCACGTAGGCGTGCGCGTCCAGCATCGCCTGGGGGCCGTCGAAGTCGGCGGCCAGCCACCAGCAGGTGGCGTCAGGGAGCAGCGGGTACAGGCCGATGAACAGGTCGTTGTCTTTGCGCAGGTGCGATTCGATGACTGCGTTCGTCAACGGGAGCGGGTGACGATCCCACAGGGGGGCCTTGCTGAACCGGTCGCGAACCACAGGCCCCCAACCCCTCGTGCCCTTCCGCGGGTTCTCCCAGTACTCGGCGTACACGTCGGACCGCGCGGCGAAGAGCCGAGCATAGAACGCCAGTTTCGTCTCCTGCGGCGACGAGTCCGTCACGAGGCCCGGATCGAATGGCACAAGCGTCGGTTGCTCCGGCGGCGGTTCCACCCCGTCTGCCACCCGGAGCAGATTCCGCAGCCGCTGGTTCTCCATACGGAGTGACGCCAGCCGGCGTTCAAGATCAGCGTTGCGCGCCGCCCCAGCAAGATCGCCGCACATGAAGCCATCATAGAAAGCGCCAGACGAGTCAGAGGCCCCACTTAACGCGCCGCAGCGGGACGTGGAGATCCGTGCCGAAGTCCACGTGATTGATGATGTGCAGGGCGCGGTCCGTCGTCGTCGGGATCCGTCCGAATTCCCAGTCGGCGGGGCTATTGCTCACGAGCAGGTACCACGAGAGGAACTCAGGCCACTTCCCGCAGCGGAACGCCGAGATCAGGGTTGAAGTCCACGTTGTTGATCATCTGCAGGGCACGGTCAGTCGTCGTCAAGATGGGTTCGAATTCCCAGTCATCGGGGCTGCTGTCGTCGAGGAGGCGGAGAACTTCGTCTGGCGGGACGTCCTCTGGCCATGCCGTCACAAGCATGCCGTCGTCCCCCACCGTCGCCAGGGCGCCACCGGCGCGCCAACGCTCGGTCACCTGCTCGATGGCATCCTCGGACGTACCATCTGGGATTCTGACGCCGGTGATATGCGTACCGGAAAGCGCCATGATTCCGGTCATTCGCAAGTGCGAGTCGCAGTCAGGACTGGCCTCCACGAGATCTCCGTTCTGCAAGCCGGCGGCAGGAGCCGCCATTCGGAGCATGTAGACACCGAACCCGTCGTCCTCGACGGCGACCGGATTGGCCCACATCGCCTCGGCCAGCACGAGCGAGGGGCAGCGATAGCTCACCACAACCTGGACCCACTCGGTCCCGTCCTGGGCGGTGATGCTCGTGGGCCCCTCCGTGGGATCGAAGGGAAGCATGTCTGCCAGTTTGCGAAGGAAGTTGTTTGTCATGGGAGGACCCTCCCACCGGCAGCGCCCCGCCTGCTCGCAGGTACCGCTCACCTGTGGATGGCCGCTCGGCAGCAGTCCTGTGTATAACCGTCCGGCGCGGTCCGTGGCGCGGTTGCCTGTGGCCTGTGGCCTGCGGAGAGGCTAAGCCACCTCCGTGTCCCGCAGCACGCGCATCGCGTTGTCCCAGGTCAGGGCCTGGAGCTCCACGTGCGACCACCCGCGCGCGGCCAGTTCCTCCAAGAGGCGCGGGTAAGTGGACACGTCATCGAGGCCTTCGGGGAAGAACAGGGTCCCGTCGAAGTCACCGCCGAGGCCCACATGCGCCGCACCCGCCACGTCTCGCGCATGGTCGACGTGGTCCGCGACCTGCGAGATCGTCACCGCCGGGGGCGGCGCAGCCGCAGCAGCGGCCCGCAGCAGCACCCGCTGTTCCGCCTCGCCCAGCCCGGCCAGCTCGTCACCGAGCGTGAGCTCCAGTTCGCTCTGCCACTCCCAGTAGTCGGCCGAGATGAACGCCGGGACGAACGTGATCATGGCGAGACCGCCGGAAGCGGCGATGCCGGCAAGAACGGAGTCGGGAATGTTGCGCGGGTTGGGGCACAGCGCGTGGCACGAGGAGTGCGAGGTGATGACCGGGCGCGTGCTCGTGGCGAGAACGTCGTGCATCGTGGCGGGTGAGACATGGGCGATGTCCACGATCACGCCGATCCGGTTCATCTCGGCCACGACCTCCCGGCCGAACTCGGTCAGCCCCGGCGTGACGGCGCGCTCGTTGGCGGACTCCGCCCACGGAGTGTTCCGCACGTGGGTGAGCGTCATGTACCGGATGCCGAGCGCCGCGAGTTGACGCAGCACGCCCAGGTCCGAGGAGATCGCATGCCCGGACTCGAGCCCCGCGAACGACGCGATCTTCCCCTCCGCGCGCGCCGTCTCCGCCTGGTCCGCCGTGGTGCACCACGCGAGATCCGCCGGGTATCGCTCCACGAGGCGGCGCACCAAATCGAGTTGCCGCAGTGCGGCGACGGTCGCCTCCGCCTCCGTCATCTCCGCGGACATGAACACGGCCCAGAACTGCGCGCCCACCTGGCCGGCGCGCAGCCGCGGCAGGTCGGTGCACAGATCCGGGAGACCGGTCGCGAAGCCATCCACTTCTCCGCCGTGCAACTCCCGCAGAGCATAGGCCAGATCGTTGTGGCCGTCGACGACGAGGAGATCACCTATCGATGTCATTCCGCAAATCTCCCAAGTCCCTGCTCGAAGCCTTACATTCGGCTCAGAGTCTCACATACCAAGCCTGCGAAGAGGCGAATGCAAGGTCCCGAGCTGAAGGTTAGCGTTCGAACCCTAACCTTCAGCTCGCGCTCTTACCGACCCTGCCCGAAACCCGAGGATCCAGGCCGGCCGAGCACGGCCCAGGCGTCGGCGAGTTCCCGCGATGCGGCGGACCACCGCGCCCACCGCGCTCACCGCGCCCACCGCGCCCACCGCGCCGAAACCTTGATCGGCGACACCCGTTGGCCAAGCGCACGTGACTCCACGGGTTTCGCACCCCACCTGCATTGGTCGCGGCGAACGGCATAGCCTGCACACACGAGTTGGGAAACAAGCACCGGGAGGCGCAAATGGCACGCGGCACCGAAGACGATGTCTTCAAGCTGATCGAGGGCGACGACGGCAAATTGCGGCCGGCCTGGGCCGCCGGCGATGAGATGCTCCGCGACTACTTCGACAACGAGTGGGGCAGAAAGATCCACGACGAGAAGGGCGTCTTCGAACGGCTCTCGCTCGAGGTTTTCCAGTCAGGCCTGAGCTGGGCCACGATCCTCCGGAAACGCCCCGCGTTCCGCGAGGCCTTCGACGACTTCGACCCAGAGGTGGTCGCCACGTACGGCCCCCTCGACGTCGAGCGGCTTCTCGACGACGAGCGCATCATCCGCAACCGCCGGAAGATCGAGGCCACCATCCAGAACGCCCAAGCGACTCTCGCGCTCCGCGAGGCCGACGACGTCGACGGCGGACTGGCCGGCCTCTTCTGGGCCCACGTGCCGAGCGAGCCAATCCTCGAGCCGGGTCGCGTGGACGTCCCCGCGCAGATCCCCGAGTCTGCGGCCCTCGCCAAGGACCTGCGCACTCGGGGCTTCACCATGGTCGGACCGGTGAACATCTGCGCGTCGATGTGCGCTATCGGCGTGATCGACGTGCGCGGGGAATCCGGGATCTTCTAGCTGCTCCGCCGGCTACTCGACAACCTTCGCCAGCGGCAGCTCGAGGATGTCCTCGGCGCCGGCATCCTTCAGGCGCGGGATCAGGTAGCGCACGTCTTTCGCGTTGACGATCGTGCTCACCGCGAACCAATCGGGCACCTTCAGCTGCGAGACGGTCGGCGACTTGAGCGCCGGCAGCAGGTCCTCGACGGCGATCAGGTTGTCTGCGTGGACGTTCAGGACGAGCATCGACTTGCCCTGCGCCTCAAGCGCCGCCTGCAGCAGCATCGCAACGTCGCCGATCTTGGCGCGCTTGAAATCATCGGCCATCGCCGCGCGGCTCGCGATGAGCCGGGTGGTGGACGAGAGGATTTCGTGCACGATCCGCAGGTTGTTGGCCTTGAGACTGGAACCTGTCTCGGTGACGTCCACGATCGCGTCCGCCAGGTAGGGCGCCTTCACCTCAGTAGCGCCCCAGCTGAACTCGACCTCCGCCTCGATGCCCTCCCCGCGGAGGAACTTCTCGGTCAGCTCGACCGCCTCGGTGGCGATCCGCTTTCCGCGCAGGTCCTCAAGGGTCCGGATAGGCGAATCCATCGGCACGGCGATCACCCACCGCACCGGGCGCCGCAACTGCTTGGAGTACTCCAGTTCGGCCACCTCGATCACATCGCGCCCGAGCATCCAGTCGAACCCGGTGACGGCCAGATCGAGCAGCCCCTTCTCGACGTACCGCGAGGCCTCCTGCGGCCGGATGAGCATGCACTCGATCTCGTCGTCGTCGATCGCCGGGAAGTATCCGCGGCTGCTGATCGAGATGTGGAAGCCGGCCTTGGCGAACAGCGCCACCGTTGCGTCCTGCAGGCTGCCCTTGGGGAGCCCGATCGTCAGGACCTTCTTCTCCTGAGCCGCCGCGGTCATTTGCTTCCTCCGTACATTTCCTCGGGCGTCATGAGTTGCTCGGCGTCGACCACAAGCGCGCCGCCGGCATCGACCGTCCTGAAGAAGCAGCTCTTGTACCCCTCGTGGCAGGCGGGACCGGACTGCTGGACGCGCAGCACGACGGCGTCGGTGTCGCAGTCCACGCGCATCTCGACGAGGTCCTGCATGTTGCCGGATGATTCGCCCTTCTTCCACAGCTTGTTGCGCGAGCGGGACCAGTAATGGACCTTGCCGGTTTCGAGCGTGAGGTCGAACGCCTCGGAATTCATGTACGCCACCATGAGCACCTCGCCGTCGGTCGCGTCGACCGTGACACACGTGATCAGGCCGTCGCCCTTGGCGAAGTCGAGGGTGAATTGGGCTTGCAAGGCTTCCTCCTGGTCCGGACACCGGACGCGAGAGCCCGGCATCGCGAAGTCTAACGAGCCCGGGCGCGTGCCCGATCCGCCGTTCCACGGACCACATCAAAGTGAGGTCACGATCTCGCAAGTCACCTTGACGCCGGTTCGTTAGGAGAGTTTCCTAACTGGCATGCGCCAAGGTCTCCTCAGGGCAACAGGTAAGGCGTTGCCGGCGCACGGCCGCGCCCACAATCGCGCCATGGTGCTGCAGCGCCTCTTCCACGCAGGGTCATCATCACGGTCCGATCTCGCGGAAGAGACCGGTCTCACACGTGTCACCGTCTCTGACCTGATCAAGGACCTCATCGATGAGCGCCTTGTCGAGGAACTCGGGCAACGGCCGCCTTCGATCAAGGGCGGCAAACCCGCCACCCTTGTCGGCCTGCGGACGGATTCCTACCAGATGGTCGCCGTCGACCTTCTCGACGACGGCAACATGCACGGTGCCCTGCTCGATCTCAACGGATCCATCCTGAAACGCCGCCGCTCGACGCAGGCGCCCACGGGCGAAGCCGGCATCGCCGCGCTCGCGGAATTCTGCCGCGAACTCATCGCCCTCGCCGCGTACCCGATCCTCGGCGTCGGCATCAGCTCCCCCGGCGTGATCGACGACTCGGGCACGATCATTCAGGCGGACAATCGCGGCTGGTTCGACCTCCCCCTCGCGACCATCCTCACCGAGACCCTCGGAGTCCCGACACAGGTCGCGAACGACGCCAACGTCTCCGCCCTCGGCGAGTTCACGTTCGGAGGCGCCACCGGTTCCGGACTCCTCGCACTCACCATCGGCCGCGGCGTGGGCGCCGGTATCATTCTCGACGGCGCCCTCCTGCTCGGACAGCGGCACGCCGTCGGCGAGATCGGCCACGTCATGACCCTCGACGAACGCGACGCCGGCCCAGGTAGTCCCCTCGGCCCTCCATGCATCTGTGCCTGCGGCCGCTACGGCTGCCTGGAGACGATCCTGTCCGTCCCGTCGCTCCGTGAGCGAACACACGGAGTCCCTCCCGACGCTGCAGACGCCGCTCTGGCGGCGGTCGGCCACCGCCTCGGCATCGTCCTGGCGCCGGTTGTAAGCGCGCTCAACCTCACCGAGATAGTACTCTGCGGCCCCGACGAACTGCTCGGCGGCACCCTCCGAGAGAACGCGCTCGAAACCATCCGGGAACGCACTCTCCCCTTCATCAGCCGTGATCTGCGCATGCGGATGACGGGCCTCGGCGAGGACGGGCCTCTTGCAGGCGCCGCTGTCCTCGTCCTGTCAGGCCGGCTCGGCGTCTCTTGAGACTGGCCCACGAGTGCTTCCACGCGGTCAACCTCGAGATCACCGGCAGCGCGCGGCTGCCCCCGCCCCCGCCCCTAATCGACGGCCCGCAGGATCCCGTGGGCGCCCTTCTCGGCGTCGGACATGATGTGGGAGACGAACGGATAGTTGCCCGCCTCCGGGAGCTCGAGTTCCACGAAGCCGCCCTGCGCCGGCAGCAATCCCAGTGCCTGGGCGCCGCCGCCCGCGCCGATGCCGTCCTCCGCGCCGCCGGGCCGCAGCCGGTAATCACCCTCCATCCAGACGGTGTCGAACTGGCCGCCCACCACGTGGAAACTCGATGCGACATTCGGGCCCGCGTCCAGCACCCAGATCCGGACGCGCTCCCCCACGCCCACCTCGAGCGGCGCGTGCTCGTACTGGAACGGGTAGCCGTTGAAGTGCACGAGGTCGTGGTCGCCCGAGGCGATCCGCGCCGCGTCCGACTCCCCGCCCTCCGGCCCGAGGTACGATTCCCCCTGCACCAGGATGAACTCGTGATCCACGTCCGGCAGGCCATCGGGCTCGATCACGACGGCGCCGTACATCCCCTGCGCAATGTGCATCGACATCGGCATGGTCGAGCAGTGGTACATCCAGATTCCCGCGCGCGTGGCGGTGAACCGGTACACGAGTGTCTCGCCCGGCTGGATGGTCCGCATCGGCTGGTCTGGCGCGAGTGCGCCCGCGTGGAAGTCGATCGAGTGGCCGATCGTGCCCTCGTTGACGAGCGTGATCACGAACGAATCGCCGATCCTGCCCCGCAACACCGGCCCGGGCGCACTCCCGCCGAACGTCCACCGCGATTGCGCCACTCCCGGCGCCACCTCCACCACCTGCTCCGTCACCTCGAGGGTGACGTGGTGCTCAGTAGTCTCCGTGAGAGGCGGCAGCACCGGATCGCGTGGCTCCCAGCCGCTGCCCGGGATTCCCTGCAGGTCAGGGACTGCGGCGCTGCCGGCACCGGACCCCATCGTGTCGCCGCTCGTGTGGTCGTGCGGTTGGCCGGGCGACGACGTCCCCGCCGTCGCGTCTGCCACGCCGTCGCCGCCCATGACCGTAACAGCGAATACCATCCCCATCTGGCGATGCCCCGCGACCGAGCACCAGCCATCGATGTCGCCGGTGATCGGACCGGTCTCCAGCACTCCGGTCTCGCCGGGTGAGAGCCGGCCGGTGGTGGAGCCGTCGGCGAGGACGAGGTCATGGACGTCGTCGCCGGTGTTTGCGAGCGTGATCTCGAGCAGGTTCCCGGCCGGTACCTCGACCGAGGCAGGCACGAACCGCATGCCCTCCACCTGCACCTCGACGCGCGTGATCTCACCGGTGGGCGCGGCGGTCCGCGAGTTCACCCCGCCTGCGAGAACGGTCCGGGACCCGCCGAGCGGACCGACGACGCCTGCCGCTGCGGGATCGAGCGCCACGCCTCCGACGACGGCAAGCGCCGCGACGGCGATTCCCACGACCAGGCCCCCGGAGCGGGTGCCGAGCGTCGGGGCTTCGTCGCGGCTGACAGCGGCAGGCCGCGGGGCGGCGGCGGCAGGCACGGCTGTCTGAGCGGGCTGCGGGGATGTGGCATTCGGCGTCGATGGCGCGGGAGTGCCGAACGTGGCATGGGCGATCCGGGCGGCGCTGATGGCGGCGACGGCGAGGGCGGTGAGCGTCGTCGTGACGAGGACGAGACTCGGGGCCGGGAGAACGTAGAAGAGGAGGGCGCTGTTGACCGCGACCACACGCCAGAGCGCGCCTCGGTTGACGCGCGCGATACGGCCGCGGAGCACGCTCGGGCCACCGCCCGCCATGACCGGCAGGAGGTAGCCGAGGGCGCCGAGCAGGATCTGCAGGATCCCGCCGCCCACCAGCGGGATTACGAGCCTGCCGACGGCGTCGGAGAAGGAGTGCCCGCCGATGGCGATCCAGCCGGCGGCGAACGTCAGGGTGCCGAGCAGCCACGCGGTCCCGGCGGCGAGGGACAGCGAGGGGAAGTCGCCGATCTTCTCGCGAACGGTGACGGCAGCCGCGGGCTGCAGGACAGCAGCGGCGGCGGCCACGTAACCGAGCAGTCCGAGCGCGGTGAAGGCACGCGCGAGCAGCGGGCCGAGTGACCCATCGAACGCCTCTCCGGCGAAGCCGGCGAGCGCGATGACAAGGATCGCCGCGACCAGGAGTGGCAGCATCTGCCGGGCGCGCGACTCGGCGGACTCGGACATTCGGGTGTGTATGACGGTCGGCCAGAGAGTGACAAGCGTGCCAAGAATCGGGAGCCCGACCCAGCCGAGGACGTTGACGGCCGTATGCGCCGAGAGGAGGGCCTCCCGGATACCAGGCCCGCCGATACCGTCCACCACGGACCAGCCAAGTACTGCGCCGGGCACGAGCAGGATCGCGGCGGCGGCGTAGTAGCGCGCGGGCGCGCGGATTCGCCCGGGAAGGGCGCCGCGGACCGTGGTCGCGATCGACCACGCATGGGCCGCCGCCACCCCGGCGACGCCGATGGCGCCGGCGAGCGTGACAGGGTTGCGTCCGCTGATGATCCCGGCGATCACGACGAGCACCGCAACGTTGAAGGCAACGAGCCGGACGGCCTCCTCCCGCCGCCCGGCCACGACCCGCGTGCGCGCGATCGCCCGCGTGAAGTGCTGCGTCCAGATCAGGAGGGCATTCGAGACGGCGCCGAGGAGTGTCACGTGCACCATGAGCCACGCCGGCGCGGGCAGGTCGCGGTGGAATATGGCGGCGAGCACCCCCGCCAGCAGCCATAGGAGGACGACGGCGCCCGTGACCCGGTGCCACCTCGCGCGCGAGCCGGGTGCAGATGCGGGCGGCATGGGCGCGGGCGCCGCGTCCGGTCCTTGGTTTTCGATTCGGGGCACTTCTGGCGTCATGGAGTTCCCGCCGGCTCTCGTGGCCGGGCCACGGGTTGCTTCGCCGTCGCCGCGCGGATGACGACCGCGAGAGCGAAGGTGAGGATGGCGACGACGCCCACCACACCCCCGGCCTGCCAGACCTGGGGCCAACCACGCAGATCCGCGGCCACGCGGACGAGCAGCCCGCCGTGCAGCAGCACCGACGGGATCCAGAAGGCGGGGTGGTAGGGCAGGGGCCGGCGAAGCACGGCCGGGAAGATGATCGGCGCGTGCCCGAGAATCATCGCCATCACGTAGCCGAGCGTGATCGAGTGCACGACGGCGTCGTAGGTGGCGGCGCCGGCGAGCGGGCCCGTGAGGAGCCACAACGCGCCGGCGATCGCGAGCCAGACGGCTGCGGCCAGCATGTTCGCGGCCGAGAACCGCGGCAGGCCGCTTGAGCGCACGAGGTTGCGGGCGGCGTCGAACCGGAAGAGCCAGACCGAGATGCCGAGGATGGTGAAGGCAAACAGTTCGTTGCCGCCCACCGGCATGAGCAGTGAGACGGTTGCCGCGAGCGCGGCGAGCGCGGACAGCCCGAGAAGGAGCCGCTCGGCGATGGGCGGCGGCGCTCCGACGTGCGAGAGTTCGAGCCGCTCCCCCGCGATCGTCAGCACCAGGTAGCCCGTGATCCACGGCAGGACGGCAGGCGTCCCGACGCCACCGAGCCAGAGAAGCGCGGCTCCGAGACCCAGCACGGACCCGAGCCATTCGATGCCCACGGGAACGGATGGGCTCCGGTTCCAAAGCCTGCTGTACACGACGACGAGCAGCGCGACACCAGCTGTTTGCGCTCCGAGTCCTGCCTGGATCGGGAGCGGCGTCAGCAACATGATTCCGCCGATGCCGGTGAGCACGGGCGCGGCGTAGCCCCAGGACTTGCGGAGGGAGACGGCGCGCTCCAGCGCGATGAGTGTCGTGACGAAACCGAACACCATGAGCGGCCCGTGGACCTCGGGGAGGTGACGGGCGCCGTCGGGGAGGATCGGGAGGTTCACGAGCGAGAGCGCGGCCGCGAGCCCCGCGATGAGGCTCACCCCACCGAGAGCGATGATCACGAGCCGTGAACCGCCGCGCTGAAGAACTCCCGCCATGAACGCGCACCTCTTCTTTACTACGGTAAATAGTGTACTAATATCCCCTCATGCATGAGAACCTCCTGTCCACCACCACCGCACACGGCTGTGCCTGCGGTCACCACCACGATGTGGAAGAGCCCGTCCTGATCGCGGGCGAGATCCCCCACGCCATCCGCCACGGCGCGATCCTCGGGGCGGTCTCGCAGCTCACACCGGGCGCGAGCATGATCCTTGTGGCGTCGCACGATCCGAAGCCCCTGCTTCGCCAGCTCGCGGAGCGCGAAGGCGAGGCGGTGGCGGTGGAGTATGTCGAGCGGGGCCCGGAGGAGTGGCGCCTGCGCCTCGCGCGCAATTAGCTTCGCGCCGACGGTCGCCCACCAGTTCCCTCGACTGGCGAGAAGTGCACCGAGCAGGAATCGTTCCGGGCGAACGGTCGAATGATGACGGTCGTTGCCTCAAGTCCGGCGGCAGTCGCAGCATCGGACAGGACGTCGGCCACACCCTGGTGGGTCTGGCACATGGCGGGGTGGATCGTGCCCTCCCGCGAGAGAAGCGGGCACCGGAACAGCCGGATCGTCTCGCCGTCCACCACCGGCGCGAAGCCGATCTCGGCCATCAGTGCCGTGACCGTCCCGACGAGCGTCCCGCCATCCGGGATCACTCCCGCAGCGAGCATGCCCTCCGCCCATCGGCGGCCCCAATCGCGCGCCGTCTCCGCAGCCTCCGCCGGATCGAGGCTGTCGACGGCGGCCCGCAGGAGCATCGCGAGGTGCGACGCCGCGAGCCCCGGCGACGACGTCTGTGCGACGTAGACCCGGGAGGGGCGGCCCACGCCGGCGCATGGACGAGTGCGGACGTTCACCAGGCCATGCCGTTCGAGCACCTCGATGTGACCGCGAATCGTGTTGGAGTGCAGGTTCGCGGCCTGCGCCAGTTCCTTGACCGTGAGGCCGGAGGGGTGCTCGTGCAGCTCCGCGAGGATGCGCCGCTGCCGGCGCGTGAGTCTCGCGGCCTGGTCCGCCAGTTCCGCACTCGGGCGCGGACCACGCCGGACTCCCTTCTCATGCTCGGTGTGCTCCACGACCTCTGCTGACATCCGCCCTCCTCGCAGCTCAGAATAGCTGCCGGGGAGTGCGGCGGCCGACTGTACGCCCCGTGGGACAACGCGCTGGAACCCTTCGGCGCGCGGTCCGCCCACGGTCAACGGATTCCGGGCCGACCGTTTCCGATTGGCGGACCAGCTGGTCTCGACGTTCCCGGCCGCAATAGGATGCCCGCGCCGCGCCCCGGTGCACCACGAAAGGACGCCACGATGCGAAACCGCCCCATTCGACTCGCCGCTCTCGCGGCCGCCGTGTCTCTGACGCTCGCCGCCTGCGGGGGCGACGACGGTGAGGGCGCCACCACCGCAACCACGGCCACCGAGTCGTATCGCATCGGGATCACGCAGATCGTGGCGCATCCGTCGCTCGACGATCTCGCCCAGGGCTTCCAGGACGCGCTCACGGACGCCGGCATCGACGCCACGTTCGACCTGCAGAACGCCCAGGGGGACGTCCAGACTGCCGCATCGATCGCGGGGAACTTCGCGGAGGGTGACTACGACATGATCGCCGCGGTCGCCACGCCGACTGCGCAGGCCGTCGCCCAGGTGGTTGAGGACATCCCCGTGTTCTTCCTGGCCGTGACGGACCCGGTCGCGGCCGGACTGGTTGATTCGATGGAGCGGCCGGGCGGCAACGTCACCGGCACGTCGGACAAGAGCCCGGTCCGAGAGCAGCTCGAGTTGATCCTCGAGTTCGTGCCCGACGCCGAGACCGTTGGAATCGTCTACGCCTCCGCCGAGGAGAACTCCCTCGTCCAGCTGGCGTGGGCCGAGGAGGAGGCGGCCGAGCTCGGTCTCACCCTCGAAGTGGCGACGATCGCCAACTCGTCAGACCTTCGGCAAGCGGCCGAATCCCTCGACGTCGACGCCTATTACGTCTTCACGGACAACACCGTTGTCTCCGCGATCGAGACGCTTCTCGGCGTGGCGGAGAACCGCGGGGTCCCAGTTGTCACCTCCGACGCCGACTCGGTGGATCGCGGCGCCGTGGCAACCTATGCCTTCGACTACTACGACATGGGCTACCAGACAGGTGAGATGGCCCTTCGCCACATCCAGAGCGGCGACGACGTATCCGCCATCGCCACGATGCCGGTGGAGACCTCTCAGAACCTGATCCTGCGCCTCAACCCCGCTGCCGCCGAGCGCATGGGCGTGGAAATTCCGCAGGCGCTACTCGACGAGGCCGGCGCGGAAGGCATCGTCGAGTAGCGGTTCCGCTGCGGGATCAGTCGTCGAGACCGGTCGCGCCGGTCCTGGCGTCGACGAAGATCTCGATCTCGCGTCCGTCCTGGATGATGTCGAACTCCCAGCGGACATCGGCCGAGTCGTCGTTGTCGTCGAGTTCGATATCGTCAACGATGCCGGGCCACTCGGCGAGCGCGATGGAGACCGCCTCCTGCATGGTGACGGTCGCGGCCTCGAACTCCGCACGGTCGTCGTCGTCGAGGTCGTCGGTGCCGCGGATGGTTGCGACGCCGTCGCGGATCTCGACCTCGGTGACGATCCGTCCGTCGGTCACGTCGATATCGATGCTGCCGCTCTCATCGAGGTCGTACTCGATCGCGGAGGTGCCGGGGACGGCGGCCTCTGCGGCATCGATATTCGCGATGACTTCCTGCTCGTGGGCGGAGGTGCCGCCGGTTGCGCCGGGGGCGGCAGTCGTGCCCCCGTCGTCGGACGGGGTGGTCGCCGCGTCTGTCGGCCCCTGGGTCTCGGCAGCTGGGCGGGTGGGTGTCGCGGTCGCGTCGCCGTCGTCTGCCTGCCCGCAGGCGGCGAGCCCGAGGACCGCGGCGAGCCCCGCGGCGAAGACCGTGTATCGAGTGGTGCGTTTCATTGCATGCTCCTTTCCGATCAGCTTCATCATTGCGGGGAGCCATGAGAGTCGCCTAAGAAACCGGCATTACAGCGCGCTCCCGTGCCGATCCGGGACCCGCTGCCGGCCGGTATTCCGCCGTTTTTCGTCGAGCGCGAACGGGCGGGCGTATCGCGTGTGACCCGTTGCCGTGGGCGATCACAATGACGCAGGCGAGCGGCCCGCCACGACTCCGCAGCCGCTCCACATACCGGAC
Source organism: Actinomycetaceae bacterium (assembly GCA_035647855.1). Taxonomy (GTDB): domain Bacteria; phylum Actinomycetota; class Actinomycetes; order Actinomycetales; family Actinomycetaceae; genus JAAZBW01. The sequence continues at coordinate 3,696 of DASRMP010000013.1, read as the reverse complement.
TGACGTCCCAGAGTGTGAAATCGCCCAGGTAATGTGGCTGTACTCGGTCCCGCGGCCCGCTACCGGCATGCCGCGATCCGGACGAGTCCCCCGAGTACCCGGTCGGGTACGTGCTGCGCACGAATACCGACGGTAAGGAGCACCAGTGAAGAGCATTCGCATCGCGACGCTCGCAGCGGCCGCCGCGGCCGCTTCTCTCGTTCTGGCCGCCTGTGACAGCGCTGAGGGCGACAACGACGCCGGCGAGAACGCCGGAGGCGAGTCGGTCAGCATCGGCATCACCCAGATCATCGACCATCCCTCGCTGAACGCCGCGGCCGACGGCTTCAAGGAAGCTCTGGCGGACGCCGGCTTCGACGTCGAGTACGACGAGCAGAACGCCCAGGGCGATCAGTCCGTCGCCGCGTCGATCGCAGGCAGACTCGCCGATGCAGACCTCGACATGATCCTCGCGATCGCAACCCCCACCGCGCAGGCCGCCTCGCAGGCGATCACCGACATTCCGGTGCTCTTCACGGCAGTGACCGACCCGGTGTCCGCGGGCCTCGTCGACAGCAACGACGCGCCCGGCGCCAACGTGACCGGCACGTCGGACCGCAACCCCGTGGCCGAGCAACTCCAGCTGATCCTCGATCTGGCCCCCGATACGGAGACCGTCGGCATCGTCTACTCGTCCGCAGAGCCCAACTCGGAGATCCAGGTCGAGTGGGCCGAGGAAGCCGCCGCGGAACTCGGTCTCACGATCGAGAAGGTAACCGTCTCGACTTCGAGCGAGGTCCAGCAGGCCAGCGAGTCTCTCGACGTCGACGCGTACTACGTCCCCACTGACAACACCGTGGTCTCCGCGCTCGAGACGCTGCTCGGCGTCGCGGAGGACCGCCAGGTTCCCGTTGTGGTCGGCGAGGGCGACTCCGTGGTCCGTGGTGGCGTCGCCACATACGGCATCTCGTACTTCGATCTGGGGTACCAGACCGGCGAGATGGCCGTGCGTATCCTGAACGGCGAGGCCGAGCCGGCAACCATGCCCGTGGAGACGCAGGACGAACTGCTCGTGTACCTGAACCTGGGCGCCGCCGACCGCATGGGTGTCGAGATTCCGCAGGAACTCATCGACCGCGCCCTGCCGGAGAACATCACGGAATAGGGGGCGCCGCCGTCCGGCACGCCGGCGCAGCACCACCTTTGGAGCATTCATGATCACCGCAGTCGAACTTGGAATCCTCTATGCCGTCATGGCACTGGGCGTCTATTTGACGTTCCGGGTTCTCGAGTTCGCCGACCTGACGGTCGACGGCAGCTTCACGACCGGAGCTGCCGTCGCCGCCGTCGGGATCGTGAGCGGTCAACCGCCCTGGCTCGTCACGATCTATGCACTGTTCGCGGGGATGCTCGCGGGCACGATCACGGGCCTTCTCCACACGAAAGGCAACATCGACGGGCTCCTCGCCGGGATCCTGACCCAGTTGAGCCTCTACTCGATCAACCTCCGCATCATGGGGCGCGCCAACGTCCCGCTCCTCCGAGAGGAGACCGTGTTCACGCCCGCACGGTCGGCCGGAATCCTTGGTTCGTGGTGGGGACCGGTCCTGCTGCTGCCCATCGCGCTCGTGGTCCTCGTGTTCGTCATCTGGTTCCTCAAGACGAACCTGGGGCTCGCGATGCGCGCCACCGGTGACAACCCGAGCATGATCAGCTCGTTGGGCGTCTCGACCGACAACCAGAAGATCCTCGGCCTTGCCATGTCGAACGGGTTCGTCGGCCTGTCCGGCGCGTTCGTGGCGCAGTATCAGGGCTTCGCGGATGTCGGCATGGGTATCGGCATGATCGTCGCCGGTCTCGCGTCCGTCATTATCGGCCAGGCGTTGTTCGGCCGTCTGACGATCGGGCGCGCGGCAACCGCCGTCGTCGTGGGTGCCTTACTGTACCGACTCGTCATCTTCCTCGCGCTCCGCGCGGGACTCAACCCGAACGATATGAAGCTCGTCTCCGCGGTTCTCGTGATCATCGCGCTCGTGGTCCCGCAGTGGAAGGTCATCGAGCGGCTGTCACGCCGCTGGAAGGCTTGGCGCGGCACCGACCCCGCCGTCGCGGCCACCGCCGTCAAGGTGTTCCGCGAGGACGACCCGCTCGCCGGCGTGCCCACCGAGGGCGAAGTCCGCCGTGACAACGAGCCCGTAAACGGAGCGCACATCCACGAGGCCGACGACGCCACAGACCCTCTCGCGAACACCGGTGCACAGGATGATTGGGAGGGCCGCTGATGCTGCAGGTCACGGGTATCTCCAAGACCTTCTTCCCTCGCACCGTCAACGAGCGGCGAGCTCTTCTCGACGTCGACCTCACGCTGGCGGAAGGCGAGTTCGCCACGGTCATCGGATCGAACGGCGCGGGTAAATCGACGCTGCTCAACGTGGTCTCGGGGTCGATCAAACCGGACGCGGGGAACGTCCTCATCGACGGCAAGGACGTGACGCGCCTGTCCGAGCACCGCAGGGCGGGCCTGATCGGGCGCGTGTTCCAGAACCCCGCCTCCGGAACGGCGCCCCACATGACAATTGAGGAGAACCTGGCGCTCGCGCTCGAAAGGGGCAAGCCGCGCACACTCGGCCGCGGGGTGACGCGGCCCAAGCGAGAGTTCTTCCGTGAGCAACTCGCCACCCTTGAGCAGGACTTGGAAGAGCGGCTCGACGACTGGGTTGGGCTCCTATCAGGCGGCCAGCGCCAGTCACTCTCGCTGCTGATGGCGACGTTCACCCAGCCCGCGATCCTGCTGCTCGACGAGCACACGGCCGCGCTCGACCCGCAGCGTGCAGCACTCGTGACCCGGCTGACGACCGAGATGGTCGAGCGGCACGGTCTCACCACCCTCATGGTCACGCACAACATGGAGCAGGCGCTACGGCTCGGGTCGAGGCTGATCATGATGCACGCCGGCCGGATCATCATGGACGTCAAGGACGAGGAGAAAGCGCGCATGAAGGTACCGGACGTCCTCCGGGCCTTCGAGAAGATCAAGGGCGCCGAACTCTCCGACCGCACGATGCTGCAGTAGCTGACACCTCGTCTGCCACTCTGAAGCGGCGCCAACGGGCCTCTTGCCGCGGCTTTCAGTCACTACTGTCGGAGTTCCGCCCTGCGGACCGGCGCCCACCCCGCCGCGGGGCAGATTTGGCACTCTTCTGGCCCGTTCGCGGCCCCTCCAGGCCGGCGGATTCGTCTAGCGTAGGTGTCTTGTTTCTCCTGTAGGAGTTACGCACGCGTCAAACTGCTACAGAGGAAACCAAACGCCTACGGTCGTCGCTTCGCGACCGATTCCGGAGGCTCCGCCACCGGCTGAAGAGACCTGCGAGCAGCGCCGGACCGCACGAAACCAGCACGCGCTGCCGAAACTCCTACAGAAGTCTCCGCGGAGGCCCATTCCGGGCCGATAATGCTGAATCAACGGGACTGGTAAGGAAACACCGACGGAAGCGGCCTCCCACGCGGGGCAGCTGACGCGGCGCCAGTTCAGCAGTCACCCGGTTCCGGGACGCCGAGGCGGTCGGGAGTTCCCCAGCGCCCCGGTTTGCGCCGCACGGAGCGTGAGGGCGCGCGATCGTCACAACGGGGCGCACGTTCGTCACGATGGCGCGGTGACGTCACCGCGCCATCGTGACGAACGTGCGCCCCGTTGTGACGATCGCGCGCCCTCACGCT
>DASRMP010000012.1:0-32213 GCA_035647855.1 Actinomycetaceae bacterium | reverse complement strand
ATGAGGAACTCATCGAGATACTCGCGCACGTCGCGTGTGTTGGGGCTCGCCGGCGATCCGAGGTTGATCAGGAGGGCAGCTCTCATAGGGAAGCAATTCTAGCCGCGCTTCGGGAGCACCTCGACGACGCCTCTGACTGAGTGGAGCCGGTCCGGTCCCACATCTGACGCATTCCACGTGACGCCCGGCAACGTCGTCGGCTCGATGTTGATGGACGCGTGGGCCGGCGGGGTGCCAGCGCCGACAGGTGCCGGCCTGGGCGACGGATCTTCGTCGAGTACCTCACGGACCGAGTGGGGGCCGCGCCCGTTTGGGGCAGTTCAGCTAGCATGAAGCAACACGAAGCCGCTCGGTCCGCACGAAGCTGTCCGGTCCGTTGTTGTCAGACCCTGCGGGTAGGTTCGGCGCGTAGTGGAACGGAAGGATCGGGAGGCTGATTGTGACCACGCTTCAATGGAGTCGAGAAGACCAAGAAATCCGCGACGCCATCATCGAAGAACTGGGCGAGGCCCAGTCATCCGTGGGTGATCTCGTTGACGCCATGGAGCGCAGGAAGATTCCGTCTGAAGCGTGTAAGTATGTCCTGTACGACATGTTGCGAAGGAACGAGGTGGCACTTGACAGCCACTACCGATTGAAGTCCTGCGGACGCCGCCCCGCTTGATCATGCCGTCCTGGACAGAACGCCGGTCCGGCTCCTGTGACGACGATCCTTCAAAACGGTCTGCTTGCCGACGCGATCGTGATCGGATCCTCTACTCCGAGAGTTTCTTGAGGCTCAGCGGCGTCACTCAAGTAACGTCGCCGGTGAGTGAAGCACGAGTTCACAACCGCCTGACGCACTCTCTGAAAGTCGAACAAGTCGCTGAGTCGATCGCCAACATGCTTGGGATCGGTACGTCGACGGCGGATGATGGTGCCAACATAGACGCGATTCGGACAGCAGCACTGGCACACGACCTCGGCCACCCGCCATTCGGCCACATCGGCGAGCAGGAACTGCATTCGCTGGTCACTTGCGACGTCCACCGCGAGACCCCGAGATCGCGTGAAGCGCGTTCGAACAGCCTCTGCAAGGAGTGCAAGCTGGAGGATGGTTTCGAAGGAAACGCACAGACGCTTCGGATAGTGGGTCTTCTTGAGACACACCGGGATATCGGCGTGACCCATGGATTGGACCTCACAAGATCATCGATGGCAGCCACTGCCAAGTATCCGTGGTTCCGGGGAGACAACCCATCCAAACCCGGCAAATGGGGCGTCTACGATGTTGACGCTCCGATGTGGTACTGGGTCTCTGAGTGCAGTGCGACCGACAAGGAGCCTAGTCTCGGCGCACAAGTGATGGATTACGCCGATGACATCACTTATGCGATCCATGACCTTGAGGACTTCTACAGGGCAGGGCGAATCCCTCTCGACGCCTACGGCGTAGGCATGCGAGCGGTCGTAGAGACTTTCTGGGATTACGTCCTGAGTTCGCCGATCGGCCGGTCTTGCGACAGCACCGCCAAGGAAGCGTTCCTCAGCGCCGCGCGACTCATGCCGGATCATCCATTCAGGGACACCGAGGGCGATCGTGCCGCGCTCGACCGCCTGCGGGGGCAACTTCTGACACAGACAATCGGGACGTGCGAGATCGTTGATGGTCGCCTCAAACGCGAAGAGACAATCGATGCAGTGAACGAAGTCTTCAAACAACTCGTGTGGTTCCACATCATTGACGATCCGGCGCTTGCGCAGCTCCAAGTCGGCCAGCGAAAAGTGATCAGGCGGATTTTCGGAGCACTCCAAGATGGACTAGAACTTACGGGCGGAAAGCGAAGGAGCCCTCTTTACGTCCAAGTACTCGACGAACTTCGTAGCAGCGCCAGGAGGAGCGTGCCCGCGCTCACCGATCTGGCGAGTTCGCACGTCAAAGGTCGAGCTCTACCCCTTCGGCTACTGAGATTCCTTTCGGTTGGTTGGGAGGCGAGCCGTGATGTGGACGCGAAGTACGAGCAAGTCACCTATCGAGCCATTCTTGACTACATATCTAGCCTCACTGACGTCGACGCGTTTACCTTGGATCGCAGGCTCAGCGGAATTGCGCTCCCAACCAATTCGTGAAAAGCGTGGGTCATTGGGTCTGATCCCGCACGGATCCCAGTTGCTTGCTGGATCTTGCAGGGAACTTCTTGCGCAGGCCATAGATGAACTCGGCGAGGATGTCTTCGCTAATGCGACCTGACGCAAGACACTCACCGCGCTGCCTACTCGGCTCAGTTCGAGGCTAGACGCTATGAAGTTGCCGTTTAGGTGACCGTTCAGGTGTGGCTGAGGGGTTGTGGGGTCGGGGCCCGGCTCACGAGACTCGTGGGATGTCGGGCAGGGGCTGCCTGCTTGACCTGTCCGACATCGTGGGGGGCGAAGTGAAACACCTTGAGAACGCCCGGTGCGGCAAGGACTTTCGCGAGGTTGGTCGGCGGGACGGGCGTAGTCCGAATCAGGAGAGGTCCAGTGGATTCCGCATAGAGCTGACAGAGGAGGAGCCGGTCCTCCTGCCAGTGGAGACCACTGGCTCGGCGACCTCGTGGGCCGTCACCAGACACTGCGAGCGATAGCAGGTGTTGAAGCCGGGATCGTCGTGAGAGCAACACTGCTCGGTGCCTGGGCCTCCGCGCCAGGCGCGGTGGCCGCCGCTCGGATCGGCCTTGCGGATGTGGCGCTCGGGCACGCCGTGAAAGCTCAACAGCAGCCGATCGAACTCGAGCCCGTCGAGTTGCCGGCCGATGCTGCCTGCAAGGAGGTCGAGATACTCCGGATCGTCGAACCACGGAAGGCGCTCGACGATCGTCACCTCGTGTCCTTCCGGCAGTTCGCGGACCACACGTCGGACCTCGTCCATCACGGTCTGGCGGGTGGATGCGGCATATTGCGGATAGAGCGGCACCACGAAGAGTTCGCGGACGCCGTCGTCGACTAGTTCCTCGATAACCGAACCGATGGACGGCTGTCCGTACCGCATCGCCATCCTCACCGGCACGTCGGTCAGTCCGGCGACGGCGCCGTGCAGCTCCTCGCTGAGGAGAATGAGGGGAGATCCCTCCGGGCGCCAGATGGACCGATAGGCGTGCGCCGACCGCGCGGGCCGAGTGTTGCAGATGATGCCGCGCACCAACAGGGCACGCAGTGGGTACGGCAGCCCCATGACATGCGGATCCATGAGGAACTCATCGAGGTACTCGCGCACGTCGCGTGTGTTGGGGCTCGCCGGCGATCCGAGGTTGATCAGGAGGGCAGCTCTCATAGGGAAGCAATTCTAGCCGCGCTTCGGCTGGTTCCCCCCTTCCAGCCCGATAACAGACGTGTTATCATCCCAGGATGGGGTACGGCGACCGAGTCAGGATGCGTCGAGAGGTGCTGCGTTTGACCCAACGTGAGTTGGCAGAGCGGTCCGGCGTGAAGCAGCCGCTTATTTCGGCGATCGAGTCTGGCCGGCGTGACGCGAGCGATGCCACGCGAGAGTTACTTGACCGCGTACTGGTAGTACGGCCATCGGAAGTCCTGCGATTCCGCAGGGACGAGGTTCTCGTGATCATTCATGACCACCACGGCTCCAACGCTCGCATATTTGGCTCCGCGGCTCGGGGTGATGACCGCCCGGGGTCCGACCTCGATCTGTTGGTCACCTTCTCCGAGGAGGCCGGGATCACCGATCTGCTCGCAATGGAGGAGGAACTGGCGGAACTGCTCACCGTGCCCGTTGACGTGGTCTCGGCCGGATCGACGGGGCGTTTGATCGAGCGCGCGCTGAAGGAGGCGGTCCCGCTGTGACGCCGGAATCGCACGACGCTCACGGGTCTGACCGGATCGACGACTGGCTTCACGATCTCGGGAGCTTCGGCGCGGACGCCGCGTACCTGGTCGGACTCGGGCGCGACGAGTACCTGGCAGACACGCCCCAGGGACGAATGCTGCGCAACGCGGGAGAACGGCTTCTCATCAAGGTGGCGACCATCGTGGAGCGCCTTCCCGCGGAGTTCAAGGCCTCATATCCGGACATCCAATGGGTGCAGATCAACCGGATGAGGAACCTCGTGGCTCACCAGTACGACAAGGTCAACCATGACCTCATGTTCGTCACACTCGAGCGTGACATCCCGGCACTCATGAAGCGCCTCGGACTCCGCGCGTGAGAGCCTCAGGCGGGCAGCCGGTTGGTGCGGTCGAGGAACGCCACCCGGTAGTGGGTGACCTTCACCTCCTCGAACAGGCCGGCCCGGCTGTAGGGGTCGGCGGCGGCGAACGCCTCCGCCTGCTCCCGGGTCTCGACGTCGACGATGAGTACGCTGCCCAGGGCGGTCTGCCCGTCGTCGGTCCACTTGGCTCCAGCGAGGAGCAGCCTGTCGGCGTTCTCGGTCAGGTAGGCGAGGTGCGCGTCGCGGGTCTGCTGGCGCAGGGCGTCGCCGTCCGGTTTGTCGACGCAGTCGATGAGGTAGGCCATCCGGCCATGCTAGCGGCCGGGTTGTAGCGAAGGTGTCCCCTCTTCGACGCACTGACGCAACGCAACTGCCGGCAGCCGACTTCGAAATCGCCAGCAGTGGGGGCCCGATGGCGGTCAGAGGCACTCAACTCTGGAGATGATGGATATGGCGCTCGTTGAGAGCCAGTGTTCCGGACTGCGCTGTGACGCCCTTCGGACGTGGGCAGCAGTCACCCCGTCCCGCGCCTCAGATCTGGCGGTGCTCTCAGTCATTTCCCGCCGGGCGGATGGGGCCCAACTCGTAGAGGGTGCCTGATCGCCAAGAATGCGCGCATCTGCCGCTCCTGGTGTGGTCTGAAGTGCTGCCCGCGGGCTTGACGGTGGTACTACTGGCGGTACCATAGTCATGTGGCTACCGTAGACAAGCTCGTGGCTGCGATGCGGAATAACCCACAGAACGTGCGCTACGACGACCTCCACAAGGTCTGCGAGCACTACTTCGGTCCGCCCCGCAGAACCGGCGGATCGCACGCGGTGTTCAAGACACCATGGCCCGGCGACCCGCGCGTGAACATCCAGAACCGCAATGGCCAAGCCAAGGCGTATCAGGTGCGACAGGTGTTGGCCGCGATCGACAAGAAGAAGGCGAAGTGATGTCCCAGAACCAAACTGCCGACGGGTCCCGTTACACCTACCGCGTGACGTGGTCGGTCGAAGACGGCGAGTTCGTCGCCAGCTGCGCGGAGTTCCCCTCGCTGTCATGGCTCGCCGACTCCCAAGCGGCCGCCCTGCACGGGCTGGTTGATCTGGTGGCCGACACCGTGGCCGATCTGACGGCGGAGGGCGAAGCCGTCCCCGTACCGCTGGCGCAGCGGAGCTACTCGGGCAGATTCAACCTCCGTGTCGGTGAGACCTTGCATCGCCGACTCGCGATCCAGGCCGCCGAAGAGCACCTCAGCCTCAACCAGTACGTCGTGCGACGCCTTTCAGAAGCCTCCTGAGGGCACGCTCGGCAACGTCCTCATCCGCCGCGTAACGCGCACGGCATCGGCCGAACTCCTGAGCGGCGCCACGGCTCACCCCACCAACGGAACGATGGCTCTCAGCCAGCGCAATATGCAGAAGACCCTGCTCGTCCAACTCGAATGACCTCGCTGGAGCGATTCTGGAAGTAACGCAGTTGCCGGAGGGTCACAGCGCGGACGGCAGAGGGCGCCGAGTCATCAAGCTACTCGGACTCCATGCCGCGATCCAGCAAGTCCTCGAGTTCTCGCAATTCCTCGAACGCCTTGCGTGCATCTTCGCGTTGTGCCCTACGGAATTCGAGTACGTCTCTTGAAAACAGGCGCGAATGGGTGCCGACCTTGTGCGCGGGAATCTCGCCCCGTCCGATCATCTTCATAAGGGTGGGCCGAGAGACGCCGAGGATGCCGGCGGCCGTAGTGGTGGTCAGTTCCTTCGGCAGGGTGCCAATTGTCACGGTGCCCCCCTCCGCCAAGGTCTCGATGACCTGTTCGATGATTCTGGTCAGTTCAGGAGGTATGCGCTCCGAGCGCGGTGCGCGCTCAGACGCCCGCATCTCCTTCCCGCTGACGCCGCGCGAGCTCGTGGCTGATCCGCTGCGTCGCCGGGTACAACTCGAGGTACAGCGCATAGAGATCGTCGTAGTTCGCGCGATTCGCCGGATCAGGAGTGGCCGTCGCCCGCGGCGGATTCCACTCTCCTATCGTGACGTCGATCTGGCTACGGGCCGCGAGGTAGGCGGCGCCGTAGCTCGCCCCGATGGTGTGCGTGGGGATGACCTGCTGCACGTCGGCAACGTCGCTCACGATCTGGACCCACAGATCGCCCTGCGTGCCGCCCCCGACGGCAACGATCCGGTCGATCTGCCCGCCGGCCTGCCGGAAGGTCTCGATGTTGTGCCGGACTCCCAGCGCCGTCGCTTCCAGTGCAGCGCGATAGAGGTCACCACGGGTGTGGGAGACAGTGAGTCCCGCGATGACGCCCCGTGCATCCGGGTCGGCGATCGGGGTGCGCTCGCCGGCGAAGTACGGCAGGCAGAGCAGCCCGCGGGCTCCGGGCCCGGACGCAGCGGCCAGATCCAGGAGTTCGGAATACTCCGGCCTGCCGAAGATCTCACGGAGCCAGCTCGTCACGGCCCCGGACGTCGCCATACCAGCCGCGAGGTTGCGCGTGTCCGGCAAAGCCCCCACGGTGCTCCACAACGGCGGATGGCTGAGCGGCTCCGAGACAGTGTTGACCATGAACATGGTGGTGCCGTACATGAGCATGAGATCGCCGACGTTGTGGGCATCCACGCTGATCGCCTCGGACCAGGCGTCGATCGTGCCGGTGATGACGGGAGTGCCGATGGTCAGGCCGGTCGCGGAGGCGGCCTCGGCAGTGACGGTCCCGGCGATCTCGGAGGCCCACTGCAGGCGCGGCAGTTCGAGCCGGGGCGCGATGCGCTGCGTCCACGGCTGATACCAGTCCCGCGCGTGGATGTCGTAGAGCGGAGTCGACTGGCTCGCGGACTGGTGGTCCAGGACGTACGAGTTCGTGAGCTTGAATGCCAGCCAACTGCTCGGCATGAAGAGCCTGCGTGCCTTGGCGAACAGGCCCGGCTCCACATCCGCCATCCACTGGAGCTTCGGTCCCACGGCCTGCGTGGAGAGCGCCGAACCGCATCGCGCCCGGATCGCCTCCTCGCCCAGTTCGGCGGTGAGGCCGGCGATCTGGGCTGTTGCCCGCGCATCAACCCCGTAGAGCATCGCCGGTCGCAGGGGCGCGGCGTGCTCGTCGGTCAGCAGCACGCACGGCCCCATTCCACTGACACCGACGGCGGCGACCGGTCCGGACGCCGCGGCGAGGAGTTCCCGGATGATGCCGACGGTTTCGCTCCACCACAGGTCCCCGTCCATCTCCGCCCAGCCGGTCCGGGGGTGGCTCACATCGTGCGATCGGACTGCCTGCCCCAGTAGGCGACCGCCGTCGTCGACGAGAACGCCCTTGCTGCTCGATGTCCCGATATCCACGCCAATGAAGTAGGCCACGTCACTCCTCACGAAACCGTTCGTTCAGTCCCTCAGGTCACCAGGCGGTGTATCCGCCGTCGACGACGACGTTGCTGCCGGTCATGAACTGCGCCGCATCCGAGGCGAGGAACCGCACCACCGCGGCGACTTCCGCCGTCGTGGCCGGACGCCCCATCGGCGTCTCCCGGAACCACGTGTCCGTCCAATCGGGTTGCTGCGCGATGACCTGATCCAGAATCGCCGTCGCCGTGTACCCGGGCGAGATCGCGTTGATCCGCACACCCCGCCTGCCCCACTCACCGGCCAGCGACTTGGTCACCATGATCACGGCCGCCTTGGAGGCGTTGTACGCCACCTGTGGTTGCGGGTGGTTGGACACGACGCCGGACATCGAGGCGACGTTGACGATCACCCCGTTCTCACGCTCGAGCATGTGGTTGCCGGCCGCGCGGCAGCAGTAGAACGTGCCATCGAGGTTCACGGCCATGACGGCGCGCCACTGCTCGTCCGTCATCTCCTCCGCGGGGGCGTTGATGTCGATTCCGGCGTTGTTCACCCAGATGTCGATCCGTCCCTCGGATGCGGCAACGTCTCTCACGACGGCGTCCACCGAGTCCGAATCAGTCACGTCGATGTGAACGTACTTGGCGCCCAGTTCCTCGGCAGTCGCCCGTCCCGTCTCGGGGTTGATCTCGGCGATCACCACACGCGCCCCGGCCTCGAGCAGTGCCTCGCAGATGGCGCGGCCGATTCCCTGGGCCCCGCCGGTGACCACAGCCACCCGGCCCGTCAGATCCTGTGACAACACTTCAGCGCTCATCGAGCCTCATCTCCAGTTCTCATGCCAGTTCTCGTACCAGTTCTGCGGATAGTCCCGCAGCACAGTCGTGCCGTCCCCGCTGAGCCGCCACGGCCGCCCATGGTCGTGCACGGCCGCCGTGAGACGAGTCAGCCGCTCGATCGCGACCGCGGTTCCCGCCGCGCGACTCTCCGCGTCCTCGGAGGCTGCCGCTCCCCACACCGCTCGCCCGGCAATGAACCCGGAGGATCCTGCCGCTGCCGCGATCTCCGTCTGTGTCAGGAACTGCTCGAACGTGACGCCGGCCGAGAGCAGCAGCCAGGGGACATCCACGGCCGCGTCGATCTCGGCGCATGCCGCGGCGCCGATCCCTTGCTCCTCTTCTGTGTCCACCCAGCCGGGGAACTCGGTCTTGACGATGTCCGCGCCAAGCTCTTGGGCGAGGATCGCGTAGTCGACGACGCCACGGACTCGCCTCGAGCGAACCTCCGGGTCCTCGAGGCTCTCTCCCTCCAGAGGAACCCAGATCGGCTCCACGATCAGCGGAAGAGATGCCGCGGCGCAGTCGTCCGCAATCCGGCGCACCAGGTCGCGATGGGCGGCGGCCTCCGGGACGTCGTGGCGGTAGCGCCACAGCAGCTTGAGGCCGTCACCTCCCGCGAGGCGGATCTTTCGCGCGCCCCACCGCTCGCGCAGATCGGTGCTCACGTGGGCGTTGGCAACGTGCTGGTAGTCCTCGGTCTCGGAGTTGAGGATCAGGCCCTTGCCGCCGGGCAACGCCCCGGTCGCGACGGCGCCGGCGAGACCGAGGGCCGGGTCGGTCAGCAGTGCGCTCGCGTAGGGCGCGAGCGCGCGCGTCAGTTCGAACTTCGCCTGAACCGCGCGGGCGATGCTCGCGGGGTCATTCGCCAATTCCGTGCCGGTTCGGCCGAGAATCATCGCGGCCGGGTGATCCACCGCGAGCACTGTGAAGAAGCCGGCATCATCCACACACGAGGCGAGGCTGCGGAGTTTTCCCAGGTCGGTTGTCGTCACGGGTTGCTGCTTCCTTCGTTGGGGTGGAGGTGGACCTTGATCGCATCGGGACTGGCCATGGCGCGCAGCGCCTCATCGAAGTCCTCGAGTGGGAGCCGGTGGGTGATGAGTACGCGGAGTTGCTCTGCGAGTTCCGGCATCGCCTCGGCTGCGGCCTCGTAGCAGTCGGCCACCGAGTTCGAGCCGATGATCCTCCACTCCCTCTCGTAGAGGTAGTAGGGCGAGAACGGGAGGGTCGCGGCTGTTGGGGCCACTCCCATCTGGATGAACGTGCCGCGCGTGCGCAGTTGACCCAGTCCTTCGGCAATGGCCGGGAGAGCACCGGACGCATCCAGGACGTAGTCGAACTTGCCGTCGGCGCCGAGACCGAGGCCCGCTGCGTCTCCGGCAGTCGCCACGGCGCCGAGGCCGGCGGCCACGGCCTGCCGCTGCTCGTGCGGCTCGATCACGCTGACGGTGAGCCCGCGGGATCGAGCGACCACAAGCGCCATGAGCCCGATCGCGCCCGCCCCGTAGACCAGCATCGAGCCCTCGGACGCAACGTCCGCGCGATCCATCGCGTGCAGGACGCACGAGAGCGGCTCTATCAAAGCGGCAGTCTCGGGGTCGAGCGAAGCCGGGAGCCGAACGGCGAGCCGCGCCGGAACCACTACCTTCTCCGCCAGGGCCCCCGTCCGGTTGATGCCCACCGCGGACCAGTTGGCGCACAGATTGAATGCGCGCTTGTTGCACCACTCGCAGTTTCCGCAGTAGATGTTGGGGTCGGCTCCCACGAGGTCTCCGACGGCGAGGCCGCTCACGCCGTCGCCGATCGAGCTGACCCGGCCCCCGAACTCGTGGCCGATCACGAGAGGGAACGAGATGTGCCCGTAATCGCCCTCGACGATGCGGAGGTCGGTGCCACAGATGCCGGAGGCATCGACCTCGATCACGATCTCACCGGGCCCGGGTTCGGGATCGGGCAGTTCGATGATGCGGTACCTGTTGGGTGCCTGCAGTTCGAGGGCTCTCATGCGTGATCACTTCCCGGTCCGACGACGACCTTCCCTGACGAATTCTCTTTTGCAACCTCGAACGCCTCCGGGGCCTCCGAGATGGCGAATCGGCCCGTGATGATCTCCTCCGTGACGAGCCCGGAGGCCATGCCGATCGCCGTTTCGATGTCCTCGTTGGTGTAATTGGCGCATCCCTGCACGCGGAGTTCCCAGTCCTGCACGAGCGGCATGGGCACCATGAGATCCCGGGGAGGCACGCCGACGATGAGAAGAGTCCCGGCGCGACGCAGGATCGAGATCGCCTGAGCTATCGACGCCTCGTTGGCGACGCAGTCGAAGACCACGTCAGCCGGCCCTCCGAGTGCTTCCTGCACCGCCGCCACGAAACCCTCTCGCGTGGGGTCGAAAGCCACGGCGGCACCGTTGCGGAGGGCACGCTCGCGCTTGCCCTGGTCGAGGTCGGTCACGACGATACGGCCGGCCCCCGCGTGTCGCGCCGCCACGACGGCGAACAGACCGATCGTCCCTGCACCGAGGACCGCAACGCGCTGCCCGGTGATGTCTCCGGCAATGCGCGCGGCATGGACCGGTGTGGCGAGGCACTCTACGAGGGCCGCCTGCTCATCCGTGACGTCCTCGGGAACCACGAAGAGGTTTTCGGCAGGTGCGAGGAACTCGTCCGCCATGGCTCCGGGAAGCCTGTCCGAGGGATCGCAACCGATCCACTGCAGTTGCTGACAGGCGTTGGTGCGCCCGGCAAGGCAGTTGATGCATTCGCCGCAGTTGACGTTCGGCTTGAGAATGACCCGTTGGCCGAGGGCGATATCCGCGACGCCCTCGTTTACGGACGTCACGGTCCCGGTTGCCTCGTGCCCCGGGTAGTAGGGAGGCGGAAGCAACGGATGGTGGCCGGCGACGGCGTGGGTGTCCGAACCGCATATCCCCGCCAGGCTCGTGCGGACTCGAACCTGTCCGGGCCCGGGTTCCGGCACCGGCGCCTCGACTACTGCGACTCGGCCGATACCCTCGACCAGAACGCGTGACATTGTCTGCATGAGATGACTCCAGTTACTTGACGGCACCCATTGAGAGGCCTTGGACCAACTTGTCCTGAGCCACCCAACCGGCGATGACGACGGGAATACTGACCACTATTGACGCGGCGGACAACTGTGCAATGAACAGCCCCTCACTCGTGATGAAAGATACGAGGTACACCGACGATGTGGATGCCTTTGTGGCGGTGAGATTCAACGCGAAGAGGAACTCGTTCCAGGCCAGGATGAATGTGATGAGCGCAGTTGCCGCTATGCCGGGCATCGCAAGAGGGACGACAATACTCCGGATAATTCTGGGGAGATTCGCTCCGTCAATTTCGGCCGCTGACATGATGTCTTTGGGTAGGTCGCTGAGGAACGAGTGCATCATCCAGATGGCAATGGGCAGATTCATCCCCGTGTAGAAGATGACCAGGGCCGCTATCGAGTCGAGGAGACCAAGGAACTGGAACACCAGATAGACGGGGATCAGTGCCGCAATGAGCGGAAGGAACTTGGTCGAAAGGACCCATTGCAGCACGCCGGCAGCGCTCCTGATGGGTTTGATCGCAGTGGCATAGGCCGCCGGAACGGCGAGCAGAATGACCAGAATCGTCGAACCGCCGGCTGCCATCAGCGAATTGAGTAGATACGGCGTGATGTTCCGTGCGAACACGTTTTCATACTGATACGTGACCAGTGGGGCGAAGAGATTCGGCGGTGACACGGCCGCGTCGACTTCCCGGTGGAAGGACGTGAGCACCATGTAGGCGATCGGCGCGAAGAAGAGAAGCGCCATGATCCACGCGATCACCCCCCACGGGCCGCCCTTCCCTTGCCGCCGACGGCGTTGTTTGCGAATGTCCGACTTGGTTGCGGTCGCGTCCGGAACCGTTGTGGCGCTCATCGGGAGCCTCCGCTCTTGGCCTGAGCCAGCGAGCTGACAAGTCGCAGGCCGAATGTCGCGATGATGATGCTGAACAGGACCACGATGACGCCGGCCGCCGCCGCCTCTCCGTAGTCGTACTTTCGGAAAGCCGTCAGATAGATCTCGTAGGTGAGGTTGGTCGTGGCCGAGCCCGGACCGCCCTGCGTGATGGAGAAGACCTGGTCGTAGGTATTGAGCAGATAGATGGTGCCGAGGACGATCGAGAGCTCAATGTACGGGCGAAGATGCGGAATCGTGAGATACCGGAATTTGTCCAGTGCATTCGCGCCGTCGATCGATGCGGCCTCCATGGTGTCGGAGTCCATTGCCTGGAGACCGGCGAGGATGATCAGCATCATGAAGGGTGTCCACGTCCAGATGAGGACCGCGATAATTGCCAACATCGGCACTCGCGACAGCCATTCGACCTGTGGCGCATTGAACCCGAGGAGATTCCCCAGCCATTTCATTCCGCCGTTGAGCAGCCCATACTCCGCGTTGAACACAAGGTGCTTCCACATCAGCGATGATGCCATCGGCATGATGAGAAACGGTGTGATGAGAAGCGTTCTCACAACCGCCCGGCCGGGAAACTGCCGGTCGAGGAGCAGGGCGAGAATGGTTCCCATGACGAGCGATCCGAGAACCCCGCCGACAATGAGTACGATCGTATTGCCGGCGGCCGCTCGCATGCGCGGGTCGCTTGCCATGGTTATGTAGTTGTCAAAGCCTGCGAACCCGCGATCCAGCGGGTACATGATATTCCAGTCCATGAAGGACAACACGAGCGTCACGACGAAAGGAATCTGTGTGACGATCACGAGGAATATAAGAGCGGGATAAAGCGGGATTCGCCGCCGCCGATTCGTTCGCTTTTCGCTCTCACGAGCGCGCGCTCGCGCCGCGGCCTCGGGCAGTACTGCTGCCGTGGTCGTCATGAGAAATCCTCCTTTGGTGTGGGGATCCGGTATTGCGCGGATCCCCACACCGCTGAATTGTGATTGAACGGACTACCTGCCGGCGGCGACCGATTCGGCCATTCCCTGCGATGCCTCGAGGGCTTGCTGGACGGTCTTCTGTCCTGCCAGTGCGGCACTCATTTCCTGACCGATCTTCGTGCCGAGGTCGGCGAATTCAGGAATCGCGAGGTACTGGCATCCGGGCGCCGGGGCGCCCTGAACGGTGCAGTCGGTGGGATCGGACTGCTCGATCGCGTCGAGCATCTGCTCCCGGTAGGCCTCCGATGCTTCCTGGTACTCAGGGATCTCGAAGGTGGAGGTGCGCTTGCCGTCCGGGATCCGCGTCCAGCCCAGTTCGGCACCGGCCGTCAGTTCGTACTCCTTGCCGGATGCCCAGGAGATGAACTCCCAGGCGGCGTCCACGTTCTCGGTCGTCTTGGGGATCGCCCAGGCCCAGGCCCAGACCCACTGTGCCCGTTGCTGGTCCCGGGGAGCGGCGACGTACCCGACGTTGCCCACCACCGTTGACTTGTCAGGCGACTCCACCGAGGCCGCTGCGGAGGTCGCATCGAACCAGATTGCCGAGTTGCCCTGCGTGAAGTTGTTCAGGCACTCCGTGAATCCGGATTCGGTGGCACCCGCCTGGCCGTAGTTGGAGACGAGATCCACGTAGTACTCCGCCGCCCGGACGGTGTCCGGGTCAGTGAGGAGTGCGTTCCAGTCGGCGTCGAAGAATCCGCCTCCGAACGAGCCGAACATCGATCCGATGACCGCCATGTTCTCTCCCCAGCCGGGTAGGCCGCGAAGACAGACACCTGACACGTCATCGGTGTTCTCTTCCACCTGGGCCGCGAGGGTGGCAATCTCATCCCACGTCGGTTCGTCGGGCATGGTGAGTCCGAACTCCTCGAACAGGTCCGTGCGATACATCGTGAACGCGGACTCGCCGTAGAACGGAATCGCGTAGAGGTCGTCGTCCTTGGAGAGCACGCCCTTCATGGCGGGCAGGATGTCCTCGACGTCGAATTCCTCGTCGGCCTCCGCCATTTCCTGGAGGTTGAGCAGCCAGTCGTTCGCGGTCCATACGCTGCCTTCATAGGCGCCGATGGTCACCACGTCGTACTGGCCTGCCTGGGTCGCGACGTCCTGCGCGACACGGTCCCGGAGCTCGTTCTCCGGGAGGATCGTGAAGTTGACGTCGATTCCTGTGGGCGTTGTGAAGAACTCCCCGGCGAGTGCCTCGATGTCCTTCATCTGGGGGTTGCCGACCATGAGAACGTTCAGTGAGCCGCCCGCTCCTGCGGGTGCCTCGGTTCCGGCTTCTCCGCCGGCGGTGGCGCCATCGGTTTCACCACCGGTGTTCGCGCCACCACATGCGGTGAGCGCGAGAATTCCTGTCAATCCGGTCGCTACGGCGACCAGGGTGCGTTTGCGTAACATCGTGTTTCTCCAGTTTCTCTTGAGTCCTTCTTCAAAGCTGTGTCTGATAGACCACGGACTGCTTTACTCCCCCTTCATCTCCCCCGCTGAGATGCGATCGTCCCTCCCTTCCCACTCGTCGGCTCAGAGAGATGGACGCCAACCTCGTGCGTGCCCGGAAGCTGACTGATCTCCCCCGCTGCCCACGCCGCGAGCATCGCTGCTCCCACTGCGCCTGGTTCGGCAAGACTCGTGAATGTGGCTCGAACGCCGAGTTGGCGCTGCCGGAGGGCTCTGACCAGCGGATCGGCAAGCCAGCCACCGAATGCGACCGCATCGTCGTACGGGCCTATCGCCTCGTTCACTCGACGGGTGAGAGCGGTCGAGATATCGATGAGATCCTCGTTCGCACCTCTCCAGACGGCGGGCGCCGTGACGCCGTCGGCGATCCCGATCAGGTTGAACGAGTCGAATGTGACGCCGTCGAGGCGGGGAGCGCCGCCGTGGGGCTCACATTCGAGCGCAGTGCGGCTGAGCCCCAAACGCTCCTCGAGCGTGGTGCAGCGCAGTACGCCGGACAGTCTCTCCAGCGTGATCCCGGTGGGGAGCGCGCCGAGAACAGTCAACCGATCGCCGAGCGGGTGCCAGTCGACCGTGCCGCCGCCGGCAACCACCTGCAGCACGGTCCTCGGAGACATCGGCGGGGCGACGATTCGAAGCTGGGCCTCGGCGGTTCCCAAGGACAGGATGAGGCAACCGGGTTCACTCGCGCCTGCGCCGATGCCGGCGACGGGATGGTCATGGCCACCCGTCGAGACCTGGATCCCGCGCAGCGATTCGGGCAGGTCGCCCGCCGTGGGCCCGAGCAGTGTTCCTCCCGGGACCAGATCGCCGGGCAGCAGCCATCTGCCGGCGCCGAGGAACTCGAGCGCGGCGTCCCACCACTCGCGCCGCGCGATATCGACGAGTCCGGTCCGGCTGGAAGTGGAAATCTCGGCGGCCTGCACCCCGGAGAGTCGGTATGCGACGTAATCGGGGATGTTGAGCCAGCGCTGGCCCGGGCTGAAGCGGTGCCCCGATGTGCGGAGCATGTCCAGCTTGATGATCGACGGGGAGATGGTGCAGTCACGGCCGGTCACCGCCATGAAGCGCTCGCGGCCGAGCGAGTCCTGCACTCGAACCGGATCACCCATGGTGTGGTGCCACGCAAACGCCGGGGCGAGCGCACACCCCTCGCCGTCCAGCAGCGCCCCGGTCTCCGCCATTCCGGTGACGGCCATCGCCGCCACGTGGAAACCATGAGCGGCCGCCCACTCCGCTGCTTCCGCAGCGACAGCTATTGCGGCATCGCCCAGCTCGTCAACCTGTGCCTGCGTCCCATCCGAGGTGTGCCGCCAGGGCGTCGCGGTTGCCGCAGCGTGCAGTTCGCGCCGATCGAGCGCGACGACCTCTGCCTTGATCCGTGTGGTACCGACGTCGATTCCCATGGTCACCGGTTCACGAGTCATGATGCCTCCGGGGACGTCGGGGCCGGCTTTCTGGGCAACTCGGCCGGCGCGGAGAGCGGCTGATCCATCGAAGAGCCAGGACTGACCGGACCGACCGAGATCTGATCGGCGAACGACTCAATTACAGGGAAGAGGGTGGTGGGGTGCGCCACGGCGCTCGCTGCCCAGAGGGAGGCCGTGGCGAGACGCTGAACCGTGCTCGATCCGGTGGATATGAAACCCGCCAGCAGGGCATCGCCGGCGCCAACGGAGTTGATGACGGGGATATCGCGAGACGTGGCCAGCAGCACGTCGTCGTCGTCGACGAAGAGGGCGCCATCCGGTCCCAGGCTCGCCAGCACCGCGAGGGCTCCCCGGGCGCGAGCCTCGTGCGCGGCTTCGACGACGTCGCCGATGGTCCTGAGTGGGCGGTGGACGAGTTCGGAGAGTTCCAGGAGGTTCGGCTTGACGAGATCGGGGCGAGCCTCGAGGGCGAGCTCCAGAGCGGTCCCGGAGGTGTCGATCGCGACGCGGACGCCGGACGCCTTCAATCGTGCCGCCGTGTCGCGGACGAATCCGGGAGCCACACCCAATGGGAGGCTGCCGGCGAGCACGACTGCCGAGGCATTCTCAGCGGCGCTGTCGATGGCTTCGCTGAAAGCGGCGAGCCGTTCCGGCGAGAGGTGCGTGCCGGGTGCGTTGATCTTTGTCGTGTCACTTTCGGTCACGAGGGTGATGTTGGTGCGGACGTCCTCGCCGGTGTCCACGATCAGATGAGGCACTCCGATCTGGCTGAAACAGCCGGCCATGTACGCGCCCGTCGAGCCACCTGCGGGGAGGACGCAGCACGTCTCGATGCCCGCACGGTGCAACGCGAGGGCGATGTTGACACCCTTGCCGCTCGGCTCCTTCCCGGAGGAGTCCATGCGATTCACGCCCCCGAACCGGAAATCGGTGAGGTGAATGGTCCAGTCGATCGCGGGCGACGGAGTAACGGTGACGATCACACGTACTCCATCTCGACGCCCGCTGCTGCGAGTTCATGACGGAAGTCCTCGTGCAGTTCGGCACCGGTGATCACGACATCGATCTCACTCAGGTCTGCATACCTGACGAGCGAGTGCTGCCCGAACTTCCGGTGGTCTGCCAGAAGGATGACTCGTTCCGAGTTCGCGATCATGTCCTGCTTGACTGCAGCCTCGTCCGGATCCGGCGTGTACAGGCCACGCTTGGGTGACACGGCATTCGTGCCGACGAACGCGATGTCGAAATGAAGGCTCTCGAGGGATCGACGAGCCGTCGCGCCCACCTCGGCCATGGTGGTGGGCCGGATCCGGCCACCGAGGGTGTGGCAGATGATGGACGGCTTGGACGCCGCGATCGAGGCGATGATGAGGGAGTTCGTGAAGACGCGCAGATCGGAGCGGTTGGGCAGCATCTCGGTGAACAACTGGGTTGTGGAACCGGCATCGATCATCACCACGCCGCGCTCCGGCAGATGCGTCAGCGCGCGCGTCCCGATGCGAACCTTCTCATCGCGGTTCTCCGATACGCGGCTCGTGACGTCGGGTTCAAAGGTCATCGTCTGAACGGGAAGCGCGCCACCGTGGACCCGCCGCAGCAGGCCCCGCTTCTCCAGTGAGATCAGGTCCTTGCGGATGGTCTCCACGGAAGTCTCGAACCTGTCCGCCGTCTCGGCGACTTCGAGGCGTCCGTTGGCCCGGAGCTCGGCGACGATCGCCCGGCGCCGCTCCGCCGCCAATCTGGGTACACCGTTTCCCGGCATCCAGAGCTCCCTTGCCCTTGGACTTCATTGCATCTAACGAGGAGTTACATGGGAAGCCTTGCAGAAACGTGGAGATGCTGTCAATATTCTGTATCATGGGATTGGTAACGATGCGGCAACTTTTTGGTGAAGGCCGCCCGGTGGTCGCGTTCAATGTGATCACGCTCGAGCACGCCGAGGGTGTCGCCGAGGGCGCGGAGCGTGCCGGGTACCCCGTGATCATGCAGCTCAGCGAGAATGCCATTCGATACCACGGCGGCGATCCGGCTCCCATCGGAGGTGCGATGGTGGCCGTTGCTCGCGCTTCCCGCGCGGCAATCGCACTCCACCTGGACCACATCACGGACTTGGAACTCCTTGCACGGGCGGAGGAGCTTGGATTCGCCTCCGCCATGTACGACGGTTCCACGCTCGAGTTCGGCGAGAATGCCGCTCGCACGCGGGCGGCCGCGCGATGGGGCAAGGAGCATGGAGTCTGGATCGAGGCCGAACTCGGGGAAGTCGGCGGCAAGGCCGGCCGTGGTGCACACGCGCCCGGCGTCCGCACCGATCCGGATGAGGCGGCCCGATTCGTCGCAGAAACCGGAGTGGATGCGCTCGCCGTCGCAGTGGGATCGCAACACGCCATGGTTGAGCGGACGGCACGCGTGGATCACGACCTGGTTGAGCGGCTTCATTCCGCGGTTCCCGTGCCGCTCGTTCTTCATGGCTCGAGCGGACTGCCGGATGACGAGATCGTCGAGGCCACGCGTCGGGGAATCACGAAGGTGAACATCGGGACCGCCCTAAATGTCGCCTACACGGGCGCCATCCGCCGGTGGCTCGATTCGAACACTGCCGGCGTTGATCCTCGGAAGTACACGACCGAGGCGCGCTCCGCCGTCGCGGATGTGGTCGAGCACTACCTGAAGGTGGTGGCTGCGCCGGTGGATCACGGTTCTGGAAAGATGGATTCTGACACCGATATCCATGGCAGGAGACCCTCGTGACCCCGATTCCCTCGAAGGCAGTCATTGCCATCAATCCGCTCCAGTACTTCGCCACCCCGGACGGCTTCCTCGACTGGAACCTCGCTCCACCGTGGGACGAACTGATGGCGGACGTGAAGCGTGCGGGCTTCGACGCCGTGCACACCCGTTTCCCAGGAGACGTCTCACCGCGTGACTACGGGCAGATGATCCGGGACGCCGGGCTCACTCCCGCCCCCGGCACGATTCAGTTCGGAATCCCGGAGGACGGTTCCTCCATTGAGGGCACCGAGGATCACTTCCGCCGCAACGCTGCCGGATTCGCGGAACTCGGAATGGACCACATCTTCATCCTCGCGGACGTTCTCCCGGACGCACCCCGCGTCATCACACCGGCGGTGGGTGCCCAGGCCGACGACGCACGGCTCGACTCCGTGGTCGAGACCCTCACTCGGGCATGCGCTGCCGCCGTGGCCGAGGGTGTTCTGCCGATCCTTCACCCCCACGTGGGAACCTGGGTGGAGACGGCGGAAGAATCCCGATACGTGCTGGATCGGATAGACGCCTCGCTCCTCGGATTCGGCCCCGACGTCGGACATCTGTCCTGGGCGGGTGCGGACCCGATCGAGCTGATCGAGGAGTACCGCGACCGGCTACGTGGGGTCCACATCAAGGACTTCCACCAGTCCGTGATCGACGAGTCGAAGGCCGCCGGCCGTACTTACCAGCAGACCGTTGCTGCTGGCCTCTGGACGGAGATGGGCCGTGGTGACCTCGATTTCGACCGGGTCTGGGATGCGGTCGGGCCGGACTTCGACGGGACCATCGTGGTCGAGGTTGACCGCGGGGCGATCGAGCCCCCGTTCGAGAGCATCCGTGCATGCGCGGAGTGGGTGAAGTCCCAGCGCGGCTGACGAGATCGGCGCCGATCGTTCCGCAACGATTGGCTGCCGATCGTTCCGCGGCGCGCCTCAGCGGCTTGCCCGCAGCCCTCAAGCCGTGCAACCCTCAAGCCGCGCAGCACCTCAACCCCGCAGCACGCAAGCCGTGCAGCACTCACGCCCCGCAGCACGCCAGCCGTGCAGTCCTCAAGCCGCGTTGGGAGGTGTGTCTTCGGGGACGTGAGAATGGTTACTGAGAGGAACCACTCTCACGTCCCCGGGTGTGAGATCAGAGTCTCGCTACGAGCGCAGCAGCGCCGCTGCGGTTCGAGCAACCGGCGCGATCGTTACCGGGGACGTCCGATCGGGAAGATGTAGTACGCGTGCTCCGCTTCCGGGAGGCTGAGGACTTTCGCTACGTCGTCGTCGCCGAACGCGCCTACCGGCACCGTGCCGAGGCCCAGCGACTCTGCCGCGAGTGCCACATTCTGGCCGATATGACCGGCCTCCACCAGCGCATACCGTTCGGAACGCTTCCCGTACCGGGCACGTAGCCGGCCGGGCGCGCCGGCCACCACGATCGACGCCGGCGCGGCCCCCACCGATGCCTGTCCGAGCGCGGCGGACATCAGGTCCGCCCGGAGGTCGCCCGCGAGCCGTCGGATCAGTTGGTGTGCCTCTGGGTTGTAGGAGTACACGCCGTCGTCGAGGGCGGTGACGTCACCGGCAACCACGTGGAGGGCCATCGGGTAGACGCCGCCGGCGGACGGCAACGTTCGCCCGCCGTCGGGCCGGAATCCGTAGCCCGCCCACAGCAGCGCGGACACCTCTGCGAGCGAGACGGGTTCGGGGCGGAACTCCCGGATCGAGTGGCGTCCCTCGAGTAGGGAAGTGAGCCCGGAGTCGGTGGGCAGGGACGGGGGCGGAAGCGAAATCGTCATTGGTCCTCTCCTCGCGCGTCAATAACGCGTTGCGATGTTCCACCGTAACCATGACGCCCCTTCACGGCTTCGCCGTTTGGCCACGGTCCGGTTTCTCCGGCGCCTCGAATCTGCATCGCGGGCTCAATTCCGTCCGAGATCCGGTTCCAGCCCCCGAGTATTGGCCCTTCGAGCCGCTGCAGCTCCAACTTCTGTAGGAGTTTCGACGGCGCGTGCTGGTCCCGTGCGCTTCGGGGGTGCTTGCAGGTCTCTTCAGTCGGTGGCGGAGCCTCTTGAACCGGTATCGGAGCGACTACCGTAGGTGTTTAGTTTCTTCTGTAGGCGGTTGACGCGTGTTAAACGCCTACAGAAGAAGTCAAACGCCTACAGGAGACGAATCCGCCGGTCCGGAGGGTCGCCAAAAGGCCAGAAGAGGGCCAAATCGACCCCTCGACGGCGTCGGAACCGGTCCACAGGAGCGAAACTCCTACAGTAGTCCCCCGTTCCTCTGTCGGA
The DNA here is from genome assembly GCA_035647855.1 of Actinomycetaceae bacterium. Lineage (GTDB taxonomy): Bacteria > Actinomycetota > Actinomycetes > Actinomycetales > Actinomycetaceae > JAAZBW01. Next base: position 10,983 of record DASRMP010000012.1, on the reverse strand, counting down.
GAGGCCCATTTCGGGCTGAGAATGCTGCATTCACTGGAGCAGAGGCCGAAAGCCGCGGGCGAGAGACTCGCAGGCGCGGTCGAGCCGTCGCAACCGTCGTCAAGCCCACCGCATAAGGACCCGTGCAGGCGCGGTCGAGCCGCCGAGCCGTCGAGCCGCCGAGCCGCCGAGCCGACGAGCCGCCGCAACCGTCGTCGAGCCGTCGGAACCCCCGCAGAGGCGCGTCGAGCACGAACGACAAAGCCCTGGCTCGTCTCAGTAACCAGTCTCACGTCTCCGGGAGAGACATGACCCACACACGCACGGACCCCGGCGCTTCCGCCCATTCGCGGCACCGCACGCCCGCCACTAGGCTCGGCCGCACAACCTGCGGCGCTCGAGGAGGAGTTCGTGGAATCCCACCTGTACGTCTCGACTGTTCCCGAGGCGCTCATCGTCTCCCAGCTCCCGCCCGAGCAGTTCGGGCAGTATTACGCCACGGGCTACGCGCGGCTCTCCAAGGGCCAAGTGGTGTTCCTCGAGCTCGATCCCACCTTCCGCCATGACTACTTCCCCCTCGACGAGGCCCTCGCCCGCACCATCCCCCACCCCGACGGCCGCCCCAAGAACTCCACCTACGTCTCCACGTACCGCGTGATCGAGCACGTCCCCGTAAGCGCCATCCGCCGCCTCTACCTCTCCACCGAGTACGGCGCGACCATCCCTCTCGATCGGGGTGACACCCTCCCCGACGACGGCGGCGGCCTCCACCTCTACCAAGAGCTCGCGCCCGTCCGCAGCCTCGTGGCGGCCTCGCTCCCGCCCCGCGCGTTCTACGACTCCATCACCGCCTCGACGACGACGCTCGTGAACTTCCCGGCCCTCTGCTTCGTGGAACTCACGATCGGCGAGCTTGCTGCGGATCCGGAGCGGGGCGCTGTGGGCGATCTGCCCTACGACAACATGTCCCACCTGCGCGAATGCCTGGTGGAAGTCCAAGAGCCGGGCAAGGGAACGAAGATGGTCGAGCGCCAGTCGAACATGAGCCACCCGTACCGCACCGTCAAGACCGGCAGCGGCTTCTACTACGGCAATGGCGAGGATCTGGCGTTCTTCCCGATGCCCGAGCACGACTGGCTACGGACGCACCACACGCAGTGGTGGAACCAGGCCAACCGCTGATCCCTGGCGCCCGGTTCCTTTGCGTTTTGTCGGCTTGCGGCGGCCCCCGCACCGATGGCGCACGATCGTCACACGCAAAGTGCTGAGGGCGCACGATCGTCACCGTGGCGCAGTGACGTCACTGCGCCACGGTGACGGACGCCAGCCATCTCGTGACGATCGCGCGCCCTCACGCGGGATCCGGCGAAAGCCGTGTCCAGGGGGCCGGTGATCGCCGCCGCCCCGGCATCAGTTGAGCGACCAGCGGATCTCGAGCTTCACGCCCGCGTCGCGCAGCAGGTTGTACACGGGGCAGCGGCGCTCGATCTCGGCGACGAACTCGCCGAATGCGCCGTGCTCGAGGTCGGCGTCGAGGTGGATCTCCCCGACGATCGTCTGGATCGAGGGGCTCACCCCCCACACGCCCGCGAAGCCGCGCAGGTCGAGCGAGCCGGTGATGTCGAGGCGGAGGTCGTCGATGCGGATGTCCCGCTCGCGTGCCACCGTCTCGACGACGACGGCCACGCAGCCCTGGAACCCGCCGAGCACGTACTCGATGGGGTTGGCGCCGGAGTTTGCGCCGCCGAACGAGGTGGGTTCGGAGACGGTGAAGTCGAACGTGCGTGCCTTGATGCCGGTGGACAGGGCGCCCTGCCACTGGCCCGCGACGCTGACCTCGGCGATCTGTGGGCTGGTGTTGCCTGCGGTCTTGGTGGAGATGGAAGCGGTGGTGGTCATGATGTTGCCTTTCTGAGGGTGCGCGAAAGCGTTGGGAGTTCCGGTGCAAATCGCAAATGGAGTGCGGGCGCGCTTGGGCGCCGCGTGGCTTCGATGAATGGCTGGGCACGCGAAAGCGCGCCGATACCGTGTTCCGGGCGCGCGTACGAGCCGCTTCAGTTCATGCGACCGGTCAGGGATTCGCTGAGAAGTGCCGCGAGAGCGCGGCTGCGACGGGCAGAACCCGCCCGTTGTGCCCGGATCGCGCGACGGCGTCAGGGCAGCTGCGGCCTCAAGCCGCGGCGGGCATTCGGATCAGTCCCGGCTGGGCGTGGCGCATCGCCAGACACCTTCCGGCCAGTGGCTCGTCGATTCGGCGAGTCATCTGATTCCTCCATCGGTCCCGGCGTTGGCACCCTCCGCGAGCGGGGGTTGCCGCAACGTCATAGAGCCGGGTCTCTCGGTTGCTCTGGATAGTGGCTCGATCGTAGGCGACCACGAGTCAAAGAAGCCGATCCGGGACGAAAGTCCCACATGCTGGACGTTCCGCACGGCTGCATGCCAGACCCGGGGGGGTGGGAGTCCGCGGGAACTACTCCGCCTGCGGGAACTACTGTGCCCGCGTGTACTCCACCGCCACCATCACCCGGTTCTTGGCGCCCAGCTTCTCCTGGGCGGCGGTGAGGTGCGTCTTCACCGTGCTCTCGGACAGGTGGAGTTCCGAAGCGATCTCGGGATTGGAGTAGCCATGCGCCACGAGCCGGGCCACGGCTCCCTCCCTCTCGGTGAGGCCGGACAACAGTGCCCGCGCCCGCTGCCGCTCCATGCTGTGATGCGCGGTTCCCACGTGATCCAACAACTGGCGGGCAGTGCGCCGTGAGAGCGCGCCCTCACCCGCCGCAACAGCCCGGATCGCGCCGATGATCTCCAGCGGCCCCTCACTCTTGAGGAGGAACCCGCTGGCACCGGCCGCTGCCGCCCGAATTGGCTCGTCATTGGCGTCGAATGTGGTGATGACGATGACCTCCGGCGGGTCCTTCATCTCCCTGATTCGGGCCGTTGCGGTGAGTCCGTCCATCACGGGCATCGCGACGTCCATCAGCACCACGTCCGGCCGGTGCGCGATCACTGCCGAGATGGCCTCATGCCCATCGTGGGCAACTCCCACCACCTCGATGCTGCCCCGGCCGCCATCCGTGAGGAGGTGGGTCAGGCCCGTGCACAGCAGTGGATCATCGTCCGCCACCAGCACCCGGATGGGCCGAACCTCGCTCATGTCTCACGAGGCTACCGGCCACCACCCACACGATCCGACCGGTCCGCGCCTGTGCGCCACGGCAGGTCCACCCGGACCACGAACTCGGGTGGTCCCGGCTCCACGTGCACCGTCCCCTCCAGGGCGGCGGCGCGCTCGCGGACTCCTGTCAGTCCCGACCCATCGTGGCTCGGCCTCGGTTCCGTCGACGCCGCCGCCCGGGATCCGTACTGGAAAGTGGGTGCCCCGTCCACCGGCGGCGCAGGCCGGTGCGATGTCATGACGTTCGCAACCTCGATCCGGATACCCCGACCCGGTCCGCCGGTCACCCGTACGCGAACAGGAGCACCCTGCGCGTGCTTCTGGGTGTTGGTCAGCAGTTCCTGGAGGATCCGGTACACGGCGTGTGACAGGACGGGCGGCGCCTGTTCAGGACTGTCGAGGAACACGGAGGACGCCACCGGCCGGCCGGCCCCCAGAACCTCCTCGATCATGCCGGCCACGTCCGTCAGCGAATCCGGGCCGGGTGCCCGCAGCCCCGCGAACCCTTCCGGATCTCGCATCACCTGAACGAGTGAGCGCAGATCATCCACCGTTTGCTGGGATGCCTCGCGGACGAGCCTGGCTCGTTCGGCCAACTCCGGATCGCTCCCCACCGCGAGTTCGAGGCCACCCGCGTAGACATTGATCATCGAGAGGCGGTGGCCGATCACGTCGTGAATCTCGCGGGCGATCATCTCCCGCTCCTCCTTGCGGGTGAGGGCTTCCGCCATCTGCCCGAGGGAGGCACCCTTTGCGGCGAGATCCTCCTGGGAGGACACCAGATGACGGCGAGACTCTGCGAGTTGATCGCGGTAACGGAGAATGAAGCCGATCACCACCGGCAGGAGAACAGTGAGCAGGTAGAGCCATACGACGCTCGAGATGGACAGTTCACTCTCCACATCGAGATCGCCACCACCGCTTGCGGTCAGGACGCGCAGCGCCGACGTGTCCCCGTTGGTACCCCTGGAATCGATGGCAAAGAAGACTGCGATCCCCACCGCATGCAACGTGATGGCCGCTGCCGCCAACCGTGAACTGGAACGCCGCAGGAATGCCGGAAGCGCGAACATCATCTGGGGCCCGATCGGCAACAGCATCTGGGCTCCACCAAGGATCCACGCGACCCAGGGTGACCTGTTGCGGAGGAGGAGCAGCAGGGGAGCAAGCAGACCCACTGCCATGGCGAGGCCGGCCCACACCTCCGCCATGGCGGCGGGGGCTCCTTCGCCCCCGGTCAACTTCGCCCGTTCGATCGCCGGAATGGAACCCAGGAGCGCGGAGAGCCACGCGGTGACCAGGATCGCGATCTCGAGCAGGACGTGTCCCGCCCGGTGCACCCATTCGGGAACCGTGGACTGCGGAGCGCTGACGGGGGCCATAGGCCCAAACTACGGCCTCCCACCCACATCATCACTCAGCCGTTCGGTCCGGACCTCCGTCCGTCAACCCGCCCGTTCGGTCAGTCGGCTCCAACCGATCAGGGGATCCGCCGGTCCTGCCTCCTCCCGTTTGCTTGGGGCATCAGATCCTGCGAGAACGAAGGAGCTCACCATGAGCAATCCGTATCAGCCCAACGAGCACGGGCAACCCGTGCCCAACCAGCCCGTCCCCATCCAATACCAGGCGCCGGCCCCCGAGCCGAAGCGCAGTTGGTTCGCCCGCCACAAGATCCTGACGGCGATCATCGCCGTCGTCGTCCTCGGAGGTATCGGTGCGGCGATTGGAGGCGGGGACGACGACGTGCCCCGGGCGTCGACGTCCTCGGCCGGAGCGGATGCACCCACGGACGCGGGTTCGCCGGACGTCTCGCAGGAAGCCGGCGAACCCGCCCCGGCTGACGAGACGCAGGCCGCGATCGGAGACACAGTTGAGGTTGGTGACTTCACCGTCACGGTCAATGGGGCCGAGACGGGAATCTCGCGAGTCGGCAACGAGTACTTCGGTGAGGTGGCCCAGGGTCAGTTCGTGACAGTCGCGGTCACAGTCAGCAACATCAGCGACTCGGCCGAGTACTTCCACTACTCCGATCAGAATCTGATCGATGAGCAGGGCCGCGAGCACTCCGCCTCAACTGCGGCGAGTTACTTGGAAGCCGAGGACTTCTTCCTCACGAAGATCAATCCGGGAAACACGGTGGAGGGAGTTCTGCTCTACGACATCCCAGCGGATGCGCTGCCTGTGGGACTCGAGCTCTCGGGAGGCTTCCTCAGCAGTGACGTGGTGGTTTCGCTCCAGTAACCGGGGGAAACGAAGGCGGGCCGGTCGGGGGGACCGGCCCGCCTTCGCATGACTTCATACTCACCCAGCGGATTCACACTCACCCAGCGGACGCGACGGCCGGGCATCGCGTGAGAGTGGGAGGCTCAGCCCGTCGGCGCGGCAGAGAGTTGCGTGCCAGGAGTTGCATGTGAAACCTGGGTCAAGGGGGGCTTGTCGATGGTCGAGTTCGTTACGGGGACAGAGAAGTGACCGGGTATCGACTGGCCCAACGTCCCGTGGTCTCAGCCGTCACATTGGCTGTCGCGCTTGTGCTTGCTGTTGCTGCGATTGCTACGAACCCTGCATGGGAGTCACCGCCGCCGGATGCCTCGCTCCTGCCACCTTTCGAACCACCCGCTGTCGCGGCCGTCATCCCCGACGACGACGTGGTGTCGGACGCCTTCGGAACCAGCATGGTGCGCGTGCGTGATCGCCCACCCAATACCCGGGCGTACCAGCTCAACACCGACCTCGCTCAGGACTTCCGGGACGCCGCCATAGAACAGGCGTGGGAACGTCGGTGGCGTAGTCCCAACCTCGTTGAGGAGGCGGTGGTCACCGTCGAGATCATCACCGGTGGAACGACGGCACCACCTACGGTCGGCTGTGAATCTGCCGAGCCCGTCCCGATCGCCGGCACCGACGCAGCCGGGTTTCGAGTCCGGACATCCGACATCACCGCCGCTTGCGCGCTGATTGTCAGAGGCCGCACCCACGTGGGCATCCAGGTCCACGAACCCAGCGGTGATGACGCTCATCTCATTGCAACGCTGACCACACTCGTGGAGCACGTGGAGCCTCTCGTAGAGGTGACCCCTGAAGTGCCATCGCCCGAGAACATCGAAATGCCTCGCCAACGCATCTCCATGTTGCGTCGCGAGATGCTGGGGTTCGCGCTGCTTCTCTCGGTACTCGTGGTGGTCCCGATCGTGATGGATCGGGGCTTGTGGCGCCGTCTCCTCACTCGTTTCGCCCCCGGTCGGCTCAATCCCTTGCATACGGATGTCGAGCCCGCGCGACGCCGCTGGTCGTTGGGCGACACGGCGCTCGGAGCGTGCCGGTTGGCGCTCATCCTCTGGGCTATTCGCCTGGCTCCAACAATAGGTAGCCACACCCATTCGCTGTTCGGCTATGCCTTCATCGTTCTGGCATATGTGGTTGGCCTCTGGTTCCAGCGACTGCTCACACGGCCGGAGGGCCGCGAGCGGCGCCCGTTGATCAGGGGTGCGGCGATGGTGCCCGCGATGCTTGGAGCGCTCGGATCGGTCATCCTGCTGGCCGTTTCGTTCGCCCTCTGGATGTCCGGAAGCGCCTTGACCCAGTGGGGCTCCGGCACTGCGGACTTCGCGACCTGGGAGGTGACGGGCGGGGGAGTTGCCATGACTCTGGTCGCGTTGGTCGTCGCGCTCTGGGTTGGATTCCCCACCACACTCGGACGCCGGTGGGCGATGGCAGCCATGAGGAATCGTCGTCGTGGTGACGGACGACCTGTGCTCATGCTCCGGACCTTCGGTGACGACAAACTGAAGCTGCGCGTGCGACGGCCCGACCGCGCGGGCTTCCTCGACAGCCTTCTGATGAAGCGCCGGGAGGGCTTCGAAGAACTGGTCGCGCTCATGCTGTCCAGTTACGGTCCGCCGATCGCCGTGGGCCAGCCCGGCCAAGTCCTGCCTCCTGGCTTGGGAGCGCAGAGATTCACTTTCGGAGACGACACGTGGCAGGACGCCGTACGAAGTTTCGCCGAGGAAGCCGAACTCATCACGGTGTTCATCGGCAAGACGGCTGGTCTGAGCTGGGAACTCGAGCTGGTGTCATCCTCGGGCTACCTTCACAAGACCGTGTTCCTGGTGCCGCCGGTCCCCGCTGACGAGCGCGCCGAACGCCTCGCGGTGTTTGCGGCGGCGTACGACCTGCCTCCGGAACTGTTCGATACCCAGACTGCCCGTCGGGTTCCACTGGCAATCTGTTGGCCGCTCGGATCGCTACAGCCGGTGGTGGCGTCCGCGGCTTCCGCCGATGACATCAGCTACGAGGTGGCGATAGAACGCTGTGTGTTCGCACTGTCTGGCAATTCGGAGATGGTGCTGAAGGTGAACGGCTTGCTCGCTATGCCGCAATACCGTGACTTGGGGCTTCCGCCGGCGCCCCGCGTTAAAGGTGAGCAGACCTCGAACCCGTTACTGCCGCAAATACTGAGAGTGAGCGTCACCACGGCCGCCGCGATCTTCATTCCTCTGCTGACCGGCAATGCGATGGGAGATGACGGGCCGCTCACCCGGGCCATCCCTTTCAATGACCAGTACGCCGTGACCACCACTCTGGGCGGCAAGGACGACGAGGGCTGGGCACTGGTCAACACCCGCACGCTCGTCCACGGCAACTTCGATTCGGGCTCTGTCACGGTGGTCGCGCACTTCGACGGCCACTCGCTCACGGCTGTGCGTAGCCGGAACACGGTATTTGCCATCGGATCGGGCTGGTCCGGCACGAACCGACAGGTATCAGCCATGGACCTCGATACGGCACAGTCTCAATGGCACCTCGATCTCCCCGAACTCACCGAGGGGCTCGCAGCTACCGACACCGCCGTGTACGTCACGCAGCCCGGTGCACGCGAACTATGGGTGATCGACCCTGCATCCGGGCGACTGGATGCGCAGGTTGAGCTCGATTGCACACCTTGGGGAGTGAGCGCTCGCGACACGGAGGCGATTGTCGCCTGCCCCGTCGAAGGCCGCGTTGTAACGCTGAACCACGGCGTCGTGACGGCGACGCAGCAAGCGCCGGTGGGTACCCTGAAGGTTCTTGTGGTCAATGACGCGCTCATCGCATACGTGCCGGCGAAGAACGAGATGCGGGACCTCTCGAACGATTCGGTGCTCCTGCTTTCCGTCGGTGAGCCGGCCTTCGCTGCGGCGGCCGATGCCCTGGCGGTCAGTGGGGTGGACCGCGTCTCCCTATTCACGGGTGCGGACACAAGGAGATGGAACACGCGCCCCAATGTCGCCGCGCTGGACATCAGCGACGACGGCAAGAGCCTGTTCTACGGCTCGGGGTCGAACTGGTTCCAGATCCTCTTTGAGTGACGACGGCGGTCCTGGCTGTGCAACCACCAGGCGACCAGCACCCCGGCGACCGCGCCACCCAGGTGCGCCTGCCAGGAGACTCCGGGCATCGTCGGGAAGACGCCCCAGAGCATCGATCCGTAGATCAGTAGGACGAGGAGGCCCAGCAGAAGTTGCCGCCAGTCACGCGAGAACCAGCCCCGGATGATCAGATACGTGAGATAGCCGAAGACGACCCCGGAAGCGCCGATCGTCACCGTGCCCGGCGGATTCAGCAGGAACGCGAACAGTCCGGAGCCGATCACTGCAGCGAGCGTGACGTAGATCCACTGGCGGAGCCCGCCCAGGGCGATGAGGAAACCGAGGATGAGCAGCGGGATCGAGTTGGCCGCCAGGTGCCCGAAGCCGAGGTGCGCGAACGGGGCGGTGAACAGCGTCCAGAGCATGGCGACGTTCCAGGCGTGCACGCCGATCCAGTCGAGGGCGCCCTGCAGTGCGACGTCGATGATCTCCAGCACCCACATCAGCCCAACCAGGAGCCCGTTGAGTATGCCGGACTTCTTGGCGGTATCGGCCGTGGGACGCGGGGCGAGCTGGCTCATGGCTCCAGTCTCGCAGGCGATCGGAAAGGGCAGCGATAGGCGGCCGCCTGCACAACCGGCACGCTTCGGGGGGTGCTTCCGCGGTTTCTGGGCGCACGGTGAGGCACTTCCACATCCGATGGTTCCCGAGAGGGATCTTGTCGGATCCTCTCGGTACCCTCGGTACATGGCCGAACTGGACTACGCGTTCCTTTGCGACTTCGCAAGCATCGAAAACGGCAAGCTCACCGCTGTTGGGGCGAGCTTCACGCACGTGCGAGCACCCGAACTCCCGAGTATGCACGTCTTCTCGGTAGCGGGTCGGATTCGTTCCCTGCAGGGCGCACCTCCGATTGAGGTCCGGCTCGAGTTGACGAGTCCGGACTCCGCGTACCAGCTTGACGTCTCGTCGACACTGCGGCCAGGTGCCGAAATACGTCCTTACGATGGCAAGATCGGTCTGCTGTTTGCGGCGTCTCTCAACCTTCCACTCGTTTCGGCGGGGCTGTACGAGGTCAGGGTCTATCTCGACGATGAGCTTGCAAGAAGACTCGCGTTTGAGGTCGAGTCCCAGCACCAAGCCAGCTAGGGCGCCGCGATGCGGATTACGTTCTCAGCCCATGCCCGTCAGAGAATGAGACATCGCCGTATTCCGGAGGACGCAGTGCGCGAGGTCCTGAGCGAGCCGCACACTTCGTATGAGGGAACTGCCAGCTCGCAGGGCCGGGCTTGGGTCTTCATCGGGAGGTGCTCGTCAGAGCGGGACGCTAAAGTGGTAGTCAGATGGCCGCAGACGGCGCCGGGGGATTGGTACGTCGTCACATGCGCGTGGAGGGACGAGGAGTGATTCATCAACCGATTCGGGTCGAGGTTGACCTTGGGGTGGGGGCTTCCTACATCTATTTGTCCGATAGCGAGGTTGCCAAGACTCGTGAGTTCAGCGATTCCATCATGGTCGACCTCGACCGGAACGGCGTAGTCGTGGGGATCGAGATCCTCGGCCTCAACACGAGCGTGCCCTTCGACGAACTGGCGCGGAGGTTCCACATCCACAGCAGTGTGATTGCGGGCCTCAACCAGCTTCGGCCGTCGGTCGGATACAACATCCGCATGGCCTTCGGATCTGATTCATCGACATCGCTGATTGCGCCACAGCAGCTTAACCCGGTGTGAACCTCGTCGCGGAGAACCGACCATCGCTCTCGTTGGCGGCGACGGCGGGAGCGCCGGCCTTGACGGGGGAGGCGTCGTCCGTCCACGCCGTCGGCGCGCTCAGTTGAGCGCGCCGAGCACCGCTGACGCGATCAGGTGGTCCAGCCGCCGGATGTCAACCCCTGCGCCGATCTTGATCTTGATGTGGCCGGCGCGCGTCCACAGCTCCAGCTCGGAGTTGAAGTCGAAGGTGCCTTTGTTCTCCGAAGACCACATGTTCACCGATGAGTAGGGCAACGAGTACACCTCCACCTTCTTGCCGCTCATGCCCTGGGAGTCACGGACGATGAGGCGTTTGTTCGTGAAGATTGCGCTGTCGCGGAAGGTCTTGTAGGCAGCAATGGGTGATTCGCCTGCCACCAGCAATGACGCGACGTCCTGGGGAATCGGGCACTCGGCCATGAATGTCCAACTGGTTATGACGCCAACTTCGAGGGCCATGAAGTTCTCCTTGATGCCGAGAGCGGGGACGGCTGAAGCCTAGGAGCGTGGGTCGGAATTTGGGTGGTGTGACTGGTGTTTGTGACGGCTTTGCGGAGGATCGTGGCCCGGGTCTTGGTGCGGGGCGGGCCCGGGGCTCGTCAGCGGGCCGGGTCGGCTGACCACGGCGGCCGGGCGGGCCCGTGGCTTGCCGGGCCTACCCGGTGGCTGTGGCGCCGGTTGCTGTGTGCTGGTAGAGCTTTCGGAGGTTGTGGCAGGCGGCCAGTAG
>DASRMP010000011.1:0-27438 GCA_035647855.1 Actinomycetaceae bacterium | reverse complement strand
GGTGGTTCCATAGAGTTACGGCGGCCATAGCGGAGGGGAAACGCCCGGCCCCATTCCGAACCCGGAAGCTAAGCCCTCCAGCGCCGATGGTACTGCACTCGCCAGGGTGTGGGAGAGTAGGACACCGCCGAACACACCTCCCAAATAGGGGGAACACAAACGATGTGTTCCCCCTATTTGCGTACACGGACAAGAATCGCCCCGGGTATTGTTCCGTTGCTATGCGGTCCCGATTCGGGCCGTCGCGGCGTCCCCCTTCAGCGTGTGCCACCCCGATCCCCGACGGCCGCCTCGAGGCCGAGAGCCGGATAATCGGTCCCGAGTCGCATCTCGGGTCCTCGTTGGGATAGCTGTTGCCCGCGTCACAACGATGTGGGGGATGTATGCTGAGCGATCTCCCTGTGATCGGCATCTGGGGTTATCCGCGATGCGCGGAATGGCGAGGGCACGGAGCCGATGGAGTACCCGCCTGCCGATCCGTAAGGCATCGTAGACACGGTCGAGGAGCCCAAGAACATCGTCCTTGCGAAACCCCGAGATCGTGTCGAGTGGATTGCTATCGTTCACACTGAATGGGTAGCACGGAGAGGAACAACTCCAATGGCCGATGATGGCTGGAAGACTGGCGGTGCCACCGATGCTGAGGCGACTACCCTTGCCGTGATTGCTGGAGCACAATTTTCACTTCGAGTATCGGAAAATCTCAAAGATTCCAAGAAGCGGCAGCGGTTCGATACTGCTAGGTTTATCGTCAACGGAAGGGCTGCGGTGGATCTCCGCAGTGCCGGTGTCCCCGACAACAAGCTCGCACTAAACCGAAACAATACGCATCTCCTGAAGAACGCCTTTTGTGATGAAGATCGATTGGGTCTTGTTATAAATGCGCTTCTCGGCAATCCGATCCAGCCTTTCCAGATTGCAATCGATGAAGAATCGAGACTCGCTGCGACCGAAGCGTTCGCCGCCGATCTAGGATGTCCAGCAACATGGGTGCCGGCGATCACTAAGGCGGTACGTGATGCTCGCAAGTCTCATGCTTCGCTCGCTGGTCTTATGGTCAAGGCCGGCCTCGGAGCACTTGGCCTCGTCATCGTATTTGCCGCGCCATTTCTTGTACCTATTATTGCGCCGGTGGGTCTCGCTGGTGGGGCTGCACTGGTCGCGGGCCTCGCCGCATTGGGACCCGGCGGCATGCTGGGTGGGTTGGCTATGGTGGCAGGAGTAGCAGCCGCCGGAGGGGCTGGAGTTGCTGCGAGCAGTCTGGTGGCGGGTAATCGAACGCTTGTGCAGCAGAACGTCGTCTTTATCCAGGCAATGGCCCTCGCAAAGGGGAATCTGCGACCGCATTCTCGCAGTCGGGACGAATTGAGAACGCTCGAGGCGATGCGTAAGGAGCTCAATTTGGCCCTCGCCCGACACAAAAGAGTCGACGACAAGCCATCCGGCGCAGCGAAAGAAATTCGAGAGAAAATTGGCGATATCGAGACGGCTCTTTCCATGCTGCGGAAGTCGGGTTTGGGAGGCGCCTAGTGGCTGAGTCAGATGAAAGCCGCATCAGCGATGATCAGTATGGGGCCTTGGGATGTTGAGGCTTGGCCACCGTTTGGCACTCTGGTGCAGGTTCGGGCGGTTCGACGGCGCCTGCAGGCCCTTTGGCCGCGGCTTTCGGCCACTACTGTCGGAGTTTCTGCCCTGTGGACCGGCTTTCACCCCGTCAAGGGGTGGATTTGGCCCTATTTTGCCCTGTTCGCGGCCCTCCCGGACCGACGGATTCGTCTACTGTAGGCGTTGGGCTTCTAGCGTAGGCGTGCAACACGTGCTAAACGCCTACAGTAGAAGCCAAACGCCTACGGTTGTCGCTCCACCGCCTGTTGAGGAGACTCACAAGCACCCCCGGACCGCAGGAAACCAGCACGCGGTGCCGAAACTCCTACAGAAGTAACAAATGCACCCACGGAAGCGACCTCCCGCGAAAGCCCGACAGCCTCTCTGGCACCTCGAAACCCCACTGCAATACAGGTTCAGGCGCGTCGGCCCATCTCGTTGGCGATTTCGGCCCCGCGGTGAGCCGATTCCCCGGGCCGCTCAGTGTCCCGAATCCAGCACCGTGCGGGTTGGTGGCCACCGCCGGCGTGTTTCACTGGAGAGACTCACACGAGTTCGCCGCGCTCCCTCAGGTCCGTGACGATCCGGGAGTGGAAATCCTCGTCGATGCGGTACTTCCACAGATAGATCAGATACCCGGCCACGATCATGCCGAGCGGCACGAACATCATCATGACCTTCATTCCGAAGAGCCCGCTCTCGGAGACGTCCGCCGCAGACTGCGCCTCATTGATTCCGGTAAGGATGACGGTGAATCCCACGATCGCCGTCGAGAAGGCCGCGGCCACCTTCACCACGAACGGCTGCAGCGCGAACGTGACGGCGGTGTTGCGCCGGCCGAGCTTCCATTGGCCGTACTCGATGCAGTCGGTCATGAACACCATGAGCAGTAGCACGATAGACGCCTGCGCCACGAACAACAGCACGCCGGCGATCCCTATGGGAGTCATATTCATCGGCGAGAAGAAGAAGACGACGTACCCGAGCGCAATCGTCGCAGTGGCGAGCGTATAGAGCAGCCGCCGGCTCAGGCGCCGTCGGAGCACGGGGAACAGCGCGTAACCGATGAGCTGCGAGACACCGAGGACCGCGGCGAACGGTGCGTACATTCCCTCGTCGCCGTATGCGTACTTGAAGAAGTAGACGCCGAACGAGGTCGTCGTCGTGTAACCCGTGTAGAAGAGCAGCATCGCGAGCGCCACCCACATGAGCTGGTCGTTCCGGACCACGGCCCGCACGATCTCCTTGACACTTGTGTGCTGTGGCTCCGCCTGGAGTTGGGGCACACGCACCCCGATCAGCGTCACGGACTGCCCCGCGAGCATGATCACGACGACGGCGATGGCGAACGTGGTCCACGCCCTCGCGTCGCCGCCGAGCGCGTTCGTGGCGGGGATGATCGCCACCACCACGATGAACAGGCCGATCGTGGCGAACGTCTTGGCGAGCGCCGCGATCCGCTCCCGCTCGTGCCGGTCGAGCGTCAGCGCCGGCAGCAGTGACCAGTACGAGATGTCGTTCATGGTCCAGGACAGGCCCCACAGCACGTACGTGACCGCGAACGCCGCAACGAATGCCCCGCCGCGGAGCCCCCAGTCCACGAACAGAAGCACGGTGATCACCGCAGACGCGATCGCCCCAACCACGATCCACGGCTTGTACTGCCCCCACCGTGTGCGCGTGTTATCCACCACGCCGCCCATCGCGATGTCAGTGAACGCGTCGAAAATGCGCGCCACGAGCAGGATGGCGCTGACCCACCACATGGTCGAATCGGGCAGGTCCAGGATCTCCGTGAGGAACACGATGAGGAACATCGCCTGGAGCGTGTAGACCATGTCCCGGCCCAGGGTTCCGACTCCGAACGTCCAACGGTTCCGTCTCGCCACGCCGGGCCGGGCATCAACGCTGGTCTCGTTGCCGGCGCTCAGGGCGGGCTTCTTCGCCGTCATGGCCGAAGCGTACTAGCGCTCAATCGATGCGCTCCACGAGATACGGCCGCGATCCGAAATACCCGAGCAGTCGCTGCCCGGCGTGCGCCCCGGTGCCTTCGTACTGCCCGAACCAGCCGCCGAGAACGTCGATGAGGGCCGTCAGTCGTTCCTCGGGTAGGTCTGCGGCGCGACCCAGCGCTCGTACGATGCCTCCGTGACGCCCCGCTTGGCAACGATGTCCGCGAGGAAGCGCCCCGACTCGCGGATCGTGCGTTCCTGGGTCGCGAAGTCCAGTTCGACGACGCCGAACCGCCCGGTCTGACCCTCCGCCCACTCCCAGTTGTCGATGAACGTCCAGTGGTAGTACCGCTCGATGGGCAGCCCGGACGTGGCGGCCGCGCGGAGATGGTCGTAGATGTAGCGGGAGCGGAAGGAATCGGAGCGGTCGGCGGTGCCGTTCTCGGTCACGTAGATCGGTAGCCGATAGCGGCGGTGGTACTCCCCGAGCACCCGTTCGAAGCCCTGCGGGGAGATCTCCCAGCCGAGGTCGTTGACGGGAACGCCCTCGGCGGTGCGGTAGTCGATGCCGCGGATCAGGGAACCGCTGTAGTAGTTGACGCCGAGGAAGTCGGCGTACCGGCCGGGACCGATCTCACGCGGGCGCACCAGGGGAGCCTGGAAACGGCCGGCGAGCGACGCCGTCGTGCCGGCGTCCTGGAAGAGGTGTTTGGTGACGCCCGCGGAGAGGCGATCGAGAGGGTTCGCGGGGTTGACCGGGTCGAAGAAGCGCAGGTGCTGCGCGAAGCCGACCCGCGCGTGGGGGACGAGCCGGTGCAGGTGGATGTAGGCGTGGATGTGAGCCCGCGCCAGCGCGGTCTGGACGCGGAGGAACTCGGTGACGGACCTGTGGCCGGGCGGCCAGCTGCCGTCGAAGTAGCTCGTCAGCGCGAACACGTTCGGTTCATTGATCGTGATCCACTCGTTCACCAGATCGCCGAGGGAGGTGGCGGCGTGGCGGACGTAGCGCGTGAACTCATGCATCGCCTCCGGGCCGAGGAAGCCGCCGGAGTCGGAGAACCAAATCGGATCGTTGAAGTGGTGCAGCGTCACGAGCGGGGTGATGCCAACGGCGCGGAGGCCGGTCAGTTCGCGGCGGTAGTGTGCGATGGCGTCGTGGTCGAACTCCCCGGGGCGCGGCTCGATGCGCGCCCACTCGAGCCCGAGCCGGTAGTGGCGGATTCCCAGAGACGCCAGCAGCGCGGTGTCCTCCTCCACGCGGTTCCAGTGGTCGCAGGCGACGGCGGGGGAGGAACCGTCCACTGCGCCACCTCCGGGCTGATCGGCCCAGCGATGCCAGATGGTGGCAGCAGCGCCGCCCTCGATCTGGGTCGCCGAGGTGGCGACGCCGACTTCCATTCCGCCAAGGCCGAACGCGTGGGTCATGGCCCCATGCTCCCGCAGGAGCGCTTTGCCGTGAAGACCTTCGGGAGGCTCACTCGCGCCGGTCCGCATACACTCGGGGCCGTGAGCATCGACGCCGGCCAGACACCTGACATCAAGCCCCGCAGCCGCCAGGTCACCGACGGCATGGAAGCGACGGCGGCGCGCGGCATGCTTCGCGCCGTCGGCATGGGGGACGAGGACTTCGCCAAGCCGCAGATCGGCATCGCCAGTTCCTGGAATGAGATCACGCCCTGCAACCTCTCTCTCGATCGCCTCGCGCAGGCCGCCAAGGAGGGCGTCCACGCGGCGGGCGGCTACCCGCTCGAGTTCGGCACGATCTCCGTCTCCGACGGCATCTCGATGGGGCACGAGGGCATGCACTACTCGCTCGTCTCGCGCGACATCATCGCCGACTCCGTGGAGACCGTGATGCAGGCCGAGCGCCTGGACGGCAGCGTGCTGCTCGCAGGCTGCGACAAGTCGCTGCCCGGCATGCTCATGGCCGCCGCACGCCTCGACCTCGCGGCCGTGTTCCTCTACGCGGGGACGATCATGCCGGGACGGGTCGAATTGACGGATGGCACCGAGAAGGACGTCACCCTCATCGACGCCTTCGAGGCGGTGGGCGCATGCGCCCGCGGACTGATGAACGAGGAGGACCTCGGGCGCATCGAGCGCGCCATCTGCCCCGGAGAGGGCGCCTGCGGTGGCATGTACACCGCCAACACGATGGCGTCGGTGGCGGAGGCGATGGGTATGTCTTTGCCGGGGTCGGCTGCGCCGCCCTCCGCCGACCGCCGCCGGGACAACTTCGCACACCGCAGCGGCGCGGCTGTCGTCGAGTTGCTGCGCCACGGAATCACGGCGCGCGACATCATCACGAAGGAGTCGCTGGAGAACGCGATCGCCGTCGTCATGGCGTTCGGCGGCTCCACCAACGCCGTGCTGCACCTGCTCGCGATCGCACACGAGGCCGAGGTGGACCTCACCCTTGAGGACTTCAGCCGGATCGCGGACCGCGTCCCGCACCTCGGCGATCTCAAGCCGTTCGGGCGGTACGTCATGTACGACGTCGACAGGAAGGGTGGCGTGCCCGTTGTCATGAAGGCGCTCCTGGAGGCCGGCATGCTCAACGGCGGCTGCCTCACCGTCACCGGAAGGACCGTTGCCGAGAACCTCGCCGAACTCGACCCGCCCGGCCTCGACGGCACCGTGATCCGGCAGCTCAGCGAGCCGATTCACGCGACCGGCGGGATCACGATCCTCGGCGGTTCACTCGCTCCGGAGGGCGCCGTCGTGAAATCGGCGGGCTTCGACTCGGAGGTGTTCGAAGGCATGGCGCGCGTCTTCGAGCGGGAGCGGGCGGCGATGGACGCGCTGGAGGACGGCACGATTCAGGCGGGCGACGTCGTCGTCATCCGTTACGAAGGCCCCAAGGGCGGCCCGGGGATGCGGGAGATGCTCGCGATCACCGGCGCCATCAAGGGCGCGGGTCTGGGCAAGGATGTCCTCCTGCTCACCGACGGGCGCTTCTCCGGCGGCACCACCGGGTTGTGCGTGGGTCACGTGGCCCCGGAGGCCGTGGACGGTGGTCCCATCGCCTTCGTCAGGGATGGGGACAGGATTCGTCTCGACGTCGCAGCCAGGACCCTCGAACTCCTCGTCGACGACGGCGAACTCGCGCGCCGTCGCGCCGACTGGACGCCGATCCCGCCGCAGTTCAACCGGGGTGTGCTGGGCAAGTACATCAAGCTCGTCCAGTCGGCCTCGCGTGGTGCGATTCTGGAGTGAGGACGCGGGGTGGCCGAAGTTCCGCAGCGCGGTCCGGGTCTCGAAGGGGGAGCCGTACGACTTCGAACACGTCACGCCGGCGATTTGGCGCGGGGATTACGATGGTTGCGTCGGCGAGTCGCGCGTTCGTGGCACGGCGGCGATCGCGCGTTGTCACCCGGCGCGCCGGTAACTGAAAGGACGCAGGAATCCCCATGGACGGAGAGCAATTCGTCACGCCTCATACGGGCGACGATGTGCCGCCCAAGTTCGCCGTCTTGATCGACGCGGACAACGCCCAGGCCGCCAATATCGAGGGCCTGCTCGCCGAGATCGCGAGCTATGGCGAGGCGACCGTGCGCCGCATCTACGGTGACTTCACCTCCACGCACAGCGCGCAGTGGAAGAAGGTGTTGAACAAGTACGCGATCAAGCCGGTGCAGCAGTTCGCCTACACCACTGGCAAGAACGCCACCGACAGCACGATGATCATCGACGCGATGGACCTGCTCTACACCCGCAAGTTCGATGGCTTCTGTCTCGTCTCGAGCGACAGCGACTTCACCGGGTTGGCGTTGCGCATCCGCGAGGAGGGCCTGATGGTCCTCGGATTCGGTGAGCGCAAGACGCCGGAGTCGTTCCGGAACGCCTGCCACAAGTTCATCTTCACCGACCTGCTCGAGAAGGGCACGGGCCGGCGTTCGTCCTCCCGGGCGCCGTTGCGAGAGCCTGCCGCCGAGGAGACTGTGGGCGCCAGTTCGACGCAAGTCGTTTCGGCTGATCCTGGTCCCGAGCCCGTGCCGCTGGACTTCCTCCGAGACGCGCTGGACAAGACCAGCGACGAGACCGGCTGGGCGCCGCTCTCGGCCCTCGGCAGCTATGCGACCAAGGTACAGCCGGACTTCGACCCCCGCACGTATGGCTTCAAGAAGCTCTCCGACCTCGTGCGCGCCCAGAGCGAGTTCGAACTGAAGGAGCGGGCACTCCCCGGATCCGGGACGAGGGTGCTCTCCTTACGAGCGGGCAAAGTGCGATAGACGCCAGCTCCTACTCCTGGATCGGCCAGACGATGAGGGTCGCGGTCGCGTCCGGGTCCGTCCCCGGCAGCGTGAGGTACTTCTCCAGCATGTAGTCCGCGAGCTCGCCCACTTCCGCGCCACGGATCCACACCATAAGGCGGTCGTACGCGGCCGCGAGACCGTCGTAGCTTCCGAGGTGAAGGAGCCGCACCGCCCGCCCGCCGGGGATCGTCACCTGGTGCACGCCGTCGCGGGGCACGAAAGTCGCGGCGGCCGGGAAGCCCGCCGCGACGTCCACGGTGTCCCCCGGCGTTCCGTAGTAGACGGCGTAGGCGGGGCCGACGGGTTGGAGACCCTCCTCACGGACGACTCTCTCGACCGTCTGGTAGGCGCGGGCGAAAAACTCGGGGAGCGCGTTCATCGGGACGGTCTCGCGAAGCACTGCGATTGTCTCCGGTTCGGTGTTCACGACCTCGGGCATCGTCGGTTGGTCGGTCATGAGTGGCCTCCTTGGTGAACTGGCCATATTTTTCCGCACTTGCGGCGCAAACTCAACGAAAGTCGAGTCCAGCAGTTGTCGAGTTTGACGAGAGGTGCCGCAGGCCGGCTCCCACACTGTCCGCACTGTGGTCAACGGGACGATCCGTGGACCACCATGTGAGACGGAAGCTCGCTTCCGGGGGGTCCCGGATATGGTCATACCCATGAGGCAGCGAGTACGAGTGCGGCGCATAGCGACCGCGTGACACCAACCGAACCCGCTGCTGTGCGCCCTCCAGGTGGCCGAATTGTCGGCCGGGGGGCGCTTCGCATGTCCGACAACACGAGGAGGTCCTCATGACACAGCTGGCCGACCGGGCTAATCCCTCCACTGTGGCCGCCCGAGCAAAGACGACGGCCACGATTCCGATGACGGGTGCCCAGGCTGTTGTACGGTCCCTGGAGGAACTCGGGGTCGACGACCTCTTCGGTCTTCCCGGGGGCGCGATCCTGCCGACCTACGACCCGATCTTTGATTCGACCAAGCTCCGCCACATCCTCGTGCGGCACGAGCAGGGCGCAGGCCACGCGGCCGAGGGCTACGCGACCGTGACCGGACGGCCGGGCGTGTGCATCGCGACGTCAGGTCCCGGAGCCACGAACCTCATCACCCCGATCGCGGACGCCAACATGGACTCCGTCCCGATGGTCGCGATCACCGGCCAGGTGGGCGCCTCATTGATCGGCACGGACGCCTTCCAGGAAGCCGACATCGTGGGCGCGACCATGCCCGTGTCCAAGCACTCCTTCCTCATCACCGACGGCGCCGACATTCCGAGCCGCATCGCCGAGGCGTTCGAGATCGCCTCGACCGGCCGGCCCGGCCCGGTGGTGGTGGACATCGCGAAGTCCGCGCAGAACCAGCTGATCGACTTCTCCTGGCCGCCGCGGATCAACCTGCCCGGCTACCACCCCGTCACCAAGCCTCACCAGCGGCAGGTGCGCGAGGCGGCACGCCTCCTCGCCACCGCCTCCCGCCCGGTCCTCTACGTGGGCGGTGGAGCGATTCGCTCCGGGGCCTCCGAGGAACTCCGCAAGCTGGTGGACCTCTCGGGTGCCGCCGTCGTGACCACGCTCATGGCACGCGGCGCCGTCCCGGACAGCCACCCCCAGCACTGCGGCATGCCCGGCATGCACGGCTCCGTGGCCGCGGTCGCCGCCCTGCAGCGCGCGGACCTCGTCGTCGCCCTCGGAGCGCGGTTCGACGACCGCGTGACCGGTGAGCTGAGCACGTTCGCCCCGGGTGCCGTCGTCGTCCACGCGGACATCGATCCGGCGGAGATTTCGAAGAACCGCAAGGCCGACGTGCCGATCGTGGGCGACCTCAAGGCGACCATCATCGAGATGAACATCGCCCTCCAGGACGCACACCACCAGCACGGCAAGCCCGACCTCGAGGCGTGGTGGAGGCAGCTCGACGACCTGCGCAACACCTACCCGCTCGGCTGGACCCCCACGGCGGACGGCCGCATGGCCCCGCAGGAGGTCATCAAGCGTCTCGGTGAGATCGTCGGCCCGGAGGCCGTGTACGTGTCCGGGGTCGGCCAGCACCAGATGTGGGCCGCGCAGTTCATCAAGTACGAGCGGCCGCGCGCGTGGCTCAACTCCGGTGGCCTCGGCACCATGGGCTACTCGGTCCCCGCAGCCATGGGCGCGAAGGTCGGAGTGCCGGAGCGCGAGGTCTGGTCGATCGACGGCGACGGCTGCTTCCAGATGACCAATCAGGAGCTGGCCACCTGCGCCCTCAACGAGATCCCGATCAAGGTCGCGGTCATCAACAACTCGTCCCTCGGGATGGTCCGTCAGTGGCAGACCCTGTTCTACGACGGCAAGTACTCCCACACCGACCTCAACACCGGCTCGGACACGCGCAACATCCCGGACTTCGTGAGGCTCGCCGAGGCGTACGGCTGCGCCGGCCTGCGTTGCGACAACCCGAAGGACGTGGACGAGACGATCAAGAAGGCCCGCGAGATCGATGACGTGCCCGTGGTCATCGACTTCCAGGTCTCCCGCGACGCCATGGTCTGGCCGATGGTGCCGGCCGGTGTCTCCAACGACCAGATTCTGTACGCCCGCGGGATCACCCCCGACTTCGGCAGCTACGAGTAAAGGATTCACTGATATGCCACGTCACACACTTTCAGTCCTGGTTGAGAACACTCCGGGTGTCCTCGCTCGCGTCGCCGGTCTCTTCGCTCGCCGGGCGTTCAACATCCACTCGCTCGCGGTCGGCCCGACCGAGCACGAGTCGATCTCCCGCATGACGGTCGTCGTCGACGCCGACGACCTCCCGCTCGAGCAGGTGACCAAGCAGCTGAACAAGCTCGTGAACGTCATCAAGATCGTTCAGCTCGAGCCGGAGGCCTCTGTGCAGCGCGAGTTGCTCATGGTCAAGGTCCGCGCCGACGAGAGCACCCGCACGGGCGTGCTCCAGGTGGTGGAACTGTTCCGTGCACACGTGGTCGACGTCGTTCCGGACACCGTGACCATCGAATCCGTCGGATCGGAGGCCAAGATCAGCGCGCTGCTCGGGGCTCTCGAGCCGTACGGCATCCGCGAGATCGTGCAGTCGGGTTCGGTCGCCATCGCGCGCGGTGCCCGCTCGTTGACGGATCGCGCCGACCGCGCTCTCCGCACCGCCTAGAATCCGCTACACCCCACCTACGGAAGGAAGCCCACCCATGGCCGAGATCTACTACGACGACGACGCCGGCCTCGAGCTCATCCAGTCCAAGAAGGTAGCCATCATCGGTTACGGATCCCAGGGTCACGCGCACGCGCTGAACCTGCGGGACTCCGGTGTCGACGTCACCGTCGGACTGCGGGTCGGCTCGACGTCCTGGCAGAAGGCAGAGGAGCAGGGGCTGAAGGTCGCCGCGGTGGCGGACGCCGTCAAGGGCGCCGACCTCGTGATGGTCCTCGCCCCCGACCAACACCAGCGGTCCATCTACGCGGAACAGATCGCTCCGAACCTGAAGGATGATGCAGCGCTGTTCTTCGCGCACGGCTTCAACGTCCGGTTCGGGTACATCAAGCCCACGCCCGGGCATGACGTGGCACTGGTCGCCCCCAAGGGCCCCGGCCACACCGTGCGCCGCGAGTTCGAGGCGGGGCGCGGCGTGCCCGTGCTCGTTGCGGTGGAGCAGGACGCCTCCGGGGAGGCTCGCGAACTCGCGCTCTCCTACGCGAAGGCGATCGGCGGACTCCGTGCCGGTGGCATCAAGACCACCTTCACCGAGGAAACCGAGACCGACCTGTTCGGTGAGCAGGCCGTGCTGTGCGGCGGCGTCTCGCAGCTGATCAAGTACGGGTTCGAAGTCCTCACCGAGGCCGGCTACCAGCCGGAACTGGCGTACTTCGAGGTGCTCCACGAGCTGAAGCTGATCGTGGACCTGGTGGTCGAGGGCGGACTGTCCAAGATGCGCTGGTCGGTCTCCGATACCGCGGAGTACGGCGACTACGTGTCCGGTCCCCGGGTGATCACCCCGAACGTGAAGGAGAACATGGAGGGAGTCCTCGCGGACATCCAGTCCGGCGCCTTCGCCAAGCGGTTCATCGACGACCAGGACCAGGGCGGAACCGAGTTCAAGGCACTGCGCGCCGAGGGCGAGTCCCACGAGATCGAGAAGGTCGGCCCCGGCCTGCGCGGGATGTTCGTCTGGGACAAGGCCCAGGACGAGGACTACGTCGAAGGTTCGGCAGCACGCTGACATGACTCGGCACCGGGGTGGGGCCGGCTCTGGCCCCGCCCCTCCTCGCGCCGCCCTTCGGACGGTTCGCACCTCATAACGCGTCACTTCCTAGGATCAAGATCATGACTGACATCAACCTGGCCATCATCCCCGGCGACGGCATCGGACCCGAGGTCGCCGCCGAGGGACTCAAGGTCCTGCGGGCGGCGCTGCCCGAAGGCGTCAACCTCATCGAGACCGAGTATCCCTTCGGTGCCGAGCACTACCTCGCGACCGGCGAGGTGCTTTCGGACGAGTCCCTGGCCAGGCTGGCGCAGCACGACGCGATCCTCCTCGGCGCGGTCGGCGGCGACCCCGCAGACCCCATCCTGGCGGGCGGGATCCTCGAGCGCGGACTGCTCCTCAAGCTGCGGTTCGCCTTCGACCAGTACATCAACCTCCGGCCGGCGAGGCTGTGGCCGAGTGCCGTGAGCCCGCTCGCGAACCCGGGGGAGATCGACTTCGTCGTCGTGCGTGAGGGCACGGAAGGCATGTACACGGGCAACGGCGGCCGCCTGCGCGCCGGCTCTCCCGCCGAAATCGCCACGGAGGTGTCCATCAACACCGCTTACGGCGTGGAGCGGACCGTGCGCTACGCGTTCGAGCTCGCGCTGACCAGGTCCAAGCGGCTCACACTGATCCACAAGAAGAACGTGCTCGTGAACGCGGGCCTGCTGTGGAACCGCGTGGTGGACGAAGTCTCGGCCGAGTACCCCGACGTCGAGACGGACTACCTCCACATCGACGCCGCCACCATCTTCATGGTCACGAACCCGGGCCGCTTCGACGTGATCGTGACAGACAACCTGTTCGGCGACATCATCACCGACGAGGCAGGCGCGGTCACCGGTGGCATCGGGCTCGCCGCCTCGGCGTGCCTCAACCCCACGCGTGAGTTCCCGTCCATGTTCGAGCCGGTCCACGGTTCGGCCCCGGACATCGCCGGCCGGCAGAAGGCGGACCCGACCGCGACGATCCTGTCCGTAGCGCTGCTGCTGCGCCACCTCGGCTACCTGGCCGAGGCGGACGCAGTCGACGCCGCCGTCGCAGCCGATCAGGCCGCGCGCAACGGCACCCGCACCACCTCCGAGATCGGCGATGCGATCGCGGGACTGCTCACGAAAACGAACCGCCCAGCCGCAGTGAAGACGAAGTGATGACTGCAACGACGACGCACGACCTTCCAGCCGCCCCCGAACTCGCCGCGCGGTACCCCGTTGCCGACGGCATCGTCCGCGCCAGCGCTGCGGCGCGCGAGGCCGCCGTCTCGCGTGGGGCGTTCGGCGTGGACTTCACGGATCACATGGCAAGGGCGATGTACACGCACGGGCAAGGCTGGCACAGCCACGAGTTGGTGCAGTACGGCGCGCTGCGGCTCGCGCCGTCGTCGTCGGTGCTGCACTACGGGCAGGAGATCTTCGAGGGGCTCAAGGCGTACCGTCACGACGACGGTTCCGTCTGGACCTTCCGGCCCGAGCAGAACGCCCTGCGGCACATCCGGTCCGCGCAGCGGATGGCGCTGCCGGAGCTGCCGCTCGAGGACTTCGTCGGAGGGATTGCCGCTCTCGTCGCGGCGGACGAGGCGTGGGTGCCCGGTGCACCGGGTTCGTCACTGTACCTTCGGCCGTTCGAGTTCGCCTCGGAGGACTTCCTCGGCGTGCGGGCAGCGAACGAGGTCACGTTCCTCGTGGTTGCCTCTCCCGTGGGGCCCTACTTCGGCAACGGCTTCCAGCCGATCGACGTCTGGGTCACGCGCGAGTACCACCGCTCCGGTCCCGGCGGAACGGGGGCGGCGAAGACCGCGGGAAACTACGCGTCCTCGCTGGTGCCGAAGGAGGAAGCGAAGGCACGCGGATTCGAGGAAGTCCTCTTCCTCGACGGCGCGACGTCGAGCCTCGTGGAGGAGCTCGGAGGCATGAACCTGATGGCCGTGCGGGCGGACGGCTCTGTGGTGACGCCGTCGCTGGGCCACGGGACCATCCTGCCGGGCATCACGCGCGCCTCGCTCATCCAGCTCCTCCACGACCACGGGGTGCGGGTGGACGAGGTGGACCTGCCGCTGACCGAGCTGATCGGCGGCATCAGGAACGGCGCCATCACGGAGGTCTTCGCCTGCGGGACCGCGGCGGTGATCACACCGATCGGCCGGCTCGCCTCCGACGACTTCGACGTCACGATCGCCGACGGCGAACCCGGCGAACTCACCACCAGAATCTACGAGGAACTGACGGGAATCCAATACGGAACCGTCAGCGACAGGCACGGCTGGATGTACCGGCTGGTCTGAGAGGGGACACCATGGAACGCATCGAGGTCTACGACACCACCCTGCGCGACGGTGCGCAGCAGGAAGGGATGAACTTGTCCGTCGCGGACAAGCACTCGATTGCCCAGCTGCTCGACCAGTTCGGTATGCACGTGATCGAGGGCGGCTGGCCCGGTGCGATTCCGAGGGACACCCAGTTCTTCGAGGAGGCGAAGACACAGCTGCACCTGCAGCGCGCGACGCTCGCCGCGTTCGGCTCGACCCGCAAGGCGGGCGTGAAGGTGGACGCCGATCCGCAGGTGAGGGCCCTGCTCGATTCCGAGGCGCCGATCGTGACGCTCGTGGCCAAATCGGACATCCGGCACGTCGAGCGCGCGCTGCGCACCGACGGCGAGGAGAACCTGGCGATGGTGCGCGACACGATCGCGTTCCTGGTGGGGGAGGGCCGGGAGGTCATTCTCGACGCCGAGCACTTCTTCGACGGCTACCGCTTCGATCCGACGTACACGAAGAGCGTGCTGCAGGTGGCCGCCGACGCCGGCGCCCGCAATCTCGTCATGTGCGACACCAACGGCGGCATGCTCCCGCACTGGGTCGGCGAGATCGTCGGCGAGATGCTCTCGATCGGGACGCCTCTCGGCATTCACGCGCACAACGACACGGGATGTGCGGTGGCGAACACGATGGCCGCCGTCGAGGCGGGGGCGCGGCACATCCAGGGCACCGTGAACGGCTACGGCGAACGGACCGGCAACGCCGATCTCCTGACCTGCGTGGCGAACCTGCAGCTCAAGCTCGGTTTCGACTGCATCGGTGACGACCTCGCGCAGGCGGCGCCGATCGCGCACCAGATCGCCGAGGTCACGAACATCTCCCCGTTCGGGCGCCAGCCGTACGTGGGCGCCTCGGCGTTCGCGCACAAGGGCGGGCTGCACGCCTCCGCGATCCGGGTCGACCCGGACCTGTACCAGCACATCGAACCGAAGGTCGTGGGGAACGACATGCGGATGCTGGTCTCCGACATGGCAGGACGCGCGTCCATCGAACTTAAGGCGCGGGAACTTGGCGTGAACGTCTCGGGCCGCAAGGACGTCGTCGAAAAGGTCATGCACAAGGTGAAGGACGCCGAAGCGCTCGGCTACACCTACGATGCCGCCGACGCGTCCTTCGAACTGCTTCTCCTCGAGGAGTTGAATGGCGGTCGTCCCACGTATTTCGATGTGGAGGCGTGGAGGGCTCAGATCGAGGACCGCAACGGCTCGCTCGCAGGTGGCGGCACTGCGGAGGCCACGGTCAAGATCCACACGCCGTCGGGGCGGATCGTGCGTACGGGCGAAGGGAACGGACCCGTGAACGCGCTTGACCGCGCGCTGCGCGATGCCCTGACGCCGGCGTATCCACACATCGAGGAGTTCGAACTCATCGACTTCAAGGTGCGCATCCTCGACTCCGAACAGGGCACCGACGCGATCACTCGAGTGCTGATCGAGACCACCGACGGGGTGAAGTCCTGGTCCACGGTGGGCGTTGGACCGGACGTGATCGCGGCGTCGTGGGAGGCGCTGGTGTATTCGATCACGTGGGGCTTGCTGCACCACGAGATGGCGCACGCCTGACGTGGGCTACTGCTCGCCGATGTCGACGCATTAGGGTGGAAGCCGTGCGTGGCGAATACAAGGTCCCTGGTGGCAAGCTCGTGGCTGTGGACGTCGAGGTCGATGACGAGGTCCTGACCGGGGTGTCGGTCTCCGGCGATTTCTTCCTCGAACCGGACGCGGCGCTGAGCGATGTCAACGCCTCGCTCCTGGGTATGCCGGCGGAGGCATCGGTGGACGACTATGCCCAGGCGATCATGAAGGCCACGCCCGGCGTCGAGTTCATCGGTTTCACGCCCGAAGCCGTGGGGATCGCGATCCGCCGCGCGCTCGGTCACGCGAGGGCATGGCACGACATCACGTTCGACATCATCCACCATGAGCCGATGCACCCGGCCATGCACGTTGCGCTTGACGAGGTGCTGCCCGGCGAGGTCGCGGTGGGCAGGCGGCAGGGCGCGCTCGTGATCTGGGAGTGGGACGCGCCGCTGGTGGTGATCGGTTCGTTCCAGTCGGTGAAGAACGAGGTCGACTCGGAGGCGCTCGAACGCCACGGGATGATGGTGGTGCGCAGGGTCTCCGGCGGTGGCGCCATGTTCATGGAAGCGGGCAACTGCATCACGTACTCGCTGATCGTCCCCACCGCCCTGGTTGAGGGCCTCAGTTTCGAGCGCTCCTACTCGTTCCTCGACGACTGGGTTCTCTCGGCGCTCAAGGAGGTGGGCGTCAACGCGCGCTACGTGCCGCTGAACGACATCGCGTCCGACAAGGGCAAGATCGGTGGCGCTGCACAGAAGCGCTTCGCGTCAGGGGTGACGCTGCACCACGTCACCATGTCCTACGACATTGACGCGGACAAGATGCTCGACGTCCTGCGGATTGGGCGCGAGAAGCTGTCCGACAAGGGGACGAAATCGGCGAACAAGCGGGTCGATCCGATGCGTTCGCAGACCGGTATGCCGCGTGCGGAGATCATCGACTCGTTCATCAATCATTTCGAGGGCCGGTACGACACCCGGAGGTCCGACTTCACGACGGACGAGTTGGCCCGGGCCGAGGAACTGGTACGGACGAAGTTCATGGACAACCGCTGGACGTACCGGGTGCCGTGATTTCGCGCGCCATGTTGCTGTGACGATCGTGCGCTCTGATCAGGGCGCCGGGAGTGCCGTGGTCGCTGTGGGCCTCTGGTCCGCGGCCGTGGGCCTCTGGTCCGCGGCTGTGGGCCTCTGGTCCGCGGCTGTGGGCCTCTCGGACACGGCTTTCGGCCACCTCTGTAGGAGTTCCGCGCCTGTGGACCGGCGCCTACCCCGTCGAGGGGTCGATTTGGTCCGTTCTTGGCGTATTTGCGGCCCTCCAGACCAACGGATTCGTCTACTGTAGGCGTTTAGCTTCTTATGTAGGCGTTACACACGTGTTAAGCGCCTACATAAGAAACGAAACGCCTACAGTTGTCGTTTCGCTGCCGGTTCAAGAGCTCCGCTTCCGCTTAGACAGGCTGAAAAGCACCCCCGGACAGCACGAAACCAGCGCCCGCCGTCGAAACCCCTACAGAAGTCCCAGCTCTCCCCCTTTCGTGCAGGATAGACGCCGAACGAGTGCGCAGACAAAGCGAGTGCGCGGGTGGCGCGGAGGCCGGCCGGGGGCAGGCGCGGGCACGAGTGCGCAGACAAAGCGAGTGCGCTGGTGGCACGGGGGCAGGCGCGGGGGCCGGCGCGGGCGCGTCGCCAGAAGTTGGGCGCCTTCTACGTGTGGGGGCGAAGACTACGGCTGTCGACGCGAGAGTCAAGCCAGAGTCGGAAACATGTCCTCATCTGGCGAAAGTTAGCGGAATACTGGCGTTTGGCCGCGACATCTGGCCACTCCAGCCCTTAGTGTGCGGGAAGCAGCACGAACCGAGTGCTGACAAGGACCCAAGGAGATGTACATGTCCGTGAACCGCACTGACCTCGTTGCCGCAGTGGCGGAGAAGTCCGGTCTGAACAAGACGCAGGCCGACGCCGCTCTCAAGGCTTTCGAGCAGGTCCTCATCGACTCTCTGGGCAAGGGCGAGGCGGTCAAGATCACCGGCCTCTTCTCGGTGGAGCGCGTCGAGCGCGCGGCCCGCACCGGCCGCAACCCCCGTACGGGCGAGGAGATCCAGATTCCCGCCGGTTACGGTGTGAAGATCTCGGCCGGCTCGGGCCTCAAGAAGGCCGTCCAGAAGTAGCCATCACCCACACACCTACCTCCCTGATGGGGGCAGCCGAGACGGTTGCCCCCATTTCGGTCACTGCCTTCGCGGTCACCATTTCGGTCACCGCCTTCCGTTGCCCACCAGCCCACCAGACGTGCCCGCCTGTTCGGAACAGCCGGTCCCGCCATAGAATCGCTCCATGCGTGATCGCCGCCTGAACCTGATCGTTCGAGCAAGCTCGACCCAGGGAGCCCCGGAACCTCCCGCGGGCCCCACCGGTCCGGTCGGCCCGGAGCAGGAACGCTCCGTTGGCGTCCTCGAACGTGAGGAGACTTCCGACGACGACGGCGACGCCGACCGCTTCGCCCACTACGTGCGCAAGGACCGGATGGCCCGGTCGCAGGCGTCGGGCCGCCCCGTGGTCGCGCTCTGCGGCAAGGTGTGGACGCCACGCCGTGACCCCTCGAAGTACCCCGTGTGCCCCGAGTGCAAAGAGATATACAAGAAGCTCAAAGGCGGGGATCTCTGAGACGCGTCAGTCGCACGGGGAGTCAGTCGCACAGGGACAGGTGGCGCGTCGGGATCGCAGGATCACCATCTGAAAGCCGCCACGCGGGGTGGGGGAGTTCGGCGCGCGAGACCACGTGCCGCGCGGTTGCCGCACGGAGCGCTTCCGTTCCGCGTTGCGACTCGTTGATCACGCCTTTCCTCACGAGCTCCACCTGAAGGCCGCGCGCGTTCAGGGAGGCGAGCTTCTCGCCGGCCGCCTCGGCGTCGTCGGTGGTGACAGTGATCTCCTCCACCGCCCGGCCGTGCTTGTCCAACACGCGGCCGGCAAACTTCTTCCCGCCCACCGATGCCTTCGACATCGACTTCTTCTCCACCGGTTCCATTTCTCCGCCAGGACCCTCGCGTTCCACGAGTTTGTAGACGAGCTCGGCCGTCGGGTGTCCCGAGCCGGTCACCACGCGGGTTCCCACGCCGTACGAGTCCACCGGGGCGGCGTTGAGGGAGGCGATCGCATACTCGTCGAGGTCCGATGTGACGGTGATCCTTGTGGTCGTCGCGCCCAAATCGTCCAGCTGTTTCCGCACCACGAACGCTTGCGAGACTAGGTCACCCGAGTCGAGCCGAACCGCGCCGAGCTCTCCGCCGCCGCGCCGTGCCGCCGCCACGGCGCGCTCGACACCGCGCTCGACGTCGAACGTATCGACCAACAGCGTGGTGTTGGGTCCGAGTGCCGCGACCTGGGCGTTGAAGGCGGACTCCTCGTCGTCGTGAAGCAGTGTGAACGAGTGGGCCGCGGTCCCGATCGGGGTGATCGCGTAGGTCCGCGCGGCCTCCAGATCGCTGGTGCCGACGAAGCCGGCGACGGCGGCCGCGCGCGCGGCGGCGACGGCGGCCCGCTCGTGCGCGCGGCGGGCGCCCATCTCCAGGCACGGCCGGCCGTGCGCGGCGATGGTCATGCGGGAGGCCGCTGCGGCGACGGCGCAGTCGTAGTTCAGGATGGACAGGACCAGTGTCTCCAGGACCACGGCCTCGGCGAACGTGCCCTCCACCGTCATCACCGGCGAGCCCGGGAAGAAACACTCGCCCTCGGCGTATCCCATGATCGAACCTGAGAAGCGGTAGTCCCCGAGAAACTCGAGGGTTTCCGGCTTTCGCACCACGCCCTTGTCACGCAGCCAGGTGATCTCGGCCTTGTCGAATCGGAAGCGCTCCAGTTCGTCGAGGACGCGCGCCGTGCCCGCCACGACGGCGTAGCGCCGTCCACCCGGAAGACGGCGGTTGAAGACCTCGAACACGCATTTGCGCTCCCCGATGCCGTGCTCCATGGCGGCATCTATCATGGTGAGTTCGTACATGTCCGTCAGCAGTGCCGATGTGGGGTTCGTCATACCTGTGAACGCTACTCATAACAGGACGAAGCCGCGTTGCTCCCCGAGCGCTGAATCGACGAGAAGAGTGGCGGATGCGATGGGAGAATAGGCCCGTGAGCACCCTTCCCCGCCAACTCGATGTTGCATCGGTCGCGACCGATGCGCCGTGGAGCGTCGTCGTGTGGAATGACCCCATCAACCTGATGAGTTACGTGACGTACGTGTTCCAGTCGTACTTCGGATACCCGGAGGTGCAGGCCCACAAGCTCATGCTTCAGGTGCACAACAAGGGACGGGCCACCGTCTCGACCGGCGGCAGGGAACCGATGGAAACAGACGTCGCAGCAATGCACGGCTACGGCCTCTGGGCAACGTTGGAGCGATCGGGCGCCTGATGCACAGGTTTCACTGGGTGCCGGGAGGCTTCATCTCGCGCGTCAACGATGAAGAGCAGACGATCCTCGTGCGGCTGTTCACCGACGTCGGTGCGCTGATTTCCGAGCAGGGTGACGACGACCCCCTTCCTGTGCCCACAGAGCCGAGCGAAGAGGACCCGATCGCCCACCTCGACTTCGAGCCCTCCGATTTCGACGATCCGTGCGCGGAGTCCGAGGAGTACCTCGCGCTCGACCCGGCGCTCGCGCGCGTCTTTCCGCCCATGTCCCTGTCCGATCCGGATCTCGCCGGCGAGATGCGTTCCCTCACCCTCGGCGATCTGCGGAACAACAAGCTGCAGAATCTGCGCAAGGTCGTGCTCGGCCTCGAGTCCGCCACGAACCACGTGATGATTCTCGAGAACGAGGTGGATCGCTGGCTCGCCGCCCTCACCGATGTCCGGGTGGTGCTCGCCTCACGTCTCGGTATTGACGACGAATCCGATGCCGAACGCGTGCAAGAGCTCGCCCACGTCGCCGTGACAGACTCCACACCAGCCGCCACGGACGACGCCGAGCTGGAACTTGCGCTCGCTTCGCTGTACGCGGGGCTCACGTGGTGGCAGGAGTCACTGCTTTCGGCCATGTCTGGTCGCGGCGGACCGAACTACTGTTAAGGGCGTGAAGAACGCGCCCATTGGGGTTTTCGACAGCGGAGTCGGGGGCCTGACCGTCGCGAGAGCGATGATTGACCTGCTGCCGTCCGAGTCGATCACCTACATCGGTGACACCGCGAACTCGCCGTACGGGCCGAAACCGATTGCCCACGTGCGCGAGGTCGCTCTGGAAGTGATGGACCGTCTCGCGGTCTCCGGCGTCAAGGCCCTCGTGATCGCCTGCAACAGTGCCTCGGCCGCCACGTTGCGCGACGCTCGGGAGCGCTACACGGTGGACGCGGGCATTCCGGTCGTGGAGGTCATCCAGCCGGCTGTGCGCCGCGCCGTGACCGCGACGCGCAATGGGAAGATCGGCGTCATCGGGACGGTGGCAACCATCACCTCCGGCGCCTATCAGGACGCCTTCGCGGCGGCGCCGCATCTCAGCCTCACGATGCAGGCAGCGCCTCTGTTCGTGCAGTACGTCGAGCGCGGCATCACCTCTGGGCCGGAGATCCTGCGCGTCGCGCGCAGCTATCTCGAACCGGTCAAGGCCGCCGGCGTGGACACGCTGGTTCTTGGCTGCACGCACTACCCGCTGCTCGCCGGCGTCATCTCGTACGTCATGGGGGAGGAAGTCACCCTGGTCAACTCCGCCGACGAGACGGCACGCGATCTGTACCGCACCCTCACTCGGCACGACCTGCTCGCGGACGCGTCCAACATCCCCGACCACCATTTCCTCGCCACCGGCGATCCGCGCGCGTTCCACGACCTTGCGCGCCGGTTCCTGCCCGAGGTGCGCACCGTCAACCCGATCACCGAATTGGAGGACCTCATCGCATGAGGCTCACCGTCATCGGCTGCACCGGATCGATGTCCGGTCCCGCGTCCCCCGCCTCTTGCTACCTCGTGCAGGCGACCGGTCCGGGCGACGACGGAGTCCCGCGCACCTGGACCCTCGTGCTCGACCTCGGGCCGGGCGCGTTCGGCCGTCTGCTCGGGCACATGGACCCGGCCGACGTCGACATGGTGGTGCTGTCCCACCTGCACGCCGACCACATCTCGGACATGATCTCCTACCACGTGTTCCGCCGGTGGCACCCGAACGGCGCCCTCGGGCCGGTCCGGGTTCTTGCGCCGGCGGGCGCCGTCGATCGGGTGCGCGGGGTCGGGGGCGACGGACCCGAGGAGATGTACGCGGGCGAGTTCACGTTCGAGCGGCACCGCGAGGGCGAGCCACTCGAGATCGGGCCGTTCAGAATCGAGTCCTTCTTGGTGGTGCATCCCGTCGAGGCGTACGCCGTGCGCATCACCGGGCCGTCAGAGAACGGCAGCGCGCCCACCACCCTCACCTTCACCGGTGACGCCGATACCTGCGAGAGCCTCGTCGAGGCGTCGCGCGGCGTTGACCTGCTCCTGGCGGACGCCGCGTTCGTGGACGGGCGGGACGAAGTGCGCGGGATTCACCTGACCGGCACCCGCGCAGGTGAGGTGGCGGCCGAGGCAGGGGCGGGCCGGCTCGTGCTCACCCACATCCAGCCGTGGACGGACCTCGACGAGGTCGTCATCCCCGCGCGGGAGGCGTATGGCGGCGAGGTCGAGACAGCGCGCTCCGGCGCGGTCTGGGAACTCTAGCCGGACCGGGCTCGCGCTCGCTGTAAGGTCACACCTATGACGTTCTCCCGCGCCGACGGGCGCTCCACCGACCAGCTACGACCCATCACCATCACCCGGAACTGGCTGGAGGCCGCCGAAGGCTCCGCCCTCATCGAGTTCGGCTCGACGCGGGTGCTCTGCGCCGCGAGCTTCACTCCCGGAGTGCCCCGCTGGCGCAAGGGCTCGGGGCTCGGCTGGGTCACCGCGGAGTACGCGATGCTGCCGCGCGCGACCTCGACCCGCTCGGACCGCGAGTCCGTGCGGGGCCGGATCGGCGGACGCACTCACGAGATCTCGCGGCTGATCGGCCGGAGTCTGCGCGCCGTCGTCGACTATCGCGCGCTCGGGGAGAACACGATCGTCCTCGACTGCGATGTCCTCCAGGCCGACGGCGGCACTCGGACCGCCGCGATCACGGGGGCGTACGTCGCGCTCGCCGACGCGATCCGCTGGGGAAAGGCGCGCGGACACGTCTCGCCCGGGTCGGTGGCGTTGATGGATTCGGTGGCGGCGGTGTCGACGGGTCTCGTCGACGGCGTCGCGTGCCTGGACCTGCCCTATGAGGAGGACGCGCGGGCGGACACGGACATGAACGTAGTTGCCACGGGGTCCGGGAAACTCATCGAGGTGCAGGGGACGGCAGAGGGCCAGCCCTTCGACCGGGCCGAACTCGACGCATTGATCGACCTCGCGCTCGCGGGTATCGCACGGCTCACGGAGCTCCAGCTGAAGGCGCTGGCGGCGTGATGGGGGAGCTGCCTCGCCGGTTGAGCGAGATGAGAAACCTGCCCGGACACGCACGGCTGGTCCTCGCCTCCGCGAACCCGAAGAAGGTGGAGGAACTCCGCGCGATCCTGCGGAAGGCGATCCCGGGGTTCCGGGAGGAGACGGTGGTGGGGTTGAAGGACGTGGGCATGCCCTCACCGATCGAGGACGGCGTCACGTTCGAGGAGAACTCGGTGTTGAAGGCGCGTGCGGTTGCGCAGGCGACGGGGCTGCCCGCCGTCGCGGACGACTCCGGGATCATCGTGGACGTCCTCGGGAAGGCACCGGGCGTGTTCTCGGCGAGGTGGGCCGGGAGTCACGGCGACGACGTCGCGAACCTTGAGTTGCTCCTCGACCAACTGGCGGACGTGCCCGATCACCACCGGCACGCGCGGTTCGTGTGCGCGGCGACGCTGGTGACGCCGGACGGGGCATCACACACCGAGACGGGCGAGGTGGAGGGTGTGCTGCTGCGCAGTCCGCGCGGCGAGAACGGCTTCGGTTACGATCCGATCTTCCAGCCGCATGGGTATTCGCGGTCGATGGCTGAGTTGACACCCTCGGAGAAGCACGCGATCTCGCACCGGGGCAAGGCCCTGCGAGGACTCACCGACGAGATCGCCGCCGCAGTCTCACGACCAGTATGAGGACAACCCTCCATCCGAGGAGGAACAGCGTGAGGAACGCGGCAGAGACGGCGAGGAACGTCGGCTCGCTTGTCAGCTGAAGCAGGAAGCGGCCCGCTTGGCCGAGCGTCCACGTGGCCACGACGATGAAGGCGCCCCAGCCGAGGGTGCGCGGCGAACGGCGCATGAAGCGAATGATCACGTGCCCGATCAGCGCGCCCACCCAGAACGGCAGCGCCGTGCGAGCGACCTCGTAGATCTCCATGCTCTCGCCGTGTGTCGATCGGCCGATTATGGAGAAGAGCAGGATGAACGCGAGGTCGGCGAAGACGGCGGGGAGGTCGTCGCGGTCGGTGGGGCGCGTGCGATCCGGCGCCGTCGGGGAATCACTCATGCGTACTTCCCGTATGCGGCGAGGAGGGCGGAGAGAAGCTGGGCGTGGCCGTCGACCATCTCGGCGCGGAGGGTGGTGTCGAATGCGTGCGCCGCGCTGAACCAGGAGAAGTCCAGGGCGTCCTCGGACGGCGCCGGCTCGCCGCCGAGCGGCACGGCGTAGACGAGCGCGACCGAGTGCTGGCGCGGATCGTGGAAGCCGTAGCCCGGCGTGGGGAAGTACTGCGCGACCGTGAACGGCGTGAGGGAGGCCGGCAGGCGGGGGAACGCCATGGTGCCGAGATCCTTCTCGATGTGCCGCGTCAGAGCCTCGCGGAGCGTCTCGTGGTGAAGGACGCGGCCTGACACGAAGCTGCGCTGGAGGCCGTTCTCGGCGGTGGCGCGCAGCAACATTCCGACAGCCTCGAGATCGCCGTCGGAGGCGAGGCGAATCGGGATCGCCTCCACGTACACCATGGGTACCTTGCGGCGAACGTTCTCAAGGTCATAGGGCGTGAGCCACGGGCCTTGGTCGCCGCTGGCGAGTTCGCTCAACTCTGGTGCCTCCCGTCGTCATCGTGGACGTGTCCGAACCAGCCTATGGGTTAGGAGCTGCGGCGCATCTGGCTGTGAGTCCGCTGAGAGCGAATCGGGCGCGGATCCTGGGGTTCTTCCGAAACTTGCAGGCCGAGCCTGGCGAACACGCCGGAACTCCTGCAAGGCCTGTCGGGTTTTCGCGGGAAGCCGCTGCGTCTGTCGCCCCGGCGCTGCAGCCTGCGCCTACGCTTGGCGGCATGGCGTTCTCGGGGAAGCTGGAGCGGATCCGCGCGGCCATGCCCGGACTCGACACCGCGATGGGTTACAAGCGGGAATGGCTGGTGGCGGACCTGCGCGCCGGCGTCGTCCTCACCATGCTGCTCATCCCGGCGGGCATCGGGTACGCGCAGGCCGCGGGGCTGCCGGCGTACACCGGGCTTTACGCCACCACTGTGCCGCTGTTGGTCTACGCGGTGTTCGGGCCGTCGCGGATCCTGGTGCTCGGGCCGGACTCGTCGCTCGCTCCGATCATCGCCGCGGCGATTCTGCCCCTCGCGCTCGGCGACGACGCCCGTGCCGTAGCGCTCGCCGGCCTGCTGGCCATCATGGTGGGCGTGGTGCTGATCCTGGGCGGGCTGGCGCGCATCGGGTTCGTGACCGACCTGCTGTCCAAACCGATCAGGATCGGCTACCTCAACGGGGTGGCGCTGGTGGTGATCATCTCCCAGGTGCCCAAATTGCTCGGATTCTCGGTGGAGCGCGCGGGTCCGCTGGAGAACATCGGCCGCATCTTCGCCGGGATCGGGGATGGCCGGATCGCGGTGCTGGCCGCGATATTCGGGGTGGGATCGATCGCCGTGATCCTCGTGTTCCGGATCGCGTTCCGTCAGAGGGGAATTGGCACCTTCGTAGCGGTGGCCGCTGCCACCGCCCTGATCGCCGTGTTGGGGCTGGAAGACTCGATCCCCACGGTGGGCGCGATGCCGCGCGGGTTCCCGGCGCCGGCGCTCGTTGGTCTCGGCTGGTCCGATGTTCTCTCGCTGGTAGGGCCGGCGCTCGGCATCGCACTCATCACGTTCGCGGACACCGGCGTCCTCTCGCGGACGTTGGCTGCGCGCCGGGGGGAGTCGGTCAGCGGGAGCCAGGAGATGATCGGCCTCGGGGCCGCGAACGTGGCAGGTGGGCTGCTGGGCGGGTTCCCGGTTTCATCCTCGGCGTCGCGGACTCCGGTGGCGGAGCAGGCGGGGGCGCAGACGCAACTCACCAACGTCGTCGGGGCGGTGCTCATCGTGCTGTTCATGTCGGCGGCGCCGGACGTCACCCGCTACCTACCGGAGGCCGTCCTGGCCGGCGTGGTGATCGTGGCGGCGTCGACGTTCATCGACGTGAAGTCACTGGTGCGGCTGTGGGGGATGGACCGGACGGATGCGCTCCTGTCCCTGGCAGCGTTCCTCGGGGTGTACCTGGTGGGGGTGCTCGAGGGGATCGTGGTGACGATCGCGCTCTCGTTCCTCGCGTTCGCGCTGCAGGCATGGCGGCCCTACCGCGCGGAACTGGGGCTCGTCCCGGGGCTGCGCGGCTACCACGACAGGTCCCGCCACCCCGGGGCGGAACGGGTGCCGGGTGTGGTGATTGTGCGGTTCGACGCGCCGCTGTTCTTCGCGAACGGCGGCATCTTCGACACGTGGGCCCGGAGCGTGGTCCGGAAGGCTGACAAGGAGGAGCGGGGCGCGGGCCGCCCGGGCGTCCACACCGTGATCCTCGCGGCCGAGCCGATCACGGACATCGACACGACGGCGATCGACGAGTTGGTCGAACTCGACGAATTCCTGGCCGCGCGCGACATCGCGCTGGTGCTTGCCGAAGTCAAGGGGCCGGTCAAGGACCACCTGACGCGGTGGGGCATGACCGAACGGTTCCCGCCGGAGCGGTTCAAACCTACGGTGGGCGCCGCGGTGGACGAGATCACCGGAGTGCTGCGCCGGGATATCGACGGGACTGAGGAGGACTGAGGCGGACGGAGGCGGACTGAGGCGGACTGAGGCGGATTCCGATCAGGCGGCACGCAGGTAATCGATAGTCCGTGTGCGCGTCCGTCCCGGCGAGTTCCTTCAGGGTGCACGTTCGACGCACTGAGCCGCCCGCTTCATGGCCCGGAGCGCCGAGGGCGCGCGTTCGTCACACCCCTTCCCAGCCTGTGATGCCGGGGCGCACGATCGTCACGGCATGGCGTGCGATCGTCACACCCGTCGAACCATGGCGCACGATCGTCACAAGATGGCTGGCGTTCGTCACGATGGCGCAGTGACGTCACTGCGCCATCGTGACGATCGTGCGCCCTCAGCATTTTGCGTGTGACGATCGTGCGCCCTCGTGGCCGTGGAGACCGAAGGCCGGTCGCTGGGGAACTTCAGACCTCGTCTGGGTGGTGTGCTGGGGAACTTCAGACCCCGTGGGGAACTTCGCACCCCGTAGTCGGGGTGTGGA
>DASRMP010000010.1:0-6380 GCA_035647855.1 Actinomycetaceae bacterium | reverse complement strand
CGGACGTGCGCCCTCATGTGACGAACGTGCGCCCCCACGCCGCGAACCCGGCCGGACACCGCCGCTGGGGAAACTCGAACCCCATTCAGGACGATCTGGCGGGAGCTGGGGAACATCGCACCCCGTAGTCGAGGTCTGAAGTTCCCCAAGAAGCAGCCTCGGGGTAGCAGACGAGGTGCCAAGTTCCCCAGCGACACCGAGTAAGCGACAAGACGAGGTGCCAAGTTCCCCAGCGACACCGAGTAAGCAGCAAGACGAAGTGCGAAGTTCCCCAGCGACACCACGCAAGCGGCAAGACGGA
Organism: Actinomycetaceae bacterium; assembly: GCA_035647855.1. Taxonomy (GTDB): domain Bacteria; phylum Actinomycetota; class Actinomycetes; order Actinomycetales; family Actinomycetaceae; genus JAAZBW01. The sequence goes on along the minus strand of DASRMP010000010.1, from coordinate 6,079 downwards.
ATGCGAAGTTCCCCAGCCACCCGGCACCAGACCCCTGGGCGACACGGATCTCACAAGCAACACGCTCAGTGACACAACAAGCAGACAACGGAGCTCCCGGGGAAGTGGAAGCATCTTGGTCGTTGCATCTCTTGCCGGAAGCCCCGTTGCCCCCACACCACAACACGCCGACAACAACCCCTGAACCCTCAAGCAAAACCCTGAGTTGACGGCATTGGGGCTACGCCCGGATCATCGTGCCCGCCGTGCCGGCAAGCGCCTCTGCTGCCTGGTGGAGTCCGCAGATCACGGCAGTGCGGCCGGGTGCGCTGCGCACGAAGTTCGCTGCGGCGGTGACCTTGGGCAGCATTGACCCGGCGGCGAAGTGGCCGTCGGCAGTGTGGCGCTCCACCTCGGCCACGGTCATCTCCGCGAGATCTATCTGTTCGGGCGTTCCGAAATTGATCGCGACCCGATCCACCGTGGTCAGGATGATGAGCGCCGTTGCGTCCACGGCCTCGGCGAGCAGTGCCGAGGCGAAGTCCTTGTCGATCACTGCGGGGATCCCGGTGTGGCCGCCCTCGCCGTCGTCGACGACGGGCACCCCACCGCCGCCGCACGCAACGACGATGAACCCGCTGTTCAGCAGGCCAAAGACACTGTCCGCCTCCACGATCCGGCGCGGTTTCGGGGATGCGACGACGCGCCGCCAGCCGCGCCCGGAGTCGTTGACCATGGTTAGTGACGGGTCCGCCTCCATGAGTTTGCGCGCGGTCACCTCGCTGACGAACGAGCCGACCGGCTTCGTGGGCGTGGAGAAAGCGGGATCACCGGCGTCCACCTCGACCTGGGTGACCACGGTCGCGACGTGCCGCGCGACCCGGCGGGTGTGCAGTTCACGCTGCAGGGATTGCTGCAGGTGATAGCCGATGTAGCCCTGGCTGACCGCCGTGCACTCGGGAAGCTCGAGCGCGGCGGGCGTGATGCCGAGTTCAGCGGCACGCTCGAACGCCAGGTTGATCAGTCCCACCTGCGGGCCGTTGCCATGCGTCAGGACGATCTCGTAACCCCGCTCGACCAGTCCCACCAGCGCCGGTACGGCGGCGCGCAGGTTCGCGAGTTGTTCGCCGGGGGATTCACCGAGGGCGTTGCCTCCGAGGGCGACGACGGCGCGAGGCCGGGCCGGGCTGTTCACTTCGGCGCGAGGCCGGGCCGGGCTGTTCATGCGGCAGTGTTGTCCATCCGGGTAGTCGGCGGTGTTGTCACCGGGTCGGCAGTGACTCTACGAAATCCATTCCGACGGCGCCAACTCCCTGGTAGAAGAGCGACGCAGCTGTGAGAGAGATCTCGGCGAGGCACTCGGCCGCCCAAGGGCGCAGGTGCTCGCGCGCGAAATGGGCGAGATGGTGCTGCGGTGTGGAGGTGAGCACGGTGAGTTGCGAGAAATAGCCCAGTTCGTTCGCAATGTGATCTGCCGGCAAATCCGGGATCGGCCGGTAACCGACCTCCCCGTACACCAATTCCAGGTCCGCAGCCGAGACGTCCGGGACATAGGCGGACTCCACCGGATCGATCCGGCGCTCGGACCCAGTGAAGAGGCGTTCGAAGTCCACGGTGAGCCGCTCGACGCTCTCACGCGCTGCGGCCGACTCCCGCAGCAACGCGAGCCCACGGGACGCCTCCGGCGTGTCCCGCATCCACTGGGAGGCGAAAACCTCGTCCCGCACCTGCCACAGAGTTCCCGCCTCGACGGGACGCGCCAGCAGGGTGGAAATCATCGCCGCACGAGCGCAGAGCCCCGAGGCAGCGCTTGGTGTCGTCGTCGTCATCTCTCGTCCCCTTCGGCCACTCGTCCCATCATCCGCCCGCGGATGGCAGAGCGATTGGGCCCAATGGCCCACGGGTGTCGGGGCACGTCAAAGCGCTGAGTCGGCGGGTGCCGGAACCGGAACGGGCGGGTGCCGGAACCGGCACGGGCGGGATGCCGGAGCCTGTCAGGCCTCGTTGGAGCCGAACCAGGAGTGCCAGCCCTGAGCCATGACCACGTGCGAGATCATGCTGTGCCCTACCTGGCTCGGGTGCACTCCATCGGTGGTTCCGAGGTCTGCCAGCCAGCGGTCGTCGGCACGCAGCGAGGCGTACAACGCCGCGTAGGGCACGCTGCGGCGCTCGCACACGTCGTAGAGGGCGCCGTCGAGCGCAGCGATCCGATCGTCGTCGCCGCGGCTGGTGGGTGCCGGCCCCACGAAGAACGTGGACAGCCCCTCCGCGATCGCCTCGTCCAGGATGTTCGCCATGTTGAGTCGAGTCCGCGCGAGCGAGACCCCTGATTCGGGGTCCCACGCGCCGGGCGCCACGAGCAGCCGGCGCTCTTCCGCGCCGCCCCAGCGTGAGGCGGTCTCGGCCTGCCAGCGGGAGGCGAGATGAGTGGTCGTCTCGCGGGGCACGGGTAGTACAGCCACGAAATCGGGTTCGGGCGTGGCGGACCGGGTGAGGAGCCGGCCGAGCCAGCCGATGCGGCGCGCATCACCGTAGCCCGCGACGGCGGCGTCACCCAGGACGACCAGAGTTCGGGTCACGCGAAAGCTCCTACCATTAGTGCCTCATTCTCCGCCGTGTGCCGACGGGCCGATCCCGTCGACGGCGATGCCGCCGCCGGCCTGGATACCAGCCTAATCGGCCGTCGAAGCATCTCCGGCAACCGCAGCGCGAGGAACGGCCACGCTCCCTGGTTCTCCGGCTCATCCTGCAGCCAGAGGATTTCGGCCTTGCCGTAACCGGCGACAGCCGCCTGAATCGCGTCCCTGTCCAGCGGGTACAGCTGCTCGAGCCGGATGATCGCCACGTCGTCGGCACCGGTCTTCTTGCGCCGCGCGATCAGCTCGTAGTAGACGCGACCCGAGCACAGGATGACGCGCCGGACGTGGCGGGGTCCGCCGTCGTCGTCGATCACGGTGCGGAACTCATTGGAGGTGAACTCCTCGAGCGGCGAGCGCGCGGCCCTCAACCGCAGGAGTTGCTTCGGCGTGAACTCGATGAGCGGCTTCCGGGGCCGCCGGAAGGCCTGCTCACGCAGGAGGTGGAAGTGGTTTGCGGGCGTGGACGGCTGCGCGACCACCATGTTCTTCTCGGCGCACATTTGCAGGAACCGCTCGATCCGCGCGGAGGAGTGGTCCGGGCCTTGGCCCTCGTAACCGTGCGGCAGCAGCATCACCAGCGAGGAACGCTGGCCCCACTTCTGCTCGGCCGAGGAAATGAACTCGTCAATGACGGTTTGGGCGCCGTTCACGAAATCGCCGAACTGGGCCTCCCAGGCGACGAGCGAGTCCGGGCGCTCCACCGAGTACCCGTACTCGAACGCGAGCGCGGCGTATTCGGAGAGCGGGGAATCGTAGATGTGGAACTTCGCCTGGTCCTCGGTGAGGTAGCGCAACGGAGTCCACTCGGCCCCGTTGGTGACATCGTGGAAGGTGGCGTGGCGCTGCACGAACGTGCCGCGGCGCGTGTCCTGGCCCGCTACCCTCACGGGTACGCCCTCCATCAGCAGCGTGCCGAACGCGAGGATCTCCGCGAAGCCCCAGTCGATATCGCCCTCGCGGGACATCGCGTGCCGCCGCTCGCACAGCTGCACGAGTTTGGGATGCACGGTGAACCCCTCGGGCGGGTGGACGAAGGCAGCGCCGATCCGCTCCAGCTCCAGCGGGTCCACGCCGGAACGCCATCCGAGCAGGAGGCCCGCGTACTCCTGCTGCGCTGCCGGGATCTCAAGGCCGGCGATGGTCTCCGTGGAAGCGGGTGCGACTGGCTGCGTCCGGTGCTCGTCCGTGAACGACTTCTCGAGCTGGCTCCGGAAGGACCCGATCGCCTCCTCGGCCTGCTCGAGTGTGATGTCGCCGCGTCCCACGAGCGCCTCCGTGTACAGCTCGCGAGTCGTGCGCTTCTCGTTGATGAGCGAGTACATGAGCGGCTGGGTCATCGACGGGTCGTCGCCCTCATTGTGGCCGCGGCGCCGGTAGCAGATCATGTCGATGACGACGTCCTTGTGGAACTCCTGCCGGTATTCGAACGCCAGCTTCGCGACACGCGCCACCGCCTCCGGGTCGTCCCCGTTCACGTGGAAGATCGGAATCTGCAGGCCTTTGACGACGTCAGTGGCGTAGTGGGAGGAGCGCGATGACGCCGGTCCCGTGGTGAAGCCGATCTGGTTGTTCACGACGACGTGGACCGTGCCACCGATCCGATATCCGCGCAGTTGTGACATGTTGAGCGTCTCCGCGATCACGCCCTGCCCGGCGAACGCGGCGTCGCCGTGGATGAGGAGCGGCAGCACTGTGTAGCCCTTGCGGCCGAGATCGATACGGTCCTGTTTCGCGCGGACGATACCCCCCACCACGCCGTCGACGGCGTCGAGGTGTGACGGATTCGCGGCGATGTAGACGCTCGTGGTCTCACCAGAGGGCGCGGTGAAAGTGCCCTCCGTGCCGAGGTGGTACTTCACATCGCCCGAGCCCTCGGTGGAGCGCGGGTCGTTGCCTTCGAACTCGTTGAAGATCTGCGCGTAGGACTTGCCCGCGATGTTCGTGAGGACGTTGAGCCGCCCGCGGTGCGCCATGCCGATGACGACCTCGTCCATGCCGTCGCCCACCGCGCCCTGGAGGATGACGTCCAGCAGCGGAATGAGCGACTCGCCACCCTCGAGCGAGAACCGCTTCTGCCCGATGAACTTGGTCTGGAGGAAGGTTTCGAACGCCTCCGCCTCGCCGAGTTTGTACAACACCTGCAGCTGTTCCGTGCTCGACATCCGCACGAACGGGCGTTCGAGGCGTTCCTGCATCCACTTGCGCTGCGCCGGATCCTGCAGGTGCATGTACTCGATGCCGGTGGTACGGCAGTAGGTGTCACGGAGTTGGGTGAGAATCTCGCGCAGCGGCAGCGAGGCGGTGCCGGCGAACCCGCCGGTGGCGAAGCGCCGATCGAGATCCCACAGTGTGAGCCCGTGGTTCGTGAAGTCGAGGTCAGCGTATCGGTGCCGGCGGTAGGCGAGCGGATCGACGTCCGCCTGCAAGTGCCCGCGCGAACGGAAAGCGTGGATCATCTCCGCGATCCGGGCGGACTTGTCGAGTTCCTTCTCCGGATCGAATTCCACATCGCGTTGCCAGCGGATCGGTGCCACCGGGATGCGCAGCGAGGCGAAGACGCGCTCGTAGAAACCGTCCTCGCCGATGAGCTTGATGTGCATCGCGCGCAGGAACTCGCCCGAGGCCGCGCCCTGGATGATCCGGTGGTCGTAGGTGGAGGTGAGCGTCAGCACCTTCGAGACGCCGATGCGCGCGAGCGTGTTGTTGCTGGCGCCCCTGTACTCGGCCGGGTAGTCGGTGGCCCCGACGCCCAGGATCGTGCCCTGCCCGTTCATGAGGCGCGGAATCGAGTGGACGGTGCCGATGGTGCCAGGGTTGGTGAGTGTGATGGTGGTGCCCTGGAAGTCTGCGACCTCGAGCTTGCCGTCGCGTGCTCGGGCGACCATCGAGTCGTATGCGCCCCAGAACTCCCCGAAGTCCATCGTGTCGGCCTTCTTGATCGACGGCACCACCAACTGGCGGGCGCCGCCGGGCCTCGGCAGGTCGATCGCGAGCCCGAGCGCCACGTGTGCGGGCCGCACCACCGCGGGTCTGCCGTCCTCGGTCTCGCCGTAACTCAGGTTCATGTCCGGGACCTGGCCGAGCGCCTCCACGAGGGCGTAGCCGATCAGGTGGGTGAAAGACACCTTGCCGCCGCGGCTCCGCGCGAGGTGCTCGTTGATGAGCATGCGGTTCTCGATCAGCACCTTTGCCGGGATTTCCCGCACCGAAGTCGCCACGGGGATCGTCAGCGACTTCTCCATGTTGGCAGCCGTCCGCTGCGCGACCCCGCGCAGCTTCTCGACCGTGTCCTCCAGCGTCTCCGACTCCGCATCCTCGGGGCGGAGTGCGGGGGCGTACGGGGTGGTCGCGGGCTGCGCAACCGCCTGCGGCCTCTTCCCTTCCACGACCTCCGCGATCGGCGGGGGTCGTGGAAGGGAAGAGGCCGCAGGCGGTTGCGCAGCCCGCGACCACCCCGTACG
>DASRMP010000009.1:0-4121 GCA_035647855.1 Actinomycetaceae bacterium | reverse complement strand
CCAGAGTGTTCGGGTGGTCCGGGCCCAGCACCCGTATCGAGTCGGTCAGGGTCGCCTCGAAGAGTGGGATCGCCCGGCTCAGGTCCCCGGCCGCCCGGTAGGCGCCGGCGAGGTTGTTCCGCGACGCCAACGTGTCCGGGTGGTCGGGACCCAGCACCCGGGTCCGGTCGGTCAGGGTCGCCTCGAACAGTGGGATCGCCCGGCCCAGGTCCCCGGCCGCCCGGTAGGCGCCGGCGAGGTTGTTCCGCGACGTCAATGTGTCGTGGTGGTCGGCTCCGATGACCCGCACGCGATCGGCGAGCACCGCCTCTAACAGCGGGATCGCCCGGCCGATGTCTCCCGCCGCTTGGTAGGCGGAGGCAAGGTTGTTCCGCGACGCCAGAGTGTTCGCGTGGTCCGGACCCAGCACCCGTATCGAGTCGGCCAGGGTCGCCTCGAACAGTGGGATCGCCCGGCCCAAGTCCCCGGCCGCCCGGTAGGTGGCGGCGAGGTTGTTCCGCGACGCCAACGTCGACGGGTGGTCGGGACCCAGCACCCGTATCGAGTCGGTCAGGGTCGCCTCGAAGAGTGGGATCGCCCGGCTCAGGTCCCCGGCCGCCCGGTAGGCGTAGGCGAGGTTGTTCCGCCACGCCAGCGTGTCCGGGTGGTCGGTGGGCAGTTGGGGGATGGCCTTCTGGAGGAGTGTGGCCGCGCTCTTGTACTGGTAGGTGTCGTGGAGCGTCGCTGCGACTGTTATGAGGGCGACGGCGTCGTCAACTGTCTCCGGGGTCTCGTCGACGAGCTGGGTGAGCCACAACGCCACCTGCACATCAAACGCCGACGACCGATTCAAGAAGTAGCGATCACCACGGGCTGCCGCGATGTGGCGACGCAACTCCCGCCGCGTGGCTTCCTGAAGCTCGGCCCGGTCCGTCGGGTCGACACGCTCGGCGAGCACCTCCGCCAACAACGCCTCCCGGAACTGGTGCCACCCTCCCACAGCAGAACTCAGACCGTCATCCACGGCGTCCGCCAGCCCAGCCGCCGTCTCCTTGCCCGGCACCTCCAGGGCATGCTCTGCGGCAGCCCCGACCACACCGGGGGCGTAGGGCCCGGTCGGAGCGCTGGTCGGCAGGGTCCCTTTCGCCGCTATTACCGCTTCTCGTACCCGGGGCGGAAGCTCAGCAATCCGCTTGTCGTAGAGCTCCTTGAACGTCTTCGGCAGCCCCGACAAGTCCACGGCGTCCAGAGGCAGCGCACCATTGTTGCGACGGATAGCCCGCTTGACGGAATCCAAGCCGAGAACCAGCTTCAATGCGAGTGGGTTCGGATATCGGGCCACCACAGCGTGGGCGTCTCCGTCCAGAGTCTTCGGGGCTGACCGGCGGAGCAACGTGACCAGGCTCTCCGCGGCGAGGTCCGGAACCTCGCACACCTCCATGTTCTTGTACTGGGTCTCCCACGTGCGCCACTCCCGGTAGGTGGAGTTGTTGCGTTCGCCTCCGGGACATGCCGTGGTGATCACCATGGTCGGCCGGTCCGCGGCCCGCGTTGACATCCGCTCCAGGAAGGTTCGCACACTGGCGTCGATCTGGTGGGCGTCCTCCACAATCACCAGAGCGGGCACCGCCGGGTGCGCCGTCGCCAACACCAGGTCCGCGAACTCCTCGGCCACGGACCGGCGGGACTGCTCCGCCATGCCCCCGAAGCTCACGTCCGACCATTCCAGGGCACGGACTTCGCTGGCCTTCCCTGCAGCACGGATCCCCCGGCTCGTCCAGTCCAGCAGTAACCCCAGTCCAGGGACCGCGGCCCCGCCGAGCGCCGTGATCGCCTGGTTGACGCCCTCGACCGCGTCTTCCGTCCCTGCCTCCCGCAGCCGCGCGATCAGGGCGTCCATATGACCCAACGCCTTCTTCCCGACGCCGAGTCCGGCCGCCTTGGAGCGCATCGCCGGCAACAAATGCAACTCCAAGACAGGGCGTGACTCCGCGACCGTGTCCCTCAGGCCGCCGCCTTGGGTGCGTCCGCACTCGAACGTCCACCACGTAAACGACGGAAACGCGCCAGCCGACCACACAAACCCATTCGTCTCCGGGCCGAGCACCTTCCGCAACGGAAAAGGATCCACCTCCGAGCCGTGGCCCTGCCTCGCATCATCCTCCGGCAGCAGCGGCCAATACCCCGGAGCCGGCTGAGCCTCTTGCAGGTGACGGTAGAACTCCCGCACGATCCGGGACTTGCCCACTCCGGACGCCCCGGACAGCACGATCGTCCGCGCTACGGTGGTGTCACCCGCCCGGATCCGCTCGAACCTTTCCACCAGCCGGCCCAACACCTCGCGGTGGGCATCCCCCACCAGCCCGGAACCTGCCCCGGGCCATCCCTCCGTCGCCATCCCCGCATCATCCCAAGAACGGTACGACCCTCGCGGCCGTGTCCACGCCACCAAAGGCGACGGAACGGCTCTCGACGCGCGGAGACGCCCCGCGCCGTCAGTTGCCGCGTGCGAGAGGCTGGTGGTCAAGATGACGAGGCAGGGAGGGCCCGGTCACAGCGCGGCGAGCACTTCGCCCGCCGCCGCCTCTCCCGAGCGTACAGCGCCTTCCATGTAGCCGTTCCAGACCGGTGAATACTCGGTACCGGCCCAGTGAATGCGCCCGACCGCTGCCGTGAGAGCCGGACCATATGATGTCCATGCCCCGGGCGTGAAGTGCGCGCCGTAGCCACCACGGCTGAACTCCTCGGCCATCCAGTCCTGCTCGACGTATTCGATCGGATGGCGCGCGCCGTCGCCGACGTAACGCACCAGGCACTCGACGAAGACGTCGCGTCGCTCCTCACGGGTGCGGCGCGCCCACACGCGAGCCTCGTCGCCCTCAAGGAACCCGAGCATGATGCCCCGGCCATACCCGGGCGGCGAGTTGTCGAACGTGACCTTCACCGGCCCCCGCTCGCTCGCGACCTGCCCATTGAGCCCCTTCTCGCGCCAGAACGGCCGCTCGTAGATCGCGAACATCTTGATCACGGCGCCCATCGGCACGCGTTGTGTCAGTCCGTCGCGCCAGCTCGGCAGCGCTGGCTCGTACTCGAGGCGACCGGCAAGTGCAGGTGGAACCGCCACGATGACGCGACTGCCACTGAACTCCCGCCCGTCACGCGTCGCCACGCTCACGGCCGCGTCGCCGTGGTGGATGCCGCGCACCACCGCCCCGAGCGAGACGCGATCGCCGAGGCCTGCAGCCAGTCGCTCGCACACCAGCACCGAACCCCCCTCGATCCGGTCCTGTTGCGCACCCCCGTCGACGGCGATGAGAGTATCGAGGTCCCTCCCGGACTTCACGTAGAACAGTGCGTGCAGCAGCGACATGTCGCCTGGATCCGCCGCGAAGACGGCCTCGCACGCGACGCCGAAGTACGCGCGCCCCGCCGAGGTCCGCAGGTTGCGCCGGATCCAGGACGCGAACGTCTGATGATCGAGCCTGCCGGCATCCGGCGTGAACCACGGCCGAGCGGTGTCCGTGCGATTCGCGAGCTTCGTGAACCGCGCGAGTCCCTGCGCGAGATCGGCCAGCGCGATCGGACCCAGCCTCGGAAACGCGCCCCGCCGCGATCCCATGCGAGTCAGCTTGCCGCCCAACTGTACGAGCGTCTCGCCGTCGTTGTACGTCGGCACGGTCCCGAGACCGAGTTCTCCGACAAGCTCATACATTCGGTCCTGAGACGGGCCGATCCACTGCCCGCCGAGTTCGAGCCACTGCCCGTCGCCGGCCGACCCACCCATGAGCCGCCCGCCCACGCGGTCGCGCGCCTCCAGCACGTGAACGGTGCGCCCCGCAGCGACGATCCTGCGCGCAGCGGTCAGACCGGCGAGACCCGCGCCCACGATAATGACATCCGCGTGCTCCGTCATCGCAACCTCCGGCCGTCCTGATGCCATGGTAGGACGGCGTAGCGCCCGCATTGGGTGTTGCCGGCCCCTTCACTTCTCGCTGGGGAACTCCACACCCCGACTACGGGGTGCGAAGTTCCCCACGGGGTCTGAAGTTCCCCAGCACACCACCCAGACGAGGTCTGAAGTTCCCCAGCGACCGGCCTTCGGTCTCCACGGCCACGAGGGCGCACGATCGTCACACGCAAAA
>DASRMP010000008.1:0-32074 GCA_035647855.1 Actinomycetaceae bacterium | reverse complement strand
GGCGTGATCAGGGCGCATGATCGTCACACGATGGCGTCCGTTCGTCACATCGGGGCGCATGATCGTCACACCTGATTCCTTCAGGGCGCACGATCGTCACCATGGCGCAGTGACGTCACTGCGCCATGGTGACGATCGTGCGCCCTCAGCATTCCGCGTGTGACGATCGTGCGCCCCGATGTGACGATCATGCGCCCCGATGTGACGGACGTGCGCCCTCAAGATTCCGGTGTGACGGACGTGCGCCATGGTGTGACGGACGTGCGCCCTCAGCATTCCGCGTGTGACGATCGCGCGCCACGCCGTGACGATCGTGCGCCCAGATGTGAAGGACTGGTGTGACGGTCCTGCGCCCGCGCGTTCGGACGCGATTTGGCGGTCGATAGTGCGCATTCAGAACTCCCGGCGGGTTGAACGAGCAGAACCCCCATCGGGTTGAACAAGTTGAGCCTAGGTGGCTCAAGATTCGCCCTCAGCGAACATGATCGGGAAGGAATCCGGCCCGCAGCTCGTTGAACAGAGTAGAGGGCCGGTACACCGGCTCCGCGAGGAGAGCCCCGCGAGGGGAACCCCTCCAGGAGATCCCCGCGCAGGGGCAGATCCAGCAGGGGCAGATCCAGCGGACGCCCAGGAGTCGGCCCAACCGTCCAGCCGTCCGGAGACGCCGGATGGCCCTCAGTTAAGGAAGTGAAACAGATGGCAACCCGTAGATATGACCCCTTCGCCGAGCTGAACGCTCTCATGAACTCGACCCTGCGCCAGTCGTCGCCGGCAATGCCGATGGACCTCTACCGCACGGGCGATGAGTACCACATCGTGATCGACATGCCGGGCGTGGACCCGTCGTCGATTGATATCGACGTCGAGGATCGCACCCTGACTGTGCGCGCCGAGCGCAAGTCCGTCGAGGGCGAGGACGTCGAGTGGATCTCGCACGAGCGTGGCACCGGCACGTACGCCCGCCAGCTCACTCTCGGCTACGGCCTTGACCTCACCAAGATCGACGCCACCTACACGGATGGCGTCCTCGCGCTGAGCATCCCCGTTGCGGAGGAAGCGAAGCCGCGGAAGATCCAGGTCAACACCAATCCGTCGAGCACGCAGATCGACAGCTGACCCTGATCGGCAAACCTCAACGCGACCGGCCCATGCGGCCGGTCGCTTTCGTGCGGCCGGTCGCTCTCGTTCTCGCGGACGGCGCGCCCCGCGTGGCTGTCCCAACCGCCCGCCCCGCGCGTCTGTCCCCATTCGCGCGCCTGGCGTGGCCTTTTCCTTCCCTCCACGAAGAGGTCGAAGATCCACGAAGAGGTTGAAGATGGGAGCAACTTGTTGCTACCTCCTGTCGCAGGCCGCCACTACTGGCACTAGGTTCCGAGTTATGAGGATTCGGCCGGGAGGCTTGGAGGACGCTGCCGCCATTTTCGCGGCGGGTATGCACATCAACACGCGGATCAAGCCGGAGGGAATGGTTGTCGCCGAGGACGATGACGATCGCATCCTCGGCTTCGCTTACCGCTTCTGTTCGAAGATGCATCCGAGCCGCTACTGGGCGACCGTCCGCGTCCGCGACGACGTGCGCCGCCGCGGCATCGGCAGAGCCCTCATCGCCGAGTTGGGCCGCGACCGCAAGCACGAAAAGCCGTTCTACCTGCGGCTACCCGAGGACAACCCCAGCGTCGGTTGGATCATGGATTTGGGGGGCCGCGTCTTCCAGCAGAGTCCTCCGATGGAGTTGGACCTCGTCGACGACGCCAACCGCGCCTGGTTCGACCAACTCCCCGATGCGCCGAAGGGCGTCACGGTTGCCGGGGCCGACACACTCGACGACGAGACCATCCTGACCGCCTTCCTCGACACGTACCGCTGGGTGCACGACGACTGGTCGCCGGCCGCATCGCGGGATTACATCGCCTCGGTGTACGGGCCGGACCTGCGTTTCGACCTGGAGCGGGACGTCTCGAGCTTCGCGGTGCGCGATCTTGGCGGGCCGGAGCAGCGTGTTGTCGGCGGTATCTGGGCGTTCGAGGAGACCTCAACGCGGCTCGACGCCGTCGGAGAGGCCGTAGGCGGCGACGACCCCGACGCCGATCAACTGGTCGCGGCGTGTCTGAAGCGCGTGGCCCGAGTCGGCGCCGAGAAGGGCTACGACGTCCTCGCCATGGACGGCTACGCCAGCGACCGGCACATGTATCCGCTGGTCAGTTCCGCGCCGAAGGTGGGCGGGACGAACCTGATCTGGGTCGAATACGACGTGCCGCAGAACAGCGACGGCGATGGCGACGGCGGCGGCGACGGCGATGGCGACGGCGTCGGCTGATCTCAGTCGCGTTGAAACAGCATTTCCAGGCCCAGGAGAATGGCGCAAGCCACGCCGAGACTGCCGGGCACCGCCACCAGTGCCACGTGAATGGGGGAGTCGCCATCAGGGAGAAATAGGTCGATCCATCCCAGGGCCAGGGAGATCGCCGTCGATATTCCACCAATTCGGGAGGTCCACGCGAAGAGCTGGATGTGCCATGGATCTTCCTGGCTGGTATCGCGGGACTTGATGTCGATGCTGAAGAACACCAAGAGCACCGCGAGGAAGGAGATGAGACTGACCATCACACTTGAGGGCATCGGCTGCATACTTGCTCACCGTAGTGGCCGCCTGACTCTTCGCAAGCAAGTGCGATGAAGCCGCGCGTCAGGAGGTGCGCATCACCGCAGCCTCGATGAAGGTGGTGACAGCCACGATCGTCTCGGGCAGGGGGCGCGCGCCGGAACCGAGTTGCATGCGTTGGGCCCCCACGGCTGCGCCCACCATCTCCACCACAACGTCCACGTCCACGAACGGCCGGAACTCGCGCGTCTCGACTCCCTCGAGAAGGACCTCGCGCACCATTCCGTGAAGCACGGAGAGCCGTGACATCAGGTCACGGAAGACATCGGGTGGCAGCGCTCCGCCGTCGATCAGACCGGCGGGTGAGCTCGTGTGACGACCGGGGGACCGTCCCGCGAATGCCTCAAGCTGGGTCCGCACGAGGTGGTGGAGTCGCTCGCGCGCCGTGGGAAGTGCGTCCAGTTCGGCTCGGACCACGCGCTCGAACTCGGTGACCTGCCGCTCCACGAACTTGAGCATGAGATCGTTCTTGTCCGCCGCGTAGTTGTAGATCGTGCTGCGTCCGACTCCTGCGCGGGCTGCCACCCGGGCGAGCGTGAGTCCGGCGAACCCCTCCTCCATCATCTCTTCACCGAATGCGTCAAGAATCCGCCGGGACACCCGTTCGTGGTGTTCGGCGAGGTTCTCGCCCTCTATACGTGGCATGTGCGGAGTATCCCATTTCCCTCCTTCCTGTTGCGGGTTCACGACGCCGCGTCGTAATCTGATGCACGTGTTCCTAGCCCTTGCCGAGATGCGGCGCTCGCGCGGCAAGTTCGCGCTGCTGACCTCTGCGGTGGCGCTGCTCGTCTACCTGATCCTCGTGCAGCAGGCCATCTCCGGTTCTCTCGTGCGCGCGTTCAACGGGGCGATCCGCCACCAGAGCGCCCCGATCCTCGTCTACTCCACGGACTCGCTCCGGTCCCCGCAGGGTTCCGTGATCATCCCCGAGTGGGAGCAGATCATTGCCGACGACGCATCGGTCGCCTCCTCCGCCCGCGTGGGGATTCTCTCCGCAACCGCCGAGGCGGGGGACGACGACGCGGCCATCGTGACCCTCTGGGGCGCGGAGGACGCGGGCCTGGGTGGTGCGGCCGAGCCGGTGGAGGGCCGCGTGCCCGAGACCGACGATGAGGCCATCGGGACCGCCGGCGACTTCGAGGTGGGCCAGATGGTGACTCTCGGCGGAGAGGCGGGCACCTCGCCGGAGTTCGAGGTCGTGGGCCTCGTGGAGGACGCCCAACTTGCCGTGCTCCCGATGCTCTACACCTCGTACGACGCCTACGAGTCCGCCGCCACGGCACTCAATCCGCAGGTCAGTGGCGTACTGCCGAGCCTGGTCGCCGTGGAACCGGCCGGGTCCGTGGAGGCCACGATCACGGCGCTGACCGAGGCGTCGCCGAACCTTGACCCACTCGCACGTGACGTTGCTGCCGAGGAGTTCCCGGGGGTGGCGCCCGTCCAGATGTCGTTCCTGATCATCCTCGGCCTCTTCGGATTCGTGGTGCCACTGGTCACCGGCCTGTTCTTCCTGATCCTGACCTTCCAGAAGTCCCGCGCCCTCACGCTGCTCTCCGCCATCGGTGCCCGGCCCCGTGTGCTTGTGGGATCCCTTCTCTTCCAAGTACTCGCCGTGCTGATCGGCGGTCTCGCACTCGGCGCCGCACTGTATGCACTGACCACCTTGATCGAGGTGGGCACTCTCACGCTCACGTTCTCGTGGGGTTCCGTGGCGGTGTGGTCTGCCATCCTGCTCACCCTCGGCGTGGCGTCCGCGCTCGCCTCGGTGCGCCGTGTGCTCGGCATCGAACCGGTGGAGGCCACGAGGGGAGGAAACGCCTGATGGGAATTGCCTGGAAGGACCTGCGCCGCAATCCCGGGCGCTACGCCATCGCCACCTTCACACTCACACTGATCGCGATGCTGCTCATGTTTCTCGGTGCCCTGCTGGCCGGGCTGCTGGGGTCCATCACGGGCTCCTATCTGGCGCAGCCGGACGGCCTGCTGGTCTACTCCTCGGACGCCAACTCGACCCTGGGATCCTCCGTGATCACTGCGGAGACCCGGGATGAGATCGAGCAGGCTCTTCCTGCCGGTGCGGAGATGGGCTCGATCGGATCACTCGTTCTGGGGGCCCGCATCGACGGGGGAGACGAGCGCGACCTGACAGGCGTTGACCTGTTCGGAACCGAACTTGACCCTGCCGGTGTCACCCTCGGCCAGTTGGGTCCGGGCGAGGTCTGGGCGGATCCGGATCTGGGGTTCGCCGAGGGTGAGAAGCTCCTCCTTGGCCCCACCCGATTCCCCGTGACCGTGGTGGGCGTCGTCGAGGAGTCGTCCTCTCCGTCCGAGGGTGCCCTGTGGACCACGGCGGACATGTGGCGCGAGGTCCTCGCCGCCGCACGTCCCGGGGCTACCCTCCCCGACGGCGCAAGCCAGGGCCTCGTCATCGCGCTCCCCGAGGGGGATGTTGACGTGCCAGCGGTTGCCGACGCCGTCGACCGCGCCACCGGAACCACCGAGTCGCTCACGATCGCCGAGGCGGCGGCCGCGATCCCCGGCGTGAGCGCGCAGAGCACTGTGTTCGCCCAGATCCAGGCGGTGACACTGGCGATCGGCCTGCTCGTGGTGGGGCTCTTCTTCGCGCTCCTCACCGTGGAGCGCACCGCACTCTTCGGAGTGCTCAAGGCCATGGGATCACGCACCAACAGGATCTTTGCCGGCGTGGTCCTCCAGGCACTCGTGGTGACAGGAGTCGCCTCCGCGATCGGGGCGGTACTGGTGATCGCCGCTGACGCGTTCATACCCCCGGGAACAGTGCCCTTCGCACTGTCCGCCCCACAGATCGGACTCGCGGTCGGAGCTCTCGCCCTCGCGGCCATCATCGGATCGGCATTCTCCCTGCGCCGAGTCCTTCGGATCGACCCTGCCGCCGCAATCGGAGGAGACGCATGAGCAACACAACGGAGACCCGCCGCAGCCGCCGTGCCGCCGGCAACAACGGCCCCGCACTCCTCCTCGAGGAGGTGCGCAAGGTCTATCCCATGGCCGATCAGGAGGTGGTGGCCCTCGATGGCATCAACCTCGGCGTGGACAGGGACGAGATCGTGGCACTCGTGGGCCCATCCGGCTCCGGGAAGACCACGCTGTGCACGATTGCGGGAGGCATCCTCTCGGCGTCGGAGGGCAGAGTGGTGGTGGGGGATGAGGACATCACCGACTATTCGGCGAGGCAGCTGACAGAGTTCCGCCGCACGAGTGTGGGTTTCGTGTTCCAGTCCGTGAACCTGGTGCCCTTCCTGACGGCGCGAGAGAACCTCCAGGTGGTCTCGGACCTCGGGCCCGGAGGGCTGTCACGCGCGGATGCGCGCAGGCGCGCGGACGGGCTCCTCGAGGAGCTGGGGCTCAAGGAGCGTGCGAACAATCTCCCCGCCCAACTCTCGGGAGGGCAGAAGCAGCGCGTGGCGATCGGGCGGGCACTCATGAACTCACCCGAACTCGTTCTCTTTGATGAGCCGACCTCCGCACTCGACTCGACCATCGGTGACCAGGTGGTCCAACTCATCCGTGAGGAGATGAAGCAGCGCGGCAAGTCCGCGATCATCGTCACCCACGATGAACGCATCACCCACTACGCCGACCGCACCGTCCGGATCGAGGACGGCCGGGTCGTGGAGGACGGGTGCTCCTGAACGCAGGTCATGCCGCGCGGCCCGCCCCCAGCCACGTCCCTGACAAGGCAGAACACCGATCCCGCGCGAGCCACATCGGCGTAATCACGACCACGGCACACAAGGGAGCGGGCCCAGCCCCGGGGGGCTGGGCCCGCTCCCTTCGACCCCTTGCAGGTCGTTCTGGGGTTGCAGGTCGTTCTGGTAAGGCCTCAGAACTTGCTGAACGCTACAGCTTGGCCTGCCACTTGTTCGCCCACACCAGGTCGTTCGGCGTGCCCTGGAACTCGGACTTGCCTTCCATCTTGTCCAGCGTGGCGAGGACGTTGTCCTCGTTCGGGTGGTACGCGTTGATGTAGCACTTCACCATGGTGGCGTCGTGCAGGTGAGTGGTGAAGTTGTGGGACACCATGAAGGTCGGGACCTCGTAGACATACCACGGCACCTCGTTCGACATCGCGGTCTTCCACTGGATCCGGTAGTTGTTCTGCGCGCCGTAGCCGATGATCTCGGCGAGCACGAGAGCGGCGTCCACGTCTTCGCGGTACTTGAGGGTTGGGCCCTTCACCCGCGTGTGACCGTCGTTGACCTCGGGCTCGTAGCCGCGCCTCTTGAGCTCCTCCACGTAGAACTTCAGCATCTCGGCCTCGCCGCCGCCGGCGATGCCGCCGACTTCACCGGTGAGGTGGTAGATGCGGATCCGCTTGTGGTCCTTGGGGTTCAGCGGCAGCTGGTCGAGAGTGTTCTTGACCAGGGTGATGCCCTTGTCAGCGGCGTCCGCGCGCATCGCGAGGTGCTCCTCGCAGCCCACGACCTCGAGGTCCTCGGGGGTGCGCAGAAGCGTGCCGGCTTCCTTCTGCTCGTGGAGCCGCAGCTTGGCCTTGAGGCCGAGGATGCGGCGGTTGGCGTCGTCCAGGCGCTCCTTGGTGATGACGCCCTTCTCCACCCCGGCCTTCATGAAGCCGAAGTCCTCTTCGAGGTTGTTGAAGAACAGGAAGGAGTCACAGCCGGCTGCGATCGAGAGCGGGACGTAGTCCTCGCGGCGCATGGCGGCGGTCATGCCGAGCATGTGTGTCGCGTCCGTGATCACGGCACCGTTGAAGCCCAACTCGGTCTTGAGAAGGCCGTTAAGGAGCTCGTCCGCGAGGGTCGCGGGGAGGATGTCCTTGTCCTCGAGCTCGGGGTTGAGCTTCTTCTGGTACTCGGGCAGCGCGATGTGCCCCGCCATAATCATCTCGACGCCGTTCGCGATGTGCGCGCGGTAGACCTCGCCGAAGCTCGCCTCCCACTCGTCCACGGAGAGCTCGTTCACGCCCAGGATCAGGTGCTGGTCGCGCTCCTCGGTGCCGTCACCCGGCCAGTGCTTCACACAGGTGAGCCTGCCGGACTCGCGCTGGCCCTCCACGAACGGGATCGAGTACTTGATGACGTCCTCTGCGGTGGTGCCATAGGCGCGGGTGTTGACGATGGTGTTGCGCCAGTTGAACAGGATGTCCACGCACGGGTCGAAGTTCAGGTTGGCACCGATGGCGTTCATCTCACGGCCGGAGACGTAGCCGGCATTGCGGGCCACCTCGGTGGAGCCGGTTGCCTCGACCTGGGCTGCCGATGCGATGTAGGTGCCGTCCTTCATCGCACCGTTTCCACCGGAGTCGCAGTTCGCCGCGATGAGCAGCGGAATCTTCGAGGCGGACTGCAGGCGGTTCAGCAGGCCCTGCACCTTCTCGGCAGTTCCACCGTGGTACCGGGCGACGCCGATGTGGAACTTCTCGATGATCTCCTCTGCCGTGTACGGGTTGCCGGAGAAGGTATCCGGTCCGAAGTGGAAGAGGTTCGTGAACAGCTGGCCGACCTGCTGGTCAAGACTCATTCCAGCGAGGGTCTCCTCCACCCACTTGATCTGGTCATCGTCCAGGTTGTACGGGGCAGCTTTCAGGTTAACGATCCGCGGCATTGCGATTCCTTCGTATTTGATGGCGGTCCTACGCATAGTTGCGGGCCTGCGTTCAATCGTTTCATGACACCATCTGGGTCCGTGGCGGATTGCCGGGGAGATTGCCGATGGTGCCTCCGCCGGTGTTTTGCTACTCCTGTAGGAGTTTCGCCAGCGGCAGCGGGTTTCGCGCGATCCGGGGGTGCGTTTCAGCCTGTTAAACCGGTAGCGGAGCCTCTTGAACCGGCATCTCAGCGACAACCGTAGGCGTTTGACCTCTTCCGTAGGCGTTTTACGCGCGTTTAACACCTACAGAAGAAGCGAAACGCCTACGGTAGACGAATCCGCCGGTCCGGAGGGCCGCGAACAGGCCAAAAAAGGGCCAAATCCACCCCTCGACGGCGCACGCACCGGCCCACAGGGCCGAAACTCCGACAGTAGTCCCCGTTTCCCCTGTCGGGGAGGCCCATTCCGGGCCGAGAATGACACATTCACCGGACTGGTGGCCGAAAGCCGCGGCCGAAGACCTCCGCAGCCGCCGTCGAACCACCCGAACCCGCACAGCCGGGCATCGCCCGCTACCTGCGCATTCGGCTCCGATGTTGGCCACCCCCAGACCGCTTGGGTGGTGCTCTCCCACTTGACACCCGCCCATCAACTCGCAGATGATCATCCTAATCGTAATGAGAATCATTATCAGCAAGGGTGGATTGCTGCGAGGCCTGGCATGTACGTGGGGTCTGGCAGGCATGTGGGGTCTGGCAGGTGTATGTGAGGTCTGGCAGGCAGTCGTGAAAGTGGGCGGGTCGGCGTGAAGGTGAGCAGGCATGGCGTGCGATGGTCACGTCCCGGCGTCGCCGGCGTCGCCGGTGTCGCCGGTGTCGCCGTCGTCGCCGGCCTTGCTGCCGTGCTCACTCTTGTGGGCTGCGCCTCGAAACCCGTGCTTGCCGCGGATTCTGACAAGGTGCTGGTGGTCACCACCACCGGACTGCTCCGGGACCTTGTGGCGAACGTGGGGGGTGACCGCGTGCAGGTGGTCTCCCTCGTTCCCGACGGCGCGGATCCCCACACGTACGAGACCACGCTCCGGGACGCACGGAACGTGGTCTACGCCGATGTGGCCTTCAGCAACTACGCCCTCCTGGAAGAGCACAACATCATCCGCACGGTGGACGCGAATCTCTCGGACGATGCGGTGAACGTCTCCATAGCCGAGGAGTCGGTGAAGTACGCCGCGGAGGTCATACCACTCGTGGAGAACGCACAGCTCGATACCGTCTGGCTCGGCCTGAGGGCACGTGGAGGCGGGGCAGAACACGGCACCACGCGCTCTTCGCAGGTGGAACTTTCCGCAACAGCAGCAACCGGACCGGGCGAGATCTACGCCTACCTCACGGGAACCTTTGGCGAGACGGACATCTACATCGACTCCTCCGACGGATTCGACGCCACGAACGGCTACGCACTTGACACCGCAACACTTCCGGCCGAGGCGCACACACATCTCTCGTGGGCGTTCACGGAGGCCGGCGTGTACACCCTCACGTTGCAGGCCCAACTCCGGGTTGACGACACGTCCCGGCCGGTGCGGATGGGCGAGGAGACCTTCACCTTCGCCGTCGGGGTGAACCCGGCCACGGCAGCGCCGGGCAGGACCGTCATCGATCAGGGCCACGCCGATCTGACGGTCAACATCGAAACCCGCGAGCTGGAGGTCCTCTACGACCCGCAGGGCGGAGGCGAGCACAGCCAGGAGATCCTCGAGCCCCAGGACGTGGTCATCTCGGTGCCCGCGAAGGCGATTGACGAGGTCCCGGCCGGCCAGCAGTACCGCTTCCTCGGACGCCCGGGCACCCAGATCTACCAACTCCCGCAGGCGGTCCTCGGCAAGCACGTGCACGGCGAGATCGATCCGCATCTGTGGCAGAACGTCCGCAACGGCATGGCCTACGTCCAGCTGATACGGGACACCCTCTCCGGCGTGGATCCAGCGGGCACCCGGGAGTACCGCGAGAACACGGACGCCTACCTCGCCCAACTCGATGAGGCGGACGTGTACATGCGGGAGACCATTGCGAGGATCCCCGAAGAGAACCGCCACCTCATCACCACGCACGATGCGTTCGGCTACCTCGCCCACGCCTACGACGTCGAGATCGCGGGATTCGTGACGTCCAATCCCGCCACCGAGCCGTCGCTCGCCGATCGTCGTCGCCTGACGGAGACGCTGCGCGCCCTCGAGGTACCCGCGGTCTTCCTCGAACCCAACCTCGTCGCACGCTCCTCCACACTCACCGAGGTCGCGGCAGAGCAGGGGGTGGCCGTGTGTCCCATCTGGGGCGACACGTTCGACAGCGAGGTGACCACCTATCTCGAGATGATCCGCGCCAACGCGGATTCCCTGCAGACGTGCCTCACCCCCTCCACATCACAGGACGGAACAGAGATCTGATGCCCTTCCCCCGCCGAACCCTCCCCTCGCTCGCGGCGCTCGCCAGGCGGCTCGCGGGACTCTCCGCGGCGCTCGCCGTCACCATCATCCCCGCACCGGCGCTCGCGGACATCGAGGATCCCAACCTTGACCAGACCGTGGCGGAGGACCAGCCGATCGTCACCGGCGAGCACGTGATCACGGACGGCCACGTGGATCTTGGTCCGCGGTACGTGGAGGGGCAGTGGACCTTCCTCATTCACGACGACGCCGCGAAGGCGGACGACGGCGCCACGAGTGTGTGGCGGTTCCCGGAGGAGACCGTCATGCACGTGCTCGACGGCTCGATCCTCACGGTCCCGGACGATCCCGCCTACGAATTCCTCGGCGCCGAACCCGGTACGGACGTGTGGGTGGTGCCGCAGACCCAGAACCCGGACGTGGTCTGGCTCGGCTGGAACACCCAGGACCCCGAGGTGATGGCGGCCATTGACCGGGGCGTCACGATCGAACTCACCGGACTCGAAGGGCCGGGAGAACTCACCGTGTACCTGCAGTCCGGCACGTTCGGAGAGCCCCAGCTGCTCTGGGATTCCCGCTCGGAGGAACCACAGCCCATCTGGGTGGACGTCAACACCCACACGCACGCGAACTGGGTGTTCACGGAGCCCGGCGTACACCTAGTCCAACTGCGGGTGGAGGCCGAACTGCTCGACGGCACCACGGCGTCGGACACGCAGGAGTTCCGCCTCGCAATCGGCTCCGCAACGGATCCGCAGGACGCACTGGCGACCGAGTGGTCCGGGGGAGAGCCGGAAGCGCCGGACGGGAACACCAATGAACAGGCCGATCCGGCCACCACAGACCCCGCGGACACAGGTGAGGAGAACTCCGGGACCAGCGCCTCCCCGCTGCTCATCGGAGGCATCGGCGTTGCCGTCCTCGTTCTTGTGGCCGCGGTCATCGGAGGCGTCGCACGACAGCGACGCGTGCGTAGACGTGCCTTCTCTGCGCACGCGGATGCCTCCGAGCACGGTCCGTCCGCTGGGGGTGATATGCAATGACGGCTGTCCTTCACGTTGATGACGTAGCCGTCGAACTCGGCGGACGGACCGTGCTCCACCACACGAGCCTGGCAGTGGACAGCGGCGAACTCGTGGGCCTCATTGGCCCCAACGGTGCCGGCAAGACCACGTTGCTCCGCACGATCCTGGGCATCCTCCGCGCCTCGGTGGGCACTGTCCACGTGGGCGGCCGCGAGGCACGGGCAGGTGGCACTCCGGTGGGGTACGTCCCGCAACGGCACGAGTTCGCCTGGGAGTTCCCGATCTCCGTGGCCGAGGTTGTCATGACCGGCCTCACCGGACGGCTCGGCCCGTTCCGCCGGCCAGACTCCGAGCACTGGCGGGCCGTGGCCGAGGCCCTCGACCGCGTCCAGATGACCGAACTGGCAGACCGGCCCGTGGGGCAACTCTCGGGTGGTCAGCGCCAGCGGGTACTCGTGGCACGCGCCCTCGCACTCCGCCCCCGCCTGCTCCTGCTGGACGAGCCGTTCTCCGGCCTGGACATGCCCACGCAGGAGATGCTCACGGCGCTCGCTGTGGATCTCGCCCGGGAGGGACGCGCGATCCTCATGACCACGCACGATATCGCCTCCGCCCTCGACACCTGTGACCGGCTCGTACTCCTGAACCGCACCGTGATCGCTGATGGCACACCCAGGGATCTCGCCACCGACGCAGATGCGTGGATGGCCACGTTCGGTGTGGGGACCAACTCCTCGTTACTGCGCATCCTGAGGGCGGCGTGATGTCACCGGCAGACTTCCTCACCGATCTCCTCAACCCCGATCTCGCATTCCTCGGCAAGGCACTGGCGGTGGCCGTCATGTCCTCGATCGTGTGCGGCGTGGTGGGCACCTACGTGGTGCTGCGCGGCATGGCGTTCATCGGCGACGCCGTCGCGCACGCCGTGTTTCCCGGCCTCGCGGTGGCGTTCGTGCTCGGCGGCTCCCTGGTGCTCGGCGGGATCGTGGCCGGCGTGCTCACTGCCGTTCTGGTGGCTGTCTTCTCCCAGAACCGGCGCCTGCGGGAGGACTCCGTGATCGGAGTACTGTTCGTCGCCGCATTCGCACTCGGAATCGTGGTCATCTCCCAGGCTCCCGGCTACGCGGGATCGCTCCAGCAGTTCCTGTTCGGCTCGATCACCGGAATCCCCACCTCGGATCTCTACGTGGTGGGCATCACGGGAGTGCTGGTTCTCGCGGTCCTGTTCGCGTTCCACAAGGAACTCGTCACGATCTCGCTCGACCGCGAGTCCGCGAGGGCGATGGGAATCCCCGTGTTCTGGCTGGATCTGGTGCTGTACGTGCTCGTGACGCTCTCGGTGGTGATCAGCGTGCAGACGATCGGCAACATCCTGGTGCTCGCCCTCCTCGTGACACCCGCCGCCACCGCCCGCCTCCTCACGGACCGGCTCGGCGTGATGATGGCCGTGTCACCCGTGATCGGTGCCACCGCCGCGATTGTCGGCCTGTATCTCTCCTGGTCCTTCGACCTCCCCACGGGCGGCACCATCGTGCTCGTCCTCACCGCGATCTTCCTGTTCGTGTGGTTCCTCGCGCCCCGCCACGGTCTCCTTGCGGCCGTGCGCCGCCGACGGATCGATATTCCTGCCGAACCGGAACTGCATCTCCCTGCGGTGGAGCCACCTCCCGCAGACTCCGCACTGGAACCTGTCCCGGCCACGAGAGGAGCCATCATATGACCATCCAGAAATCGAGGAGACGGGGTAGTGCCCGGAGGATCCTCACAGCGCTTGCCGCTTCCGCCTTCGCGGTCTCCGGTGGGCTCCTGCTCGCCACGCCGCTCGTGGCGGCCAACCAGCCGGCCGAACCGCTGGCAGAGGAAGCAGCGGTCCAGGTGACCTATGCCCCGGGCACGCTCGTCCTCGCGACGACGACGCAGGCCTCGTCTCCCGGCGCCTCCTCATCCGCGGGGATCAGTGCCGCCACGGCGACGCCGGCCCGGCTGCCACTCTCGGCCCGGGATGTGCCGTCCGGCCTTCTTGCCGATGATCAGATCGAGATCACAGTTCTGGACATCGAGGGTCCCGGCGGCGTGGTGGTCGACCATCCTGCGGGTGGCGGATCGGAAGGGGGACCCGGGGACTCGGTGGTGACGACGGTGCTGGCGGGCACCTCGACCGGCACCACCTGGACTTTCACCGAGCCCGGTGATTACTCCGCTGTCCTCCTGGCCGCGGGCGCGCTCCTGGATGGCACCGAGCTGGTGTCCGAGCCGCATCGGGTTGAGTTTCTCGTCTCCGACCACGGTGCATCGGACAGCCCCTCGGACACGTCGGGTGATGCGCCTGCCGACGCCGCCGGAGACACGGGAGGGTCTTCCGAGATACCGAGCGATCCCGCCCCGGCGGCGGACTCCACCGAGTCGGTGCACTCCGAAGAGGCGGAGGGCCTCGAGCCCGCAGCGCTTGCGGCTGAGCCCTTTGCGGCGGAGCCCTTTGCGGCTGAGCCCTTCGCGGCAGAGCCCTTCGCGGCAGAGCCCTTTGCGGCCGCACCCCTTGCGGCGGAGCCTCTCGCCGCCGCGCCTATCGCCGCCGCGGAGCCTGCCGCCGCACCGCTCGCCGTCGCCCCCACGGAGAACGAGAGTCCCGCAGCAGCGGACAACCCACAGGGACAGCCCGAGGAATCCGAGCCGGTGTGCCTGCCCACCGAGATCACGGAGGAGTCCGGTGCCGGCGCCGCGGACGTGGTCACCTCCGGGCACTTCGACTTCGGGCCGGTGATGGAGGGCGGCGGCATGACCGCCCGGGTGAAGGATGATCGCTCGGTTCCCGCGCAGTGGATCGATCCGGGCTCGTTGGTCTTCCACCTGACCGACTCGGCAGCGGTCCAGGCGCCCGGTGGCCAGTTCGACTTCCTCGGCAGTGGAACCGTCTGGCAGATCCCGCTCACACAGTCCTCCGGCGTGCCGTGGCTCGGCTGGAACACGCAGCATCCCACGATCGCCGGGCATGTTGACGGTGGCGTCACCCTCACCCTGGACAAGGTGGAGGGACCCGGGCAGCTCGGCGTGTATACCATCGACTCGTTCGGACAGCTCGGCGAGAAGTACTTCGGGACCATGGCCGGGTTCGATCGCTCCACAGTGATCGAGGTCGGTGGTTCGGGTGTGCATGTGCACGCCATCTGGGCGTTCTCTCAACCGGGTGCCTACTACACGACGTTGACGTTCTCGGGGAACGTGGACGGCCGGCAGCAGTCGGCCACGGCGACCCTGACGTTCTTCGTGGGTCCCGGTGATGCCTCCTCTGCCGCCCGTTCTCAGACCGTGACTCGCACCGTTGGTCGAACGCCTGACGGTGAGCCGTGCGAGCTCACACCCGGTGCCGGTGGTGGGGGAACCGGAGGCGGAGGGACCGGCGGAGGAGCCGGCGGCCGTTCGACGCTCGCAACCACCGGTCCCCAGGAAATCGCCGAGACCCTCACACTTGCAGCCACCTTCCTCGTGGTCGGCTTCGCATTCATGGGCGCACGAGCACTTGCTCCCCAGCCACCCCGTCCCCGTGAACGCTTCGCGTGAGGCAGCAGACTTCCCTCACCCCGGCGTGTGCCGCCCGGCCCACGTCGCCCACCAAGTAAGGAGAGTTCCATGAAACTGACGAGAAGACGACCTCGTCTGGCTGCCGCCACACTTGTGGCCGCGGTCGCGTTCACGGCCCTGCCGACGCTCGCACAGGCGGCGGATCTGGACGACCCGATCCGGTTGGAGACGGGTCACATCGATATGTTCAACCTCGCCCTCAACGACGACAACAGCATCCGACTCAACCTGAAGGAGGACGTCACAGGTTCCCACGTGCAACGGACTGCCGAGTCCGTGGAGTTGTTCGTCAAGGATGCGGCATTCATGGAGGGCCTGCCCCCCGCCTACCTGCCACCGGGTGCGCCCACGTCGCTCTACTTCCTGCCGCTGACGCAGGATATGAACCTCATCTGGCCCGGCTGGGACTCCCAGGGCCTGGGTTCGTACTACGGTTCGCAGGCGGACGTCGATTTCGTGATTAGCGAGGTGAACGGTCCGGGAGAGATCTACCTCTGGTCGTCGGGTACGTTCGGAAACGTCGTCCAAATCCTGAAGGACGGCTACACCCTGCCGGACACCATCCATCAGGATTTCCTCGCCCACGTGCACGCGTCCTGGGGCTTCACCGCACCGGGTGAGTACAACCTCACCGCGCAGGCCACCGTAACCAGTGAGGACGGCACCAAGACGTCGACCTCGAACTCGGCGACCTACACGTTCATCGTCGGAACCACCGCTCCGGATTCCGATCCCGATCCCGCTCCGGACCCCGATCCGGACCCCGATCCGGATCCCGAGGTCACTCTGGCGATCACCAACGCCTCGAACCACTACCACACGGGCGCGCTGGCGAGCCTCACCGCGTCACAGTCTCCGACGACGGTCTCGGATCACTTCCACTGGTTCACCCGTGCCTCCGACGCCGACGCCTGGGAGGTCGTCGAGGGAGCCTTCACCGACACCTTCGGATTCGTGGTGGTTGGTGACCAGCAGGTCAAGGCCGCGATCTACGATCGCGAGCACAACGTCATCGCGGAGTCGGCTCCCGTCAGCATCCACGTTGATGACCACGGAGCGTCCCCGATCGTTGGACCGGAGCTGAGGGTCAACCTTCATGAGAGCGAAGGGGCACTGGTCGTGTCCGTCGCACCAGGCTCGGAGGTTGTGAACCTGACCGATCTCACGCTCAACGCAGCAGCGGATCGCTACGTGTCCACCGGGACTCTCACCGGCATCACCGTCACCGACACCCGTTCGGGCAGCCTGGGTTGGTCCGCCACAGGACGAGTCCGTGGGTTCACTTCCGTGGACGGTACGACGATTGCCGGTACGCAACTCGGTTGGACTCCCACGGTTGATTCGGCCACGGCGGGTACGGCCGTCGAGGCCGGCCCGGCCGTTGCCCCCGGTTCGGGAATCGCTGGGTGGTCGGTCCTGGGATCGGCAACTGCCGGAAGCTCCATCGGTACGGCAGTACTCGGCGCGGCCCTCAACCTGGAGGCGCCCGTCGCGACGGTGCCCGGAGCACACACCGGCGTCGTCCTGCTCACTGTTATTTGATCCCCCGGTGATGCGGGCGTCAGCCGAATCGGCCGGCGCCCGCATTGCCTCGTCCACGAAGGAGAGCCATTGTCTCGCGTCCGCAGTGAATTGAGCCGCGCCTGCCGGCTGATCGCCGCTCTTGTCCTCGGTCATGCCTTGGTTGTGACGACGTCGGCGACTGCGGACGTCACATCGACCGGATTCCCCGCGCCGCTCCCAGCACACGCGTCGTCGAAGGTGCTCGCGATGAATCCCGACGACGATCAGGCCGGGCCCTCGACGTGGGCACTTGTCCCTGCTTCCGCCGAGGGTCCCGACGGTCGGGGAAGATTCGAGATCGTGGTGGAGCCCGGCCAGGTCTACGAGGACCTGCTCGCCGTACGGAACCTCGGCGAACGCGAACTCACTGTGGAACTCCATGCCCAGGATGCGATCCCGACCTCGGAATCAGCCTTCGAGGTGCTCACACCGGACGATGTGGCGTCCCGAGTGGGCTCGTGGGTTCGGTTGGAGTCCGACACCGTGACGGTGCCGCCCCGGAGCGCCGTGGTTGTACCGTTCTTCCTCGTCATTCCGGAGGACGCGGAGCCAGGTGATCATGCGGGTGCGATCCTCGCGGCGCTCGCCGCCGACTCCGAGGACGACTCCTCGGCGTCAGCGACCGTCAACGTTCGGACGGGTACACGAGTCTATGTGCGGGTCGCGGGCCCGGTGGCCCCGGCACTGGAGGTGGACACCCTGACCGGCAAGTACCACGGCCGGTGGGGCCCGTTCGTCCCAGGATCAGCTGATATTGCGGCGACCGTCGAGAACACCGGCAATGTGCGCATCACGCCGGAGGCGACCGTCACCATCTCCTCACTGTTCGGGTGGTGGACCCGGGAGGTTCCGCTCGGGGAGATCGGGGAGATACTTCCGACCGGCGCGCACCGGTCGATGGCAACGTTCGAGGAGGTGCCCGCACTCGGTCCACTGTGGGTCTCGCTCGATTTCCCGCAGGTCCTGTCTCGGGGACAGGACGTGACCGACGTGGTCGGCATCACGTCGTCGACGGTTCTCATTTGGGCTGTGCCGTGGACGCTCCTGGTGGCACTTGCGTTGCTACTCGTTGCTGCGATCGTCGCGGTGCGCAATCTTCGATTGAGGCGTTCTGCCGCCTCCGTGAAACGCGAGTGATGCCGCCTCCCGTGCAAGCTCGACGTGTCTCCGGACTCCCTTGGCGTCCTCTCCCTTGGCGTCCTCTCCCTCGGTGTCCTCGTCCGTCGGTGTTTTCTTCTCAAGATGTGGGTATCGCACGGCGGCATTACTGTGACCCATACCAGATCGCTGGCGGTTCTGTCAACAAGCGACCGCCATCTACCGAGGAGGGTGAGATTCATGGGCCGTCTGGATAACAAGATTGCAATCATCACCGGTGGTGCCGGGGGAATCGGCGTCGCGACGGCGAAGCTGTTCATCGCCGAGGGGGCGAATGTGGTCCTCGCTGACCTCAACGAGGATTCCCTGCAGAAGGCTGTTGACGATATCGGCTCCGACGCCGTGAGCTTCGTGGCAGGAAACGTCACGGACGAGAGTGACGTCAAGAGGCTCGTGGATGAGACCGTCAGTCGCCACGGCAAGCTCGACGTGTTCTTCGCGAATGCCGGAATCGAGGGCCACGTCAAACCCATTGAGGACCAAACGGCCGAAGATTTCGACAAAGTCATCGCGGTCAACGTCCGCGGAGTATTCCTCGGCCTCAAGTACGCCATTCCCGCAATCAGGCAAGCGGGCGGCGGGAGCATCATCATCACGTCGTCGGTGGCGGGACTCGTGGGCTCCGCCGGCCTCTCGCCGTATGTGGCGAGCAAGCACGCCGTCGTCGGACTTTCGCGTACTGCCGCAGTGGAGAACGCTGCGCACGGAATCCGGGTGAACACGATCCATCCCGCGCCGATCGAGACGAGGATGATGCGGGCGATCGAGGCGGAGGTGGCCCCAGAGGACGCCGAAGGAGCGAAGAAACAGTTCGAAGCGGGGATCCGAATGGGCCGCTATGGGACTCCCGAAGAGGTCGCCAAACTCGCGTTGTTCCTGGCAAGCGACGACTCCAGCTATTCCACCGGCAGCCGGTTCCTCATCGACGGCGGTTGGACCGCCTAGCACCGAAATTCCTTCTGCAGCGGTCCACGCGTAGGGGTAACCTCCACCAGTGGGATACCAGCAGGCCGAGAACGTGAGGATGACAGGTCCGGAGATCCAGGAACCCGTGATCCGGGCGCGCGACCTCGTCAAGACGTATGGCGAGGTGCGCGCCGCCGATGGGATTTCGTTCGACGTCGCGCCCGGCGAGTCCTTCGGCCTGCTCGGACCGAACGGCGCCGGGAAGTCCACCACCATGCGCATGATCGGCGGCACGCTCATGCGGACCTCCGGCACACTGACCGTCTCGGGACTGGACCCGGAGGTGGACGGGCCGGAGGTGCGTGCGCACCTCGGCGTGGTGCCACAGCAGGACAACCTCGATGAGGAACTCCGCGTGCGGGAGAACATCATCATCTACGGCCGCTACTTCGGGCTGCCGTACTCGTGGTTGCGCCCGAAAGCGGACGAGCTCCTCAAGTTCGCGCAGCTCACCGAGAAGTCGAAGGCGAAGGTTTCCGAGCTGTCCGGCGGCATGAAGCGCCGACTCACGATCGCACGCGGTCTCGTGAACGAGCCGAAGGTCCTCCTCCTCGACGAACCCACCACCGGCCTCGACCCCCAGGCCCGCCACATCCTCTGGGACCGGCTCTTCCGGCTCAAGGAGGAGGGCGTCACGCTCATTGTGACCACGCACTTCATGGATGAGGCGGAGCAGCTCTGCGACCGCCTCATCGTCATCGACAAGGGCAAGATCATGGCCGAGGGCTCCCCGCACGTCCTCATCCGCCAGTACTCCACGCGCGAGGTGGCGGAGGTCCGCTTCGGCGCAGCCGCGAACTCCAGCGCGATCGAGGCGCTCGACGGCGTCGGCGAGCGCCAGGAAATCCTCCCGGACCGCATCCTCATCTACGCCGACTCCGGCGAGGCCGTCATCGAGGAAGTGACGTCGCGTGGGCTGCATCCGCGCACCTCGTTGGTGAGACGCTCCTCGCTGGAGGACGTGTTCCTCCGCCTCACCGGAAGGAGCCTCATTGACTGAGCTTCCCGACGACGACGGCGGCGGCGCCGGCCGGCCCGGTCCCCGCGCGCACACCGCGAACACCGCGAACACCGCGAACACTGCGAACACCGCGCATATCGCGGCGGAGGACTTCGGCCGCGCGTACATGGGCGTGCCGGCCACACCGTTCGAGCAGGCCGCTGCATCGCGACGCTGGGGGTGGCTCTATTTCGCCGAGCACATCGTGCGGCAGTTCCGCGCGTACCTGGTCAGCGTGCTCATGTACGACATCGGCCAGCTCGTGCTGTACCTGCTCGCGATGGGCGTCGCGCTGGGGACGCTTGTGGATGCCAACACCGAGTCGGTTGACGGCGTCTCGTACCTGGTGTTCGTGGCGCCGGCGATCGTGGTCGCGCAGGCGATCCAGACCGCGAACGGCGAGATGTCCTTCCCCGTGATGGAGGGCTTCAAGTGGCGGCGCTGGTACTTCGGTGCGGCCGCGACCCCGGTCTCTCCCGGCCAGATCGCCATGGGGCACCAGGTCACGGTGCTGGTGCGCTATTTCCTGCAGGCGTTCCTGGCGCTGCTGATCCTGTGGGCGTTCGGGGCGCTCGCCTCGCCGTGGTCGTGGCTGCTGGTGCCGATCTCGATGCTGGCCGGGATGTCCTTCGGGGCGCCGCTGCAGGCCTACTCCGCGACCCGGAAGGACGAGGGCTTCTCGTTCTCCGCGATCCAGCGCTTCGTGGTGATGCCGATGTTCCTGTTCGCGGGCACGTTCTTCCCGCTCACCACCATGCCGACCTATCTGCAGTGGATCGGCTGGATCTCGCCGGTCTGGCACGGCTCCGAACTCGCCCGGTGGGCGACCTACGGGCACGTGGTTGCGCCGTCGATGGCAGTGGTGCACGTGGCCTTCCTGACGGTGCTGACCGTGGTGGGTCTCCTGCTGGGTCGGCGCGTGTACCGGAGGAGGTTGTCGGAATGAGTGGGCGTGCCTTCCGGAGCGACTACTCGGGAAACGCGCGCGCCGTCGTCGAACGTGGATTCAAGGTGATTCTCACGCAGAACTGGATCATCCTCGTCAGCGGTTTCTTCGAGCCGCTGCTGTATCTGTTCGCGATGGGGTACGGGCTCGGCGGGCTGATCGGAACGGTGGAGGGCCCGGGTGGCGTGCAGATTCCGTACGTGCAGTTCATTGCGCCGGCGCTGCTGGCGACATCGGCAATGAATGGCGCCATCTACGATTCCACCTGGAACGTGTTCTTCAAGATGCGGTTCGCGAAGATCTATCAGGCGATGGTCTCGACGTCGTTGGGGCCGATGGACGTCGCGCTCGGTGAGATCTTCATGGCGCTGTTCCGTGGGTTTCTCTACGCGATCGGTTTCATGGCGGTGCTGTACGGGCTCGGTATCATTTCCGGGCCGCAGCCCCTGCTGATGGTTCCGGCGGCGGTGCTGATTGCGTTCGGGTTCGCGTCGTTCGGGATGGGCGTCACGAGCTTCATGTCCACGTTCCAGCAGATGGACATCATCAACTTCGTGCTGCTGCCGATGTTCATGCTCTCCGGCACGTTGTTCCCGATCGAGATTCTGCCTGAGTGGGGGCAGCTCGCGGTCATGATGCTGCCGCTGTGGCACGGCATCGAGCTGATGCGGCAACTGGCGGCCGGTGTGTTCACTTCGATGACGCCGGTGCACGTGGCGTACTTTCTGGTGATGGTGGCGCTGGGCATTTGGTTCACGACAGTGCGGCTGCGCAAGCTGTTCCTGCGCTGAGGGCGTGCTGCGCCGAGGGCGTTCCCGCGGGAACGTTTCGGAGGCACTGTGAACGTCCGGAGGTTGCCGTATTCGGTGGCGTGACGGACGGAGACCCAGGGTGACGGGGCTCTTCCCTACGTTTCTGTGGGTGGGGTTGGGCGGGGTTGGGTGCCTGTTCGGAGACGTCAGACTGGTTACTGAGACGAGCCACGTCAGCTTGGTTCCGGTGGGTAACCAGGCTGACGTCCCTGAAGAGTCGCCCCGGCCTCCTTGGGGATGTCCGGCAAGCAAGGCCGAACTGGCAGTGGATGGTGGATGGCGGCTGGTGGCGACCATCATCGCCGCAATCTTCAGCTCACCGAGCGGGTGGACTGGACCGGTCGATTCCGTGGTTCCGTGACAACATCCGACGGGCTGCAGTGAGGGACAGGCAAGAAGTGAGGGATTCGACGCCTGCGCCTGGTGTGTGGGTGCGAGTTCGCGTCGCTGAGTAGTCCTGGGATTTTGTCAGGGACAACTGGTAGGACTTGAATTATGAGTCGGCGACCGGACGGCAGGATGGGTGGCAAGCGGGCAGAGGGGCCGGGCCTCGGCCCGGCTGCCCGCTCCGTCTGGGCAAAATCAGGAAACGTGTTCGATGGGACGTGGCTTCCGCTGCATCAGCACCTCGCTGATGCAGCCGGAATCGCCGGGGTCCTGTTCGACAGGTGGGTGGCGCCCCAGTTACGGCGAATACTTGCAGAGCCTTTCGGCGGCTCGGAGGAAGACGCGCGCTCCTGTCTGGTGTTCCTTGCGGGAACCCACGACCTCGGAAAGTGCACGCCGGCCTTCGCCTCCAAGGTGCCTCGGCTGGCAGAACACATGGAGATGGAGGGGTTGACGTTTCCTGATTGGCCTCTCTCCGCTGCGGAGAAACAGCTGTACCAGCACTCAAACCTCAGCCACATCACTCTGCGCAGATACTTGATCAGAAGCCTCGGCCTTGATGAGGAGGTCGCCACCTCACTGGCATCCGTCACCGCAGCGCATCACGGCTTCTATCCCACGAATCTTGATGTCAGTTGCTCACGGTTCAGGCCCGACTGGGTGGGCGAGGGCGAGTGGGAGCGTGCCCGGACCGAGATGATCGAGCGCGCGATCTGGATGGCGAATCTCGGTGACCGCGCAGAGGCATGGAATGGGCTGCGGTGGTCGATCCCCACGCTTGCAGCCATGGGCGCCCTTGTGGTGGTCGCGGACTGGCTTGCGAGCGCCGAGGACTTCTTTCCACTGTGGGACTTCCCGGACAGCTTCGTCCTGAGCCAGAAGGACCATAGAGCACGCACAGAGGAAGCGTGGACGCGGTCAGGATTCACCGGCCCATGGGATCCCCAGGACTCTGACTCGGCCGAGGAGCTCTACGACGCGCGATTCGGTGACGATACAACTCGCTTCGTGCCCTACCCAACCCAGTCAGCTGCACTTGAACTTGTTCGCTCCCACATGCCAAGACTCCTGCTGGTCGAGGCGCCCATGGGGAGCGGCAAGACGGAACTTGGTCTCGTCTGTGCCGAAATCATGGCCGCGCAGAATGGTGCCGGTGGGCTCCTCTTTGCCCTCCCCACGATGGCGACGACGAACGCGATATTTGGCCGCATCCGACCTTGGCTTGACCGCGCACAGGTGGCAGATTCGGAGGGGCACCAGTCGATCAGTCTCACGCATGGCTCGGCCGAACTCAACGAGGACTTCCTGAAACTCCTCCCCACCTACAACCCACCCGAAATCCACGACGACGACGTGCGATCCTCCGCAGGCGGCCTGACCGCGCTCGTTTGGATGACGCGGCGCTGGCGAAAGACGCTTTCGAACGTTGTTGTGAGCACAGTCGACCACGTCCTGATGGCCGCTCTCCTTACCCGCCACTTCCCTCTGCGACTCCTCGGACTCCTCGGCAAGGTGGTCCTGATCGACGAGGTGCACTCATCGGATGCGTACATGTCGGTCTATCTTGAAAGGGCCCTCACGCTCCTTGGGAGTGCTGGGGTGCCCGTCGTTCTGTTGTCTGCGACGCTCGCCCCATCCCGGCGCAGGCAACTGGTGGAGGCGTACCTTGACGGGGCGCAGCCGCCGGCCCCGCGCGTGCGTCGAAGGGTTCGGCGCTCTGAGCGTGGAACCGCGCGACCGGACGCCGCCACCCGTGGGAGGGAGTGTGCTCTCGCCAAGGTTGCGCAGGCCCGGGGTTACCCTCTGCTCACGGTGATACCGCATGACTCCCGCGAGCCGCTCTCCGTAGGCCTTGAGGCAGAGCCTGCGGGCAGCGTGCTGATTGATATTGCCTCCCAGTCAGACGAGGCCCTCGTGGGACTCGTCGGTGACGCCCTGTCCGATGGCGGATGTGTGGGCGTGATACGCAGCACCGTCGCGAATGCGCAGGCTACTGCCCAGCTCTTGCAGGAGAACCTGCCGGGCACGCAGGTGGTCCTCGCGCACTCTCGTTTCACGAGTGAGGATCGGGCGGGCAGAGATGCCGAACTGCTGCGACTCCTCGGCAAGGGGCCGGGGACAAGCAGGCCAACGCGGTGCGTGATAGTCGCCACCCAGGTCATTGAACAATCGCTCGACATCGACCTGGACTATCTCATCACCGATCCAGCCCCCATGGATCTCATCCTCCAACGCATCGGGCGGCTTCACCGCCACGCGGGCCGGGAGCGCCCACCGCGGCTTAAGGAGGCGAGGTGCACGGTACTTGTTGCCGACACCCAATCCGTCCCGTGGCAGATCGACGGCGGAACGAAGGCGATATATGGAGCCAGTGCTGTTCTGCGGATGCTGGGTGCTATCGCCACTGCGGGAGGAGAGTTGACCGTGGCACTTCCGGGTGGAATTGCGGAACTGGTGACTCGTGCGGCGTCCGACTCTCCGCACCTACCCGACTCGTGGGAGGAGCGGGTCCGTGAGGAGGACCAGAAGGCGCGAGACAAGGACAGAAATTCACGCAGTAAGGCAGAAACATACCTTGTTCCCGCGCGGGAGAGACGGGGGAGTGTTGCGTCATTTGTGGATCAGTTCTCGACGGCAGATCGATCGGGGGCCGAACTGGATGGCGGCGCGCATGGTATTGGCGATGCTCGAGGGCGTGCCGCTGTCAGGGACACCGAGGATCGGCTCTCCGTCATCCTCGTACCGATGTCTGAGGACGGCTTGCGGGTGATCCTTCCACCGGTGGAGGGTGAGGACGAGATTGTGGTGGATACCAGCGTGATGCCATCCGACGATCTCGCACGCAGGATTCGGGCGTGGTCCATCGATGTGCCCCACCGGCAGCTGCTCATCAGACCCGAGACCCCAGATGACGCAATCGACAGCATTATCACCGAATTGGAGAAAAGTCCTGCATTTGGATGGGCTTGGCAGCGCCATCCACTACTCCGAGGGGAACTCTTTCTCTGCGCGAGGCGGGATTCTGCCCATGGGAATCTCCTGATTGCCACTCTGCGTGGCAAGTCAGTTCATTACGATTCGGCGTTCGGCCTGCGTGTTATTGTCTGAGGGTGATGTAACGAAGCGTGTGAGAGGTGGCAGGGTTGCCCAGTTATAACCTTCTCGACGAGAAATGGATACCGGTGCTCACGGTGTCCGGACACGTGGAGTCCGTTGGTATCAGAGAATTGTTCCAGCAGGCGGATTCGCTTGTAGATCTGGCGTGTGAACTTCCGACTCAGTCGTTCGCGCTCTACCGGCTGCTTCTGTCAATCCTGTATCGGGCGACCGATGGACTGTACGGCGGCGATGGTGCGAGTGCCGAACGTCAGTGGAGGGAACTGTGGACCGACGGCCTGCCCAGTGACGAGATCGATGAGTACCTCCTGGAGTGGCATGACCGCTTCTACCTCCTCGGTGGAGATGTGCCCTTCCATCAGGTGGCAGATCTCAGAACGGCGAAAGACGCGGTCTCGGGTCTGGAGAAGATCATCGCCGATGTGCCCAACGGATCGCAGTTTTTCACCACCCGTGCCGGGGAGGCGCTCGAACGGATTCCCTGCTCGGAGGCGGCGATCTGGCTTGTTCATGCACAGGCATTTGACCCCTCGGGTATCCGCTCGGGGGTAATAGGAGACTCCCTCCAAAAGGGTGGAAAAGGTTACCCCATCGGTCCGAGTTGGGCGGGTCAGATCGGAGGCGTCCTCGTGGTGGGCGACACGATCGCCCAGACCCTCATGTTGAACTTCGTTCCCTACGACTACCTCGGGGTGGAGCACGATGAGGCAATCTGGGAGAGGGATCAGCAGCCAACGTCGGTACGCGGCGACTTCACGTTCGAAAAGGGAGAACGTCCCATTCCTGGACCGGCGCGCCTTTACACCTGGCCGTCCCGTCGAGTCCGACTAGTTGGATCACTCGATGGGATCACTGGTGTGATTCTGAGCCAAGGGGACAAACTCGCGGAGCACAACATGCATGAGCGGGAGCCAATGTCCGGTTGGAGGCACTCACTTCCGCAGAGCAGGAAACTGAAGACCAAGGTGTACATGGCGCGCCGTCATGACGCCACCCAGTCCTTCTGGCGAACGCTGCCAGCGATGCTGCCCGCATCGACAGGCGAATCAGGAAGGCTGGGAAAAGGTCAGGATCCTCACCTTCCCGCCGCCACGCTGCGCTTCCTTGCTAATGAGAGCATCTACGAACTGGTTGGATCACCCATGCTGCGGGTCCGTGCGGTGGGAGTCACCTACGGCTCCATGGAAGCTGTCATTGATGAGGTGTACTCGGACGAGGTCGCAGTTTCAGCCGAGGTTCTGGGGGACCGCAAGGAGGAAGTCACCCGAATACTCGAGCAGGCGGTACGGCGTGCCGATGAGGTCTCCTATCGGCTTGGTGTCCTCGCCCGCGATGTCGCACAAGCAGGCGGTGACCGTTCCGAGGAGCCCGGGGCCGCCCAAGCACAAGGTGCCCAGGCCACTTTCTATGCTCGGCTGGACGGGTTTGCGCCGGCATGGATGACGTCCTTCGTGCGATCCGAGTCCTTGGAACTCCACCTTGCCGAATGGGACGATCACCTGCGCTCCCTCGCGTACGAACTCGGAGGAGAACTTGTGACCTCGGCACCACCTTCTGCCAGACAGGGCAGGCT
Source organism: Actinomycetaceae bacterium (assembly GCA_035647855.1). Taxonomy (GTDB): domain Bacteria; phylum Actinomycetota; class Actinomycetes; order Actinomycetales; family Actinomycetaceae; genus JAAZBW01. The sequence continues at coordinate 5,251 of DASRMP010000008.1, read as the reverse complement.
CGTCAGCGTTGGGGGAGGCACGCGCCTCGTCACACTCCCCTCTGCCGAACAGAGCTTCTTCTCGGCACTCCATCGAATTCTTCCCCGGGTCAGAAAGGTGAGGACATGACCGAAACCGCCCAACACCGCAAGGCATGGACCCGAGCAGGCAAGGCCGTAGAACGCGCGATTCCGCGTCTAAGCGGAGAGAGCGCCACCGCAGTCGGTCTGCGCGCACGGCTACGGCGTGGCGTGGGTCGAGCCGCCGGGAGTGTTCCGGACTTGTGGGAGGTGACCTACTGGTCCGAGGACGTCGTCAGGCCCGATCTGCCCACCCATGAGGAGCAGGCGGTACACGACGCCGTCTGCCTGTTCGCGATGCACCAGCAGGGACACGGTGCATCGAGTCCCATGCATCGCACGGGAGTATCGCTCGGAACCGCGGTTCGGAGGCTCGCGAGAGCCAGTGGCCTGACGGATGACGAGAACATAGCGACATCTCCCGTCTACCGCAGATTCACGGCGCTTGGAACCTCCTCGACGATGGCCGAACTCCTGACTCACCTCCGAGGCCTCATCACCCAGATGCGGGCAGAAGGAATCGCGCTCGACTACGCGATGCTCGCTGACGATCTCTCCCTCTGGCACTGGGGCGAGAGCCGTGACCGGGTCGTGAGGACTTGGGGACGAGACTTCTTCGCTCGCGAACGCGCGACCACCCCAAACGAAGACGGCACCACAGGCGATGACGGTGCCACCGCCGCTACCGCTGACCACTGAAAGGGCACACCATGGCAACCTATGTTGACTTCCACATCATCCAGACTCTCCCCCCAAGCAATGTCAACCGCGACGACACGGGCTCACCCAAGTCGGCAATCTATGGCGGAGTCTCACGGGTTCGTGTTTCGAGTCAGGCATGGAAGCGCGCAACTCGGGAGCGTTTCAACTCCACACTCGACCCCAGCGAGGTGGGGACACGCACCCTTGAAATTGTGGATTCACTCGCCGAGGTGATCGCCACACGAACGCCGGAGTTGGCCGAGAGGTCGAGTGAGCTTGCCGAAGCAGCGATGAAGGCAGTGGGCTTCAACCTGAAGGAGCGACGTGCCAAGAAGAGTAGTGGCGACGAGCCTGAGACTCAACGAAATCCGGTCGCGGGGTTCTTGGTTTTTCTCTCTGCGACACAGCTGGAGTCTCTCGCCATTGCCGCCGCGCGTGCTGCCGAGGCCGAGGACCCACTGAAGTTCCTGAAGGCTGAGAAGGTAAAGGACCTCATCGACAAAGACCACTCAATCGATATCGCTCTCTTCGGCCGAATGGTCGCAGAACCGACCGGAGTGAACGTGGACGCGTCGTGCCAGGTTGCGCATGCCCTTGGCGTCCATGCGGTAGAACCGGAGTTCGACTATTTCACCGCCGTCGATGATGCCAAGGATGAGGACGAGGACGCCGGAGCCGGAATGATCGGCACGATCGAGTTCTCTTCATCGACCATCTACCGCTATGCGACCGTCAATATGAGCCAGCTCGAGGAGAACCTCGGCTCTCACGCGGCGGCTCTGCGGGCAGTGGCAGTGTTTGCTGACGCGTTCGTCCACGCAATGCCGACCGGTAAGCAAAACACGTTCGCCAACAGGACCGTGCCGGACGCGGTGGCGGTGATGATCAGGGATGATCAGCCGATCAACCTCGTGGGTGCTTTTGAGACCCCCGTGAAGTCAAGGAACGGACACGTGAAGACCGCGGTCGAGAAGTTCGTCTCGCACGCGAACGACGTGGTCGAGGGCATGGGGATTCCCGCACGCACAACTCTTGTTGGTTGGATCGGTGAGGCTGCCTCCTCGATTGGCTCGCTCGGGGAGCGAGTGTCCTTCGGTGAATTGGGGGAGGCTGTCGCTTCAGCTCTTGATGGCGGCGCGCAGTGAGTGTTCTTGTCCTGACTCTTGGAGCACCCCTGCAGTCCTGGGGTTCAGAGAGCCGCTTCTCACGAAGAATGACTGAGGCGGCACCCACCAAGAGTGGTGTGATCGGGCTTCTTGCTGCGGCTCAGGGTAGGCGCCGGACTGATCCCCTTGAAGACCTCTTGGGATTGCGTTTTGCCGTGCGTATTGATCAGCCGGGCTCAGTTCTGCGAGATTTCCACACGGCCAGTCGGCTCACAAATCGATCAATTAGCATGCCACTGTCAAACCGGTACTACTTGGAGGACGCAGTCTTCACTGCTTATCTCGAAGGGCCGGATGATTTGATCGCTGGAATTGCGGAGAATCTCTCTCGGCCGGTGTTTCCTCTCTATCTCGGGCGGCGCTCGTGTCCGCCCGCCAGGTATCCGTTCCACAAAGTGGTTGAGAAGGACCTCGCGGATGCCATCCACGACGAGCCGTGGGCTGCATCCGAGCACATACGGGAGCACCACCGGAGCAGCCACGCCGTACTCACGGTGCTGGCGGACACAGGAATCGAACTGGGTGGTACGGTCACGGCCAAGCGCCGAGTGCCCGATGTTCCGGTCAGCTTTGACTCTGACCGCCGTAGGTACAGCACGCGGGAGGTTGTGGAAACCACGGTGGAGGTCAGCCGGTGCGCGAGTGACACCCACAGGGAAGCGCGGCCGGCGGCGAAGGCTTCGTCGTCGGGAATGGGGGCCGCGCGCGTAGGCAACGACTACGCAGACCCATGGTCACCTTTCGACGAGGAGTAGGCGATGTATCTGTCCAGGGTGTACCTGAATCCCGTGCGACGTGGATCGCGGAGGTTGCTTGCATCTCCGCATGCGATGCATGCAGCCATTTTGGCGGGGTTTCCTCCGGGGGTAATCAAGGACCGTGGGGGAGGCCCACGCTTGCTGTGGCGCGTGGATGAGCTCGACCGGCATCGGGTGGTGCTATATGTGGTCAGCCCGTTGAGGCCAGACCTTCAGCCTGTGGTGGAACAGGCCGGATGGGAGACCGAGGAGGGGAGACCAGCTGTTCGTGACTATGGCCCGATTCTCGAATCGATAGCCAATGGACAGGTGTGGCGCTTCCGCTTGGCGGCAAATCCGACCTACAGAAAGTCCTCCGGAGAAGGAGCGCGCGGAAAGGTGCTCGGTCACGTTACGGCGAGCCAGCAACTCGAATGGCTTCTGAGTCGTTCGCAGCGGGCAGGGTTTGCAATTCCTGTTCACGAGGATGTCCCGCTGGTGAGTGTCATTCGCCGTGAGATCAAGACCTTCCAGCGCGGCTCGTCACGCGTGACCCTCTCAACAGCGACGTACCAAGGGCACCTCGAGGTGACTGATCCAGAGACGCTCCGGACGACGCTCATTTCGGGCTTGGGCCGTGGCAAGGGCTACGGCTGCGGGCTGCTTACCCTCGCGCGGGCATGAAACCGATCCCGGGTGCTCCGAAGCCGACGCCGCAGCAATTGCTACGCGTTCGCGAACGGCTCTCTTTCGTGTATGTGGAGAGGTGTCTGGTGAACCGCGCATCCAATGCAATCACTGTCTCGAATTCGAAGGGGACGGTCCACCTTCCCTCGGCCACCCTGAGTGTGCTCCTCCTGGGTCCGGGTTGCCGAGTCACCCACCACGCGGTGATGTTGTTGGGGGAGAGCGGGACGAGCGCCGTATGGGTGGGCGAGGGAGCTGTCAGGTATTACGCGCACGGATCGTCGCTCGCGCGGTCGACCTCGCTGCTCATAAGGCAGGCCGAGATGGTCTCGAACAAGCGAGAACGCCTTGCAGCCGCACGAATGATGTATTCGATGAGGTTCCCTGGTGAGGATGTCTCCGCATTGACCATGCAGCAACTGCGCGGCCGTGAAGGCGCACGCGTGCGCCGTGCCTATCGGGAGGAATCTCAACGGACTGGCGTCCCATGGGAGAGGCGGACCTATGATCCCAACGACTTCTCCGGAGGAGACGCCGTCAATCAGGCGCTATCGGCCGCAAACTACGCGCTGTACGGAGTGATTCACTCCGTGGTGGTGTCTCTCGGTCTCGCGCCAGGTCTCGGGGTTGTCCACACCGGGCAGCATCGGTCCTTCATCTACGACATCGCGGACCTATACAAGGCAGAGACGTCGATCCCGGTGGCCTTTGATGTCGCGAAGGAGTCCCCAGATGACGTAGGACCCGCAACACGGCGCGAGATGCGCAACCGTCTCTATGAACACAAGATCCTCGAGCGCTCTGTCAACGATATTCAGACGATTCTCGGAGTTCCAGTTGACGAGTCTCTTGAAGTCTCGTATGTAGAAATCTGGGACTCCGAGGGCATCAACCTTGCGGCAGGGATGAACTATGCGGAGGCTGAGTGGTCGTCGTCGTTCTGACCGCCGTTCCGCCGGGACTGCGTGGCCATCTCACGCGATGGTTGTTGGAAATAGCGCCCGGGGTGTACGTGGGACGGGTGAACCGGCGGATCCGAGACCACCTCTGGGGGATCATCATTTCGATGCTGACCAAGGGGCGCGCGATCATGGTCTCGACGGCGCGGTCAGAGCAGGGTCTGGACTTCCGGGTGCACGGGCACGAGTGGACTCCGGTAGATCTCGATGGCCTCACATTGATGAGCCGCCCAAACGCTGACGCGCCCGCTCCTCGGCAAGGACCGGCGAAGAGCAATGCACGCCGGTACCGCGAAGCCCGGAAATTCACGCGATAGTGGCTCGCTCGTTTGTGGCCGCTGATTGAATGAAGCCTGACCTCTTGGGCTGTAACTGTCCAGCTCAGGAAGTGTCGTCCCCGCGCGAGCGGGGGTGAGCCCGAGCCGTATATTCGCTACGGCGGGCTTGACACGTCGTCCCCGCGCGAGCGGGGGTGAGCCCAGAGGTCAGTCAGGAGCGTGTCCGCCTTCTTCGTCGTCCCCGCGCGAGCGGGGGTGAGCCCAGGGTTAAAAACCCTCCCTTTCGTATTGCTCTGTCGTCCCCGCGCGAGCGGGGGTGAGCCGAGGTATCTTTCATCGCCAAGTCTGGCAAGCGAGTCGTCCCCGCGCGAGCGGGGGTGAGCCGGGGCCCAGGACGACTTTCTCTGGATCAGGGTCGTCGTCCCCGCGCGAGCGGGGGTGAGCCCGCCCAGATGGACAAGCTGGACGCGTTCGCGCGGGGGTGAGCCCAGGCCGGCGCCCGGCTCGGACAGCGTCACCCCGTCGTCCCCGCGCGAGCGGGGGTGAGCCGGTCGACGAGCGGGGCGGCCTCGATCTCGTCGTGTCGTCCCCGCGCGAGCGCGTCCAGCTTGTCCATCTGGGCGGGCTCACCCCCGCTCGCGCGGGGACGACGACCCTGATCC
>DASRMP010000007.1:0-73642 GCA_035647855.1 Actinomycetaceae bacterium | reverse complement strand
TGACGTCACTGCGCCATCGTGACGAACGCCAGCCATCTCGTGACGAACGTGCGCCCCGATTTCGCCGATGTGACGATCGTGCGCCCCGATGTGACGAACGCACGCCCTCACGCCGCGAACCCGGCCGGACACCGCCGCCGGGGAAACTCGAACCCCATTCAGGACCGTCCGGCGGGAACTGGGGAAACTTGGACCCCGTCCGGGACGATCTGGCGGGAGTTGGGGAATTTCAGACCCCGTCTGGGCGGCGCGCTGGGGAACCTGAGACCTGCTGGGGAACATCGCCCCCCGAAGTCGAGGTCTGAAGTTCCCCAAGAAGCAGCCTCGGGGTAGCAGACGAGGTGCCAAGTTCCCCAGCGACACCACGTAAGCGGCAAGACGAGGTGCCAAGTTCCCCAGCAGCCCGGTTTGGAGCGTTGAAAATGGTGCAAAGCTCCCCAGCCACCCACTTCCAGACCCCGAAGGCAGTCCGAAGTTTCCCAGCCGTTGACGGACTTGAGACTAACCCGGATCAGCCCCGAGGTCGCAGAGCGATCAGCATAGCCTCGACAGCCAGCAGCGGTGCCACGTTTCCTTCCAGCCGAGTGCGCGCCTGGCCGATCGCATCCATGCGGCGGACGGTCTGCTCCGGCGTCGACTCCGCGGCAACCGCCGAGATCTCGTCCGCGAGATCTTCGTTCACGAGGGGCACGTCCGAACCGAGTTGCACGATGACGACGTCGCGGTAGAAAGAGAGCAGATCAGTCATCGCGCGATCCAGAGCGTCCCGCTGGACCCGGGTTCCGCGCTTCTTCTGGTTCTCCTCGAGGTGGCGGATCTGCGAACGAATCGCCGGCGGGATCGATGTGCCCTCCTCAATGCCGAGGGTGCGCAGCAACTCGGCGCGCTCCTCGCCGTCGAGCTGTGCGGCCACGGACTTGGCGTCCGCCGCCGACTCCTCTACCAGGCCAGCGGCCTCGAAGACCGCGTCCCCGACACCTCTGATCCGGTTCGGAAGCATCAGAAGGCGCCGTCGCCGCTCGCGTGCCTTCTCGTTGGTGGCGAGCCGTTTCGCGATCCCGACGTGGGACTGCGCCGCCCGCGCTGCCTTGAGAGCCAGGTCCGGATCGACGCCGTCGCGCCGAACGAGCAGGTCCGCCACGGCCTGCGGGTCCGGGATCCGCAGGCCGATCTGGCGGCAGCGGGAGCGGATCGTGACTATGACATCGTCCGGGGAGGGGGCGCACAGCAGCCAGACCGTGTTCACGGCCGGCTCCTCGATCGATTTCAACAGCACGTTCGATGTTCGCTCCAGCATGCGATCCGCATCCTCGACCACGATGATTCGCCAGCGTCCCTGCGAGGCGCTCCTTGCCGCCGTGAGGACGAGGGCTCGGACCTCGTCCATCTTGATGACCACTTGGTCGGTCGCCACGAAGACCACGTCCGGATGCGTCCCCGCGAGCACGGTGCGGCACGGTTTGCACTCGCCGCAGCCCGCCGGATTCTGCTCGCACTGCAGCGCCGCCGCGAACGCCCGCGCCGCCACCGAACGCCCCGAGCCGGGCGGGCCCGTGATCAGCCACGCGTGCGTCATCGCGCGACGGTCCTCGACGGCGTTCGACAGCGTCTCGACGACGTGATCCTGCCCGACAAGGGCATCCCAGACACTCACGGCTTCACCTCCGGGCGGTCCGGCTCGTCGAGTGTGCCGCGTTCGCCCAGGGGGCTGCGTTCGCCGGCCAATCCGCGCTCGCGCAGCAGGCCAGCGACACCCGCGACCACACGCTCGTGGACGGCTTCTGGCTCGTCACTCGCGTCTACGATCTGGTAGCGCCCCGGTTCCTCGGCCGCGAGTGTTAGGAACATCGTGCGGACCCTTTCGTGGAAATCGACGGCCTCTCGCTCGAGCCGGTCCTGGGTCCCGTCCTTCCACCTCGCGGCCGCCGCGGCCGGTGGCATGTCCAGCACAATGGTGAGGTCTGGGAGCAGGCCGTATGTCGCCCAAAGGCTCAGTTGGCGTACCTCCTCCCGGCCGAGCCGGCGGGCCGAACCCTGGTACGCGATCGACGAATCGAGATAGCGGTCCGTCACGACGACGGCGCCCTGCTCCAGCGCCGGCCTCACGAGGCTCGCCACGTGGTGGGCGCGATCCGTGGCAAAGAGCAACGCCTCGGTTCGCGGATCGATCTCGCCGCCGTGCAGGAGCGCCTCGCGGAGCAGCACTCCGAGTTCCGTGCCGCCGGGCTCCCGAGTCAGGACGGTCTCGATCCCGTGCGCGGTCAGCCACTCGGCCAGCAGCGCGACTTGAGTGGACTTCCCAGTGCCGTCCCCGCCTTCGAGGGCGATGAACACTCCGGCGTGGCGCCGCCCGCTCGGTATGCAGGGGAGTCCGGAGGGCGCCGGCAGGCCGGGAACTGGTTCGGTGCCGGGGAGTTCTGTCACGCCCACCACGTTACCCGCGGCGGCAGACAGCAATGTCCCTCCGTCCCAAGGTTGTGAGCAGTTCAGTGCGAGAGCCCGGCAGAGGTCTCCCAGCGGCGGCGTCGCGTCAGACGGCGGCGCCTCGTGGATCCTCGCGTCAGATCGCGCGATTGGTCAGGAGCGGGTCGGGCGGGTCGCGCCTGACCTCGAGTTCGAAGGCGTCCCGGCCCCTGAGTGTGGCGATGACGAAGACCGTCTCGCCCGGACCCACGTCGAGCTGGGTAGTGGCGTGGCCGCCCATCGAATCCTTGCGCTCGAAATAGACGGTGATCGTCTGCCGTCCCGGCTGCATGACGAATCTATGGGTGGTGAGCCACCTGAAGGCGTGCTTCACGCCGCTCACATCGACCACAGGCCGCGCCCACAGCACCTTCATTCGCGCGAGCACGCCCTCCGGGTGGGCGGTGATGGAGAGAGAAGCGGCGACGGTCACCCCCCGATCATCGCATCGGCACGATCGGGGTGCACGGGCCTCGGGAGCGTGGCTTGCAAAGTTGTTCCGCGTCAGAGGCCTGGTTTCTGGCCCCTGGGAGGCTAATCCTCTGCTGCCGGCTTCTCTGCTGCCGGCTCCTCTGCTGCCGGCTTCTCTGCTGCCGGCTTCTCTGCTGCCGGCTTCTCAGCTGCAGGCTTCTTGGCCGCAGGCTTTTTCGCGGCCGTACGGGTGCTTGCCGGCTTCTTCGCCGTGGTTCCGGTTCCGCCCCGCGAGCCTCGCTTGGGGGTGGGCCCCTTCGCGCGCTTCTCCGCGAGCAGATCGAATGCCCGTTCCGGAGTGATCGTGGCGGGTTCGTCGCCGGTGCGAAGCGTCGCATTGGTGGTCCCGTCCGTCACGTAGGGACCCCACCGGCCCTCCCGCACGGTCACCTTGGCGCCCGTGGCCGGGTCTTCGCCGAGCACACGCGCCGACGACGCCGCCCGTCCGCCAGCCCCGCGCCGCTGTTTGGGCTGGGCGAAGAGTTCCTCCGCCTCCTCCAGCGTCACGGTGAAGATCTGCTCCTCGGTGGTCAGCGAGCGTGAGTCGGTGCCTTTCTTCAGGTAGGGACCGTAACGGCCGTTCTGCGCCGTGATCTCAGTGCCTTCGGCGTCCGTCCCGACGATCCGGGGGAGCGACAGCAGCTTGAGCGCGTCCTCGAGTTCGACGGTCTCGAGTTGCATGTCCTTGAACAGGGACGCCGTCCGCGGCTTGGCCTTCTTCGGTGCGTCCTCCGGCAGAACCTCCGTCACGTAGGGGCCGAAGCGGCCGTTCCGCACGGCAATCGTCCGGCCGGTCTCCGGGTCCGTCCCGAGCTCGCGAGCCTCGTCCACCCGGCTCTCCATGAGCTCGCGGGCCTTCTCCAGGGTCAGTTCGTCCGGAGCGACGTCGTCGGGAATTGACGCGCGGCGTGGATCGCCGTTCTCACCCGGCGTTTCGAGATAGGGGCCATACCGGCCGACCCGGAGCGTGATGCCCTCGCCGAGGTCCTGCGAGTTGACCGCGCGGGCGTCGATATCGCCAAGTCCCTCGACCTGTCCGCGAAGACCGAGCGAATCGGACTCGCCGTGGTAGAACTCGCGCAGCCACTGGACACGGTCCAGGTCGCCACGGGCGATGTCATCGAGTTGCTGCTCCATCCCGGCGGTGAAGTCGTAGTCGACGAATCGCGCGAGGTTCTGCTCCAGCAGGCGCGTGACGGAGAATGCCAGCCAACTGGGAACGAGCGCCTGCCCCCTCTTCGAGACGTAGCCGCGGTCCATGATGGTGGCGATCGTGGCGGCATAGGTGGAGGGCCGGCCGATGCCGCGCTCCTCCATCGCCTTGACAAGGCTCGCCTCGGTGTACCGGGGTGGCGGGGCCGTGTCGTGGCCGGCGGCGGTGACGTTGGTGGCGTCGAGGACATCACCGGTCTCCATCGGGGGCAGCCGTGTCTCCTTCGCGCCGGCACCCTCGCGGGGGCGGCCGTTCTCCTGGTGTTGGGTGGCGTCGCGGCCCTCCTCATAGGCGGCGAGGAAGCCGCGGTGCGTGATCACGGTCCCGGAGGCGGTGAACAGCAGTTCATGGACGCCCGGGCCGAGAAGCGTGGCGCCGTCGGACTCCGCAAGCACCACCTCGGAAGCGAGCCGCACGGTCGCGGTGTGACCGGTGGCGTCAGTCATCTGCGAGGCGATCGTGCGTTTCCAGATCAGGTCGTACAGCTTGGCCTGCGCGCCGTGCAATCCGGCCTCGGACGGCCGTCGGAATCTCTCACCTGCCGGCCGGATGGCCTCGTGCGCTTCCTGGGCGCCCTTGGACACCTTGCCGTACAAACGGGGCCTACCGGGCACGGATTCTGCGCCGAACAGCTCCGCCGCCTGGCCCCGGGCCGCTTCGAGCGCCTGCGAGGAGAGCGCGGTGGAGTCGGTTCGCATGTATGTGATGTAGCCGTTCTCGTACAGCGCCTGAGCGACTCGCATCGTCTCGGCCACGCTCATCCTCAGCTTGCGCGAGGCCTCCTGCTGGAGCGTCGAGGTGGTGAATGGCGCCGCTGGACGGCGAGTGTAGGGCTTGGTCTCGAGTGAACTGACAGTGCCGGTCAGGACCGACTTGGCGAGCGCCGTCGCCGTCGCCTCGTCAAGGGCGAGCGCCTGGGAGGTCAGTATGCCGTCGTCGCCGAAGTCACGACCCGTGGCCACACGCGCGCCGTCGACGGTGGCGAGACGTGCGTCGAAGGACTCGCGCGCCTTCTCGAACGTGGCCGTCACATCCCAGTAGTTGGCGGAACGGAAGGCGATGCGCTCCCGCTCGCGCTCGACGACCATGCGGGTTGCCACCGACTGGACTCGCCCGGCGGAGAGGCCCGGCTTGATCTTGCGCCACAGCAGGGGGGAGATCTCGTAGCCCACGAGACGGTCGAGGATTCGGCGGGTCTCCTGGGCGTCGACGAGCGCGGTGTCCAACTCGCGCGGGTTCCTGACCGCCTCGTCGATGGCCTCCTTGGTGATCTCGTGGAAGACCATGCGCTTGACAGGGACCTTGGGCTTGAGCACCTCTAGCAGGTGCCATGCGATCGCTTCGCCCTCGCGGTCCTCATCTGTGGCGAGGTAGAGTTCGTCGGCGTCCTTGAGGAGTTTCCTCAGTTCGGTGACGCGCCTCTTCTTGTCCGGGTAGACGACGTAGTACGGATCGAAATCGCCCTCGACGTCGACGGCGAACTTCCCGTACGGGCCCTTCTTCATCTCGGCGGGCAGATCGGACGGCTGCGGCAGGTCGCGGATGTGACCGATCGATGCCTCGACCGTGTACTCCGGGCCGAGGAAGCCCGCGAGCGAACGCGCCTTGGCGGGGGACTCGACGATGACCAGTTTGCGTGCCACGTTCCTGCTATCCGTAGTAGTGGGGGGAATCCCGGACAGCATAGACCCAATCCGGGGAGCGCGGTCCGGCGCCAGTTGCTCCTGTGGAGTATCGCGGTGAGCGTACGCTGGCACCATGACTGCACCTCGAGTGGGGATCGGTACCGACACGCACGCCTTCTCGAGCCACGGGGAGCGGCCACTGTGGGTCGCCGGTCTGGAGTGGCCCGGCGAGCGTGGACTGGTCGGGCACTCGGACGGTGACGTCGCAGCTCACGCGGCCGTGGATGCGCTGCTCTCCGCTGCCGGACTGGGCGACATTGGTGAGTTGTTCGGTACGTCCCGTCCGGAGTGGGCGGGGGCGTCCGGCGTCCAGTTCCTGCGCGAGGCGGCGCGGGTCATACGCGAGGAGGCCGATCTCGAAATCGGAAATGTCGCAATTCAGCTGATCGGGCCGCGCCCGCACATGGGGGACCGGCGGGCCGAGGCGGAGCGGATCCTCTCGGAGGCGATCGGTGCGCCCGTCTCGCTGTCGGCGACGACCACCGACGGTCTCGGTTTCATGGGGCGCGGCGAGGGGCTCGCCGCCGTCGCGACCGCTGTGGTGTGGAAGGCCTGACCTACTCGCCGATCCTGCCGTGCCGGTGGTGCTCCTTGACGGGCAGCATCACGAGGAAGCCGGCCAAGATGACGATCACGATGCCGACGATGCCCCAGTACTGCGTGCCCTCGGCCCCCGTGACCCACGCGCCGATCCCGATGAAGAGCGTGTACATGAACGGCGAGAGGAACGAGATCACGCGGCCGCTTGTGGCGTAGAGTCCGAACACCTCGCCCGCCTTGCCCTCGGGCACGAGGCGCGCGAGGAAGGACCGGGAGGCGGACTGCGCCGGGCCGACGAACATGGTCATGAGCATGCCCATGATCCAGAAGGGAACCTTGCCGGCGTCGTGGGCGAAGAAGACTCCCATGCCGAGAACGCACAGCGAACCGAGTGAGATGAGGATGACCTTCTTCGGGCCGAGCAGGTCGTCGAGGCGGCCGAACGCGATGGTGGAGATGCCCGCAAGGATGTTGGCGGCCGCGCCGAACATGAGCACCTCAGAGGTGGTGAAGCCGAAGGTCACCGCAGCGATCACGGCGCCGAATGCGAAGACACCGGCGAGTCCGTCGCGGAACAGGGCGGAGGCGCCCAGAAAGTAGATGGTGTGGCGGTCCGTGCGCCAGATGCGCATGATCGTGCGGCCGAGTTCCTTGTAGGAGTCCACCACGCCCATCTTGGGCGGCGGCCCGCTGAGCGGCTTGTCCTTCAGATTGACGAATGTCGGGATCGTGAAGACAAACGTCCACACCATGCAGAGCAGCATCGAGACACGCGTGCCAATGCCGTCGTTCGCCCAGTAGTCGCCGGCCGGGAGGATGAAGAGGAAGGCACAGAGCAGTAGCACGATGATGCCGCCGAGGTAGCCCATGCCCCAGCCGAATCCGGAGATTCGGCCCACGTTCTGCGCCGTCGAGATGTCATCGAGTATGGCGTTGTTGTTGACGCTCGCGATCTCCGAGATGATCGTGCCGATCCCGAGAATCCCGAGACCAACCCACAGATAGGACGGTTCGGGCCGGACGAAGAACAGCGCGCCGGACGCCAGCGCGACCCCCCACGTCAGGTTTCGCAGGTTCCGCACCGTGCGCCCGGAACGGTCCGAGTTCTGGCCGAGGACCGGCGCCACCAGTGCCACGATCACCCCGGCGAGGCCTGTGACGAAGCCGTGCGCCTGAGTGACCGCGTTCTCGGGGCCGAACGCCGTGCCCGTGATGTACACGGCGAACACGAACGTGGTGATGACGGTGGAGAAGGGCTGTGTGCCCCAGTCCCACAGGGCCCAGGAGATGACCTTCTTGCGCGAGACAGGCTCGGGAATTCGATCGGAAGTCACTTGCTGAGCGTAGGGGGGATCGGTGAACAAGTCATGAAGAACGGTGCGAAGACGAGCGCTCCGCCGGCACGAGCGCTCCGCGATCCGCGCCAGTGCCCGCCCGCGTGATCCGGGGCTGTTCACGTAGCATCGGAGCCATGGCCGGTTCCCTGCATGACCGCATTCGCACCGAACTTCAAGTCGTCCGCGATTTCGACGCCGCATCCGAGACCGAGCGCCGAATCGCCTTCCTCTCCGGTTACCTCCAGGAGACCGGCCTGCGCGGCTATGTCCTCGGCATCTCGGGAGGAGTCGACTCCACGGTCGCGGGACGTCTCGCGCAATTGGCGTGCGAGAGGGTTCGTGCCGCAGGCGGAGAGGCCACGTTCGTGGCGATGCGGCTGCCGTACCACGTGCAGCGCGACGAGGACGACGCCCGGGACGCTCTCGAATTCATTGGAGCGGACGAGGTTGCCACGGTGAACGTCGGGCCCGCGACTGACGCGATATGGGACGCGCTCCTGGCCTCCGGTGCCGCTCCCGAACCGGAGCGGTACACGGACTTCACCAAGGGGAATGTCAAGGCCCGGCAGCGCATGGTCGCCCAGTTCGCGGTCGCGGGCGCGCGCCGGCTCCTGGTGGTCGGCACGGACCAGGCCGCGGAGGGTCTCGTCGGTTTCTACACGAAGTTCGGCGACGGCGCGGCCGACGTCGTCCCCCTCGGAGGTCTCCCGAAGCGCCGCGTGAAGGAGATTGGCCAGTATTTGGAAGCCCCGGAGTCGCTCATCCAGAAGGTTCCGACCGCGGACCTCGAGTCCGACAGGCCGCTCGAGTCCGACGAGGCTTCCCTGGGAGTCTCCTACGCCCACATCGACGGCTTTCTCGAGGGCGAACCCATCCCGTCGGAGGCAGAGGAGACCATTCTTCGCTGGTACCACTTCACGGCACACAAACGGGAGATGCCGCTTTCTCCTCAGACTTGGGAGGCCCGGCGCGTTTCGCGGTAGCGAACGATAGCCTTGACCCATGGCGCTGCATCTCTACGACTCGGCCACTCGGTCGATTCGCCCATTCGAGCCCCGTGAGCCCGGGCGGGCGGGCATCTACGTCTGCGGCGCGACCGTGCAGAGCGCGCCCCATGTCGGGCACTTGCGCACCTTCCTCGCGTTCGATGTTCTCCGCCGCTGGCTGGAGGCGAGCGGGCTGGACGTCACCTACATCCGGAACGTCACGGACATCGATGACAAGATCCTCGCCAAGTCGGCCGAATCAGGCGTTCCTTGGTGGGCGCACGCGTACCGCTACGAGCAGGAGTTCACCGCGGCTGCCGATGCACTCGGAATAAGTCGGCCCACGTACGAGCCACGCGCCACGGGGCACGTACCCGAGATGATCGCTCTCACCCAACTCCTCGTGGAACGGGGTCACGCCTACGTGGGCGATCCGGGCAACGTGTACTTCGCGGTCGATTCGTTCCCCGAGTATGGCGCGCTCACGAACCAACGGGGCGAGATCGACCAGGGTGAGGCCGCAGCCACGGACAAACGTGACAACCGCGACTTCGCGCTCTTCAAGGCGCCGAAGCCGGGCGAGCCGGCGAGCGCCTCCTGGGAGACCCCGTGGGGCCGCGCACGTCTCGGCTGGCACCTCGAGTGCTCGGCGATGGCGCATCGCTACCTCGGCGAGGAGTTCGACATCCACGGCGGCGGCATCGATTTGCGCTTCCCGCACCACGAGAACGAGCAGGCACAGTCACGGGCGGCCGGCTACGGATTCGCCCGCTACTGGCTCCACTCGGCGTGGGTCACCCAGGGCGGGGAGAAGATGAGCAAGTCGCTCGGCAACTCACTGTCCGCAGAGGTGGTACTCGACGAGACTCCGGCTCCCGTGGTCCGCCTCGCCCTCGTCTGCGCGCACTACCGTTCCACGGTCGAGTTCACCCCGACGACGACGGCGGAGGCAACCGCCAACTGGGAGCGCTTTGCCGGCTTCGTGGAGCGTGCGACTGAACGGGTCGGCGCGATCGAGATCGCCGGCGCGGAACTGCCGGACGAATTCGTTGCCGCCATGGACGATGATCTCGGCACTCCTCAGGCGCTCGCCGTCGTGCACGAGCACGTGAGGCGCGGCAACACGGCGCTCGCCGCCGGTGACGATGCAACAGTGTCCAATAGCCTCGCTGCGGTCCGCGCCATGCTCGCCGTGCTCGGCCTTGATCCGCTGGACCCGCTCTGGAAGGGCGGAACCGAGGACAGCGCGAAGGACAGGGCACTCGAGGGGCTCGTGGACCTCCTTCTCCAGGATCGGGTCTGTGCGCGGGCGGAGAAGGAGTGGGCGCGCGCAGATCAGATCAGGGACTCGTTGGCGGCGCTCGGCGTCGTCGTGGAGGACCGGCCGGACGGTGCCACGTGGCGCCTCGAGACCACGAAGGGCGGCTGACATGGCCGGCAACCCGCAACGCGGCGGCGGGGCCAAGAAGGCCCAGACGGGAAAGGGCGGCTCCGGTGTGAAACGGCGGCGCGGCCTTGAGGGCAGAGGGCCGACTCCCAAGGCCGAGGACCGCGAGTACCATCCTGCGCACGCGCGGAAGGTCGCTACCGAACGGCGGGAGGCAGCTCGCCCGAAGCGCAAGATCCCTTCCTGGGTGCGGCAACTCCCCGAGGGCACCGAGTTCGTGGTGGGCCGCAACCCGGTCGCCGAGGTTGCGGCCGCCGGCATGCCGATGCACGCCGTCTACGTTGCCTCCGGCATGACCACGGACGAACGTGTTTCGGAGGTCCTGCAGGCCGCCACGGCTGCAGGCACGGAGATGCTCGAGGTTCAGCGTGCCGATCTGGATGCCATCTCGGATGGCCAGAATCACCAGGGCATCGCGCTCGCTGTGCCGCCGTTCGAGTACGCGGACGTGCACGACGTGGTCGACGATGCACGGAACCGCACGGCCATCCCGCTTCTCGTCGCTCTTGACGGGGTTACGGACCCCCACAACCTCGGCGCGGTCATCCGTTCGGCGGGTGCGTTCGGCGCGGACGGCGTCGTGATTCCCACCCGCCGCGCCGCCGGCGTGACCGCTTCGGTGTGGAAGGTGTCGGCGGGCGCGGTCGCACGGGTCCCTGTCGCACGCGTGACGAACCTGGTTCGCACCCTGGAAGAACTGAAGGCGGACGGTTTCTTCGCCGTCGGACTCGATGGCGGCGGAGACGTGGATATGGAGCGGCTGGAACTCGCTGACAGCCCGCTCGTGATAGTTACTGGCGCGGAAGGTGCGGGGTTGTCCCGCCTTGTCCGCGCAACATGCGATGTAATTGCATCGATCCCGATTTCGCGGAGGGTGGAGTCGCTGAACGCGGCGGTCGCTACCGGGATCGGCCTGTACGAAATCTCTCGACTGCGGAGGCTCGAGGCATGACCCAGTGGCAGCGCACCGACGGATCACTCCTTGGTGGCGAGGCGCGCGAGCGCCGTGAAGAACTGCTCGACTACTTCAGATACCACCGGATTCCGGTACTTCTCGAGTTCTATCCGGAGATGGACCGCCTCGTGGGTCTGAGCCTGCTTGCGGACCCTGATGGCCGCACCGCGACCATGGCCGGGGACTCCCTCGGCTCCGGCCTCGAACTGGAGGACCTGGCGGCAGACATCGCCGAGCGGTTCGACATGGGGGTCATGATCGGTGACATCTCGGTCGAGATCTTCGACGACGGGATCGAGTTCGAGCAAGTCGAGGGCGGCGAGTCCGGAGAGGAGGAGACGCCCGAGGAGTTCGATGTGCCCGGCGAGGTGCCGGCGCGGGAGGGGGACGAGCCTGCGGGCGCTGAAGACGACGAGACCGAGCCCGAGGACGTGGTCGACCTCTCCGAGGTCCAGCCCGTGCGTGCGATCACGATCACGAGTGCCGGCGAGGAGTATTTCGGCCTGCTGGCGCGCGCACTCGGTGAGCCAGTGACCACCGCCACCGCCGGTTTCCGCCAGGTGGTGGTGACCTCAACGGGCGAACAGGTGCCCGGTACGTACGGGTGGGACGAGGATGCCCTCCCGTGCGTGCAACTCCTCGCGGAGGGAGCCGGCCGCACGGTCATCGCCCAGACCGACGAGCTCTACAACACAACCCGCACGTGGGGTGCGGAACGCATCCTGGTCGCGGGAGAGGCGGAGCTGCCGTCAGAGCTGGCCGCCCTCGCGCTCATCGACTCGGACGAGGACGACGCGAGGATCATCGCCTCGGTATCCCCGACCGCGGACTTCGAATCCGTGCGCGCAGCTCTTCACGCCCCGCCGGAGACAGGCCCTGGCCTGCTCCTGGAGGCACTCGGTATCGGCCGGGAATTCGCCGACTTCCTCGACGGCGCGATCGCTGCCGAGGAACTGCCAGGTGCCCGCCTCTACGAACCGGCGACTACGGGATACGTGTTCCGCTCGAACGTGCAGGAGGTGCTCGACGACGCCGCCGACCTCAAGATGGTCGAAATGGTGCGGGACTTCGACGAGCGCTGGCCTGCGGTGACCCGGAGTCTCTCGGTGGTGAAGGCGGCAGCGGGCTCGGGCCTGCTGGTGGCCGCATTGCGGTCGTCCAAGCAGTGGCGTGCCGCCGGTGCGTTGACGGGACTCGTCCTCGTGCTCGACTCCCTCGCGGACATCGCGCTCTACGAGTGGTTCCGCCGCAAGGAGGAGTCGCACTAGTCGGACGCGAACGAGACGCGAACGAATTGACTCAGCCCTCGAGGCGCTCTCCGGTCACGGCGGAGAAGGAGTGCTGCCCGTGGGGCTCGATGGCCACGTGGATGATCGAGCCCTTGTCCGGAACCTGGCGCGGATCGATACGGACGACGATCTGGTCGGAGTCGTCACCCGAACCAAGTTTGTCGCCGTCTGCGCCGCGGCCGACCAGTTCGCCGTACACATAGGCATCGGAGCCGAGTTCCTCGACAAGGTTGACGAGAACGGGGATCGTGCCCGGAGAGGCTTCCGTGACGACCCGCATGTCCTCGGGGCGGAAGCCGAGAATGATGTGCTCGGACTCCGCCTTGGAGATCAGTTCGCGGGTCAGCGGGATCACGGCGTCGCCGAGGGTGGCGTGGTCTCCCTCGATCCTGAACGTGCCGAGGTTCATGGCCGGTGAGCCGATGAAGCCGGCGACGAAAACGTTGTTGGGCCGGTCGTACATGTCACGCGGGGAGCCGACCTGTTGCAGGAGCCCATCCTTGAGGACCGCGATCCGATCGCCCATGGTGAGGGCCTCGGTCTGATCGTGGGTCACGTAGACCGTGGTGACGCCCAGGCGGCGCTGTAGGGACGCGATCTGGGTGCGGGTCTGGACGCGGAGCTTCGCGTCCAGGTTGGAGAGAGGCTCGTCCATGAGGAACACCTGCGGCTTGCGGACGATCGCACGTCCCATTGCCACACGCTGGCGCTGGCCACCCGAGAGGGCCTTCGGCTTGCGGTCCAGGTACTGGCTTAGGTCGAGCATCTCAGCGGCGGCCTCGACGCGCTGGCGGATTTCGGCTTTCGGGGTGCCGGCAATCTTCAGCGCGAAACCCATGTTGTCCGCCACCGACATGTGGGGATAGAGAGCGTAGTTCTGGAATACCATCGCGATGTCGCGATCTTTGGGCTGGACGTCGGTGACGTCGCGGTCTCCGATCAGGATGCGGCCCGAGTTGACCTCCTCGAGGCCGGCGAGCATGCGGAGAGAAGTTGACTTGCCGCAACCGGATGGGCCGACAAGGACGAGGAATTCGGCGTCCTCGATCTTGAGATCGAGAGCGTCCACTGCGGGACGCTCGGCGCCAGGGTAGATGCGAGTCGCCTTGTCGAATGTGACAGTAGCCATGGTAAGGAACATCCCTTCACCGGCAGGAACGTGCCGGACGATCCGTTGTGGAGGGTGTCAACGGGCGAGATTGACACGACCGAAGAACTCTGTGAGTTTGAATTGTCTCACATTTGGACATATCGCAACAGAGTGGAACTTATTCCGGAAGTTTCCAGAGCATCCGGCGGACGTCCCGAAGTTTCCTGAGCGTCGCGCGGATGTGACATCCTGACCCCATGGATTCGATCGGCGGTTACCGTTTGGTCCGCCAGCTCGGATCGGGCGGCATGGGCACGGTTTGGGAGGCTCTCGACGGCGACGGTAACGCCGTCGCCCTGAAGCTGCTCCACCCGCACATCGCGGCGGACGCGGCGGCGCGCCGTCGCTTGGAGCGCGAGGTGGGGTTGCTGCACCGTGTCAAGGGGCCGCGAGTCTCTCGCGTGCTCGACGCCGATGTGGACGGCACCGACGGGTTCGTGGTCACTGAGCTCATCGATGGGCCCACACTCGAGGAAGACGTCACGGAGAATGGCCCGTTTCTCCCGAAGGACCTGACATCGCTCGCCCGCGGCCTGGCGGAGGCGCTGAAATCGATCCACGAGGTCGACGTGGTGCACCGTGACCTCAAACCGTCGAACGTGATGATGAGCAAGGCGGGACCCGTCATCATCGACTTCGGCATCGCTCAGCTGGCCGACGATGTCCGCCTCACTCAGACCGGCCTGGTCACCGGAACCCCGGGATATCTGGACCCCGAGATTGTCGACGGCAAGGATCCCACGCCGGTCGCGGACTGGTGGGCGTGGGCGGCCGTTCTCGTCTTCGCGGCGACAGGGCGGCACCCATTCGGGAGCGGTTCCAACATCGCCGTCTTCCAGCGACTCCACGCGGGCGCCGTCGACGTCGAGGGGCTCGAACCCGAGACGGCGGCCGTGTTCCGCGGGGCACTGCGACCCGAATCCGGAGCCCGCCTGGGACCCGATACGGTGCTCGGCGTACTCGAGCGCCGCATCTCCCGTGCCGAGCTCACGAGACTGCTCGCCGGGATAGGTCTCGACGGCGAGGGGAAATCCCGCACGGGTGGAGGTGGCTCCGCGACGGTCCCACCGATCATTCCTCCCGCGCCCAGGGGCGCCGGCGCACCGGCGCCGCCGGTTCCCATGCAGGGAGCGCCACAATCCCCCCGCGACGTATCGCCGTACGGCGAAGGTCAGTATCCGGCTTCCACAGGATGGTCACCCGGCCACCCCGTGCCGGCGTCCGCCGAGCAGCGCGAACAGTTGCCGCAGTGGCTCGCGCCACCTGCCTCGCGTACGGGGATGGTCGCGGCGACCGGTGCTCTGCTGGCCGCCGCCGGCGCGGTCTGGCCTGGCGCGGTCATCGTCGTGTTCGCCTCTCTCCTCATTCTGCTTGCCGGCGTGGGCTTCGGTGCCGACTGGCTGCGCCGGAGACGCATGCGGCACGGCCACCGTCGGGGTGACACCGCGCGGGCAGTGGTCGCCGCGCCGTGGCACTTGATCCGAGGTGCCCTCCTCGCCGTCTTCCTGATGGCCGTGGGACTGGGGCTCGGCTACCTCGCAGTGCAGGTGATCCAGCTTGCGGTGGGCCGTGGCATTGTGCCGAACATGCCGAACGTGCCGGACGTGTGGATCGAATATCTCGTCATGGGCGCCGGAACTCTCGTCGTGTTGCTCGCCTCATGGTTCGCTCCAGGGGGAAGGCGTGCTCGCGAGGGCGCCCGCATCTTTCTCGGCAATGCATTCCCCTATCCGGTGATGCGGGGGATCTTCGTGGCGATCTGTCTCCTGCTCACCTTTGGGCTCGCCATTGGGGCGGTGGCGGGGATGTTGCCCGCCACCTTGTGGGATCCTCTCCCGGAACCCGTCTGGCTCTGATCGGCGCGGGGCAGGCTACTCTAGGGAGCGCACCCGACTGAAGGATGGCCATGGCGAAGGCAGACTCCCAGCGTCTGACGAAGCAGCAGCGACGCGAAGCCGCCCGTGAGGAGGCCCGCCGCCTCCGCGAGGAGCAGGAGCGGCGCGACAAACGTAATCGCATGCTGATGATCGCAGGCGTCATTGGAATCATCGTCCTCGCAATCGCTGCGACCGCGGCGATCATCGTGAACTCCAACCGGTCACCGCTCGACGGAGCCGAAGGACCCCAGGGTGCCGTGGAAGGCGGAATCCCCATCAATGCCGAACTTGTCGCCGGTCAGGAGGGCGCCGGCGAGGTGGTGGTGGATGTCTATCTCGACTACGCCTGCAGCTGGTGCGCCGTCTTCGAGGATCGGTACGCCGATGCCATCCACGAACTTGCTGCGGGAGGTGAGGCGAACTTCTGGTTCCATCCGGTGGCGATCCTGGACCCGACGGGAGACTTCACCGGGTTCTCCGGCCTCGCTGCGAATGCCGCCGGCACCGTGGCCCATCTATCTCCGGAGTACTTCGTTCCGTTCCACGAGCAGTTGTTTGTGGCATACGCCGCGAATCCGGCGAGCGGGCTGTCCGAGATCGAGCAGGCAGCGGCAGTGGCCGGAGTCCCGCAGGACGTCATCGACCGCTTCGGGGCCGGCGAATTCCGCGACTGGACCGAGGGAAGTACGCGCCTCTTCCTCACGGATGTCGCGCAGGGTACCCCGCACATCCTGGTTGACGGGGAGGTCATCGACTGGAACCAGGAGAACGGCTTGCAGGACGCGATCGCGGCCGCGGCCGCGGAGGGATAGCGGCTCGGAGCAAGAGCCGGGCAGGCGGCGCACCATCCGGGCAGACGTAGTAACCTGGTGGGCGCGCATCCGCGCCTGACGGACCGGGTGCCGGCAGGTACCTGGTCGCGCCACCTTAGCTCAGTTGGCAGAGCTCCCGCCTTGTAAGCGGACGGTCGTCGGTTCGAGTCCGACAGGTGGCTCCGGTAGTGGCGGAACTCCGGCGGTCGTGGCTCCGAGCCTGGTCGAAGAGCCTGAACAGGCGTGAGCCAAGTCGGGTGCTGTGTGACAAGTACCAAGTCATGCCGAGGTGTCCACGGCATAAACTTGGCACCATATGACACTGCACGAGACGAAAGCGCTCCGGGCCGCCGGCAAAATCCTCCCCGGCGTGGTGCTCGCGGTGCTCCTCACGCTCGGTCTCGAATTCGCACACGGCATGACCGGTGACTGGGCCGCAGCGTTCGAGCGCATGAGGATCCTCGAGTTCGAGGTTGTGGTCCTCGGCATGTTCCTGGTCTGGTCGCTGATCGTTCTCCTCCATGCGGTGACGAACAGATTCTGGGTGGCCGGGGGGATCGTGACGGCACTGGTGGTCGTGGTTGCTGCCGCGGACCACTACAAGATGCACTTCCGTCAGGAGCCGCTGTTCGCCACCGACGCGGCCTACCTGTCCCAGTTCGGCTTCCTGATCGAGACCGTGGGCACCGCGGCAGCTGTGGCAATCATCGGTGCCGTGCTCCTGATTCCGTTCGCCTTCTGGGCGGTGGGCCGATCACGTCTCGTCCGCCGTCGTCGGGACCGGGCGCACACGCCGTCGGCGCCGACCCGTGCGGCGCGCCGCCGTGCCACGCTCGTCCGGCTGGTCGCCGGGACCGCGGCGGCTACCGTTGTCTTCTCGGCGGCCTCGTTCAACGAACCGGGCAACGCGACACGGCAGCTCTACGATGCCACTGACGTCCGGTGGGCGCCCTGGAACCAGCGGCAGAACTACAATCAGAACGGATTCATCGCCGGGCTGCTCTACAGCATGCCCACGTCCGCGATGGAAGAGCCGGACGGATACTCCGAGGAGGTTATGGCCGACCTGGTGGAGCGCTACTCGGCCCGCGCCGCAGAGCTGAATGCCACCCGGAATCCAGCGGCGCTGGAGGACACGAACGTGGTCGTGGTTCTCTGGGAGAGCCATTCCGATCCGCTGAAGATGGGAATCTCCGCCGCGGAGGACCCGCTGCCCTTCCTGCGTGAGCTCATGGCCGAGAACACCTCGGGCACAATGATCGCCGCGGGCGTGGGCGGTGGCACGTCGAACGCGGAGTTCGAGGTGCTGACAGGCATGGCGGCAGCGAACCTGCATCCCCAGGTGAGCAGCCCGTTCCAGTCGCTGGTGTCGGAATCCGGGGAGTTCCCGAGCCATCTCACCACCTTCGGTAAGCCCAAACGGGACACTGCGGCCCTGCACCCCTATCTCGGCTCGTTCTATCGCCGCAACGCCGTCTACCCTGCACTCGGTTTCGAACGATTCAGGTTCCTCGACGAGTTGGGACACCTCGAGAAGCTTCCCAAAGACGGCTTCGTCTCCGATGCGGCGATCTTCAACGAGGCAGTCAATGAGCTGAGGGACTCCGAACGGCCGCTCGTGCTCAACGTGGTGACGATGCAGAACCACATTCCTCAGAAGGGATTCGCTGATCCGATCGCTGTCGAAGGGCCACTACTCACGGACGGCCTGGCGGAGACCGCCGGCCAGTACCTGCGCGGACTCAAACACTCCGATGACGCACTGCGGCAGTTCGTGGATGACATCAACGCGCTCGACGAACGCACCATCGTCCTGATGTACGGCGACCACCTGCCGACCCTCTGGCCCGAGGACATCCTCGCTGCCGCCGGAGAGACCGCACGCTTCGAGACACCCTGGGTGGTGTTCGCGAACTTCCCCACGGAGAACCTCGGACCGCAGACGCTCGGACCGAACCAGCTCATGAACCAGGTCATCGACGCCGCCGGCGCGCCCCACACGCCGTGGACGGCCCTGCTGCACGAGGTGGGAACGGAGATCCCGGCGATGGAACCCACCCGATGGATCGGCCCGGACGGCGAAGTCACCTCCGAGGCGGAACTCACCGAGCGCGGCCAGGGTCTACTGGCCGATTACCGCCTCGCACAGTACGACCTCGCCGTCGGGGAGCGCTGGGCCGCCGGCCCATTGCTCTCGCCGTAGGTCACGCCCCCTTCTTCCCCGCCTTCCCCGCGCTCTTCGATTCCTTCCGCTGTGCGATCGAGCGCTTGAGCGCCTCCATGAGGTCGACGACCTCCGCGTCCTCGCCCTCCTCCTCGGCGCGAGGCCCGAAGGTATCCTCGGTGCCGACGGCGTCGCCCTGCTCCAGCTTCGCCTCGATGAGTCTGCCGAGTTCCTCCTGGTACTCGTCCGTGAACGCCTCCGGTGTGAAGTCGGAGGAGAACTGGTCGACCAGGGCGGCAGACATCTTCAGCTCGGAGTCGCTGATTTTCGCCCGCGACCGGGTCACAGGGAAGTCCGCCTCGCGGACCTCATCGGCCCACAGCATCGACTGCAGGACGAGCACCTCGTCCTTCACTCGCAGCGCGCCCAGGCGCGTCTTGTTCCGAAGCGCAAACGACGTGACCGCCGTCAGGTTGGTGCGTTTCAGCGTCTCGCGCAGGAGCAGATAGGCCTTGGGGGACTTGGAGTCCGGCTCGAGGTAGTAGGACCTTCCGAACACGATGGGATCGATCTGGTCCGTGGGTACGAACTGCACGACCTCGATCTCCCGGTCCCGCTCTGCGGGGAGCGATGCCAGGTCCTCGTCGGTGAGGACCACGGTCCGCTCGCCGTCGTTGTAGGCCTTCGCGATGTCCTCCCACGCGACCTTCTTGTTGCACTTCTCGCAGCGCCGCTCGTAACGGATGCGGCCGCCGTCCTCGCCGTGGACCATGTTGAGTTTGATGTCGTGGTCCTCCGTGGCGGAGTAGAGCTTGACCGGGACGTTCACGAGGCCGAACGTCACGGCGCCCGTCCATATCGCTCTCATCTTTCCAGTGTGGAACAAAGCAATCCGGGGCGCGAGACGTCCCGCGGCATCTGGTGGCACTTCGTTCCGGTAGCGAACCCCGCCAGTGCGCGGCACTGTGGGATGGAGGGGAGAGACTCGAAAAATGGGAGGAGCGCCCAGATGGCCCGCAGCGCGGAGCAGCGCGTCACGATCGACGGCCGCGTGCTCACCGTGACGAACCTCGGCAAAGTCCTGTATCCCGAGACCGGGACCACCAAGGCAGATGTCATGGCCTACTACACGCAGATCGCACCGGTGCTCATCCCGCAGGCGGCATGGCGGCCCGTGACGCGCAAACGCTGGGTCGACGGCGTCGAGGGGAAGGTCTTCTTCCGCAAGGACCTCGAGAGTTCGGCGCCCGAGTGGATCCCGCGCACCGGTATTCAGCATTCCGACCACGTCAACGTGTATCCCCTCGCGAACGAGCCGGCAGTCCTCGCTTGGTTCGCGCAGGTCGCGGCGCTCGAGATCCACACACCCCAGTGGCGGGTCGATCCGAGCGGAAGCGTCCGCAACCCGGACCGCATGGTCATCGATCTCGACCCGGGCCCTGGCACCGGCCTGCGCGAGTGCGTGGAGGTGGCGTACGCCTGCCGCGACCTCCTCGCCGGGATGGGTCTCGACGCGGTTCCCGTCACCTCGGGCTCGAAGGGCATCCACCTCTACGCCGCTCTCGACGGCACCGCGACGTCGCAGGAGGTCTCCGCCGTCGCGAAAGAACTCGCCGCGTCGCTGGAAGCGGAACTCCCGGAACTCGTCGTCGCGCAGCAGAGGAAGGCCCTGCGTGAGGGGAGGGTGCTGCTCGACTGGAGCCAGAACTCCTCGGCGAAGACCACTGTCTGCCCGTACTCGCTTCGCGGGCGGAGCCGGCCATGGGTCGCCGCGCCTCGCACGTGGGAAGAACTCGACGAGCCGAGGCTCGGGCAGCTCCGGTACGAGGAGGTCCTGGAACGCGCCGAGGACGGCATCGATCCCATCGCCTCGCAGGGCTGGGGAGGCATCGACCGTCTCGCGCAGTACCGGTCCATGCGGGATGCCTCCAAGACGCCCGAGCCCGTGCCGCAGGACGCGGCGCCCCCGTCGGTTGGGGCGGACGGCGGCAACAGTTTCGTCATTCAGGAGCACCACGCCCGCAGTCTGCACTGGGACTTCCGCCTCGAGCACGACGGCGTCCTCGTCTCCTGGGCAGTCCCCAAGGGCCCGCCACTCGACCCGGAGGCGAATCGCCTTGCCGTGCGCGTCGAGGACCACCCGCTGGAATACGGCAGCTTCGAGGGCACCATCCCGAAGGGTGAGTATGGCGCCGGGGAGGTCCGGATCTGGGACGCGGGCACCTACGAGTCCGAGAAGTGGCGCGACAACGAGGTGATCGCCGTCCTCACCGGCCGCCCCGATGGAGGCCTCGGCGGTCTGCCACGGCGCTACGCCCTCATCAAGACCTCCGGAATGGGCGACGAGGACAACTGGCTCCTCAAGCTCATGAAGGACCAGCCAGGAGACAGTGGGCCGCGCAGGTCATCACCGGTTCTCACCGCCCACGTCGACATCACCGGACTCCCCGAGCCCATGCTCGCGACGACGACAACCCTCGACGACGTCGGGGACGACCTGCGTGCCGGCGAGTGGACGTTCGAGGCCAAGTGGGACGGCGTGCGCGCGATCGTGGCGGTCTCGGAGGGCCGGGTGAGCCTCGTCGGCCGCTCGGGCCGTGACATCACCGGGCTCTATCCTGAAGCCCAGGAACTCGCCGGCCTCCTCCACGCCGACGCCGCCGTCCTTGACGGCGAGATCGTCGCATTCGCCGCCGACCGGCCCGATTTCGCCCGCCTCCAGCCACGCATGCGGGCCGATCCGCGCGACGCCGCGCGGCTTTCGGAGGAGACACCGGTCGATCTGCTGCTCTTCGACATCCTCGCGCTCACGATTGACGGCACGGAACAGCGGCTCCAGCGCACTCCCTACGGCGACCGCCGCGATCTGCTGCGCGAGGCGGTCGACGACGGCGAGCGCGTCCGCGTCCCGGATGACCTCGGTACGGACCTCGTCGCTGCCGTCAGGAGGAGCCGGGAACGGCGCCTCGAGGGCGTCGTCGCCAAACGGAACGACTCGACGTACCAGGCCGGCCGGCGCTCGAAGACATGGCTCAAGATCAAGCACCGCCCGGCGCAGGAAGTGGTCGTGATCGGATGGCGGACGTCCGAGGCGCGAGACGTCGCCTCGCTGCTGGTCGCAGTGAACGATGCGAACGGGCGGCTGGTTTATGCGGGCAGGGTCGGGAGTGGATTCTCCGAGGCCCAATTGCGAGAGCTGGAAGGAAAGTTGGAGAGGATCGAGCGGAAGACGCCCGCCGTGGACGTACCGGCCGAGGACAGGCGCGATGCGCGATGGACACGTCCGGCGCTGGTGGGAGAGGTCGAGTACTCGGAGTTGACCCCCGGAGGCCGGATGCGTCACCCGGTCTGGCGCGGACTGCGGGACGGTGCGGATCCCGCGGAGGCGACCTGGGAGGGGAGCGGCTGACTTCCGATTGGCCCGGACTCGCGCCCCCGGATTCGTGCCACCGGACAGGGAATTGGCCTTTCGTGACTACGACGTATAGTGGGCACCCATCCGGCCCGGTTCCGCGGCCGGAGCACGATCGGCCTGAGAGGAGGGCGGCCATGGATGCGACACCTGAGGTACTGGAGGGTCTGGAAAACTGGCGCTCTCTCCGCAACGAGCAGCAACCGAACTGGCCCGATCAGGCGGCGGTCGACTCGGCCGTGGCGGAGTTGTCCAAACTCCCGCCGCTCGTGTTCGCCGGTGAGGCCGACAAACTCGTGGACGACCTTGCCGCCGTCTATCGGGGCGAGGCGTTCGTGCTCCAGGGCGGCGACTGCGCCGAGACGTTCAGCAACAACACCGCGGACCGTATTCGCAGCAAGATCATGACGATCCTGCAGATGGCAGCCGTGCTGACCTACGGTGCCTCCGTTCCCGTGGTCAAGATGGGCCGCATGGCCGGGCAGTACGCCAAGCCGCGCTCCACCGACACCGAGACAATCGACGGCGTGACGTTGCCCTCCTACCGCGGCGACGCCGTCAACGCACATGCCTTCACCGAGGCGGCGCGGACCCCGGACCCGCAGCGGCTGGTGCACGCCTACCATCACTCGGCGTCGGCGCTGAACCTCATCCGCGCCTTCGCTTACGGCGGATTCGCGGACCTGCGCCATGTCCACGAGTGGAACAAGGGCTTCATCCGGAACCCCGCATACTCGCGCTTCGAAGTGCTCGCGGCCGAGATCGACCGCGCGATCCGTTTCATGAGGGCTGCCGGCGTGGACTTCGACGCGATCAAGACAGTGGACATGTACTCGTCGCACGAGGCGCTGCTGCTCGCCTACGAGCGCGCCCTCACCCGCATCGACTCCCGCACCGGACTGCCGTACGACACTTCCGCGCACTTCGTCTGGATCGGTGAGCGTACGCGGCAGCTCGACGGCGGTCACGTGGACCTGCTCTCGCGCGTGCGCAACCCCCTCGGCGTCAAGTTGGGTCCGGCGGCGACGGCGGCGGAGGCAGTGGCGCTCGCCGAGCGCCTCAATCCGGACGGAGTCCCCGGCCGGTTGACTTTCATCGGCCGCATGGGCTCCACGCGGGTCCGCGAACTTCTGCCGCCGCTGATCGAGGCCGTCCGCGATGCCGGAATCCCGGTGGTCTGGGTGTGCGACCCGATGCATGGGAACACGATCCAGACCAACGGCTACAAGACCCGTCAGTTCGAGGCAATCCTCGACGAGGTCAAGGGATTCTTCGAGGTGCACGACCAGTTGGGCACTCACCCCGGAGGCCTCCACGTCGAGCTCACGGGTGACGACGTCACCGAAGTCCTCGGTGGCGCCGAGGAGGTCAATGAGGAGAGGCTTGCGTACCGCTACGAGACCGTGGTCGATCCGCGACTGAACCACCAGCAGGCCCTCGAGATGTCGTTCGCGGTGGCGGAGATGCTGCGCGACTGATCGCGCATTTCCCAAGGCTAGGCGGGGATCTCCCACTCGACTGGTGTGGCGCCTTGGGCGAGCAGTGCGGCGTTCGCGCGCGAAAAGGGGCGGGACCCGAAGAAGCCGCGCGATGCCGAGAGCGGCGACGGGTGCGCCGAGGCAATGATCGGAGTCTGGCCGAGAGCGGTTGAGAGGGACTGGGCGTCGCGTCCCCACAGGATTGCAACGAGGGGCGAGTCTCGCCGCACCAGAACTGAGATCGCGTGATCTGTGATCGCTTCCCAGCCGCGGTTACGGTGCGATGCGGGGGTGCCCGGACGGACGGTGAGGACACGGTTGAGCAGCATGACGCCCTCCTTGCTCCAGTGGGAGAGGTCGCCGTGTGGCGGACGGGCAGCGCCGACGTCGTTCTGGAGTTCGCGGTAGATGTTCTCCAGCGAACGGGGGAGCGGGTGCACGTGCGGCTGGACGGAGAACGAGAGTCCCATCGGATGACCAGGCGTGGGATACGGGTCCTGCCCGACGATCAGGACCTTCACCTCGTCCAGTGGGTACGTGAATGCGCGGAAGACGTCCGTGCCGGCGGGCAGGTACCCGTTCCCTGCAGTCAGTTCCTGGCGGAGCATCGTTCCCATATCGCGGATCTGATGCTCCACCGGCGCCATTGCGGCCGCCCAGGACGGATGCATGACGTTGGTGAGAGGCACGGTACGACTCTATCTGCGTGCGTCGGCTCAGCGGACAGGCCCCGAGTCGGAAGCGGACGGACCACGGGAAGCAAGCTGCGGGCCCATGGAGAAGAAGCAGCCAGGCGTGAATGACATCGGTGTGATTCAATCGCTAGACTGGGCGGAGTCGATTGGAGGAGCCGATGTCCGAGGCACTGGCGCATCTCATCCCCACACCCGGGGAGAAGCCGGAAGGTCTTAGCGAGGTCGAGTTCGGAATCCTCAGCTTCGAAAAGCAGTGGTGGCGGTACGCAGGCGCAAAAGAAACGGCAATCCGCGAACTCTTCGATATGTCGGCCACCCGCTACTACCAGCACGTCAACGCTCTTCTCGACAATCCCGCGGCGCTCGCGGCAGAACCGCTGCTCGTCAAGAGGCTGAGGCGGCTGCGTGAAGCCCGGCACCGGGAGCGGTCGGCCCGTCGTCTCCCCGCAGATCTGCGGTAGGCCTTAGCCTTTGTGCCATGACGCCGTTTCCTGAGGATGAGTTCGACAAGGCGGCCAAGTCGCGTGAGCCCAAGGGCGTTCACCGGCCTGCTGAGCCACCGTGGAAGAAGTTCCTTCCCCTCGTCGCCGCCCTCATTCTCGGACCGCTGCTGGCGTGGGGCTTCATTCAGGCACTGAACCGCGACTCGGCCGGTGAGGCACCTCCGGCCGCCACCGAGACTGCCGTCTCCGATACCGCCGTGCCGGGCGAGGAGATCGGCGCCGGCGCCCCGGCAGAGGCGGAAGGTGCCGAGGGCGAGGAAGGCCAGGCAGAGGAGGCCTTGCCGGAACCTCAGGTCGCTTTTGACGCTTCCGTGGTCGTCCTCAACGGCTCGCGCGTCACAGGTATCGCCGGGCGGACGGCCGAGCGAATCGCCGAACTCGGCTTCACCAACACCGAGGCCGCCGATTACAACCAGGCCCAGCCCGTGGTGTCGACCATTTTCTACAACAACGCGGAACTCGCTGACGCCGTCGCCCTTATCGGCGATTCGCTCGGTATCGCCGAGCGTGTCGAGCTGGCGAGCGCCACGGATTCGATCGCAATTGTCATCCGGGGTGACTTCCAGGAGTAGGTGGTTTCGCGGTTGGCGGAGACCGGCGTCCCACGCGCCGGCGCGCCTTGCACTCGGAGGGTCAGAGTGCCAAGATCGAGTTGGCACTCTCCAGGTGAGAGTGATAATCCACTGGTTCGCCGGTGAGATTCTGGGCGGTGCGGGAACGGAACGTGCCAGTTCAGGATCGTCCGTCGCGGGCACCGCGAGCCAACCCCGATCCATAAAGGACAGGTTAGAAGCATGGCAAAGATGATTGCCTTCGACGAGGAAGCTCGCCGCAGCATGGAGCGCGGGCTCAACGTCCTCGCCGATACCGTCAAGGTGACGCTCGGGCCCAAGGGCCGGAACGTCGTCCTCGAGAAGAAGTGGGGCGCCCCCACGATCACGAACGACGGCGTGTCGATCGCCAAGGAGATCGAGCTCGAGGATCCGTACGAGAAGATCGGCGCCGAACTCGTCAAGGAGGTCGCGAAGAAGACCGACGACGTCGCCGGTGACGGCACCACCACCGCCACCGTGCTGGCCCAGGCGCTCGTGCGCGAAGGCCTCCGCAACGTGGCCGCCGGCGCCAACCCGATCGCCCTCAAGCGCGGCATCGAGAAGGCCGTCGAGGCCGTGACCGCGAAGCTCGTCGAGCAGGCCAAGGAAGTCGAGACCAAGGCTGAAATCGCAGCCACCGCCGGCATCTCCGCCGGTGACGAGAGCATCGGCAACATGATCGCCGATGCACTGGACAAGGTGGGCAAGGAAGGCGTCGTCACTGTCGAGGAATCGCAGGGACTCGGCCTCGAGCTGGAGCTCACCGAGGGCATGCGCTTCGACAAGGGCTACCTTTCGGCCTACTTCGTCACGGACCCGGAGCGCCAGGAAGCCGTTCTGGACGACCCGTACATCCTCCTCGTCGAGTCCAAGATCTCGAACGTGAAGGACCTCCTCCCGCTGCTCGAGAAGGTCATCCAGGCCGGTAAGCCGCTGGTGATCATCGCCGAGGATGTGGAGGGCGAGGCTCTCGCGACCCTGGTCGTGAACAAGATCCGTGGCACCTTCAAGTCCGTTGCCGTCAAGGCACCGGGCTTCGGCGACCGCCGCAAGGCGATGCTCCAGGACATGGCCATCCTCACTGGCGGCCAGGTCATCTCCGAGACCGTCGGGCTCAAGCTCGAGAACGCTGACCTCGACTTGCTGGGCCAGGCCCGCCGCGTCGTCGTCACCAAGGACGAGACCACGATCGTCGAGGGTGCGGGCGACGCCTCGCAGCTCGAGGGACGCGTGAACCAGATCCGCGCCGAGATCGAGCGCTCCGACTCCGAGTACGACCGCGAGAAGCTCCAGGAGCGCCTCGCCAAGCTCGCCGGCGGCGTGGCCGTCATCAAGGCGGGCGCGGCCACCGAGGTCGAGCTCAAGGAGCGCAAGCACCGCATCGAGGACGCCGTCCGCAACGCCAAGGCAGCGGTCGAGGAGGGCATCGTCGCTGGTGGTGGCGTGGCCCTGATCCAGGCAGCGAAGGACGCGTTCGTCGACCTCGAGCTCGAGGGCGACGAGGAGACCGGCGCCAAGATCGTGCAGCTCGCGATCGACGCCCCGCTCAAGCAGATCGCCATCAACGCGGGTCTGGAAGGCGGCGTCGTGGCCGAGAAGGTGCGTCACCTGCCCGCAGGCGAGGGCCTCAACGCACAGACCGGCAAGTACGAGGACCTCATGGCCGCCGGCATCGCCGACCCGGTCAAGGTGACCCGCTCGGCGCTGCAGAACGCGGCGTCGATTGCAGGCCTCTTCCTGACCACTGAGGCCGTCGTGGCAGACAAGCCCGAGAAGAACCCGCCTGCTCCGGCCGGCGGCGACGAGATGGGCGGCATGTACTGATCGAATAGCGATCACCATCAGGTGGGGCGGTCCGTCACGGACCGCCCCACCTGCCGTCTCACGCCGCGAACATGCGCGCGGCGGCGGACTCCGTCTCCGCATAGGTCGCGGCGGCGGAGTCCAGCGCTACCGAGATCTGGTCGAGACTCGTCTCGACCTGCACCTGGACCAGCTGCCAGCGGCGGGCGAGCTCATCGAATGCGATCGAGGCGCTGCCGGTCCAGCTCGACTGGAGGGCGAGCAGGTGCGCCATCATCGCCGTGACCTCCGAGTGGATGGCGGCGCTCGTGGCCCGTGCGCGGGTTGCTGCGAGCGCCACCGCGGCGGAGTCGACCGAGTACTTCATGTCCGTTTCCTTCCGTTGACCGTTGACCGATGGAACGGACGCTACGCGCCGGCCTACGGGTCGATGGGACGGAAGAGTGAACCTGTGACATCCGGATCGTCGCGGCGTGGTGTGGACGGACGAGCGCGAACGCTCTTCGCGTTCTTGCGGTCGTTGTCGGCGGCCGCGGCCGCGTCAGCGATCCGGATGCGGCGCGGCAGGTCCGAAGGCTCGATCGGTGCCTGCTCGATGCCGGAAACCTTCTGGGCGGGTTCCGCCGGGGTCGGCGCCGTGGCCTGTTCGTCGAACGGCAGCCCGATCACCTCGGCAGGATCTCCGTCGTCGTCGGGAACTGTCGCGCGCTGCGCGGGCGTGACCGCGACGGGTGTGGGGACGTCCTCGCCCGCGTACTTCTCGGTGGGTGCACGGACGCTCTCCTGGTCGGTGCGCGAGATATCGTCGTCGACCGTGGAGGGCCGCAGCGGGGCAGGGACGGGCACTTCCTCGATGGGTTGGTCGCCCTCGGCGCGTGGCGGCAGCGTGGCGAGTTCGTTGCGGAGGAGAACGAGTTCGGCCTCGAAGTTCTGCCGCGCCGGCTGCTCCCACGAGGACGCCATCGGGCTGATGAAAAGCTGGCGCCGTGCCAGCAGCTTCGTGATGATCGCGATGCGGGATTCGACGAAATCACGGGCGGGGACGTGGGCGTACTCCTCGCGCACTCTGATGCGGTAGGCCTTGTACTTCTGCGGCTCGACGGCGAGCGTGCCGAGATGGGCGTCGCAGAGCGCGGCGGCGTCCGCATCGGCGGGGTGGGGGTCGTGGCGAACCAGGT
Source organism: Actinomycetaceae bacterium (assembly GCA_035647855.1). Taxonomy (GTDB): domain Bacteria; phylum Actinomycetota; class Actinomycetes; order Actinomycetales; family Actinomycetaceae; genus JAAZBW01. Next base: position 45,591 of record DASRMP010000007.1, on the reverse strand, counting down.
TCATGATCAGGTCGTGGACGCGCTCGACGGTTGTCTCGGGGACTCCGAGGCGGGTCAAACGGTGGCGCGCCAATGCCGCGGAATCGGGCTTGTTCTCACCGGCTGCACGCCGATGCCGCGAGTGCATGGTGGAGTCGAAGACTGCGCCGTGATACCAGGCGGCGATGCGAACGAGATTGGGATGGTGCGTCTCCTGTGCGAGCGTGTCCACCCGTTCGAGCACTGCGACCAGGTGAGAGACGCCGTGGTGGCAGCGGTCCACGGTCGACCAGCGTTCGATGAGAGAGGAGCCTTCCTCCTCGAGCATGTCACGAGGAGCGGTGGCGCCGATGGCGGCGACGCTTCTGACGAACGCGGGCACCAGCCATTCCGGTACTCCGGCAGGAGCCATAAGAAAGACACATCCTTCGAACCGTGAGGAACCCGCTCACTCTACGGCCGCATCGCCTGTGCCGCCAACGTGTGGTGCCCGCGTTGCATTCCGCCCCAGTCTGACGCCAGAACGGCGCCCCTGTGCCGAGCCCGCGCCCTTTCGTGCTTCCTCAGGTGGGGGAGTGGGTAGCGAAACCCGGACCGTGAGCCCGCCGCCGGGAGTGACAAGGGCCTGCGTCTCTCCCGAGTGCGCCGCGACGATCGCGGCCACGATCGCGAGGCCGAGCCCCGTCCCGCCGGAATCGCGTGAGCGGGAGACGTCGACCCGGTAGAAACGGCCGAACACCTTGTGGAGGTCGATCGCCGGCACGCCGGGCCCGTGGTCCCGGACCTCGACGACGGCCCTCCCATGCTCGAGCCCCACCGCGAGCTCGACCGATGTCCCCGCGGGCGTGTGTTGCACGACGTTGCCGACGAGGTTTGTGAACACCTGCCTCAGCTGGTCCGTGTCCGCCCATGCGATCACGGGTTCGAGGTGCTCCGAGGCGAGTCCGACGACGGCGACGCGCCGGGTCCGATCGAGGGCGCGGAGATCCGCGGCGGCGTCTCCGGCGAGAACGACGAGGTCCACCTCGCCGAAGCTCATGGCCCGTTCCTCGTCGAGCCGAGCGAGAGTGAGCAGGTCGTTCACGAGTCCCGACATGCGAGTCGCCTCGGATTCGATGCGGCCCATCGCGTGAGGCAGTTGGTCGTCGGGAATGCCACCCAGCCGGAAGAGCTCGCCGTATCCGCGGACGGTGGCGAGCGGCGTGCGCAACTCGTGGGACGCGTCGGAGACGAAGCGGCGCATGCGGCGCTCGGAGGCCTTCCGGTGCGCGAAGGCGCGTTCGATCTGGGTGAGCATGATGTTGAGGGAACTGGCGAGCGACCCGACCTCGGTGCTCGGCGGCAGCGTCTGAGGCACGCGTTGCGTAAGATCCCCGGCGGCGATCCGGCCTGCCACCTCCTCGATCTCCCGCAGCGGTCTCATGGACCGCGTGACAGCGATGGTTCCGATCAGCGCGCCGAGGGCGATGACGAGCAGGTCGACCAGCAGGACACGCTGGAGGAACTGGGCGAGTGTGCTGTCGACGGTCTGGAGCGGGAGGGCGATCGTCATGGTCCCGGTCGGAACCGGCGATATCGAGGCGCGTGTGGCGATCGTGATGACGCGCCAGGGGGCGCCGTCGTCGCGGTTGGGCACGGTCGCGGGTTGCTGGTTGTCACGCGTGGCGAGCGGGAACTCGTAGTTGGTCAGATCGGGGCGGCCGAACGTCGCGAGGGTCGAGTCCGCCACCCACTCGACCTGGCCGTAGTTGACGTCTCTGATGAGCAGGTAGTGGTCGGTGGGCAGCAGGCGAGATTCGGCGTCGTCGCGGGCGAGTCGCTCGAGAACGACGCTGCTGATTGTCTCGGCGGTCGTGGTGAGCTGGTCGTCGACCTGGTCCACGAGCCGGCTCTGAAGGAAGACCACCATGGCCGTGGTGCCGGCGATGAGACCGAGGGACAACAGCCCGACGACTGCGGCCGTGAGCCGCCCCGCCAGCGGGACGCCGTTCCACCAGCGCCTGATCACTCGCGCGGCTCCTGGCGAAGGATATAGCCCACAGTTCGGCGGGTGTGGATCAGCGGCTCGCGATCGGGGGTATCGATCTTGCGCCGCAGGTAGGAGATGTAGGACTCGACTATGTTGGGATCCCCCATGAAGTCGTAGTCCCAGACGTGGTCAAGGATCTGGGCCTTGGAGACCACACGTTCGGCGTTGATCATGAGGTACCGAAGCAGTTTGAACTCGGTGGGGGCGAGTTGGATGAGCCGGCCGTCGCGGCGCACCTCGTAGGCGTCCTCGTTGAGTTCCAGATCGGCGTAACGAAGGACGGCGTCATCGGCGATATCGCCCTTCGTACGCCGCAGGACGGCGCGGATCCGGGCGACGACCTCCTCGAGCGAGAACGGCTTGGTGACGTAGTCGTCACCTCCGGCGGTGAGACCCTTCACCTTGTCCTGGGTGTCGTCGCGCGCTGTCAGGAAGAGGACGGGGACCGGGCCTGCCACGGCCCGGATGCGGCGGAGCGTGGTGAAGCCGTCCATGTCCGGCATCATGACGTCGAGCACCACCAGGTCCGGCCTGCGCGCGGTCACCTTCCTGATCGCGTCGTTGCCTCCGACGGCGGATTCGACCTCGAAGCCCGCGAACCGCAGCGACGTTGCCAGCAGCTCGCGGATGTTGGGTTCGTCATCGACGACAAGCAGGCGTGCCTCAGGTTCCGCGTCCCTCATAGGGGCGAGTTTCTACTCGTTCGCTGGGAGTTTCCTGAGAAATCGGAAAGCCTCTTCTCAATCCTCAGAGGAAGAGGTTCGGGTCGAACTCTGCGAGCGGGATGATCCTGATGCGCGGCAGCGGGACTGTGAATGCGCCGATGTCGGTCTCGAGGTCGTAGATCTGGAGGCCGCGCGATGACAGTTCGCCCAGACGCGAGTTGAGGAACTCCCGGAAACACAGCATTCCCACTCGGTGGCCCGCGTTCAGGAGGCCTGCGACCTGCGGTATGAAGTCGCCATCGTGACTCGCTAGCAGCACGTTCCCGGATTCGCGCGCGGCGATTGCGTCGAGCGTGCGCTGGATACCCACGTCGACGACTTTCTCGTCACCGTCCGAGGCCAGGGGGATCGGGGTGTAGCCCATGGCGAGAAGCGCCTGGACGAATCCCATCGGGAGCTGGCCGGTGGAGGCGTTGAGGAAGAACAGTCCCCGGGCGCTGCCCTCCCCTCCCAGATTCCCTGCGAAAGTGAGAATGCGGTCCCATCGAGGGCGTTCCTCCGGGTTGGGGCGCCGGCCGAGGACGCTCATGCCGAGGGTCGCGTCAATGTTCTCGCCGTCGACGAGAACATAGGTGGGGCTCGTGGTCACTCACACAGCCTAGGTCTCGACGACGACGAAACGGGTCACATCCGGTTGGCGGTCCCGACGACGACTAAACGGGGCCCGTCCGGCGGACGGGCCCCGAGCCACGATTGAGTCAGCGGGTCACTGCTGCTGGTCGTGGGTTTCGCCCTCCGCGCTCCAGTCCACGTCCTCGGCGTCGTCGCCGTCCTCGATCTGTGGACGTTCCTGACCGCCCTTCAGCAGCGCGAGGCGGGCCTCCACCTCTGCGTCCCGGGTGATGTCACGCAGCTCGTCGAACTGTCCCTCGATCGATGCCGCAGCGACCTCGACCTGCCCCTGGACACGAGCCTCCTCGCGGCGGACCTGGTCCTCGTAGCGGGAGATCTCGGCGGTGGGGTCAAGGATGTTGATGGAGCTGATCGCGGCCTGGACCTTGCCCTGTGCCTGGGCCGTCTTAGCGCGCGCGACGAGCTCGTCACGCTTGGACTTCAGCTCATCGAGACGCGAACGCATCTGGATGAGGCCTTCCTTCAACTTGTCCACGACCTCGTTCTGCGCCTGGAGCATCGGCTCGGCCTCATTGGCCTCGTTCTCGGCCGCCACCTGCTTGCCGAGGGCGACGCGAGCGAGGTTGTCGAAGCGGTCCGCGTCGTTCTTGCGGCCCTCGATCCGGAGACGGTCGGCCTGCTGGGAGGCGGCGAGCGCCTTGTTGCCCCAGTCCCGCGCGTCAGCGCGGTCCTCGTTGTAGTCGCGTTCGGCGAGACGCAGGTTGCCGATCGTGACGGCGACAGCCTCTTCCGCCTCGGCGATCGACGCGGTGTAGTCGCGAACGAGCTGGTCGAGCATCTTCTGCGGGTCTTCGGCGCGATCAATGATCGCGTTGATGTTTGCTCGTGTGAGCTGGGCGATCCGGCCCAGGATCGACTGCTTCTCGGCCATTTTGTTCCTTTCGCGTTTCTCTGATGTGGAATTGTCTATCAGGTCCAAGAGCACTGGCGCGCGATGTACCGCCGCTTTTCGCCTTCCGGCGGACCAAAAGATGTCAGAATCTGCCGCCTCGGCCGCTGCTGCGGCCGCCCCCGCCACCGCCGCTGCGCCCGCTACCGCCGCTGGAGCGGCCTCCGCCACCGCCGCTGCTGCGCCCGCCACCGCCGCTGGAGCGGCCGCCACCGCTGGGACGTCCGCCGCCGCTGGGACGTCCGCCGCCCCAGGAGCCGCCGCCGCCCCAGGAGCCGCCGCCGCGGCGATTGCCGCCGCCCAGCAGTATGCCGCCGAGAATAAGCGAACCGACGTCGATACCTCCTCCGCCGCCACCGCCGAAGCCGCCACCGCGCCCGGAGTCCTTCCACGGGAAGCTGTCGCGCTGCTGCTCGGCCACTCGGATCGCGTCATTCGCGAGTCTGCCTGCGTGATCGAGAGCCTGGAGTGCACGCTCCGGGTCACTCTGCCGCATGGACTCGGCGTCGCGGAGATAGCGCGCAGCCTCCGAGGCGAGTGTGCGCGGCTGTGTGTCCATCGCGCCGCGATTGGCGGATACGAGCGCATCGGCGCGGGCGACCTGCTGACGCACCGTTTCGGCGCGCTGGTCGAAGAGGCGGATCGTCCGTTCGGTGACCTCGGCTTGTTGGCGGTACGGCGCCAGGGCCTTGTCGAGCCGGGCCTCGGCGTTACCCAGCTGCTGCAGCGCCGCGATGGGGTCGCCACCGTTCTGGGCCTTCACGCCTGTGGCGATCGCCGACTGTGCCGCGTCACGGGCGTTGACGACCGACTGATCGGCCGGTGCCAGCCGGTTGGCGTCCCTCACGTCCGCAGTGATGGACTCGAGCGCCTGTGCGATACGGGGAGCGGCCTCTTTCAGATCGGCGTTTGCGCCGCGTACCTGGTCGAGGAGTCTCGCGGCGTTGTCGATCGCCTGCTCCGCGATGCGGGCGTTGACGACGGCGGCAGACCGATCCTCCGCGGCGAGCTGCTCCCTGCCCGCGGCGACCGCCTGTTCGGCCGATACCAGCAGGGAGGCCGCCTGCTCCGGATTCCCGGACACTGATGCGAGCGTCTCCGGTGGATACTGGCTCGCGAGGGAGGAGACGATCGATTTGGAGCCCTCGATCCGCGAGCGGACTTCGCGGGCGCGGGTGCTCATGTTGTCGAGGACCTCGCCGGCGTGGGTCTCCATCGACCGCAGCTTCTCGAAGGATTCCTCCTCCGCTTTCATGGCCGAGTGCACCTGATCGGCGATCTGGATGATCGTCATGTAATAGGAACGCTTCTGCGCCTCTGACTCCGGGACGGAATCGTCGAGCTTCTTCTGGATCTCGAACGCCTCGGTGGCCCGGCGCTTGGCCTGTTCGAGGGTGCGGGCGAACCCCTCGGTTGCCTGGAGACCGAACTGCGCCTGCGCGAAGCCGAGTTCCTGCTCCGACGCGCGCAACTCGTTGTCCACCTGGACGAGGGCACTGCCCGCGCGCCGGGCGAGGTCAGCGGTGCTGAGTTCCTCGGACTTCGTTTCGGGACTCTCCTTCTCGGACTTCTTGGACTTCTTGCGCCGGCGCGACATGAAGAACGCGATTCCGGCGATCACCACACCGATGCCGAGGATCCAGCCGAAGGCGCCCCCGCCCCCTCCGCTTGCATTCATGTGGTCCTCGAGCGCGCCCGCATACGACACCACGGCCTGGCCCCAGTCGTCGTTGGCGAGGTCGTTCAACCCGCTCTCGATGAAGATCCGTTCTGCATCCGCAGCGCTGAGCTCTCCGACGTCGTCGACGGAGACACCCCACGCGCGATCCTCGACGGCGACCGAGAGGAGGATGTCGTTCAGCCCGAGGCTGGAGATGCCGGCCGTCTCGTCCGTCCACTCGCCGGCGGCCACCCCGTCGAAGGAATCGACGTAGACCACCCAGAGATCGAGGTCGGTCGAGGAGGAGAGATCCGAGATGGCAGTCGAGACCTGCGTGACCTCACCGGGAGTGAGCACGTTGGACAAGTCTGTGACCCTGTCCGGCACGAAGATCGGGCCCTCCATCGGCTGGACCGCGAACGCCGGCGAGGCGCCGAGGCTCCCCAGCAGGATCAACAGTGCCGCTGCGGCTGTGCGAATGGTTCTCTCCACCCCTGAATCCTCGCCGGGACGGCCCCGGATCGCAACGCCGATGGAGCCAGAAGTCCCAGGATTCGCTGCCGGCACAGACTTCGGACCGTCGCTGAACTAATATCACACAGTGGACCTCGTGAGGCGGCGGTCGGGTGGATAGACTTGGCTCGCGAACTGGTGCATGGCGCGCCGCGGAACTCAAGGAAGCAGGCCAGCAGTGCCGAACGGCAGGATCAAGTTCTTCGACGCAGAGAAGGGCTTCGGCTTCATTGCCGGCGAGGACGGGCAGGAGGTGTACGTCCACGTCTCCGCGCTGCCCGCCGGTACTCCGGCGCCCAAGCCCGGAACCAGGGTCGAGTACTCTGTAGCGGACGGTCGCCGCGGCCCGCAGGCCCTCGCAGTAACGTTCCCGGACCCGCCGCCCTCGGTCATGCGCAATCAGCGGCGTCCTCCCGAGGACATGGTCCCGATCGTGGAGGACCTCATTCGTGAACTCGACAAGGCGTCGGGCCGCCTGCGCCACGGTCATTACCCGGAGAACGGCCGGAGAATTGCCAAACTTCTCCGTGTGGTCGCGGACAACTTCGAGGCGTGATGGCGGCGACTGACCAGATCCTCGAGAACGCCGTCGAACTTGCCCGCACGGCCGCGGCGGAAGTCACACCGCACGGCGTGGGCGACCATCTCGGGTTCTACCTCGAGGAACGGCGCGTCGGGACCCACATGTTCGCTGCCAAGGAGCCCGGCTACCTCGGCTGGCACTGGGCGGTGACGATCGCGCGCCCGCCCCGTGGCCGGACGGCCACCATCAATGAGGTCGATCTCCTTCCCGGCCATGGCGCACTGCTCGCGCCCCACTGGGTCCCGTGGGCGGACCGCCTCCGCCCCGGTGACCTCAGCCCGTCAGACGTCCTCCCCTTACAGGCCGACGATCCCCGGCTGGACCAGGGTTTCGAACAGACCGACGATGAGGAAGCCGACCAACTCGCAATCTACGAACTAGGTCTCGGCCGGGCCCGCGTGCTTTCGCCGGAAGGGCGCGCAGCAGCCTTCGAGCGCTGGTACGAGGGCGAGGGCGGCCCGAACTCCGAGTCAGCCCGCAGGGCGGCCGCACATTGCTCGACGTGCGGGTTCTTCATGAAACTCTCGGGGTCGGCGCGCCGCATGTTCGGCGTGTGCGCGAACGAATGGTCTCCCTCCGACGGCCGAGTGGTTTCCATCGACCACGGCTGCGGCGCTCATTCCGAGACCGACGTCCAGAAGCGCCGGAGCGAGTGGCAGCAGTCCGAGCCCGTGATCGACGAGGGCCTGATGGAAGTCATTGACGCCAGCGAGTTGTGGCCCGCCGTCGTCGCCAACGACGCCGACGCCGACGCCGTCCCGCCGTCCTCGCCTGCGCCCGGGCTGCCCGCGGAAGAGGTGCCGTCTGCAGAGACGGAGCCCGAAGCGCCCGCCGAGGACCCTGAGACCAGTGAGCACGGCGAAACGGAGGAACCCCGCGCGTGACCGCCGGGAGTCCGCGCCGGGTTCCTGACGACGCGCCCATGTTCCCCCTGCGGACGGTCGTGGTGGGGACATTCGTGCCGACTGTACTCTTCGAGATGGGCGTGGCCGCGACCATGCCGATCGCCGCCTCGGCCGCGATATCTCTCGGCGCCTCTCTCGAGCTTGCGGGATTCGTGCTCGCGTTGATCCCGGTGGGACAGATCCTCGCCGACATCCCCGCGGGCGCGCTCGCCGCCCGCATCGGCGACCGGTCCGCGATGATGCTCGCAGGACTGCTCGCGTCGGCGGCACTCGTGAGTGCCGCGCTCGCCACGTCTCTCACGGTCCTCGCGATCTCCATGCTCGCGATCGGCGCGGCATCCGCCGTCTACTTCCTGGCCCGCCAGGCCTATCTCACCGAGATCACGGCGCCGATGAAGCGGGCGCGCGTCCTGTCAACGCTGGGCGGCGTGCACCGCATCGGCATGTTCATCGGCCCCTTCCTGGGCGCCGCGATCATCGCGGCGTCAGGCCTCCGTGGCGCCTTCTGGGCGGCGGCGGGGTTCGCGCTCCTCTCCGTCGTCGTCGCTGCGCTGTCCGGTTCGGGGAGCGTGCGTTTCCGCCGTCGTCTTCCCGACGACGACGCCGTCACCCGCCGCCCGGCCACGATGGGATCGGTGCTACGGGAGAACCTGTCCGTCTTCGCGACGCTCGGGCTCATCGGCATGCTCATCGGCGCCGTGCGCGGGGCGCGGAACACCGTGCTGCCGTTGTGGGCCGAGCACATCGGGCTTGCGCCGGAGGTGACGTCGGTGGTGTTCGGCATCGCCGCGCTGACCGACGCCCTGCTTTTCTACCCGGCCGGCTGGGTGATGGACCGCTTCGGCCGTCTCTCGGTGGGGGTGCCCTCGATGCTCACGATGGGTGCCGCGCTCGCGCTGCTGCCGTTCACGAGCACGCTCACGGGCATCACGATCGTCGCCATACTGCTCGGTCTGGGCAACGGGATGTCCTCCGGGATCCTCATGACCCTCGGCGCGGACATCGCTCCCGAGAACACGCGTGCGCAGTTCCTGGCGCTCTGGCGCGTGCTCACGGACTTCGGGACGATGACGGGCCCGCTCGTGCTCTCGACCGCGGCAGCACTCGGCTCGCTCGCAGCAGGCGTGTGGGTCATGGCGGGATCATCGGCGCTCTCGGCATTGACGCAGATCCGGTGGGTGCCGCGACTCACACCACATGCCAGCAACCGGACCAGACGGGACGCCGGCCTGATCGAATAGGCCGGCGGCAGGCGGCGGGAAGTTCAGCCCCCGGGGTGGGACGAGGTCGCGGCGCGGGTGTGTCGCGAGTCGTACGCCCGTGCCACGGGCGTGGCGATCAGGCCCAGGAACGTCCCGACGAGACCGATGTCTCGCGCGAGCGTGCCGAGATCGGCCACGAGCACCACCGTGAGCGCGACGGCCCAGACGATGGTGCCGCCGAGTGCGATCGGCGTCACTCGGACGCGGGCGACAGGCATGGGCCGGAGCCTGTCCAAGCCCAGAAGGCCGTGATCGGTCTCGTTCTCGGTAGGGTCGACTGGTGGGGGCACAGGACCATTTTCTCCTATTTCGTGGCGCACATAACTTATTCACGGTTCGTACTCCAAAAGTTCGCGGGGCAGAATGGAGATCGTGAAAACCGATGTGAGCGCCGACAGCGCTACCAAGCAGGCTCCTGCCGGGCCGTCGTGGCTTGAGCAGACCTTCAAGATTGAGCAGCGGGGATCCACAGTCGGACGCGAAATCCGCGGTGGACTCGTCACGTTCTTCGCGATGGCCTACATCCTCGTGGTCAACGCGAGCATCCTCGGGATCGTCGCTCCGGAGGGCGTCTCGCCCGCAGCCATCGCTTCCGGTACCGCGCTCGTTGCCGGCGTCATGTCGATCCTGATGGGCGTGGTTGCCAACTTCCCGTTGGCGCTGGCGGCAGGCATGGGCCTGAACGCCATGGTCACGTTCACGCTCGTTCTCGGAATGGGCCTGACATACGGCGAGGCGATGGGCCTCATCTTCTGGGAAGGCGTCATCATCACGGTTCTCGTGCTGACCGGCTTCCGTGAGGCCGTCTTCAGGGCGGTTCCCACCCAGCTCAAGACCGCCATCTCGGTCGGTATCGGGCTATTCATCGCGTTGGTCGGCCTACTGAATGCGGGCGTCGTCCGCCCGGGCGGAACGCCCGTGCAACTCGGCATCGACGGATCCCTGACCGGATGGCCGGCACTCGTGTTCGTGTTCGGCTTGTTCCTCACGATCGTGCTCTACGTCCGCAAGGTCAACGGCGCGGTGCTGATCGGCATTCTGGCGTCCACGGTGCTCGCAGTCATCATCCAGGCGGTCCGTCCCCTCGGGGCGATGACGGATGAGACCGGAGCCGTGGTCAACCCGACCGGCTGGGGCCTCAACGTGCCCGAACTCGACGGCTCGCCGGTGGCCATCCCGGACCTGTCCACCTTCGGTCAGATCGACTTCACCGGTGCGTTCAGCAAGCTGGGTGTCGTCTCGGTCGTTCTCGTGATCTTCTCGCTTCTGCTCGCCGATTTCTTCGACACCATGGGCACCATGGTCGCCATCGGCGCCGAGGCCGACCTGCTCGACGAGAACGGCAACCCGCCGCAGGCCAAGCAGATCCTGCTTGTCGACTCCCTGGGCGCCGTCTTCGGAGGTCTGGGCGGCGTTTCGTCGAACACGTCCTACGTCGAGAGCTCGGCGGGCGTCGGCGAGGGTGCGCGCACCGGGCTCGCCGCAGTCGTCACCGGCGCGCTGTTCCTGCTCTCCATGTTCATCTCGCCGCTCGTGGAGATCGTGCCCACCGAGGCCGCCTCGACCGCGCTCGTGTTCGTCGGCTTCCTCATGATGGTCCAGGTCACGGGCATCGACTGGAGGAGCTCGGAGATCGCGATCCCCGCCTTCATCACCATCATCATGATGCCGTTCGCCTACTCCATCACCGTGGGCATCGGTGCCGGCTTCATCACCTGGTGGGTCATCAAGATCTCGCAGGGCAAGCTCAAGGAGATCCACCCCCTCATGTGGGTTGCCTCGCTGCTCTTCATCGTCTACTTCACACTCGGCCCGATCCAGGCGCTCTTCGCCTGACGGGCGCCAAGTCCGCCCCGCAGCCGCCCCGCATGGTCCGCAGGACCGGCGGGGCGGCTCTCATTTCCGAGGACTAAGATGGGGAGAAGCCCTCCTCACCCCCTACGAAAGGCCTTCTCGACGCCGGCGCCGACTGCCCACGGCCGCACGGACCGACGTCGTGCAGAACCACCCTGACGTGAATCGCACTTTTGCCTCGCTCGCCTACCCCAGCTACCGGAAGTGGTTCATCGGCGCGATTGTCGCCAACATCGGTACCTGGATGCAGCGGATCGCTCAGACCTGGCTGGTGCTCACGGAGCTCTCGGACGATTCAGGGCTTGCCGTCAGCCTCGTGGTTGCGTTCCAGTTCTTGCCGGTGCTGTTCCTGACCCCGATCGGCGGACTCCTCGCGGACCGCGTCCCGCGCCGTGCTCTGATCCAGCTCACGCAGGCGGGACTGGCGCTCGCATCCGTGGGCCTCGGCACGCTCGTGCTGACGGGAGTGATCGAGCTCTGGCACGTGTACGTATTCGCTGTCCTGCTCGGTATCCTCTCCTCCCTGGACAGCCCGGTGCGTCAGACCTTCGTTTCCGAACTCGTGCCGCGCCGGTCGCTCCCCAACGCCGTGGGACTCAACGGCGCCTCGTTCAACACGGCCCGGATCTTCGGTCCCGCGCTCGCCGGATTCCTCGTGGCGTGGGTCGGGAGCGGCTGGGTCTTCATGCTGACGGGCGCCGGATTCCTCGCTCCGATCATCGCCGTCGGCATGATGAAGGACGAGGACATGTACACGGAGCCGCGGCTGGACAAGGAGCAGTCCGATCGGCGCTCGCGGGGGTTCGGCGAGGCCCTCCGCTACGTCCGCACCCACGCCGATATCGCCCTGATCCTGGTGGTGATGGGCTTCGTGTCCGCGTTCGGTCTGAACTTCCAGCTGTTCATCTCGATCATGATCCGCGAGGCGTACGGCCGCGGCCCGGAGGATTTCGGCATCGTCAACACCCTGATGGGGCTCGGTGCCCTGGCCGGCGCCCTCATGGCGGCCCGCCGGGTGCGCCCCCGTACGCGCCTTGTCGTCTTCGCCGCGTTCTTCTACGGAGCACTGCTGGTGGCGGCGGCCTCGGCGCCTACCTACGCCTGGTTCGCCATCGCGCTCATCCCGGCGGGCCTCATGTCCACCACGATGATGAACTCGGCGAACTCAACGATCCAGCTCGCTTCCGAGCCCCACGTGCGTGGCCGCGTGATGAGTCTCTACCTCATGGTCTTCCTCGGCTCCACCCCAATCGCGTCTCCGCTGATGGGCTGGATCGCCGACACCTTCGGGGCGCGTGTCTCGGTTGCCCTCGGCGGGATCGTGACGATGCTCGCCGCGCTCGGAGCGATGTTGTGGGCCTGGAGGCGCTGGGGAGTACGCGTGGAGTGGGTGGTCCGCCCGCGGCCGGCCATGCAGGTCATCAACCCCGTGGACACGGCCGCCGCGACGGCGACAGCGAGTGAGCCGATCGACCTGCAGCATGTCGACCATGCCACCGAGCTTGCTCGCCGCGCCGACCCCAAGCAGGAGCGTCGAGGCCGCTCGCGGGCTCCGTTCAGATTCGCTCGACGACGTAGTCGATCGAACGAATGAGCTGCGCGACGTCCGCCGGATCGACGGCGGGGAACGTGGCCACTCGGAGCTGGTTGCGGCCGAGCTTGCGGTAGGCGAACGTATCGAGGATGCCGTTGGAGCGCAGGACGGCGTTCACATCGTCAGCCTGGACGCCCTCGAGGTCGATGGTCACGACGACGGGGGAGCGCAACTCCCGGTCCTGCACGAACGGCGCCGCGAAGTCCCGCCGCCCGGCCCATGCGTAGAGCTGGTCCGAGCTGGTCCGGGTGCGTTCTGCAGCCCACCCGAGGCCGCCGGAGTCGAGCAGCCACCCGAGATGGCCGTCCAGGAGTTCGAGCGTGGCGATGGCGGGAGTGTTGAGCGTCTGATTCTTGCGCGAGTTGTCGAGCGCGGGCTTCAGCGCCAAGAAGTCGGGGATCCAGCGGCCGGACGCGGCGATCTCCTCGATGCGCTCGACCGCGCGCGGGGACACGACGGCGATCCAGAGACCGCCATCGGAGCCGAGGTTCTTCTGCGGGGAGAAGTAGTAGACGTCGGTGGCGGCAAGGTCCACCTCGACTCCGCCCGCGGCCGAGGTGGCGTCGATGACGACGAGTGCGGCGCCGTCGTCGTCGATCCGGCGGACCGGAGCGATCACGCCCGTGGAGGTCTCGTTGTGCGGCCAGGCGTAGATGTCCGCGCGCGAGTCGGACGCGGGGAGGGCACAGCCGCCCGGCTCGGCGCGCGTGACGAGTGACGGTTCGAGGAACGGGGCCGCATCGGTGGCGCGGGCGAACTTGGAGGAGAACTCGCCGAATGCGCCGTGCGCGGCACGGTTGCGCACGAGCGAGAAGGCGGCGGCGTCCCAGAAGGCAGTCGCGCCGCCGTTTCCGAGCATGACCTCGTATCCCCCCGGGGCGCCGAGAAGGGCCGCGACGCGCTCGCGCACGGAGGCCACGAGGCCTCTAACCGGTGTCTGCCGGTGCGACGTGCCCATCCGCTCGCTGCGGAACACACGTTCGAGCCCGTCATGGCGGACGAGAGACGGGCCTGAACCGAAGCGGCCGTCGCGCGGCAGGAGATTCTCGGGAATGCGCATACGCCGATCCTGCCATCGCGGGCGTGCCGCTGGACGGACCGCTGTGGGGCGCGGCACCGCTTGCGGCGGCGTTCCGGGGAGTGGACCGTGTTTGAAGTGGGACGTTCTTCCTACTGGACATGTGATGAGCGGCACACGCCGCGCGAGGGCCCATTGGGGCCCTAGGGCACGTCGGTTGCCGCTGGTTGCCAGCGGTTGCCGGCGTTGCGAGCCGCGCCGGGTACCCGTCTGACCTGCATATTTACCCGTTCATTGCCTCCGTCCACTGCGACCTCGTTCACAGTCGTGATCGAAACGTGACAATCCAACTCCGGCCCGGATACGCTCTCTATTGCGTTCGGAACCCTCCTTCGAACGCCTTCCGCCACACACTGCCCAGTCCTGTCTGCGTGCCCGGGAGAAAACAAACCAAAGACAGGAACGGGGGAACCGGATCCGGGCCACGAGCCGGGGATCAAGGTTCACGAGGAACCCGGGCAATCTCCGCCCGAACCCGACAGCTCACCCCGTAAGCAATGGAGAGGTACGACTTGTCCACCACAGCCAAGCACCGCGCTCCGCGCCGGTACGACGTCGGCCTGGCCGCGTCCTCCGCGCGCAGGGGCCTCCTTGTTGCTGCGTCGTCCGGCATCGTCCTGACGATGGCAGCTACCACCGCCACTGCCGCCCCTGAGGCTGAGAGGGCCGATGCCCGGCCCGAGGCCGGCAATTCCACGATCTCCGACGCCGCTCGCGACGCGCTCGCGACCGAGGCTGCGGTCGTGGTTCCCACTGACCTGGATTGGCCGATCGTCGACTTCGCCGAGGGCGCCGGCGTGGCCGGATCAGAAGAATCCCCGGATGCGGTTGTCGAGACGTCTCGTGACAACGAGCGCGAGGCCATCGCCCAGACCTCGACCCCACAGGTGCAGTCGCTCTCCGAGAGCGGCCACGTCCGGATTACGCTCAAAGTGCGTTCCGGTCCCGGGGTAGGCCACTCCCAGATCGGCACCGTCGCCGCGTACCGAACCTTCGAGATCACCGGCAAGTCCGGTGGCTGGTACCGCATCGCCTACAACGGCGGTGAGGGCTGGGTCTCAGGCGACTATGCGCGGATCGGCGCGGCTCCTGCCGCTCCGGCTCCGGCGGCAACCACCAGCACCGCAGCCTCCGGCACCGCCGCTGCTGCGGCTCCGGCGAACACCGGATCCTCGAGCTTCGGCAACTCGGTCGTTGCGATCGCGCGTCAGTACCTCGGTACTCCGTACGTGTACGGCGGAAAAACCCCGGCGGGCTTCGACTGCTCCGGTTTCACCTCCTACGTGTTCGGCCGGATGGGTATCTCGATTCCGAGTTCGTCCGCCGGCCAGTACGGCGTCGGCCGCCAGGTCTCGGCCTCCGAGGCCCGCCCCGGCGATCTGATGTGGTGGTCCGGCCACGTGGCGATCTACACCGGAAACGGCATGCACATCGCGGCGCGTAACCCGAGCACCCCGCTCGCGGAGACGCCGATCTACCGTTCCGGCGCGGTCTACTTCCGCCTCGGCGGCTGATTTTCGTTCGAGAGCGAGGTTGAGCCTCGCACCAACCACGCCACGCACCCCCGCCGCATCCGCGGCGGGGGTGCGGCTGCCTCTGAGGCCGAGTTCATCGGACTTCCCCTCCGGGTATCGCGGCAGGGGTGTTTCCGGGTATCGCGACGGGCCTCACGGTTGCTTCCGTGACAACTCCTTTTCCGCGGGGAGGGTTCGCTCACTCCCCGCGGGATGACAAGATGGTGTCAGAGGTCACAGGCGCGGAGCGGAGAGGACGATGTCATGACGCGGCAGCGAGTGATCCTGGTCGGTGTGGACGGCAGCGACGCAGGAATGAGAGCGGTCGAGTGGGCCGCGGCCGAGGCTCGCACTTGCGGCTGGGGCCTGCACCTGGTGTGCGCCTACTCGCTGCCCTCGTTCGCCGCGTCCACAATGGATGGCGGCTTCGCAGTGATCGACGAGTCACGCGTCCGCGCGAGCGCCGAAGAGGTCTTGGACGCCGCCGAGGCCCGTTTGGGTGACGGCCTCACGGTCAAGCGATCCGTCGAGACCGGAGACCCAACCACCGTGCTCGCGGAACTCTCCCGCAACGCCTCCCTCGTCGTGATCGGGAAGCGCAAGGGAGGGGGTCTGGCGGATCGCATCCTCGGGGCTGTGTCCTCGGCACTCCCGCCGCACGCGCACTGCCCGACCGTCGTCGTGCCTTTCAGTAGCGAGGAGGAGTCTCACGTTCCCGTGAAACGGATCGTGGCGGGCATGGATGGCTCCGATTCCGCGCGGATCGCCCTGGTGCGGGCCATCGAGGAGGCGGTGCGGTGGGGCGCGGCCCTGACCGTCGTCTCCGGCGTCCCGCTTGCAACTGGCGGCGCGGCGCTTTCGTGGGGCCTCGCGCCCATGGACCCGGATCAACTGGTGGACGACGTCCAGCGCGGGCTGGACGAGATCGTGGACACGACACTCGCTGACGTTGGCGAGGAGGCCCTGCGCCTCCGGGTTCAGCGGCACGCCCTCGGCGGTTCGGGCGCGGCACTCATGGTCGAGTTCTCGACCGCCGTCGATCTGGTGGTGGTCGGCACCCGCGGGCGTGGTGGCTTCGCGGGACTCCTTCTCGGGTCGACGTCGCAGACGGTGATCCAACACTCGTCGTGCCCTGTGCTTGTTGTGCCGACCGAGACGGAGAAGTCGTCGCTCGGCGGGCCGTACCCCTGGCAGCGGCGCCGATAGCGACAATTCCGTCAGTTTAGGGTTTTGCTTGAGGGTTCAAGGGTTGTCGTCGGCGTGTCGTGGGGTGGGGGCGCACGTTCGTCACACGGGATTCTTGAGGGCGCACGATCGTCACGCCGGGGCGCATGTTCGTCACCTCATGGCGC
Source organism: Actinomycetaceae bacterium (assembly GCA_035647855.1). GTDB lineage: Bacteria > Actinomycetota > Actinomycetes > Actinomycetales > Actinomycetaceae > JAAZBW01. Next base: position 29,021 of record DASRMP010000007.1, on the reverse strand, counting down.
ACGATCGTCACACGCAGAATGCTGAGGGCGCACGATCGTCACCATGGCGCAGTGACGTCACCGCACCATCGTGACGGACGCCAGCCATCTTGTGACGAACGTGCGCCCTGATTCTTCCGGTGTGACGAACGTGCGCCCTCGCGCCGGTGGCGGCAGCAGAACCCGCCGCCACGGAACCTTGCGCCGTCTTGGAGTCCCGGAATCGGGTTCCTGCGGAACCATGCACCGCGCCGGGCCGAACGCCGCCGTCGCGAAGGGCGAACGCCGTGGCTTTGACGCGCACTCGGCGAAACCTCCTCAATCCGGCTACAACGCGTTCCTTGGGTGATGCAGGTTGCGCGTCCCGTGCGAGGGCCAGTGGCCGAACCGGGGGTAAGCGCTGGTAACCTTGATGCCGTCCTGCCCTCGTAGCTCAGGGGATAGAGCACCGCTCTCCTAAAGCGGGTGTCGCGCGTTCGAATCGCGCCGAGGGCGCCAGAGCATCGTCGCAGGTCAGAGGCCCTGGTTTTCCGGTTCGTGCGACGGTTCGGCGAGTCTGTGACTCCCGTTTTCGGCCGAAGTGGCGAGTGAATGGCCAGTGGACGGCGCATCGAGCGTTTTCGAACCCCGATTCTCGGCATGAAGCGCGACATGCGGCACGTGCTCCATGGCCCGCCACAGGGCGTGCTCGAAGGAGGTCCATGGTCATCGTCGCGCTGGGGTGTCCCAGGAAGCGTTGGACAGACTTCGGATCGGCGCCGGACGCGACTGAGAGGGGCGCTGCGCACGGCGGCCCGGGCGGCAATCGCGACGAAAGCGAGATCGTGAAGGAGATGTATCGGCTAGCTTCCTATTGATGATGACAGTACGGTCAGGCGTACAGAGTGTGGTGCCATCCGAGGTTTTGCAGGGTGGCGTCCTGCAAGCGGGAGGAGTCTGAAGATATGAGTTCCGACTCAACGCGCATGAGAGGCTCCCCGGCTGCCACCGCGCAGGGAGCCGCACTCGAGTGATCCGCCACCGCGCCTGCATTCGACACCACCCATCCAGAGGAGTATGAAGTGCGTCTCACACCGCGAGAGCAAGAGAAATTGATGATCGTGGTTGCAGCTGACCTTGCGCGCCGCCGGAAGGACCGCGGCTTGAAGCTCAACCACCCGGAGGCGGTCGCGCTGATCACCTACGAGATCATCGAGGGCGCCCGCGACGGCCGGACCGTCGCCGACCTCATGAGCTACGGCACCACCATCCTGAGTGAGAGCGACGTGATGGACGGCGTCGCTTCCCTCATCCCCTCCATCCAGGTGGAGGCCACGTTCCCGGACGGAACCAAACTCGTCACCGTGCACGAACCCGTTCGTGGAGGCGAGGGGGGCGGCGCGAAGCCCGGCGAACTGATCCTGAACGATGAGGAGATCATCCTCAACGAAGGCCGTGAGGCGGTCTCCCTCCAGGTGAAGAACGCTGGCGACCGCCCGGTTCAGGTCGGCTCGCACTACCACTTCGCCGAGGTGAACCCTGCCCTCGAGTTCGATCGCGAGAAGGCCGTCGGCTTCCGTCTCGACATTCCCGCGGGCACCTCCGCTCGCTTCGAGCCGGGCGACGATCGCGAGGTCAATCTGGTCGCTTACGGCGGCAGTCGCGAAGTGCACGGGTTCCGGAGCGAATACGACCGAGCCATCGACACCTCTGACGAGAAGTAGGAGCCGCAACCATGAGCATGAAGGTTTCCAGACGCCAGTACACCGACCTCTACGGCCCCACCACGGGTGACGCCGTTCGACTCGGTGACACCGAACTGTTCGCCGTGGTCGAGGAGGACAAGACCGTCTACGGCGAGGAAGCCGTCTTCGGCGGCGGCAAGACGATCCGCGACGGCATGGGCGAGAACTCGCGCAAGATGCGTTCCGAGGATATCCCGGACACCGTCATCACGAACGTGCTGATTCTCGACTACACCGGCATCTACAAGGCCGACGTCGCCCTCCGGGACGGCCGCATCTTCGCGATCGGCAAGGCCGGCAACCCCGACACGCAGGACGGCGTGGACATCACGATCGGCGTGGCAACCGAGATCATCGCGGGCGAGGGCAAGATCCTCACCGCCGGTGGCATCGATACCCACATTCACTTCATCGCCACCGACCAGATCGGCACAGCACTCGCCTCGGGCGTGACCACCATGATCGGTGGCGGCACCGGACCGGCCGAGGGCACGAAGGCCACCACGATCACCCCCGGTGAGTGGTGGATCAAGCGGATGCTCCAGGCAACTGACGATTTCCCCATGAACATCGGCCTGCTGGGGAAGGGTCACGGCTCGGTCCCCGAGGTCATCGCGGAACAGATCCAGGCGGGCGCCTGCGGTCTGAAGATCCACGAGGACTGGGGCTCCACCCATGCTGCGATCGACAATGCACTGAAGGTCGGCGACGAGTACGACGTCCAGATCGCCATCCACACGGACACCCTCAACGAGGGCGGCTTCGTGGACGACACGATCAAGTCGATCAACGGGCGCGTCATCCACACCTTCCACACGGAGGGTGCCGGCGGCGGCCACGCTCCGGACATCATCAAGATCGCCGGTCTCCCGAACGTCCTGCCCGCCTCCACGAACCCGACTCTGCCGTTCACGCAGAACACGATCGCCGAGCACATGGACATGCTCATGGAGACCCACCACCTGCGCGCGGACATCCCCGAGGACGTCGCGTTCGCCGATTCCCGGATCCGCAAGGAAACGATCGCGGCCGAGGACGTCCTGCATGACATGGGCGTCTTCGCGATCACATCCTCGGACTCGCAGGCGATGGGCCGGATCGGCGAGGTCGTGATCCGAACCTGGCAGATCGCGGACTCGATGAAGAACCAGCGCGGCCTGCTGGAAGGCGATTCGGAGAACAACGACAACACCCGCATCAAGCGGTACGTCGCCAAGTACACGATCAACCCCGCGATTGCGCACGGCATCGGCGAAGAGGTCGGCTCGATCGAGGTGGGCAAGTTCGCGGACCTCGTGTTGTGGGATCCGAAGTTCTTCGCTGCCAAGCCTGATCTGGTGATCAAGGGTGGCATGATCGCGCTCTCGGTGATGGGCGATCCGAACGCCTCGATCCCCACCCCGCAGCCGCGGACCATGAGGAACCAGTTCGGCGCGCACGGGCGGGCACTCGGGGAGACCAGCCTGGTCTTCGTGTCCAAGGCTGCTCTCGACGCTGGTGTCCCGGAAGAGCTTCACCTCACCAAGCGTCCGTATGCAGTCCACGGCTGCCGTGACATCGGCAAGAAGGACCTGAAGTTCAACGACGCGACGCCGGAGATCATGGTTGATCCGCAGACCTACGAGGTAGCGATCGACGGTGAGGTGCTGACGGCGGAACCGGCTGAGAAGGTCGGCCTCGCGCAGCGCTACTTCCTGTTCTAATCACTTCCGCGCCTCGGGGGCGGGCCGCTCAGCACGGCTGGCCCCCGGGGCGCGGCACGTACGCAAGGGGCGTAATGCTTGTCACCGAGATCACCAGGAACATCCACGAGGAGCCTCTCCCCGCGGGCATACACATGGAGGTTGTGACGCTTCCCAGCGCACAGTTGGTGAAGCGCATCCTCCGGGTTCGGACGGATCACGGCCACGAGGTTGGTATCCGCCTCCCCCAGGGCGCCCCAGATCTCAAAGACGGCGACGTCCTCGACCTCAGCGAAAAGAACGCAATCGTCATCAAGGTCGAATCAACCGACGTCCTCGTGATCAAGGCCCGATCGATCTACGAGATGGCCGTCACCGCCCACACACTCGGCAACCGCCACCTGCAGGCGCAGTTCTTCGACGCGGATTCCGAGTTCGGGGCCGAGGTTATGGTGGTGCAGTACGACCACACGGTCGCGGAGTACCTCGATCACGCCGGTGTGCCGTACGAGCACACCGAGCACGTCATGCTCCAACCATTCCGACACAGCGAGCACACCCATTGAAACCTCTGGCACTTCTCCTTCAGCTGAGCGATTCGGCTCTGCCGACGGGCGGCTTCAGCCACTCGTTTGGCTTCGAACAGTACCTGTCGAGAGGTGAGGTGCACGATGCCGCGACGTTCGCGGAGTGGTTGCGCATGTACGTCGCCACCCAACTGACCCACACGGATGCCTTGCTGATGCGTCTGCTGTACGAAGGCGTCGACGAATCGCATCTTGCCGACCTCGCGTGTGCCGCCACGCTCCCCGCCCAGGTGCGCACCGCGGATATCGCAATGGCCAAGCGAATCCGGACCATCGGTGCCGATGCCCTCGGCGTTCCCGCACGTGGCACCGAGCTCGCACACCCGGCGCTCGAGTTCGCATACGTGGCGCGCCACTTCGGCGTGCCACTCGAGGACGCCATGACGGCCCACCTCACGGGTGCGGCGAGCACCCTGACGCAGAACGCAGTCCGCGGCATTCCGATCGGCCAATCGGACGGCCAGCGCATCATCACTGCCGCACACGAGTGGGTGGCACGCGCCTGTGCGGACGTCCACTTACTCGAGGAGGAGGATCTCGGCGTGGTCGCGCCGGGTCTCGAGATCGCCCAGATGCAGCATGAACGCCTTCGTGCTCGCATGTTCATGAGTTAGGAGAGATCCGTGAGTGTCATTCGCGTTGGAATCGGGGGGCCCGTGGGCTCCGGCAAAACCCAGTTGATCGAGCGACTCACGCGCCGTTTGGCCTCCGAGCTCTCCATGGCCGCAATTACGAACGACATCTACACGCTCGAGGACGCCAAGATCCTCGCGCGCACGAGCGTGCTGCCGGAAAGCCGGATCATTGGAATCGAGACTGGCGGCTGCCCGCACACCGCGATCCGCGAGGACACCTCCATGAACGACGCGGCTATAGAAGAAATGATGGAGCGCCACCCGGACCTTGAGGTGCTCTTCATAGAATCCGGCGGTGACAACCTCTCGGCCACGTTCAGCCCGGAACTCGTGGACGTGACGATCTACGTGATCGATGTTGCCCAAGGCGAGAAGATCCCGCGTAAGGCGGGCCACGGCATGATCAAGTCCGATCTGCTGGTGATCAACAAGACCGATCTCGCTCCGTACGTGGGCGCCGACCTTGACGTGATGCGCGCGGATTCCGAGCGCGTCCGGGCAGGTAAGCCGTTCGTGTTCACGAACCTCAAGACGGATGATGGCCTGGACGAGGTCGTTGAGTGGCTCCAGCATGACGTGCTGATGAGCGACCTGGCATGACCATGACCCTCGGGTTTTCCAAGGCCGCGCCGAGCGAGGTTGCCGGTGCACTCGATCTGACGGTCCAGCGCAGTGGCGTGCGCACGCGACCCGTCAAGACCGAGGGTTCTGGCGTCCTGCGACTGATGCACCCCCTCTATCTGGACGATTCGGGCCAACTGACCTATATCGTCGTTAATCCGGGCGGGGCCTACTTTGGCGAGGACTACCGGATGCGGGTGGAGGTGGGCGAGGGCGCGTCCCTGCTGCTCGCCTCGCAGGGCGCCACCCGGATCTACAAGACGCCGCACAGGCCCGCCGTCCACGACGCGACGTTCACGCTCGCAGCCGGCAGTCGGCTCGAGTACGTGCCCGAGCAGATCATCGCCTACCGCGATGCGAACTACCGCCAAACCACGCTGATTGAGGCGCACCCGGAGGCGCAGGCGTTCATGGGCGAGATCGTCACCCCCGGCTGGGATCCCGACGATGCCCGATTCACCTATGCGGGGATGCGGCTGCGCGTGGGGGTGCGCAGCGCGGGAGGCGCCGTGTGCTTGGACAACGTCAGCATCCGCCCCGCCCACCTCGGGAAGGCGATCAACGGGCTTGGCTACCTCGAGGGCGCGAGCCATATGGGGAGCACACTCATGGTCGGCCCGCACGCCGCCGGGGCATTCGTAGACCAGGTCAGGGACGCCGTCGACGCGCACGGCCTGAACCGAGCGGGCGTCACCGCCGGTGTGCGTCACGGGGTGTCCTGGGTGATGGTGCGCGCCCTTGCGGACTCCACCGACGCCCTGCGCGCCCTCATCCTGGACGTGAACGAGGTTGACCGCTCGGCCACGACGGGCCAGGGTCACCTGGATCTGAGGAGGTACTGATGCCGCCTCTCGGGCCCTCGTGTCCCACGTCAATGCTGCTCTGACCCAGCGGGCGAGGTTGCGCGTCGCTCAGCTCGTTGTGGATCGCAATGTGCCGTCGCTCGGGTCGATGTCCTCGATGTAGTGGATGCGGTCCTTGGCCTCCAGCACGTCACTGACCATCCTGCCGAGCCTGTCGTTCCTCCGAATCACCAACCACGCGGACCGGATGATCGTACACTCCCCAACATGAGTCAAATCAGTGCGACCAGGGGTTTTCGTTCACCGGTACCAGTCAAACATGTGGGCCACGGCAAAGCAGTCGCGGTTCTACTGCTTGGTACCCTGTTTCTCTCAGGCACCCCACTGTGGGTCAAAGCCTCCAATATGGACCCGGCGACCCAGGCGTTCCTGCGCGTTTCTCTGGGTTTCCTGATCCTGCTCCCTCTCGGCCTAAACGAAATCCGCAAGAAGCAAGCGCTCCCACGCAAGGGCATTATCCTCGCTGTGGCTTCCGGCCTGTTCCTTGGTGTTGACTTCACCGCATGGAACTACTCGATCTTCCTGATCGGTTCCGGCGTGGCAGCAATTCTGCTGAACCTTCAGGTCGTGATCGTGCCGATGCTGACGGCGGCCATCGATAAGTTCAAGTTGCCGAAGTCCTTCGCAATCATCCTGCCGATCATGATCGTCGGCGTTCTCTTCACTGGTGGTGTTTTCGAGCCGGCCGACGCAGCCGTTGGCCCCGAGACGATCTCTGGCATCAAGACCTCGGTTATCGGAACTGCCTTCGGTCTGACCTCAGGCATCTGCTACTCCTTCTACCTGTACCTGTCCCGCAAGGCATCGACCACCGCTCCTCGCAAGGACCTCTACATCCAGCCGATGATGTACACCATGCTTGCTCAGTGCGTCTTCCCAGTTATCTGGATGTTCACCGGCGGCAACGGCTTCAACATCACCCAGGGTGTTCTCACCATGGATCCGGCTACTGGCGAAATGGTTCTTCCGGCAAGCCTGGGTGCCAACCCCACCCTGCAGGCAGCAACGATGGCCGGCGATCCAATCAACACAAGCAACTGGGTTGCCCTCATCATGCTGATCGTCCTCGGCCAGGCTGCTGCTTGGACCCTGGTTCAGTACGGTTCGGTCTGGCTGGATCCGACCCTCTCGGCAGGCATCCTGCTTCTCTCCCCTGTTACCTCGGTCATTGTCGCTGGCCCATTGTTCGCTGAATGGCCGTCGGCTCTGCAGTGGTTCGGAGTTGCCCTGATTCTCGGCTGTGTCGCCTGGCAGAACGGTTTGATACAAGCCGCGGTCAGACCGCTGACAGGTGCGAAGAAACTTGATGTCACCGCGCGTCCGAGCAGACCAATGAATCGAGGAGTTTTCATTCTCCTTGGCGTAATGGGCATTCTGCTCGGTATCGCAGCTGCTGTAGACAACTTCGTGTCCAACCAGGTCGGCTGGAACACCGTGTTCACGATCGCACAGACTATCGTTGTCGCGGCACTGACCGTCATCGTTATGCAGGACCAGCAGGCGCAGGACGATCGTGTACGGGACGGACGGGAAGTTGCCCAGCGGGGTGACAGCGAGGCGAGAGTCACCGAGTAGGTCTAGCTGTTCCCTACCGGATTGCGGTCACAGGTCATTCTGACCGATGGAGACCAATATCCAGGGGACGCCATCGTCCTCACCAGAGTCTCGGCGCCCTAGCGAAGCTGGGGCGCCGAGACTCTTCTGTTCATAGTGCTTCCATGAGCAGCGTCCGGGCGTCCGTGGGGATTGGTGGCTCTTGCTCCATCCGGTAGGGATTAGGGTGTGACGCCGCCAGCGGCGGGGAGCATTCGGAGACGGTAGTTGTCGCGGTTGCGGTGTGCCGTGCTCGGGGCGCAGCTGCCCGATCGCTCACCACACCGCCCGCACCGCGATCGACCCGCGTTGAGCGACCAGGGTGGGGATCTGCTCGGCTAACGTCCCCCGGTCACAGGCCGGGACGTGCCTGGTCGAACAGCCCAACCCGTCGGTGGATCGAGGCAGAAATGGGTGTTGCGCGTTCGAACCGCGCCGAGGGCGCCACACGGACTCGGTCTGGACCGGGACCTGTTTGCCGACGCACTACGAGATGCTCAGGCGGTCGGTGCAGCCTGTGCGGTTCATTACCAGCCGAACTCCTCCACGTAGCGGTACAGGAACGCCGCCATCGCGTCCCGCGCGATGGGCTGCCACGGCCGGTACTCCGCGGCCCCGCCACCTGTGTCCCACCCGGTGGAGATCCCGGTGGACGCCAGCCAGGTGATCTCGGGGTAGAACTGTATCTCCGGCGTCACATCCCTGAACGGTGACGTTTCGGGTGGGGTGAAGCCGGGTTCGCCGGCAAAGCGGTACAGGAACGCCGCCATCGCATCCCGATTGATTGGCTCCCACGGCCGGAACTCCGCGGTCCCGCCACCCGTGTCCCACCCGGTGGAGATCCCGGTGGATGCCAGCCAGGTGATCTCGGGGTAGAACTGTATCTCCGGCGCCACATCCGTGAACGGTGACGTTGCGGGTGGGGTGAAGGCGGGCTCGCCGGCCAACCGGTACAGGAACGCCGCCATCGCATCGCGGTTCACCGGATCCAACGGCCGGAATGTCCCATCCGGGTATCCGGTCGTGATGGCTTCCGATGCCAGCCATTCGATCTCGGAGAAGAACTGCGAGCCGGCGGGCACGTCCGTGAACCGCGTTGACGGGCCGGTGCACGGGCCGAGAGTCAGTTCGACGTCGGCGAGTTCTCCCGCAGCGACGGTGACCGTGACCTCGCAGCCGGTGAGTCCCGGCTCCGTCACGGAGACCACCCACGTCCCGGGTCGCAGGTCGACGATGCCGAACCACCCGTTCCCGTCGGTGCGACTGCTCCGGACGTCGGTCGAGGAGCCACCCGCGAGCCGCACGGTGACCTCCACCTGGTCGAGCGCCGCGCCGTCGCGAACAGTGCCGGCGAGGTGGCCGGTTGTCGGAGCCGTCTTCCACGACATAGCGGGCACCGTGGTGGTTCCGGTGAACACTTCCGAACGCAGCCTGTCCTGGAGCAGACCCCGTTCTGAATTCTTCACGCTCGAACTCGTGGATGCGGCCGCCGCCTGTGACGCGTTCGCGTAGGAGTAGCCGGCCCAGCCGACACCCGCTGCTTTCACGGCTTTGGCCTGCGCGATGCTGCCGTCCAGATCGTTCAGGTAGAGCGCCGGCCCCACGATGTTCTGGCGGTCTCCCTGGTACTGCACGGTCGCCTCGGTCCACTCCGAGAACATCTGCGCCTGATCGGCGAGGTGCTGCCGCTTGTAGTTCATGGTTGCGACCGTGTCCACGATGCCCTCCTCGAGCCACCCGCGCCAGTCCTGCAGGACAGTCCGATAGGCCGAGGTGCTTTCCCAGCCGCCGGTGCTCTGCGGTCCGTAGCCATACGTGATGCCCGAAACGCTGAGGCGATCACTGGGATCCACCTCGTACATTGCCAGGTAGACCTTCCGCACGAGAGCCGTGACCTGATCGCGCCGCCACTCGCTGAACTCGGGATCGCTGGCTGCCGGTGTACCGGTGCGGCCGCTCTCTGCGCGGAAGCGTGAGAGGGAGGTCGAGGAGTACCCCCAATCGTTCGCGGACCCCGAGTTGTAGTCGGGATACCGGATGTAGTCGAGGGTTACTCCGTCGACGTCGTATGCACTGGTGATGGAAGTGACGGCTTCCACGATGTAGTCGACGGCGGCCGGGTTGGCGGGATCGACGTAACTGTTGTTGCTCACGATCTCCACGCCGTCGACGCGCTTGTTCAGCCATCGGTCGGCTCCGGATGCCGACGGGCCGTGCGTGTTGTACGCGTGATCCGCAGCGGCCGGGGCCGTGGCGGAGTTCCACAAGGTCGTGGCGTTGACCCACGCGTGGACTTCCATGCCTGCGGCGTGTGCGCGCTGGACAAGGGTCTCGAGCGGGTCGAAGGGAAGCGCCGAGATCGCCGCAGCTGTGCGCGGGTAGAGGGAGTCGTTGCAGAAGCAGTCGAAGCGACGGGAGGTTTGGACGATAAGCGCGTTGGCGCGAACCCTCTGAGCGTCGGCGATCAGCGAATCTATCTGTGCCGGGGTGTAGATGCCGGGGTTGAAGGCATCCACCCAGTAGCCACGGAACTGTCCGGTCGTGGACGCTGCGAGAGGAGCGCTCACCGCAGAGGCGGGCCCTGGAGTCCCCGGACTGGCGAACGCAGCGGCGCTCGCGCCGGCGGACGCGTGGACCGGAAGGAGAGCCACGGCCAGCATCGCGGCGAGGAGAAGGGGCAGAAACCGATTCGCGAATCTCACACGCATTGGGGCCTCCGTTGCCAGGACTGCGTTGTCACATGCATCGCACGGGTCATTTTCGCACGAGCATATTCGCCAATGCCTGCCTGGCTCGGAGGCTCTCCGTTCGCCACGGTTCCAGCCGAGGTGCGTTTGCGTGCGCCCAGGTTCCGAGCTCGGGCGAAAGTCTGGTCGCTGCGGAGACTTGGGTGCTCGCTGGGAGCACTGACCGATCCCACGCAGTCAAGCGCACTTGACAGTCAAACAGACTTGACATATTTTTGGGTCCGGCAAGATCCCATCGGGCACCGAAACGCCGCCGTCAGGAGACGATTATGAACACCGCAACGCCCACCGTGTGGGGAGCAACCAAGTCCGGTCGAACGGGGATCGCCCTGTGGGGCCCGGCGTTCGCCATCGGAGTCCTGATCGCCGGGGTGCTGGGGGTTCTGGCGTCCATCGTCAGTCCGTCGGAGACGCCGGTGCTGCTGGGCGTCGTGACCGGGCTCGTCACACTGCCACTGGCGACAACCATCGGCTGGGTGCTGCTGGTGGACCGCTCCAGCATCGCGGGCGCTGTAGAGCGGCCGGAGGATTCGGTGGAGTCGCAATGGCTGGAACGTGCGGCGATGGGTGCGCTGTTCGACGGGCTCGCGATGATCGGGCTCGGCGCGGCTGCGATCACGATCACCGGGTTGGACATTGGCGCCGACGTCGTCCTGGTCGCCCTCTGGGTCCTGCTCGCCCTGGACCTTGCGATCCGGTACAACGCGCTGCGGCGCAAGGCCTGAGCTGTGGAGAACACGGTGGCGGAACGCAGAGGCGAATTCGGCTGGTCCCAGGCGCGCCTCGCCGCGAGCCTGGGGGTCTCGCGGCAGACGGTCATCTCCATCGAGAAGGGCCACTTCGACCCGTCCCTGCCCCTCGCGTTCCGCCTTGCCAGGGTCTTCGAGTGCTCCCTCGAGGAGCTCTTCACCCCAGCGGATTGGCGGCCCAGGATCTGAGGCGCCCGAGGTCCCCATGGGCGGCTGATTCGGCGGTGAGTCGGCGGAGGAGGTGGCTGCGCCGCTAACCTTGGAAATCAAGCTCACACCGTCATGAGCGAGACACCCCACCATGAACTGGCACTCCCAATCAGAGCCCACAAACTTGCTGACGTGGGCCATCGTCGCGATCTCCGTGGCGCTCGGTTGGTACAGCTGGCGTCGACGCGGGCAGCCCGGGGCCCGGCCGTTCGCGGTCGCTTGTCTGCTGGCAGCTGTCTGGGCGCTCAGCATGAACTGCGTATCGCGGGCAGTTACGCCGATCAGCGAAATCGTCTGGCACACGATTCGGATCTCGATGCTGTTGCCGCTGGTTTGTGCGGTCACTGCTTTCGTGCTGGAGTTCGTGGGACACGGAAAGTGGCTCAATCATCGGCTTGCGGTGGGTGCTTTCGTGGTGCCTTCTGTGGCTTTCGCGGTGTTGGCCGCGACGAATCCGGCGCACCATCTGGTGTGGACGCCACTGGCCGCTGAGCCAGGGACTCCGGTCGGGCAGACGCTTGGACTGGCGGCCTGGACAGCCATCGCCTACGCCACGGTTCTCACCATCATCTGTCTCGTCCTGTTGACGGGTCTGCTCGTCTCCAACGCCGTAACGCGAGCGGCGGTGGCCCTGGTCATCATCGGGCTCGTCTTCTCACGGATCGCCCACACCAGTCACCTCGCCAATCACGAATGGCCGGTTTTCGGCGACCCTTCGATTGCTTCGGTCGGCGTACCACTGGTTCTGTATGCGATAGCCCTGCATGAGTTCCACCTGTTCAACCCGGTTGTCCAGGCCCGGAAGACGGCGGTGGATCAGATGGAGGACGGCACACTCGTCCTGGACAAACTGGCCGAGCGGATCATCTACGCGAATCCTGCAGCAGGCAGACTGCTTGGTTCTGCACCCGCCACGATGCAGGGATGTCGCGCGACCAGCTTCCTGCCGGCATCAGCCCTGATGGTCTCTGATGGCGTGCCTGAGCAAGGGGCATCGGGGCTTGAGCGGGTCACGAAGACCATCATCATCGGCGAGCGAGACGCGCGCCGCCACCTGCTGGTCGATACGACTCTTCTGGTCGATTCAGTTGGACGGACTATCGGGCAACTGCTTCTTCTGCGAGATGTCACCGAATTGCGTCGCGAACTCGCGTCCCGTCTGGATGAACAACGGGCACTCGCTGCGATGCGGGAACGGGAGCATCTGGCACGGGAGATGCACGACGGCATCGGTCAGGTGCTCGGCTACGTGAGCCTTCAGGCGCAAGCCGCGAAGAAGCAGCTCAGCACGAATGACGTGGCCGAAGCCATGGACCTGCTGGACCGTCTGGCCGTTGTCGCCCAGCATGCCCACGATGACGTCCGCAGCGAGATCATCGCGCTGCGGGGCCACAGGGATGAGCAATGGAACTTCCTGAGCGCGCTGCAGCAGTACGCCACCAGCTTCGGACGGCAGCATTGCATCGCCACCTCGGTCACTCTCGATCCGAACGTACCCACCGAACCATTCGGCAATGCCACCGGCGTCCAGGTACTGCGAGCCGTGCAGGAGGCCATGACCAACGCGCGGCAACATGGCCGAGCCCGTAACGTCGACATCCGGTTGAAGCGTGATGGGTCCGAGATCTGCCTGACTGTCAGCGACGATGGGGAAGGATTCAAGACTCCGCTCGCTGGACCCTCCGCCGGCCACTACGGGATCGCTTTCATGCGCGAACGTGCGAAAGAAGCCGGTGGTTCGATCTCACTGTCGTCCATGGAAACTGGCCCCACAGTGGTCACGTTCAGGATCCCACTCGCGTGTACGGAAGGTAATACCGCATGAGAGTGCTGTTGGCAGACGATCACCAATTGATGCTGGAAGGCCTGAGAAGCCTCCTTCTGGCACACGGTATCGACGTCGTCGGCGTGGCGAGGGACGGCCTCGAGTGCCTGGCCATGGCCCGGGATCTCCATCCGGATATCATCCTGATGGACGTCGCGATGCCTCGGTGCGATGGGTTGTGCGCCACCCGGATGGTGAAGTCGGAGATGCCCGAGATCAAGGTGATCATGCTGAGTGCAGCGGCCGATGACCACACACTTTTCGAGGCGGTCAAGGCCGGGGCGACGGGATTCCTGTTGAAGAGCATGGACGCGGCCGACCTGATCTCGGCGCTCAACGATGCGCTGGCCGACGTGCCGCCGTTGGCCCCGGGCCTGGCCAGCAGGCTGCTCGCGGAGTTCGCCCGCGGCCATGGTGATCCTGCGACCCACGACGACGTCGATCCGAACCCAGTGGAAATGCGGACGCCCCCGGCCGTTGATGGGGATGCCGGCGCCGGCGAGTCTGGGGCCGGCCGGGATCCGCGGCTGACGGTCCGGCAAGAGGAGATACTCGCGCTGCTTGCCCAGGGGCTGTCGTACAAGGACGTGGCCGCCAGGGTCTGGCTCACCCCCCGGACGGTCAAGTACCACATGAGTGAGATCATGCGGAAGCTGCACCTGAGCAACCGGGCCCAGGTGTTGGCGTACGCAGGGCGGCGCGGCCTCGGCATCGAGACCCGGAACGGCAGTCACGACGGGGCCTCCGCAAACGGTTGACCTACCCTCAGGCGCGGCCTGACTGTCCCTGGGGACAGTCAGGCCGCAGTCAGTGTCTGGTCCTGCGGACATTGAAGCCGACAGGGGTCAAGGGGAACGATTGGAGTGTTGCGCGGCCTGCCCTACGAGAGTGCGGGCTCGGTGCGGCATTTGGGCGAGTGGTGATGTTTGGCGCGAAGCGTAATTGGGACGCCGGGGAGTACCCCGGCACCTATCGCGCGCCGGCCGAGCGACTGAAGCGAGCCGTCACGCGGCTTCATCCCCGAACGATCAGCGGAGTCGTGCCCAACCGTCTCAATTCACGGGTGGCCTTCGTCCTTGCGCTCGCCTTGATCGCTCAATTCTTCGGAGCCGGTCCGGCAACAGCCGTCACCCCTGCCGAATCTGACGGACGGCCAAGCCCTGGTCAATTGACCAACGTGTCCTGGATTGTGCGGAGCTTCTGGTCGGAGGTCCTCGCTGAGGGTTCCGCACTGACTGCTGGGGATGTGGCAGAGGGCTCGTCCGATCCAGAAGAGCTCAACCCTGCGGCACTTGAGCATGCGGCAGCCACGGCGACCGCCGAATGGCAGGACGCCGGAGCCGACACGGACGGCATCCAGTTCTCCGCGGGCGACCTGCCGGGGCGGCAGCTTGGTTACACCACTGGGCGCTCCATCGTCGTCGACGTGGACGCGGCAGGTTGGGGCTGGCAACGGATGAGCCTTCTGACCGTGCTTCGGCATGAGATCGGTCACGCGGTTGGTCTCGGGCACACCGCCGACGGACTCATGGCGGATACCCTGCTCCCTGGCGCTGTCTGGGATGTCCCTTCGTCTGGTTTCCAGGTCGGCGACCCGGTGGAGGGTGCTCTCATGGCGCCCGCCGTCTCGTTGCCTGCAGACGTTCCAGAGGACCAGGGCAGCGAGACCGAGCCGGTTGCGATCCCGGCCGAAGAATCAGCGCCTGAACCGGCACCGGTGGTCGAGCCCACGCCCGAACCGGCGCCGGTGGTCGAGCCCGCGCCGGTCGTGGAAGTGGCTCCAGTCGCTGAGCCAGCCGTCGAAGCCACTCCGGTCGTCGAAGCCACTCCGGTGGTCGACACCGCTCCGCCGTCTGCTGCGGTTGAACCGGTCCCGGCAACGGAAGCGCCTCGGACGCCGCAGACGTCCGACGGTGCGCCTGCAGTTCAGGCCACGGCAGCGGATGATCCGCTTGCGGCGCCGTCTTCACCGGTAGAGGCCGGCACCACCGCCGTCGTGACGTCAGAACCGGGGGCGGCGCTCCCGAGCACGAACGGCCTCCGGCTCAGCGGCTCGACCCTTGACTTCGGGACGGTGCGACCCGGAGCTGCCGGCACCGGCACGATCGTGGTGACGAACACCGGCAGTGACACCGTGGCGCTTGGGGCGCCGACGCTGTCGGGCGCCGCCTTCTCGGTGGCGCCGATGCCGGCCAGTCTGGCGCCCGGTGAGTCGGTCACCCTCGCGGTCACCTTCGAGGCGTCTCGCGCAGGGCTGCACGAGGCAATCCTGATGCTGGGCGAGGGACTCGCCGTCGGCCTGAGCGGCCGGGTCAGCCGCTGGGCGCTGGACGCCGACACCGGCACCGCCACCGCCACTGCCGATGACGGTGAGGCCTGGAACCACGAGGTGCGCCTCAGCAACGGCCAGCTCGCGCTGGCGAGTATCGCGGATGAGATCGACCTGGATGAGGCGCCGCTCGCGGCGAACTACATTGTGGTCGGTGGGCCGGGAGCTGACCGCTTCGTGCTCGGTGGCTCTGCGGAGGGCGTGGCACTCACTATCCTTGGCGGCGAGGGCATCGACACGTTGGTCGGCCCGCGGGCCGACACCATCTGGCTCGTCACCGGCCTCGGCCGGGGATCCGTCTCCGGCATCTCGTTCGACGGGTTCGAGAACCTCACCGGCGCACCGGACAACCAGGACGTCTTCGACTTCGCCGCGACCGGCATGATCACGGGCACCGTGGACGGTGGCGCGGGCGGGTTCGACACCCTCGTGCTCCGCGGGTCCTTCGGCTCCGTTGAAGCCTTGGCCTTCGACGCCAACTCCGGGATGCTGGTCCTCGACGGGAAGGTGTTGCGCTACGCCGGGCTCGAGCCGATCAGTTTCGCCGGCACAGTCGACGATGCCACCTTCACCCTCTCGGACGGCGATGACACCGCAGTCCTGGAACCATTCGGCACCGGTCTGCGCGTCCGCAGCACCAACGCCACGCCCACCTTCGAGGAGACGTCCTTCGCTATTCCGGCGATCCGGCTCACGGTGGTGGGCGGCGACGGCAAAGACACAGTGGAGATCTCCGGCAACATCAATCTCGACTCCACCGACCTCATTGTTCTTGCCGAGACCGTCACGGTCGACGGGTCGGTCATCACCTCCGGCGCCGTCTCACTCATCGCTGAGGCCGGGGACGCCACGAGCTTCGGGCCGGACGTCCGGGCGTCCGTCACCGTCAACGGAGTGATCGAGGCAGCCGAGGTCGAGTTGCGTGCGACGGTGAACCAGGGCTCCGCCTTCACCGACGATTCGGCGCTCGGTACCCATGCCTATGCCTTGGGCTCCACGTCGGTCGTCGAGATTGCCGCGGACGCCACGATTCGAACCGACGCACTGAGCGTGATCGCCCAGACTCTCGTCGATTTCAGTTTCGTGGGCATCGCCGCCATTACGGCCCCGGGCGTGAGCGCCGCCATCGCCGCGGTGGAGGTCGCCATCACGAACAAGACACACGCCCTCCTGAAGGGGGTCCTGGAGGGCCGTGGGACGGGGTCGGTTGGCAGTGTGCTGGTCTCCGCTGATGACGTCACGAACGTGACGGCGACACTCGATGACCAGAGTCAGGCCGTCCGCCTGTTCGGCGCGTCCGGCCCGTCGCTGCACTTCAACTTCGGCGTTCTGGCGGCGCTGGTAGAGCTGGCTCGCGACACGATGGCTGCCATCGAGACGGCATCCCTGGTCGCGGAGGGGCTGGTCCAGGTGGTGGCGGCAAACTCCGGCACCGTCACCACCGGCGTCACCTCCGACCTTGTGGGCAACGCCTGGAACATGGTTTCCAAGGACGACGCCGTCGCACGCGTGATTCTCACAAGCGGCACGGCCTCCAGCGTGGACGGACTCACCGTTTCGGCCGCCACCAGTGGCAGCTACGCCGCGAGCGGCAAGGACGCCCGCAACGACGTCACCGGACAGACCACCGCCTCTTTGATCGCAGAGAACCTCCTCGCGGGTGCGGGCGGGGTCACGGTCTCCGCTTCCGACGCCAGCGAGCTCGCCGCCCACGCCGGCGATTCGGTGTTCGTGTACGGGACGCCCCTGGTGACGACCGAAACGGCGCGGGCGTGGAACCTGCTCAACCGCATCGTGGAGGCGTCCGTTGACGACTCGACCATCACGGCTACCGGCGACCTCGAAGTGATGGCGTCCGAGAGCGCCACCCTCACAGCCTGCACAACCGCCGCAGCCATCACCGAGAACACGGTGCACATCGTTTCCACGGTTGCCGCCGTCGCTGCGCTGTTCGCGGCGAACGTGCTGCGCGGGTCGGTGACCGCCACGGTGACAGACAGCACGATCTCCGCCGCGGATGTCACGATCTCCGCGGTGACGGACCAGACAGTCATCGACGCCACATCCGAGGTGAGCGCCGAGGCAGGCCCGGGAATCGATTCGCTGATCGACCTCCCCGCACTGACCCTCGGCGCCGCGGTGGCCGTCAACTTCCTCGGTTGGGTCCTGGACGACGCGCTCGACACTTTCGTCACCGCCATCGACCTGCTCCTCGGCACCGACTTCGGCACGAAGGAAGTCTGGGACGTCAAAGCATCTGCGGTGGACTCGAACCTCACCGCGAAGAAGATCGGTGCGTCTTCGGGTGACGTGACAGTCAAGGCACTCACTGCAGAGTTGGTCAACGCGACGGTGAGCAACGTCGCCTCCGGCCAGACGGCCGGCGTGGCATACACCTTCTCCGGCGCTGCCGGTGCCGTGCTCGCCTCCAACAAGATCGCCGGCCGAGCAGAGGCAGTGATCGAGTCCACTGCCCAACGGGCCCGCGTCGTCGTCGCCGCCGACGGCGTCGTCTCGGTGCTGGCCGACGACTCTGCCGGGATCTACTCGAATGTGAAGCTGACGGCTTCGTCCATCACCACGAACGACGGCGGCATGCACTCCTACGGGCAGGTCACCGACCTGTTGATCCCAGCCGACTACTGGACGACTGATGGCTCGGTGACGTTGAAACTCGGTGACCGCGTTCGTATCGGTGAACTCGGCTACGGTCAACCTAACTTCACGGCACGGACCACCGGTAGACAGATCCAGGCCGTGACCGCAGTCGACAACCCCGCCACCCCGGAGAACGAGGCCACCGTCGTCACTCTTGCCGACGCCTACGCCACTCCCCGCTACAGCACCTCCTCCGGCATCCGGCTGGTGGCTTCCGGTGACGTGGTCCTGGTGGACGCCGGCCACGAGGGCGGCGGGGACTGGGAGACCACCTACCGCTACTTGGGCCTCGGCGCACGGCTCGACCTCGGCACCGAGGACTACGGGGACCCGACGCGCTGGGCGCTCGTCGGCGGGGATGCCGGCAGCACGTACCGGTACATCGGGGCCGACGCCACGCTGGACCTCAATTCCCAGGACTACTCGGACGCGGCCCGCTGGACCCGCATCGCCGGCAACCCGCTGAGCGTCTACGAGTGGATGGGGCCCACTACCTGGATCTCAGACCTCGCCGCGCCCACCCTTCCGGACAATACCGAGATCCCGTACACCGACCTCGGCTGGTGGAAGCCGATCGCCGTCAGCGACTTCTTCCCCGAGGGCATCAACGTCACCACCTCGCCGTCAGTCGGAATCGCGGCAGGGATCGTGCTGAACGACGTTCGGAGTGACGTCGAAGCCTCCCTCGTCGCGGTCGACCTCACCGCGGGCTCACTGACCGTGCAGGCCATCGAGCAGGCCGTGATCCGCGCCGAAGCCGATGTGACCGCGGTCTCGTCGGGCGGCAGCAGCTTCACCGGACAGGGCACGTCGCTCGCGGCCGGCGGCGTCATCGCCACCAACCGCGTGCTCGGCGGCGCATCGGCGATCATCGAGCGCAGCGTGCTCAAGGTCACTGGTGACGTCCTGGTGAAGGCACTGCTGGTCGCCGAGATCGACGCAACCACCCGGGCCGCGCTGGTCAGCGCCGGCAACGCATTCGGGATCACGATGGCCTTCAACACCATCGGCTGGGAGCCCACCAACGTCTTCTTCGCTGCCATCGACGCACTGCTCGGCGACCCGCTGATCTCGACGGCGTTCGACGGCGAGACACCGTCCCAGGCAATCGCACAGGTTCGGCAGACACCGGTCGATGCGGGCAGCGTGACCGTCTCGGCGGCCGTCGAATCGATGATCCACGCCTACGTTGGCAACGACGCCACCTCCGCGCCGGCGGCACTATTCGGCGCGGGCGGAATGAGCGTCAACGGGGTCCTGTCATCCAACCGTGTCAGCAGCGGCGCGAGCGCCAAGATTCTCGGAGATGTGCCAACTGCCCACACCATGGACGCCGACCTCACAGCGCTGGTGGCCGGGACACTTGTTCGTGACCACCAGGGCCGGATCTATGAGTACGTCGGCTCCGGCCGTGGACCGCCAGCAGGCCAGACAACCATCGACCTGACCACCGAGAACTTCAGCAACACCTCCGATTGGCGACTGGTCAACCTGGTCGACAGCACCGGCCCAGTAGCCATCGACGCCCGCAACGCCGCGAGCATCGACTCCACCACCTATCTTCACGCCGAGGTCTCACCCAGCAACGACGCCGGCGCCGGGATCATCAACTCCTGGATCAGGAACGTCCTCGACGATTACGAGTTCACCAGCAACTCCGGCGATCAGCCGCTGCGTTTCGGCGACCGGGTCCGGGTGGCCGACGACTGGACTGGGACGTCAATCATCGATTCCGCGTTCGACCCGGCCGGCTCCGTCTTCCAGTACATGGGCGAATCCACCGGCACCGGAACGATCGACCTCGGCGAGCAGGACTACTCGAATTACGAGTACTGGAAGCAACTCACCCCGACCGCCCTCATCACCGGCTCGCTGAGCTACGCGATTGTCGGCGAGATCGGCACCGCCATGAAGAAGGAGCTGGTCGGCTCCTCCGACAGCAAGTTCGCGCTCGTCGCCTACAACGATGTGCGGGGCGACGCGATTGCCGCCATCGAGCACACCATCGTCCAGGCAGCCGGCGACGTAACCGTATCGGCCGAGAACTCGGCCACCATCACCGCCTCCGATTCCAGCGTGGTCTCAGCGTGGAACGGGATCGGTGGGGTCATCGTCACCAACCTGGTACTGAGCAGCGCGGACGCCCTTGTCACGGCCGGCTCGATCACCACCACCGAGGGCGGGGATCTGCTTGTTACCGCGGCCCAGACCGGTCAGATCGATGCGTTCGCGTCCACTGCCATCGAGGCGTGGGACGCCAGGAGCGCGCTGTTGGCGTTCAACTCGATCGGCTGGAAGTCGCAGAACATCTTCTTCGGCATCATCGACACGCTGCTGGGCGATCCGCTCATCTCGGGCGCGTTCGACGGCGAGGAACCGGCGCGGGCATACGCGCTGGTAACGGACTCGCTCCTCGACATCGACGGCGACATCACCATCACTGCGACGTCGGCGACGCAAGTCAACGCCGTTGCCGGCAACGAGAACGTCGTCCAGGCAGTCGTCGACATCGTCTTCCCGTCGGCCGGTCAGAAGGCGAACAAGAAGACCGGCGCCATCGACGGCTATGGAGCCTCGGGCGTGGGCGGTGGCTTCGTCCTGGCCTCGAACAAGCTCTCCTCTGCCGCATACGCAGCCATCGTGTTCACCGGAGCCGAGCAGGGCCAGGTGTCTGCCGACGGCGCCCTTACTGTCGCTGCCCAGGAGAGCGCCGGCATCAAGGCGTCCAGCACGGTCGTCCAGGACGTGAAGACCGTCAACGACCTGTCTGGCCTCACGAACGTCATCGAGGGAATCATCATCCCCGGCGATTACGACTACACCACCGCGTCGGGTGAGGTTTTCCTGCTCGCCGGCGACCGAGTCCGGATCGGACCCGAATACGCGGGTGGCGGGGACACCGGCGCGGTCTACGAGTACGTCGGCCCCGACGCCGTGCAAGTCATGGGTGACATCGACTTCTCCTCGGCCTTCTGGGTGAAGGTCAGCGCGGGCCCGGGACTGGAGGACTTCTACCCCGGCATCGGCAACTTCCTCGACTCCGACGCCCGGGCAGTCGGTGTCCTGATCGTCATGAACGACCTGGGCTCGATCGTGGACGCTCGGATCCTCAACGCCGACGTCGACGCGGCTTCCGTCTCGGTCACGGCCGCGGAGAACGCCCTGCTCAAGGCGACCGTAGTGGACACGGTCAGCGCCTCCGGCGGCAGCATGCTGGGCGATGGCACGGTTTGGGCGGGCGGCGGACAGATCGCCACGAACGTCGTCCTTGCCGAGGCAAGCGCGACCATCGTGGCGAGCGACGTGACCACGACCGGCGACCTGCTGGTGCGTGCCGAGAACACCTCTGGCATCGACGCCACGGTGCTCAGCTCCGTCACCAGCAGCGGGACGTCGGCGGGCATCACGCTGGCCTTCAATTCTCTGGGCTGGAGAGCTCAGAACGTGTTGTTCAACACCATCGACGCCATCCTCGGCGACCCGCTGATCTCCGGGGCGCTCGGGGCCGAGCAGCCCTCCGAAGCCGTCGCCGGCATCGTCAACTCGACGCTCCGCATCGGCGGGAACGCGAGTGTGCTGGCGGACAACAACGCCGCGTTGAACGCAACCCTCAGCAACGCCGCGACCTCCAACGTGTCCGCCCTGCTGGGCGCGAAGGGCACGGGCGTCGGGTTCATGGCCGCCGGCAACAAGGTCTCCGCGGGTGCCAAGGCTTACGTTCGCAGCGAGGACACATCCCTCTGGGAACTGATCCCCGCGTGGCTTCAGGAGCTCGTCGACCGGGAGCCGGAACCGGCCGACATGAGCGTGGAAGTGACTGGCGACCTGTTGGTCGAGGCACGCGACTCTGCGGCGATTTGGGCCAACATCACCATCGTGGCTTCCTCGACCGTCTTCAGCACCGGCGGGATGGATGTTGCGCAGCAGGAGCTCAACAACTTCGTCCCGGCCGACTACTCGACAGCAGATGGCGAGCGGACGCTGGACTTCGGCGACACCGTCCGGATCACCAAGGACTTCATCACAGCGACCTACACGTCGGACGACGGCTCGATCACCGTGACGAACGGCCAGACTGTGCGGGTCGCCGACGGCTACGCCACACCCGTCTTCACGTCAGAGTCCGGCAAGCGGCTGGTGCTGAACGGCGAAACGATCCAACTCGCCGATGACTACTCGGTCACCCTGGGCACACCGGGCGCCGTCTACCGATACCTCGGTGAGAACGCCCGACTTGACCTCGGCACCACGAACTACACCGACACCGACCTGTGGGCACGTGTGGCCGGCGAGAGCGGCGGAGTCTACCGCTACATCGGCAGCGGGGAGAGCATCGATCTGGCGAACGTGGACTACACCGACACCGCCACATGGCTGCCGATGGGTGGGGTTCCCGGTTCGGTGTACGAGTGGATGGGCCCGGACGGCACCACGATGGACCTGAGCGCGCCGGACCACCCGTACACCGACATCGACTGGTGGAAGCAGTCTTTGCTGAATCAGTTGATCCCGCAGGGTCTCGACTTCGACAAGTCGGACTCCTACGCCGTCGGCGGCCTGGTGGTCATGAACGACGTGCGCGGCGGCGCTGTCGCCACCATCGATACCGCCGATGTGGACGCCGCGAGCGTTACGGTTCGGGCAATTGAGCAGGCGTTCCTGCGGGCAGTCGCGGACACCTCCGTCACGTCCTCTGGCGGCGGTTCGTTCGGCTCGCGTGGTGGCGACTCCATCGCGGTCGGTGGCACCATCGCGGCGAACGTCGTGCTGTCCGAGGCGCTCGCGACGATCAGCCGCTCGGTTGTGAACACCACCGGCGGTGACGTGGTCGTCGAAGCCCGGAACCTGTCCCAACTGGACGCCAGGACGGCCAACCTGACCGCGTCTGGTGGGAAAACCGTGGGCGTTACCCTGGCGTTCAACACGATTGGCTGGAACTCGCAGGCATTCCTCTTCAACACCATCGACACGTTGCTCGCAGACCCGTTGATCGGTGACGAGAACCCGGCGCTGGTAGAGGCCACGATCGTCGACTCGGTGGTCACCGCCGCCGGCAGCGTGTCAGTGATCGGCGTGAACGAGGCGGTCATTAACGCCGAATCCACCAACGACACCTCGATGATCTGCGTGATGGTGACCGGGTCGTCCGGCTGGAGCGCCGGGCTGCTGATCGCCCAGAACATGGTGAACGTCAAGACCTCCGCGACCGTCGAGAACACGGGGACGGACCCGGGCACCCTGACGGCGAGCGGCTCGGTCACCGTCTCCACAGAGGAGGCCGCGGAGATCGCCGCCGATTCATACATGCGCCAGCTCGCCCAGGTGGTCAACGATTTCGGTCTCAGCGCCTTCGCCGGTCTGATCTCCGCGGCGCTGACCGATTACGGCTACACCACCAACTCCGGGACGCAGACGCTGAACAACGGCGAACTGGTGCGTGTGGCCGGCGACTGGATCGGAGAGGGCGACCCCGGCGCGGTCTACATGTGGTCGGGCGCGGACGGGTCGGAGATGAACCTCGGAGCCCAGGACTATTCGTTGGCAAACGGCTGGGCGCGCGTCTATCTCGACGAGGCACTGAAGTTCCTCACCGACTTCAGTCCGTGGATCGGCGGGTTCCTTTCCGGCGGCGTCGACGGTGCCGGCATCGGCCTCGTGTTCGTCCACAACGACCTGCGTGGTGGGGTCACGTCGAACATCACGAACATGACCGTGACAGCGCCTGCCGGCGTCACGGTGAGCGCGCTGGAGACTGCCACCATCCGGGCCAAGAACCTCAGTAGCGTGGTCATCCAGGCCACCGGCGCCGGCGTCGAGGAGAAGTTCGAGTCGCTCAACAGGTTGCTGAAGGAGAAACTCAAGGACAAGGCACCCGAAATCACGTTCGAGGCCGAGGTGCCCGGCATCAATGCCCTGATCGTCACGAATGCGATGCTCAGCAGCGCCACTGCCACCGTCGTCGGCAGCAAGATCACGGCCAATGCTGGTCCAGTCGTTGTCGGTGCCCTGAACACTTCGACGCTCTCCGCAGAGACCACCAGCAAGACCCAGGCGCCCGGCGTCGGCGTTGGCGTCACCTTCGCCGCCAACACGGTCGGCTGGAAGCCACAGAACGTTCTGTTCAACTTCATCGACTCCCTGCTGGGAATCGTCGGCGAAGAGAATCCTGCGGCGGCGACGGCATCCGTGACCGACACACCGATCACCGCGGGTGGCGCCATTTCCGTGACGGCCGAGACCGCGGCCGAGATCACCTCCCATGTGAAATCGTCCGTCCTCACCGTCGCGATCACGACGCTGCCGAAGCCGCCGGAGGCTCCGGCGAAGGACGATGAGAAGAAGCCTGCCGAGAAACCCAAGGAAGAAGCCAAGAAGCAGGAGCAACCGAAGCCGCTGAAGTCGATCGCGATCGACCCCGTGATCGCCATGAACAAGGTCGCCACCAAGACCCAGGCACTCATCGCGGGTGCGACGCTCATCGAGGCGGGGAGCGACCTGACCGTCACGGCCACCGACAGCGCCACCATCACCTCGACAGTCAGCGCTCCGGCGATCGCGGTAGCCGTCAACCTCGGCACCAACAAGGCCAACAAGGGTGCGGTCGCCGTTTCGGTAGCGATCAGCATCGCGCGAAACGACATCCGCACCGCGACCGACGCAGCCATCACCGGCGTCGCGAAGGTCAAGGCGGGCGGCGACGTCAAGGTGTCGGCATCCGAAATCAGTGAGATCGACGCCACCTCTACGGCAACCGCGATCAGCGTGTCGGCGAGCGCGTCAGGCGAGGCGACAGCCTTCAGCGGCGGCGGGGCAACTGCGGTCAACCTGATTGCGGGCCACACGATCGCGAAGATCGCGAAGGTTGGTTCCGCCGAGGCCACGTCCGGGTCGATCTCCATCACGACGGCCAATTCGGCCACCATCACAGCGACGATCGCCGCGGTCTCCGCTGCGGTGGCGGCGTCGCTGAAGTCGGAAAAGATGACGGCCGGCATCGCCATCGGGGTCGCTGTCGCCCGCAACCTGATCGGCTGGGACGAGTGGGGCGGCGCCGACGCGATCGAGGTCAAGGCGCAGGCCGAGGACACCTCTCTCAAGGCGGGAGAAGGTATCACGATTGCCGTGCAGTCGACATCGGTCATCAACGCATCCGTGTTGGCGGCATCCGTGGCCGTTGCCGCGTCCAAGTCGGACGCCTTCGCCGTCGCCATCGGCGGACTGTGGACCGACAACCGCATCGCCACGGACATCGAGGCATCGGCCGTCCGCACTGCCATCAATGCCGGCGGCGGGCTGAGCATCTCGGCATCCGACTCGTCGAAGGTCACCGCTGACGCGAAGGCCGCCGCGGTGACTGCGAGCCTGTCCGGTGGCAAGAGCGGGTCCGGCTCCGTCGGTCTCTCGCTGGCACACAACACGGTTGACAACACGGTCGCTGCGTTCATCGACAACGCCGGGATGATGAAGACCGGCGGCGCCGTCGCGGTCGAGGCTGCCAACGACTCCGAGATCCGGGCGAGGGCGATCGCGGTTGCGTTCGCGGCGTCCGTGACGGCCGGCACGCCGGCGGTGGCCCTGTCTGGAGGCGGGGCAGAGTCGACAAACGTGGTGCTGTCCACGACGACGGCATCCATCGTCGGAGGCTCGCTGGGCACTGCCACCAACAAGGTCGGCGCCGTCACGATTTCCGCCGAATCCACTGGCGTGATCGAGGCACTGGTGCTCGCGATCGCCGCCTCGATCGCCATCGGCGGGACAAACGCGCCGGCCTTCGCGCTCGGGGTGTCGGTGGCGCGCAACTTCATCGGCTGGGATCCATCGGCGGAAATCGACTCCGACGGGCGCCCGGTGTACGAGTCCACCGAGCACCCGGACACCCTGAACACCGGCGACTTCGTCAAGATCGCCGACGGCGCCCGCACCGGTGATGTCTACCGGTACCTGGGTCCGCAGCTCACCGACCCACCGTACGAGTACACCCACGATGAGACGATCGTCGGAGGCATCGACTACGGCGCCCGAGTCAAGGCCGAGGACGGCACCGTCTACCGCTGGATCCCTTCGTATGATCAGTTCTCGTCCGATGTGGTCACCCACCTGGATGCGGGCGCGATCGTCCACAACCTTGACGACGGCAAGTTCTACGAGCTGCTGACTGACCTGACCGGGCCGGTGGATCTGTCCACCCAGACGTACGGCGACACGGTCATCTGGAAGCTCACCAACCCGATCAGCCTCTCGCTCGCCGGGGTCGACGACGGCAACTGGATCGCGCTCACCGGCGTCGAACTGGCCACCCTCGACTACTCCGACAACACACTCTGGCAGCAGGTGGGACTCAAGCGCGACGCGGCCACGACCCAGGCGCTGGTCACGGGTGCGGACATCCACTCCTCGGGCGCGGTGTCACTGACGGCGGCGTCGTCGCAGTCCATCGATGCCAAGGTCATCGCCGGCTCGTTGGCCATCGGCGGCGGCGGGACGACCGGGGTGGCAGGAACCGCGGCCGGCTCCTACGCCCAGAACAGAATCGCCAGTGACGTCAAGGCCGGCGTCGACGGCGGGACGGGTACACCGGTCAGCATCGACGTCGCAAGCCTGTCACTGGATGCCTCCGACCACTCCGCGATACACGCGATCGTCGTCGCGGCGGCGATCGGTGCGGCGGTGGGCGGGACCACCGGTGTCGCGATCTCCGTCGGGCTGTCGATCGCGCTGAACGAGGTCGCCAACGCGGTCGAGGCAGTCATCAGCAACGCGAAGGTCACCACGACCTCCGGCGGCGTCACCCTGAAGGTTGACTCGGCCGCGCAGCAGCTCTTCCAGCTCACTCCCGGTGGGGATCTCACCGTCGCCGGGCTCGACGACGCGGGAGTGGTCGACAGCGACGACCTCACGACCTCGCGCATTGACGAGGCCGCCGTGGACGCTGACGGTGATCTGCCGCTGCGGACCGCGCTCGAAGGGAAGCTCGCAGCCAACGGGTACCAGTTGTCGGAAGGCTGGACGCTGGACGTGCTGCGTCCTGGCCAGTCCTGGCAGATCACCGACGGCCTTCAGGTGTATGTCATCACCCTGATCCAGGGTACTGACGGCGACGACCGTCTCCAGTTCTGGGCGCCGACGATCCAGGCCGTGAGTGTGGGGGCGTCCCTGGCCGCAGGCTTCGCCGGCGCCACCGGCGTGGCTCTCAGCGGCGCGGGCGCGGTCGCGCTCAACTCGGTCACCTCCACGGCGAACGCGCACATCGACGACTCCGTGGTGGACGCCGCAGGCCCGGTTACCCTGACCGCCAATGGTGCCCGGGTGATCACCGCAACGATCATGGCCCTGTCCGCGGCGCTGGCCGGTGGCGGGACGACCGGGGTCGGTGTGTCCATCGGTGTGGCGGTCGCCAGGAACCTGATCGGCGAGCAACTGGATGGCACCGAGGCACCCGTACAGACCCAGGCCTACCTGCTGCGGTCGGCCGTGGAGACCGGCGGCGCGCTCACCCTCACGGCGACTTCGGCGCAGACGATCAGCGCGCTGGTCGTCTCGGCGTCGGCCGCAGTTGCTGTTGGCGGCACCGCAGGCGTCGGAGCAAGCGGTGCCGGCGTCTGGGCCGAGAACGTCATCCGCACCGTCACGGGTGCATTCGTGGACGGCGACACGACGATGGCCAGTGTCAGGGCCGACGGAGTGGACGACGATGGTCTGTCCGTGAGCCTCAGCGCACGCGACCAGTCGACCATTTCGGCGATCGCGGGCGCGGCGTCCCTGGCGTTCGCGTTCGGTGGGGAGGCCGGTGTCGCCGTCTCGGTGGGCGTGTCCCTGGCCAGGAACGTCATCGACGGCAAGGTCACGGCCGCCATCACCAAGGCTGCGATCACCGGCGCGGCGGGCGATGGCACCCCGGGTGGCATCACGCTGGAGGCGGTCCAGGACTCCGGCATCCGCGCTGTCTCGGCGGCAGCATCTGTGGCTGTCGGTGCGGGTACGTTCGGCGCGGGCGTTGCCGGAGCCGGCGCGTGGGCTCGAAACCAGATCACGACGACAACCACGGCCGCCATCACCGACTCCTCCGTCACCAGCGCCGGGGACGTCGGCCTCACAGCCAGGGACACCTCCGAGATCACGGCATTCATCGCGGCCGTTGCGCTGGGGATCGGTGCGGGCGCCGGCGGCCTCGGGGTGGCGATCGGCGGCGCGGTGGCCGAGAACATAATCGTGAGCCGGACGCTCGCGCAGATCCTGCGTTCCGATGTCTTCCACACCGTCTCCGGCGGCCTGGAACTCGAGGCGACGAGCGGGCAGCTTGTCAACGCGCTGGTCCTTGCAGGGTCGATGGCGATCGCGGTCGGCGACGGCGGCGCGGTCGGCGCGTCCGGCGCTGCGGCCCGGAACTCGATCACCGCGCAGACCAGGGCCGTCATCGATGGCGGTCCCGAAGGGGCGAGGGTCGGCACCGAGGAGATCCCGGTCGCAGCCATCATGATCAGCGCCACTGACCGCTCCGTGATCAACGCAATCACCGGCGCGGCGTCCATCGCGGCGTCGTTCGGACCGAATGTCGGAGTCGCCATCGCGATCGGCGTGGCGCTCGCGTGGAACCGCATCGACAATGACGTCGAGGCGGCCATCGTGAACGCGGTCGTCAATGCGAACGGTGCCGTCAACATCGCCGCGGCGGAGTTCGCGGAGATCAAGGCATGGACCGCTGCCGCCTCACTCGCAGTCGCCGTTTCCTCCGTCGCCGTTGGGGTGAGCGGCGCGGGCGCGCAGGCGACCAACATCATCCTCACGAAGGTCAACGCACACGTCGACGGCGGCTCACTGG
>DASRMP010000006.1:0-8807 GCA_035647855.1 Actinomycetaceae bacterium | reverse complement strand
CCGCCACGCTCGCCGCCCCGCGCCGCCCCGCCGGCCACGCACTAGATTTGCCGAGTGACAGAAAACCACTTCGATTCCAAGGCCGGCCGCTGGGACGACCACACCCGCCGCGCCCGCGCCGCCGCCGTCGCGGTCGCGATCGGTGAGCAAGTGCCCCTCGCGCACGTCCGTGACCTCTTCGAATTCGGCGGCGGCACCGGCCTACTGAGCCTCGCGCTGCGCCCGCGTCCACCGCGCGTCCTACTGACCGACACCTCGAACGGGATGTTGGAGATCGTGCGCGCGAAGATCGCCGCCGAAGGACTCACCGGTTGGCAGGCATCCCCGCTCGACATCACTGCCGCAGAAGTCCCGGAAAGTCTCACCGCAGAGTTCGACCTCGTCGCCAGCATGTTGGCGCTGCATCACGTTCGCGACGTCCCCACCCTGCTCGGCCGGTTCACCGGGCTGTTGCGCCCGGGTGGGTGGGTCGCCCTCACCGACCTCGACGACGACGACGGCCACTTCCACCACCCCGACACCCACCGCCACCACGACGGTTTCAGCCGCGCAGCACTCGCCGAATGGCTGACCGACGCCGGCTTCGCGGGCATCCACTTCAGCACACCGTATGTGCAGACCAAGGTGATCGACGGCGTCGAGCGGGACTTCCCGCTGTTCTTGGCCGTAGCGCAGACAGCGGGAGGCCCCGGCGCGGACTGACCGGCGTCGACTGACCGGCACCAGCCGACCGGCGCCGGCTGACTCAGCCCGCGAACCGAATCAGAACGGCCACTGCTGGCCGCCCTCCATCACACTCACCCAGTGCTCGGTGGTGAACTCGTGGATCGCCCACTCGCCGTTGAAGCGCCCCAGCCCCGAGTTCTTCTCGCCGCCGAACATCACGTGGGCCTCATCGTTGACGGTGATGTCGTTGACGTGCGTCATCCCGGCCTTGATGCCGCGCGCGAATCGCACGCCTTTCGCGAGATCCCGCGTGAACACGGCGCTCGAGAGCCCGAATTCGGTGTCGTTGGCGAGCTCCAACGCCTCCGCCTCGTCCGCTGCCTTCACGATGCCGATGACCGGCCCGAAGATCTCCTCCCGGAAGAGTTCCATCCCGCTCGTCACGTCCGCAAACACGTGCGGGGGCACGAGCCGCCCCTCGACGTCGGCGCTCACCACCTCGCGCGCGCCTTCCTCGCGGGCCTGCGCTATCTTGCCGGTGACGCCGGCGAGTTGGTCGTCGTTGATGATCGGGCCGACGGCGTTGCCCGGATCCCTCGGGTCGCCATAGCGGACGCCCCGCACATGGTCCGCGAAGCGCTGCACGAACTCGTCGTAGACCGGCGCCTCGACGATGATGCGGTTCACCGCCATGCAGATCTGGCCCTGGTGCAGGAACTTCCCGAACGCCGCGGCGCGCACGGCGAGATCGAGATCGGCGTCCGCGAGTACCACGAACGGCGCATTGCCGCCGAGTTCGAGCGCCACGCGCTTCATCCGCTTTCCACCCACGGCCACCTTGCCCACGTTCTGGCCCACCGGCGTCGAGCCGGTGAAGGTGATCAGCGAGGGCACCTCGCTCTCGACGAAGTTGTCGCCGATCTCCGAACCCGAGCCGATCACCACGTTGAGGACGCCCTCCGGCAGGCCGGCCTCCTCGAACACCTTCGCGATCAGGAGCCCGCCCGAGAACGGCGTGTCCGACGCCGGCTTCAGCACCACGGCGTTCCCCAGCGCCAGCGCCGGCGCCACCGAGCGCTCGGACAGCGCGAGCGGGAAGTTCCAGGGGCTGATCACGCCTACCACGCCCACTGGCTCCCGGAACACCAGGTTCTGCTTGCCCGGCGTGTTCGACGGCGAGATGCGGCCGTGCACGCGGCTCGGGAAGGTAGCCGCTTCGCGCGTCGAGTCGACGGCGAGACCCACCTCCACGTTCGCCTTGATCACAGAGGAGCCGCCCTCTGCCACGAGCAGTTCGACGATCTCCTGGCGGTGCGCCTCGAAATAGTCCGCCGCGGCACTCAGCACGGCCGAGCGCTCCGCGGGAGTCTTGGCCGCCCATGCGGGTTGCGCGGCTGCGGCGGCGGCGTATGCGTCGTCGACGTCCTGCCTGGACGCCTGACGGATCGTGGCGATGACGGAGTTGTCGAACGGGTTGGTGCAGATGTTCTCGCGCTCGGACGTTCCCTCGCGCCAGCCGTCGACGTAGATCTGGTGGGGGATGGTCTCGGTGATGCGCGGCACGGCGGTGGTCTTCTGGGTGGTCATGCGTGGATCTCCAATCGGGGGTGGTGGCGGGATCAGGGCAGCCTGAGGACGGCCTTGATGGTCTCGCCGCTCGTGGAGTCGGCGATGGCGGCGTCGATCTCTCCGAACTCGTAGTACTTCACCAGGCGGTCGAACGGGAATCGGCCCTGGCGGTAGAGCTCGATGAGCGCGGGGATCAGCTGCTCCGAGGTGGAGGAACCGCCGAGCGTGCCCACGATCTTGCGACCCCACAGCGTGCGGAGGTGGTCGAGCGAGAATCGCGCCTCGGCGGGTGCGCCGCCCACCAGGATGTACGTCCCGAGCATCCCGACCGCCTCCACGGCCTGCTCGATCACAGGGATCGCGCCGGTGCAGTCGAGGACGTAGTCGGCGGGGCCGCCGCAGATACGGATCACCTCGGCGACGGCGTCGATGCCCCTCGAGTTGATCGTGTGCGTGGCGCCGAACTCCTTCGCCAGCTCGAGGCGCGAATCATGCAGGTCGATCGCGATGATGCGGGTGGCGGGCGTGTTGACTGCGGCCATCACTGCCGCCAGCCCGACTGCGCCCGCACCGAAGATGACCACCGATTCCCCGGGCTCGGGCTTCGCCGTGTTGAAGATCGCGCCGGCGCCTGTGGTGATTCCGCAGGCAAGGGGGCCGAGTAGCTCGAGGTCGACGTCGTCGTCGACGCGAACGAGCGCGGAGGCCATGGCGAGGGAATAGGAGGCGAAGGACGACTGCCCGAAGAAGTGGCCCGAGATCGCGGAGCCGTCGGCGCGGCGGTAGGCGGATTCGCCGGCCTTCGGGCCCTTGAGCCGGTGCCCACCGACGAGCGCCTCGCCCAGGCGGGCGCAGTACCGGTGTTCGCCGCGCACGCAGTTGCGGCATTCGCCGCAGAACGGCCAGCCCATGATCACGTGGTCGCCGACTTCTACGTTGGCCACTCCCTCGCCGATCTCCTCGACGACGCCGGAGCCCTCGTGCCCGAGCACTCCCGGCAGCGGCAGCGGCATGTCTCCGGACTGGGTGTTCAGATCGGTGTGGCAGATCCCGGTGGCGACGACGCGCACCAGCACTTCGCCAGGACCCGGTGCCTCGAGTTCAAGTTGTTCTTGCCTGAACGGGGCGTCAATCTCTTCGACGACCAGGGCATCAATCTTCATCGACTGTCTCCTCGGTGAGGCCGGCCGCGGCGCGAGCGCGGTTGAGGTTGCGCGAGCGCGGATGCGCGGTTGCAATTGCGGTTGCGGTTGCGGTTGCGGTTGCGGTTGCGCGACGCGCCGTCCGGCAGCGGAATCCTCCGAGCCTAGCCCGGGCGCGGGGCGAAGGCCAGGGGTGTTCTCGGCAATTCGGGAATCCTATTCAAGGGAATCGCATCCACCCGGCCAGAAACCCGGATCCACGCAATTCGCAACGGCCCCTTGAGGCTTGACGGCGGTATTCCGGCATGATCGGTAAGGCCCTGAGCTGAGTGTTAGCGTTCAGACGCTAACACTCAGCTCGCACTCTTACAGACCCTGCTGGGAACCTTACATTCGGCCCAAGTCGCGCATTGGATGTAAGAGTTTGGGCCGAAAGTAAGGGTTCGAGAGCCTTTTGCCCCAATGGAGACGTGTTTCGTGGACTGGTTCCCTCAGAGCCCAGGACTACTTCTTCTGCGTCTTCTTCTCCGCCGGCCTCCTCAGCCGGCCGACCATGATCAGAGTGATGCCCTCGAACAGGATCTGGATAGCGAGGATGGTGCCGAGAAGTTGGGGCGTCGCCGCTAGCACGTTGAACATCACCCACAGGCCGAGCCCGGCGGAGATGATGCCGGAAACCACGAGCAACCAGCGGACCTCGCTCGCCTGGATCGCGCCCACGACGCGCGCAATACCGGAGGCAAGGAACATCGAGCCGACCATCAACGTAAGCGCAATCGCACCGATCAACGGGTTCCGAAGCATGTAGATGCCGATCACGATCAGGACTGCCGCGCCCAGCGCGCCGGACCAGAAGCCACCGCTCTTGATCCGGAACAGCGCACCGATCAGGAGCGCCACGCCCGAGACCAGCGACATCCATCCCACGAAGAAGACGGATAACGCCGTCGCCCAGACAACATTGCCGAGCAACACGAGGCTCGAGGCAATGATCAGGAGGCCGAGGATGATATCCCAGGGGGTGCGGCGGACGACGAGATCTTCCGTGGAGCGGTTCTTGACCGACGTGTTCATCATGTTCAATAGTCTGACGCATGCCCCGCGGTCGCCAGATCACCCCCAAGGGGTAGTTTCACGTGCACAAGTGTTCGGTAACCTGCATTCACGGGCGCGCATCGCCGCCTCGCTCACACGACATCGGGAGAGAATATGTTGCGCTTCTTGGCCTCTACGGCGTTGCACCTGCTCGGAAACGCGATCGGTCTGCTCATAGCCGCTCTCGTGGTACCCGGATTCCATGTGCGACCAGTTGGATTCGTGGTGAGTGTGCTCTTCTTCACCGGCGTGGAAGTCTTGCTGAGCCCATTCGTTCTGAAGATGGCCATTCGCTACGCGCCGGCCCTCCGCGGCGGGATCGCACTCGTCACCACACTGGTCGGCCTGATCCTCACGAACATCTTCACCGACGGCCTCACCATCATCGGCCTCACCGCGTGGGTGCTCGCGCCGCTGATCGTGTGGCTGAGCGTGCTTCTCGCAGCGGTTATCCTGCCGATGTTCATGTTCAAGAAGACCCTCGGGGAGGCGGCAGGGGAGCGCCGGTCGTCCACGAAGGGGTCCCACTCGTAGGCCCGCGATACTTCTGTAGGAGATCTCTGCCCACGCAGAGCGTGGTGGCCCGCTCGCGCATACGATCGGGCGATGGAGCTTCAGGTACATGTCCGCCTCGCGGGCCCCGGGGGCAGACCGCCGGCCGGGACCCCAGTCCGCATCGAGGTCCGGGACGTCAGTCTCCAGGACGTGGTAGCGGTGGTGGTCGCGTCCGCAGACGCCGAGGTCACCGAGTCCGCCGCGCAGGACGACGACGCCGCCCTCGCCGTCGCCACCCTTGACGTTCCGGACGAGGCGTTTGCCGGCGGTCGCGACGTCGTGCTGTGGGCGCGCGTGGCGGCAAGCGGTCAGGAACGCGTTGCCGCCGGCGACCTCCTCACCACGCAGTCGCAACCACTGCGAGCGCCGACGGCGGAGGCGCGCGGCTGGTCCGCAGGCGGCGAGGTGGGTGCGGCGCCGGCGGCCGATGTGGAGGTCACCCGGATCGGCTGAGGCTCACGGATCTGGTGGCGCCGCCAGGCCCGGTGTTGCCGCCCGCCTTGGCGGCGCTGCGAGCCAGCCGGCCACCGCGTCCGTGATCGGGTGCCCGGCGCCGTACTCCACGAACAGGAACTCCCCGGCTGGGTTGATCTCGAGGAACACGTACTCTCCCTCCGGCGTTAGGCGGAAATCGGCGGCGCCGTACACGATCCCCAGGCGTTCCATCAGTCCCAGGAGCGCGGCGGTGAGTTCGTCCGGGATTTCCGTGGCGCTGGTCCGGGCGTCTGCCATGTTCAACCGGAAGTCGACGTCGTAACCCGTGTGACGCGAGTCGATGGACATCGGGTAGATCTGATCCCCGACGATCGTGACCCTGATGTCCGCCACCGCCGGGATGCGCTCCTGGAAGATGACGGGCGACAGCCGCACGGTCTCAAGGAGCGCGAACTCGGCCTCGCCCACCACGCGGGTCTCGCGCCACACCTGGGCGGTGGCCGCGAAGATCTTGTAGACCGTCATCTCCGGGCCGTGCCGCTCGATGAACGCGCGCGCCCGCCCAGGGTCCGAGGTCATCAGGGTGTCCGGCACCCGCATTCCGAGTGAGCTCGCCACCTGCAGTTGGAGGGCTTTGTGGGAGGCGCGCTCGTCGGCCTGCGGGGGGTTCATCCACGGGCAGTCGAGGAGCGAGTAGAGGCCGTGAAGCGCCTCGTGCCACTCGCCGTAGGCGAAGCCGCGGGCGTCGTCGGATGCAATCTGGCCGAGGCGAGCGAACTGTGGGCGGCGCCACCACGCCGCCGTCGCCCGGGAGAGGTCGATTTCGCCCTCGCGCGAGTGGACGAGTATCGGGCGCGGGGCGGTGGGCTGAGCGAAGTCGATGGTGAGTGTGAGGTCGGCGGGAAGGTCCGCGAGGTCGAACAGGAAGGTCTCGCACCCCCACGCGGTCAGACGCTCGATCACGCGCTGGGCGTGCAGATCGGCGGGGTGCGAGATGACAACGATCACTGGAGTCCGAGCAGGGCGGTCAGCGCGGCCACCTGTTCGGTGAGTGCGGCATGGACCTGCGCCAGCTCTTGCTGCTGCTGATCCAGGGACACGAGTGCTTCTTCGATGGCCGCGAGTTGCGCGACGACGTCGTCGAACGTGACGCCTGTCCCGGCGGCCCCGGCGGCCTCACCGGCACCGGCGGCGCCTCCGGCGAACGGTGTGGCCAAGGCGAACGGGAGGTTGCCCGCCAGGCCGATGACCGGATTGACGACGCCCCCGCCGAAGCCGCCGCCGGCACCCGGGTTGATCACCTCGCCGATCGTCCCGCCGATGGTCTCGCGGATCGTCTCGAACCGTTCCTTGGTGGTCTCCGGGATCCGTTCCTTCACGGTCTCGGGGATCTGTTCCTTGACGGTTTCGAACCGCTCCTTGATGGTCTCCCCAGTCAGCTCCTTGGTGGTCTCGACGCGTTCCTTGATGGTCTCGCCGATGGTCTCCCGGGTGGTCTCCTGGATGGTCTCGACCGGGGTCTTCGGGCACATCGAGTTGGCGGCCGCGATGTCGCCGGCGCTCAGGGCGGTGCGTTGGCCGATTGCCGCGGCGGCGTTCGTGGGCGTGATGGTCTCGGCGCCGTTGACTCCGAACGCAGTGCTTGGATAGTGCATGATCGAGCCGTAGTCGTAGGCTCCGACGTCGTCGCCGTCCGTGATGTGCTGATTGAAGTTGTGCTCGTAACCGGACTGGATGTTCGCCCAATTGATCCTCACGAACGCGTCCCGGTCCTCCCGCGACTGCTCGTGCCACAGCCCGACCGCGTGGCCGATCTCGTGGATCGTGTTGCCGAGCGTGCATCCGCCGGCCAGGTTGATGAACTGCTGCCCGCCGCGGCGTCCCACGCTGGAGGAGCATCCGCTGCTCGGTCTGAACGTGATCCAGTCCGGGTATGTGCCGGCGTTGGCGCCTGTGCGGAGGACGAAGCGGAACCTGGTGTTGGCCTCCCAGTGAGCGATCGCGTCCGTGACGCGCGCCTGGTTGGGGAGGCTCGGAGCGATGTCATACGGGACCACGCAGCCCGGCCAGCGGAAACGGTCTCCGGTCACGATGACGCCGCGCGTGGTCTCGCCGCGGAGTTCGGCCGCGAGGCGCTCCGATTCCTCCTCCACCTTGTCGACGGGTCCCAGGACGATGTCGCCTTCGAAGATTGCCTCTCCATCGACGACGGTGTACTGCACCGACTTCGCTGCGAAACTGGCTCCGGAAATGTAGGCGGTTCTTACGTCGTCGGAGGATCGGAATTCGCCATTCTTCCAGGATCCATCCTGTTGTTCTTCTGACATGTGTGGCTCACCCTTCTCTGGCTTCGGGGGGCTCGGCCGCTCCTCGGAGGTGGATATGGTATACACCATGTGTGCCTGGGTGAACAGTCATTGCATGGGGGGACACGGGGCTCTTGGGTGAGCCTGCGGTGTGTGGGGTGCGCATGGATGAGCCTGCGATGCGCGGTGGGTGGTGTGTGGTGTGCGGTGACATGCGCCGTATCCCTTCCGAGAGCCCGTTGCGCCTTCTCGGGGGGCACTTCCGTGGGTGTTGCGTTACTGGTTCGGTGAGTGCAGCATTCTCGGCCCGGAACGGGCCTCCCCGACAGGGGAAGAGCGGAGGTCCACGCTGGTCGCGCCACCGGGAGCCGTCGTCGGGTCTCCCCGACGGGGGGGGAGCGGAGGTTTCCGTCGGTGTTCTGCTACTTCTGTAGGGTTTTCGGCAGCGGGTGCTGGTTTCGTGCGGTCCGAGGGTGCTTTTCGGCCGGTTCGACCGGCGGTGGAGCCCGTTCAACCGGCACCGGAGCGACAACTGTAGGAGTTAGACCTCTACTGTAGGCGTTAAACACGTGTTAAACGGCTACGGTAGAGGTCGAACGCCTACGGTAGACGAATCCGCCGGTCCGGAGGGCCGCGAACAGGCCAGAAGGGGACCAAATCCACCCCTCGACGGCGTGGGCGCCGGCCCACAGGGACGAAACTCCCACAGTAGTCTCCGTTCTCCCTGCCGAGGGGGCCCATTCCGGGCTGAGAATGCTGCATTCACTGGGTTGATGGCCGCGAAGGACCCCAGGGAGCGGAGTTACCCCGGCCGCGTGCGAAGACCGCATCGCCCACACCCTCTGTCGCACCCGGCCCACACTTCCCCGCATTCGCGACATCCGCGTGTCCGGTGGTTTCCTAGCCGGTGAGGCGGGCGGGTGCTTCGTGGGTGTTGAAGGGTTGGCTGGTGATGGTGGTGGTGGCGGTGCCGTCTATGGGGAGCCAGGGGCCGGTGTTGTTGAGGTGGTATTCGCCGGCCCAGGTGATGGTGGCGTTG
>DASRMP010000005.1:0-9734 GCA_035647855.1 Actinomycetaceae bacterium | reverse complement strand
GGTCTGAGGCGCGCGCCGGTGCCGCTGAGCCGGGTTCGCGCCTGGGCGCTGACGGCGCCATCTCGGTCACCGCCGATGGTGTGCCCCGCTGCGATTGCGGTGGCGTCATCCGTCCCACCATGGTGTTCTACGGCGAGGCGCTCGACATGCAGGTCGTGGAAGATGCCACTCGCGCGATACGGACGGCGGACCTGCTGATCATCGGAGGCACGTCGCTGGTGGTCTATCCTGCGGCGGGCATGCCGGGCTACTACCTCGGCACGCGGCTCGTGCTCATCAACCGCGAGCCCACCCCGTTCGACGACCGCGCGAACCTTCTCCTGCGCGAAGACCTCGGCGAGGTGTTCTCGCAGGTGTAGGCAGGCCACAACAGGCCGCCCCAAGACCGCGCGGTCAGCGCCCGTCGATGGCCTCACGCAGGCGTTCGACGAGGTGCGGCCACGTCCAGTTCGCCTCCATGTGTTCGCGTCCCGCGGCGCCCATGGCCGCGCGCCGCGCCGGGTCGCGCAGGAGGTCCACGACGGCGGCCGTCACCTCGGCATGGCTCCGTCCGTCGACGACGGTTCCCGTCACGCCGTCGACGACGGTCTCCGGTGCGCCCCCGGAATCGCCCGCGATGACGGGCAGTCCCACAGCCGCGGCCTCGAGGAAGACGATGCCCAGCCCCTCGACGTCGGCCCCGAGGTGGCGGGTCCGGCAAGGCATCGCGAACACATCGCCGAGAGCGACATGCCCGGCCAGCTCCTCCTCGGCGACTTTGCCGGTGAGGGTGATCAAACCGCGCACTGGCGAGGCGCGCCGCAGTTCGGCGAGGCGCTTCGCGTACGAACCCCAGCCCACAATCACGAGACGTGCCCCGGGAACCTGTGCGACGACGTCGGGCCAGGCCTCGATGAGGACGTCCTGGCCCTTCCGGGGCACGAGGCGCGAAACGCAGACGACGGTGGGCGCGTCAGCCACGCCGTAGCGGCTGCGGAGCGTGCGGCGTGCGGCGTCGTCGGGACGGAAGCGGTCGGTGTCGATACCGGAGGGGAGGTTGACGAGGGCGGTCCCGGCGGGGATCAGGGGAGCGAGTCGGTCCTTTGTGTACTCGGAGATGTAGGTGACGACGTCGGCGGAGGTGAAGATGCGCCGGAGCACCGTGCGGGTGGGCGGGGCGATCGCCCAGCCGACCTCGTGCCCGTGCGTGGTGGCGACAACCCGCGTGGCGCCGGCGCGTTTCGCGGCCGTTCCGAGCAATCCGAGTGGTGCGGCGGCGCCGAACCAGACGGTCTCGATCCCGCGCTCGCGGATGAGGCGTTCCATGTGGCGGGCGACGCCGGTGGTGGGCAGGAGTACGCGGGCGTCGTGGCGGTGGATGGGGTAGGCGGAGGAGGCGTCGTGCTCGGTGGCGCCCCCTGGCGGGGTGTGGGCGAGGACCTCGATGTCCCCTGCTGGCAGGCGATCCACGAAGTCCGCCAAGTAGCGCTGGATCCCGCCGACCACGGGTGGGAAGTCATTGGTGACGAGAAGAGTGCGGCGCATGGCTCCGAGGTTATCGGGCGGGAGGCCCGGTTCCGTCATCGGCGAAAGCGAGGTACACCCGATCGCCCGCTCCGGGGCCTCCTCAATACACTGAAGAAATGGATCTCCTCTTCAGAGCGCTCGTTTTCCTGCACTTGCTGAGCTGGGCAGTTGTGTTGGGGCTCTCGCTGGGCTACCTCCGCAAGCGTGAAGTGCCGAAGGGCGTCATGCACGGGGCCATCAGCGCGCTCGTGACGGGTGTGCTGATCGTCGGGGTGGTGGAGATGGGTGACCTCTTCGCGCTCAACCACGTCAAGATCGGCATCAAAACGGTGGTGGCGGCGGTGGTGACCGTGCTGGCCGTGATGGCCGAGCGCAAGCGCAACGGCCACAAGTGGCTCGGCGCGATCGCGGGGCTGGTAGTCCTCAACGTGGGGATTGCGGTGTTCTGGTGATGGCTCGCTGACTCCCGGGCACGGGCTGTCCGCTCCCCACAGGCGGGCGCAGCCTGCCCGCGGGCTCGCTTAGGCTATGACCAGCATGAGCCTCTTCGACAACCTCCCCGGCTTCGGCGCCCTGCCCACCACAACTGAGGGCGCCGCACTGCCGCGCATCGTCCACCACGGCGATGGCGCGCTCCAACGCCACCTTCGGCCCGCCGGGGGCCGCGATCCCGAGACCCTCCTCGAGGGCCTGAACCCGCCGCAGCGTGAGGCGGTGGTCCATGAGGGCGGACCGCTGCTCATCATCGCCGGTGCCGGCTCCGGCAAGACGCGCGTCCTCACGCACCGCATCGCCCACCTGCTGGCGGCGGGCCGCGCACGGCCCGGTGAGATCCTCGCGATCACCTTCACCAACAAGGCGGCGGCCGAGATGCGGGAGCGGGTGGCGCATCTGGTCGGGCCGGCGGCGCGCTCGATGTGGGTGTCCACCTTCCACTCCGCCTGCGTGCGGATCCTGCGCGCGGAACACGAGAAGCTCGGGATCAAGTCCTCATTCTCGATCTACGATGCCGCTGACTCGCAGCGCCTCATGACGATGGTGGTGCGCTCACTCGGGCTCGATCCCAAGCGGTTCTCTCCCAAACTGCTGGCGCACCGCGTGAGCGACCTCAAGAACGAACTCGTCGATCCGGACGATTTCGCGAAGCGCGTCAACGAGTCGAACCCGGTTGAGGTCGCGGTTCGCGACGCCTACCGGATCTACCAGCGGCGGTTGCGCGAGGCCCACGCCCTCGACTTCGACGATCTCATCATGACCACCGTCAACCTCCTGCAGGCATTCCCCGCGGTGGCCGAGCACTACCACCGGCGATTCAGGCACGTGCTCGTGGACGAGTACCAAGACACGAACCACGCCCAGTACGTGCTCGTGAAGGAACTCGTGGGAGACGGAAGCGACGGCGTCGAGCCGGCGGAACTGACCGTCGTCGGGGACTCGGACCAGTCCATCTACGCGTTCCGCGGCGCCACGATCCGCAACATCGAGGAGTTCGAGAAGGACTACGCCCACGCCACCACGATTCTGCTCGAGCAGAACTACCGCTCCACGCAGAACATCCTCAGCGCCGCGAACGCGGTCATCGCCAAGAACGGCCGCCGCCGCGCGAAGAACCTCTGGACGGACTCCGGCAGTGGCGCCAGAGTCATCGGCTACGTCTCCGACTCCGAGCACGATGAGGCGCGCTTCATCGCCCAGGAGATCGACAAACTCGGCGATGATCACGGCGTGAAAGCGAGTCAGGTCGCGGTCTTCTACCGGACCAACGCCCAGTCCCGTGCGCTGGAAGAGGTGTTCGTGCGCGCCGGCCTGCCCTACAGGGTGGTGGGCGGCACGCGCTTCTACGAGCGCAAGGAGATCAAGGACGCGATCGCGTACCTCCGCGCCATCGACAACCCGGACGACGCCGTCAACCTCCGCCGCATCCTCAACACCCCGAAGCGCGGCATCGGGGACCGTTCCGAGAGCGTGCTCGCCGCGCATGCCGAGCGGGAGGGCAAATCGTTCGGGGCCGCGCTCGCGGACACCGCGCTCGACGACGGCGCCATCCCGGGCCTGACGGGACGCGCGCAGCACCTCATGGCGGAATTCCACAAGCTCATGGAGGCTCTACGGGAGTTCGCGACGACGGCGACTCCGGCCGAAGTCCTGGACGCCGCCCTGGACCGCTCGGGCTATCTCGCGGAGCTGCGCGCCTCCGACGATCCGCAGGACGCCAGCCGTGTCGAGAACCTCGCGGAGCTCCACGCGGTTGCGGCCGAGTTCGCTGAGGCGGAGCCCGAGGGCACGCTGGGCGATTTCCTCGAGCGTGTCGCGCTCGTGGCGGACTCGGACCAGATCCCCGACGCCGAGGACGGCGGCGGCCAGATCACCCTCATGACCGTCCACACCGCGAAGGGGCTCGAGTTCCCGGTGGTGTTCGTGACGGGCATGGAGGACGGCACGTTCCCGCACTCGCGGTCGCTCACCGACGAGAATGAGCTCGCCGAGGAGCGCCGCCTCGCCTATGTGGCGCTCACGCGCGCGCGGGAGCGTCTGTACGTCACGCGCGCCGCGGTGCGTACGGCGTGGGGCAGCCCGCAGCAGCTGCCGGCCTCACGCTTCCTGTCCGACATCCCGGACGAGGTCATGGACTGGCGCCGCATCGCCTCCGCGATGGACACCATGCGGGAATCCGGTGGCTGGGGTGGCTCCGGAGGCGGCTGGAGTTCGGGCGGCCACGGCCGTGGCGGCTTCCGTGGGGGCTCGGGGGCATCATCCGGGAGTGCCACCACCACGCGGGCCGCTTCCCGCGGATCGTCTTCCCGCGGATCGTCCCGGGGCGGCGGGCGGTCGAGTTCCGCGGGGGAGAGGACTCCGTCGTTCGGTTCCGGAACGCCGCGTGCGGACGTCCCCAACCTCTCGGTTGGGGATCGCGTCACGCACGATTCCTACGGACTCGGCACCGTGGTTGCCCTCGAGGGTTCAGGATCCTCGGCCGTTGCCCGGATCGACTTCGGTGGCGCCGGAACCAAGCGGCTCCTGCTGCGGTACACCCCCGTCGAGAAGCTCTGAGGGCGCCGAGAGCTCCGAGGGGAGCGCGTCCCTCTCGGGCAGCACGGCGAACACGAGCAGGGTGAGGCCCGCGAGGACAAGGATGGCGACCGTAATCACCGGCCATTCGATGCGGGCCCCAAGTCCGGCGGCGATCGCCATCCCGCCGATGGCCGCGGCGAGAAGTCCCCAAGTAGTGGTCGAGGGCCGGGCGTTCATCCGATTTCTCCTTCGGTCTGCTCGTGGGCCTCGGTCTGCTCGTGGACCTGCACCGGCGTCCAGAGCTGCACGCTCCCGGCGCCGAGTTCGGCAGTGATGCGGTAGTCGGCGCCTGACGAGACGGCGAGTGGGGATCGCAGCAGGAGGGAGCGGTCGAGTCCGAAGTCGCTGTAGTAGGTGAGTTCCTGTCCTTCCGGCATCACCCGGGGCGCTTGGGTGCCACCCGTGACCTCCCAACCGGGTCCCAGGGAGAAGTAGGATTCTCCGGCGCCTATGTGGACCAGGATCTCGACTGCGGATTCCGGCGGCACTTCGATCGAGACGGTGCCGACTCCGAGCCGCAGGTCGAGGTCGTCGTCGCGGCCAGGGGGACGGTAGGCGACGTCGTCGGCGGCGCCGACGACGTCGTGGCGGACTGAGACGCTACCGAGCAGCATCTCCGTGTGGGTTGTGCCGCTCTCGAGTCGCACCTCGCGGTACCCGGCGGCCGTGAGAGGCGTGGAGGTGACCATGCCGTCCGGCAGGACCGCGGCGATCGAGGTACCGGCGAGGAGGGCGGGGACAAGCAGGACCGTGAGCGCCGTGAGAA
Organism: Actinomycetaceae bacterium; assembly: GCA_035647855.1. Taxonomy (GTDB): domain Bacteria; phylum Actinomycetota; class Actinomycetes; order Actinomycetales; family Actinomycetaceae; genus JAAZBW01. The sequence continues at coordinate 4,390 of DASRMP010000005.1, read as the reverse complement.
GCCCGCCGCGGCGGCCGCGCAGTCCTGAGATCACCACGCCGGCACCCAGGATCACGACGGCGGCGCCTCCGCTGACCAGCAGGGCACCGGCCGGGAGTCCCGGCAGGTGGAACAGGAGCGCGATTCCGGCGGCGAGGAGCGCGAGCGCGAGCGTGATGAGGGTCGTTCGGCGATTGGGCCCGGAGGTTCGCTTCCGCTGGAGGAGCGCGGACTCACGAGAGACTGGCGTGGCCTCGAAGCTCGCGCCCGGCGGGAACGCCGTCGTCGTTGCCTCCTCCCAGTGCACCGAGGTGGGCATCCCTGGATCATCGGAACGCGAGATCCGCGACGAGGATTGCGCGCCGGCCTCGCGCCTGTGGTGGCGTGCGCGCCACCCCTGGTGAACGGCGAAGGCCGCAAAGAGGAGGGCCAGCAGGCCCACCCACCAGGTGAGCAGCACAAGCGTGGGGGAGGCCGTGCGAAGCGGCCACCAGGTGAGCCAGGACGCGGTGCCGGTGACCAGCGGGGATCCGAGGCCGAGGGCGACCATGGTCGCTCCGCCGACAAGTGCGCCGTTCGGCCGTCCCCGGACGAGTTCGCGGACGAGGCTTCGCCCCGTGACCGAATCGGGAAAGAACAGCCAACCGAGTCCGTACAGCCCGATCACCAGGGGCCCGATGAGGGCCAGGAGAATGAAGACGCTCCGAATCAGGGCGGGGTCGACGCCGAGTCGGTGCGCCAGTCCGGCTGCGATCCCTCCGATCCAGCGATCGGACGCACGCGCCACGGCCGGCGGTCGTCCCCTGGGTGGGTCGTTCACGAGTGTCTCGGTCGGCTGTTCCATGCACTCCACCCTCTCAAGCGGCCCGGCCGCCCGCGTCCAGGGAAACCCCTGATTGAACCCTGATCCTCCCCTGAGGCGCCCCCGGTTTCCTGCCGCGGTGCTGCGACGACGGCGCGCGGCGTGTCACGATCAGATGGTGAGCAACACAAGCACCCCATCGTCAGGTGCGCCGCCGTCCGGAGAGGCGCCGTTCGATACGTCGTCGGTCGGACTCTGGGTACACCCGTCCAGCCACCCGACCAGGAAGACGCGGCCGGCCCTGCACCGCCGCCGGCAGAGTGGCTGGTGTGCGGGAGTCTGTGCCGGTGTTGCCGAACACCTGGGTGTCTCGGTCTGGTACGTCCGTCTCTTCTTCGTCAGCGCGCCGCCCGTCACGCTCCCCGTCTATCTCTTTCTCGTGCTCGTCCTCGACACCTCGGACCCACGCTCCGAGGTCCCGGCCGCTCGCTCCAGAATCGCTCGATTGCAGGAGAGCGCCCGCAGGGACTGGTCCGGGCGATTGAATCTCCCGCTGGTCCTGCTCGGGACGGCGCTTGCTCTCGTCGTCGGGGTGGGGCTGGGAATGCCCCGCACCTTCGGCGTTGCGCTCCTGCTGGCAGGTGCCGCCGTCGCCTGGAGCCAGCCCGCCCACGAATCAGTGGCGGGCTCGGTGACGCGGATCGTCGTGGGGGCGGGCCTTGTCACGGTCGGCGTGCTCGCGCTGCTCGCCGGTGGGGAATACGGCGCGCAGATCGTCTGGGCGGTTGGGCTCGTCCTGGCTGTCTTCGTGGCTCTTGCCTTCGTGCTCACTCCGATCGTCCTGCGGATCGTCCGCGACCTTGGCGCCGAGCGGGTTGCCCGCGCGCGCGAGTCAGAACGGGCGGACATCGCTGCCCACCTCCACGACTCCGTTATGCAGTCGCTCTCGCTCATCCGATCCCGCGCCCACGAGCCTGACGAAGTCGTGCGGATCGCGCGTGCCCAGGAGCGGTCGCTCCGGTCATGGCTCTACGAGGATCGGCCGGTGGAGGGGACGTCCGTGGTCGCGGCCGCCAGAGACGCGGCCGCAGAGGTCGAGGACCGGCATGGTGCCGTGATCGAGGTGGTCGCGGTTGGGGACACCACTCCGAGCGAGGCCACCGCCCCGATGATTTCCGCGATCAGTGAGGCCCTGACCAATGCAGCTCTCCACGGTCGAGGCAGTGCGAGCCTCTATCTCGAGGCCTCGGACATCCGGCTGGAGGCCTGGGTTCGCGATCGCGGTCCCGGTTTCGACCCCGAGGACGTCCCGCGCGACCGTGCCGGACTCCGCGAGTCAATCCTCGGCCGGTTGCGACGGGCGGGCGGGCACGCCGAGGTCCGCTCGCCACTTCCGGGCGGTGGCACCGAAATCCACATGTCGCTCCCGCTCACCGCTGCCGAGGCTCCCCGCGGCACGACCTCAGCCGACCATGGATGACCTGCGCATCGTCATCGTGGATGACCACCCGATCGTGCGCGCGGGTGTTCGCAGCCAGCTTGCCGCCGTCGACGAGAATCTGACGGTGGTCGGCGAGGCCGCAACAGTCGACGAGGCGCTCGCGGTGCTCCGACGGGTGGAGTGCGACGTCGTCCTCCTCGATGTGCATCTGCCGGGAGGGCGCGGCGGCGGGGGCGCCGAGGTCGTCCGCGACGCGGCGACCTCGGCGCGCTTCCTCGCGCTCTCCGTGTCGGAGGCGGCGGAGGACGTGGTTGCCGTGGTGCGCGCCGGTGCGCGCGGTTACGTCACCAAGTCCATCGACGGCGCGGGCCTCGCCGATGCCATCCGCCGAGTCGCCGCCGGGGACGCCGCCTTCTCGCCGCGGCTCGCGGGGTTCGTGCTCGACGCGTTCGGTGCGGCACGACACGACGTCGCCGACCGCGATGACGAACTCGACCGGCTGTCGGAACGTGAATCCGAGGTGATGCGGATGATCGCGCGGGGTTACACATACCGGGAGGTTGCGAGCAGCCTCTTCATCTCGATCAAGACGGTGGAGACACACGTCTCGGCGGTGCTTCGCAAACTCCAGCTCTCGAACCGGCGCGAACTCGCGCGCTGGGCGGTGGCGCGCCGACTCGTGTGATCGCAACCGGTTATCGTGGCACTTCAACCGTGGAAGGCAGGAGTGCCCGTGTACGTCCCCAGATCCTACGAATTCCCGGAGAAGCACTACAGGGACTTCGTCGCCGAGCACGTCGGTGCCCACTTCGTCACGTATCACCCCGAGCACGGCATCAAGTCCACACTCCTGCCGATCGTGTGGGAGAAGGACCGGATCCTCATCCACATGGCGGCCGACAATCCGCAGAGCTCTCACGTAGCTGACGGTGATGAGGCGCTCCTGATCGTCCAGGGCCCGCAGGCGTACATCTCGCCGCGCTTCGAGGCGGTCCGCGAGCTCACTCGGCCGATGGTCCCGACTTGGAACTACCTGCAAGTGCAATTGCGGGGGACCGTCACGGTGCGAAATGACGAGGCCTTCCTGCTGCGGGCGATGGGCAAGCTCACCAACCACGAGGAGAACAAGCGGGAGAACCCATGGCGGGTGCACGAGTTGCCTATCGCGCATTTGCATGCCGCCATGCCACGAATCGTCGGCATCGAAGTAACCGTCACGAGCGTGGTGGGAAAGGCCAAGCTCTCCCAGAATCACTCGGTGGAGAATCGCCGGGGCGAGATCGCCGGCCTCCGCGCGTCGGGTGGCGCGCAGGCCGCCGCGGTCGCCGACGCGATGGAGGAAGCACTGCGGGCGGCGCCTACGATGGCGGATCTCGCGGGAGCGGACGCGATGGCCGAACTTCCCGGCGACTGACCGGCTTCGTGCGGTGTGTGGTGTGCTGCGGTGTGCGGCGTTTGGTGCGCGGTGTCCGGTGAATGCGGCATTCTCGGCCCGGAATGGGCCTCCCCGACAGGGGAAGAGCGGAGGTCCACGCTGGTCGCGCCACCGGGAGCCGTCGTCGGGTCTTCCCGAGAGGGGAGGAGCGGAGGTCCACGCTGGTCGCGCCACCGGGAGCCGTCGTCGGGTCTTCCCGACAGGGGAGGAGCGGAGGTTTCCGTCGGTGTTCTGCTACTTCTGTAGGGTTTTCGGCAGCGGGTGCTGGTTTCGTGCGGTCCGAGGGTGCTTTTCAGCCGGTTCGACTGGTGGCGGAGCCTGTTCAACCGGCACCGGAGCGACAACTGTAGGCGTTTGACCTCTACTGTAGGCGTTAAACGCGTGTTAAACGGCTACGGTAGAGGTCGAACGCCTACGGTAGACGAATCCGCCGGTCGGGAGGGCCGCGAACAGGCCAGAAGGGGACCAAATCCACCCCTCGACGGCGTGGGCGCCGGCCCACAGGAGCGAAACTCCCACAGTAGTCTCCGTTCTCCTCGCCACACCCTCACCGCACTCGCGACACCTCACCTCACCCGCGTGTCCGGCGGTCTCCTAGCCGGTGAGGCGGGCGGGTGCTTCGTGGGTGTTGAAGGGTTGGCTGGTGATGGTGGTGGTGGCGGTGCCGTCTATGGGGAGCCAGGGGCCGGTGTTGTTGAGGTGGTATTCGCCGGCCCAGGTGATGGTGGCGTTG
>DASRMP010000004.1:0-11303 GCA_035647855.1 Actinomycetaceae bacterium | reverse complement strand
CAGGGTCTCGTGTTTCTGGGGTCGCGGGTAGAATTATCGAGTGATGGACAACACGGATGGCATGCTCGAATTTGATGTTGATCCGGGTGGGCCGTTGCCGCCGAGAGCGAAGGCTCCGGTGGCGAAGAGGTTTCGGCCGTTTGATCCCTCACAGGCATTCGTATTACCGCCCTCGCTGGATGAATGGCTCCCGCAAGAACACTTGGCACGGTTTGTCGGTGAGCTTGTTGATGACCATCTGGATTTGGCTCGGTTTCTTGCCGTGTTCACGGAAACGCGGGGGGCGCCGCCATATGATCCGCGGCTGTTGTTACGGGTCGTGCTGTATGGGTATTGCATTGGGGTGCGCTCGTCACGCGAACTGGAACGCGCCTGTATTGATCAGGTCGCATTCCGGTGGCTGGCCGCGGGCCAGACCCCGGGATTCCGCACGATCGCGAGATTCCGGAAGCAGCACCTGTCGGCACTCGCGCACGTGTTCCTGGACGCGCTGACACTGTGCCAGGCAGCGGGCATGGTGAAACTCGGACGCGTCGCGCTGGATGGCACGAAACTGCGGGCGAACGCGTCCCGACGGAAGGCGATGAGCTACGCCCGGATGACCGAGAAGGAGAAGATCCTGGCGCAGGAGATCTCCGACCTGCTGGCCGATGCCGACCGCATCGACCGGGAAGAAGACGCGAAATACGGCAAGAACCGCCGCGATGACGACCTGCCCGGCGAGCTCGCCCGTCGAGAGGGTCGGCTCGCGAAGATCCAGCAGGCGAAGGCTGACCTGGAGGACGAGGCGCGAGAGCGCGCTGCCCGCAAGGCGCAGGACCGGGCCGCCGAACGGGGCTTGGGCGAGGACGAGACCCGGCAGCGTGTGGCCGCTGCCATCGACGATGCCGTGCCCACCCCGAAATCGCAGCGCAATTTCACGGACCCGGAATCCCGGATCATGAAAACCTCGGACAACTCATTCCATCAATGCTTCAACGCGCAAGCCGTGGTCGATGACGCCCACCAAATCATTATCGCCACCGACATGCACAACACCGCCACCGATATTGGCAGGCTGATGGAAATGACCGAACAGGCCCGCACAAATACCGGGACCGCGCCGCGAGAATTGCTCGCGGATGCCGGGTACTGCTCCGAACAGAACCTGAACGACGCCGCCGCCTATACCCGCGAGCACGGCACGGAATTCTTTATCGCGACCGGTCGGCAAAAGCACAGTGATCCAGCCCCGCTGCCCCCACGAGGTCGAATCCCGGACAATGCGACCGTGAAACAGCGAATGGCAAGAAAACTCCGAACCAAACGCGGCCACGCGACCTACGCGCGACGCAAAGTCATCGTGGAACCAGTGTTCGGGCAAATGCACACCCTGCAAAAGGCGAAGCAGCTCCTGCTACGCGGGCTCGAGGCCGCGCGAAGCGAGTGGCTGCTACTGGCCGCCTGCCACAACCTCCGAAAGCTCTACCAGCACACAGCAACCGGCGCCACAGCCACCGGGTAGGCCCGGCAAGCCACGGGCCCGCCCGGCCGCCGTGCTCAGCCGACCCGGCCCGCTGACGAGCCCCGCACCAAGACCCGGGCCACGATCCTCCGCAAAGCCGTCACAAACACCAGTCACACCACCCGAATTCCGACACACGCTCCTAGACGAAGTGAGCACTCGACGACCAACGGACCGATTGGATGGCGTGTCTGACCAGATGTCGGCACACCGAACAGATCAAGGAACTAGCCACCCATATAGCTACGGCAGAACCCGCCAAGGCAAGAAAGGAATGGGGAGTAAGAGATGACAATCAAGACAACGCCCTTAGGGCGTTTGCTGGCCGGAGTGGGAGCCGCCGCCCTTGCGACGGTTGGCCTGCTCGGCTTGGGCACCGCCGCCTCGGCAGAAACGGACACGGGTTTCGAACCGCCAGCCGCAGGAGTTACCGGCAGCCTCACGATTCACAAGTTCGAGAAGGGCAAGGGCCCTGGCGCCGATCCCGAGGACCAGAACCCCCTGGCCGGCGTCGAGTTCTCAGTCCAAGAAATCGGCACCCTTGTCGAGCAAACCTGCACACCAATCGATCTCGCGACACCAGCGGGCTGGACGCTCGTTTCAGAAGCAATCGACACCTTCAACACCACTGGTGCTGTTCCCGCCGGCTTCTGCAACCTCGGTACTGCGGCTAAGACGACTACGGGCGATGACGGTTCGACGCCTGCCCTTACAGGCCTCCGTGGGCTGTACCTGGTCACGGAGACCGGCCCGGGTCCCAACCTGATCGCGGATCCAGCGGCACCGTTCCTCGTGACGGTTCCCATGCCTGATGCCGAAATTTCGAACACTTGGGACTTTTCGGTGGACGCGTACCCGAAGAACGTGCTGGACACGTTTGAGCCGGAGAAGACCGTCGCCGGAAACAACACCGGTAACACGCCACTTGTGCCCGGTGCAGTCGTTCCGTGGACCGTGACCGTTGATGTTCCGGCCGCGGCGTTCTCGTACAACGAGATTGTGGTTAAGGACACTCCTTCCGCCGGTCACACATTCACGGCGTTCGGTACCGTCACTCTCTCAGACGGCACCGACACACAGACCCTTGTGGCAGGAACCAAGGAGCCCGAGACCGGAGACTACTATGTGGACGGTGGCACGCTCACATTGACAGCGCAGGGCCGCGGAAAGGTGAACGCCATCGCCGTCGTGGCTGGCAAAGTGGCGACGCTGACCGTCAACCTCACCACCACCATCAACGCGAACATCGACCCGGGCACCTTCACCAACAGTGCGGATGTGACTCTCAACGGCAACACCACGCCGACCGACGTGCCGAAGTCCCACTGGGGCAAGATCGACGTGACGAAGGTTATCGCTGGCACCACCACAACGCTCGCGGGTGCGCAGTTCGTCATCTACCTTCCGTCCGGTGACCCGGTTGCGTGCCAGCCGTACGTGGCGGAAACGACGCCGATTGTGGCGCAGGGAACCTCTGACGACAACGGGAAGTTCGAGAAGGTCCTGTGGATCGCGAACGCCGCGGCCGACGACAGTACGGTAAAGAGCAAGGACTACTGCCTCGTGGAGACGGCGGCTCCCTCGAACTACCTCCTCGACTCGACTCCGCGTCCGTTCACACTCTCGACGGGGAACGACAACCACACCACGGCGTACTCCTTCCCGAACACCAAGCCTGAGGGACCCGACATCCCGATGACTGGTGCGGGTGGCACGATGGTCATGACGATCGCCGGACTTGCCCTCGCCGGGCTCGGCACCGGGGCGATGGTCGTTTCGCGTCGCCGCCGGGTGGACGCCTGATCGATTGAGCGACTGAGTCGCTGGATCACCCGCTGGCGGCGGAGCGCACCTGCTCCGCCGCCAGCGCTTTGTGCGGGTACTGTGAGACAAACCAGAGGAGAAAACCGGGTGACTTCGAGACTCGATACACGCGGACGCAGGGGTGCCCACATGCGCAGGCGTCGGTGGACCTTCCCGGGGGTGCCGGCCATCGCAGGGCTCGTGTTCGTGATCGGTGCGGGACTCTTCCTCTACCCACACGCGGCCTCCTGGTTCTCGCAGTACAACCAGTCCCAGCTCATCGTGGACGTTGCCGCCGAACAGCAGTTCACAGTGGACAGCTCATTGCATGAAGAGATCGAACGGGCGCAGGACTACAACGAACTCCTCGTCGGCGGTGTGATCGTGGCGGCGAACACCAACAAGCCAATCGGTGAAGTCGAGGAGGAAGGCGGCGAGTATGACTATTACTCGATACTCAAGGCCACGGAATCGGGCGTCATGGGGCGCCTCCGAATCCCGTCGATCGACGTGGACCTCCCCATCTATCACGGCACCGACGATTACACACTGACGCAGGGCGTCGGCCACCTCCAAGGGACGGCCCTTCCGGTTGGGGGAACATCGCGCCGTTCGGTTCTCACGGCGCACCGCGGCCTGCCGGAGGCCACCCTGTTCAACGACCTCGACAAGGTCGAAGTAGGAGACCGTTTCACGATCGAGGTATTCAACGAGGTCCTCACATACCGGGTGAATGAAACGCGCGTGATCGAGCCGGATGACACGGACTCAATCCGCGTGGCGAGCGGTGAGGACCTCGTCACGCTGATCACCTGCACTCCTCTCGGTGTAAACACCCACCGGATTCTCGTCACGGGCGAACGAATCATTCCCACACCGATCGCCGATGTCGCGGCTGCGGGGGAGCGGCCCGAGATCCCGAGATTCCCGTGGTGGGCGCCCACGTTCGCTGTGATCGTGATTGGCGTCGGGATCTACGTGTGGCGCTCTGGGTATTCGGCGCGCCCGGTCAGGCCGGATGACACTGCGCAGCAGCCGCCGCCGTCGTCGTCGTCGGACGATGAAGCACCCATGGGAGGGGAGCCGCCCGAGGGACGGCAGCCCGTGGAGGCCGGGGTCCGGCCGTAGGGCTCAGGGGATCAGCACCGCCTCGACTGGCAGCAACGGCAGGTCGAGCGCCTGGGCGACGCCTGGGTGCGTGACAGAGCCGCCGAACGTGTTGAGACCCTCGGCGAGGGCGGGATCGGCGCGCAGGGCGTGCTGCCAGCTTGCGTTGGCGATTCGGAGCACGTACGGCAGCGTCGCATTCGTGAGCGCGTACGTGGAGGAGTGAGGGACCGCGCCAGGCATGTTGGCGACGCAGTAGAAGAGCGACTGGTGCACCCTGAAAACCGGATCGCTGTGGGTTGTGGGGCGCGAGTCCTCGAAGCAGCCGCCCTGGTCGATGGCGATATCCACGAGGACAGAGCCCGGCTTCATGTCCGCGACCATGTCATTGGTGACGAGACGCGGCGCGCGGGCGCCCGGGATGAGGACAGACCCGATGACGAGGTCTGCCTCGGTGATGAGTTGGCGGATCGCGAGCCGGGAGGACATGATGCCCTGTACCCGGCCCTGCCAACGCCAGCCGACCTCGCGGAGCTTCTGGGAATCCGTGTCCAGAATAGTGACGCGGGCGCCCATGCCGGAGGCGATGTTCGCGGCGTTCTGGCCCGCCACGCCGGCACCGAGAACGAGCACGTCTCCCGAGGCCACTCCGGCGACGCCGCCCAGGATGACGCCGCGGCCGCCGTGATGGCGGGTGAGGAACCGAGAGCCGATCTGGGGCGCGAGACAGCCCGCAACCTCGGACATGGGGTAGAGGAGCGGGAGCTGGCCGGACTCGAGCCGGACGGTCTCGTAGGCGATCGCCGTGACGCCCGAGTTGAGGAGCGCTTCGGTGCAGGGGCGGTCGGCGGCGAGGTGGAGGTAGCCGAAGAGCGTGAGGTCCGCGCGGAGGAAGCCGTACTCCTGAGCGACCGGCTCCTTGACCTTCAGGACGAGTTCGGCCTCGCCCCAGGTGGTTTCGGCGTCGGGGGCGAGGTGGGCGCCCTGGCGGGTGTACTCCTCGTCGGAGATGGCGGAGCCCTCGCCCGCGCCCGACTGGATGATCACCTCATGGCCATGCGCGACCAGTTCGTGCACTCCTGCCGGCGTGATCGCGACGCGGTACTCGTTGTCCTTCACCTCGGTCGGAACGCCGATGCGCATGTGCCCTCCTTGCTGGCTTTTTGCTCACCTCACAGTAGTGCTCGTAAGGCGTTCCGATCGGCGGATCGGCGCTGGTTGCACGGTGTCGCGGGTCGCACTGCGGGCGTTCACATGCGGGGAGGCCGCGGCGTCGTGGTGGCGCGGGGCGAGCGTCCGTGTGGGCGCGGGGGCCTGTGGCGCAATGGCTGCGCCGGTGCCATCTTGGGTGGATGGCGACCCCGATCCAGGACTACGCATTGCTGAGCAACTGCCGCACGGCCGCGCTCATCTCCCGGGACGGCCGCATCGACTGGCTCTGCCTGCCGCGGTTGGATTCGCCGTCGGTGTTCGCGGCGCTGCTCGGTGACGTCGACGACGGTAGCTGGCACCTGCGGCCTGTTGACCCGGACGCTGCTGTGTCACGGCGCTACGACGGCGACACCTTCATCCTCGTCACCCGATGGGAGACGACGACGGGCGTGGCGGAGGTGCGTGACTTCATGCCGGTCGGACGGGAGCCGCACGTGGCGATCGACCGGACCGACATCATCCGGCGGGTTGTTGGGATAACTGGGACAGTCGAGTTCGAGGTGGACCTGCGCATCCGCTTCGACTATGCACGCGCGCTGCCGTGGGTGCGGCAGACCGGCACGCCTGGGTCCCCGGAGTTGGTGGCGATGGCGGGGCCGGACGCCCTCGTGTTCCGTGGCCTCCGGCTGCACGCCGATGGTCACAGGCACGCGGCGCGGTTCGATGTTTCACGCGGGCAGTCCGTGGATTTGGCACTGACGTGGTTCCCCTCGTTCCGCCCTGTCCCGGGACCGCTGCGCGTGGAACGGGCGCTGAAAGAGACCCGGGAGTGGTGGCAGACCTGGGCGGACCGGATCGAGCACGACGGCCCGCATGGGCGTGAAGTCGTGCGATCGCTGCTTGTGCTGCGGGCGCTCACCAACCACGACACCGGCGGGATCGCGGCCGCGGCCACCACGTCGCTGCCCGAGGATTTCGGGGGGAGACGCAACTGGGACTACCGATTCGTCTGGCTCCGGGACGCGGCCCTGACGTTGGAGGCGCTGCTGGCCCACGGGTTCATCCAACTCGCCGACGACTGGCGCACCTGGCTCCTGCGCGCCGTTGCCGGTGATCCTGCGGACTTGCAGATCATGTATGGCCTGGCCGGAGAACGGAACCTGTTCGAACAGGAACTGCCGCATCTGGCCGGCTACGCGGGATCGCAGCCCGTGCGGATCGGGAACGAGGCCTCCCTCCAGTACCAGGCGGATGTGGTGGGAGAAGTGCTGGTCACGCTGTCCGCTGCACACGAGGCGGGGCTTACCGAATCGGAATTCTCGTGGCCATTGGAGGTTCATCTGGTGGAGTACGCGGCGGAGCAGTTCGACCGGCCGGACAACGGTATGTGGGAAGTCCGCGGCGAGCCGCGCCAGTTCACGCACTCTAGGGTCATGATGTGGGCCACGTTCGACCGGGGTGTCCGCGCCGTCGAGGAGTACGGGCTGGAGGGTCCGGTGGAGAAGTGGCGGGAGTTGCGCCGTCGGGCGCGTGAGGAGGTCGATGCGCACGGGGTTACGAACGGGCACTTCACGCAGCACTACGGCACCGACGACGTGGATGCCTCCCTCCTGCTCCTGCCACAGGTGGGGTTCTGCGCAGCTGATGACCCGCGGATGCTCGCCACCGTGAAGCAGATAGAGGAGACGTTGATGCGGGACGGACTCGTTCTCCGCTACCGCACGGACACAGGTGTTGACGGGCTTCCCGGGCATGAGCATCCGTTCCTGGCGTGCTCGTTCTGGCTCGTGGAGCAGTACGCCTCCTCGGGCCGCCTTGATGATGCCCGGGAGTTGATGCGCCGGCTGCGCTCGTGCGCGAATGATCTCGGTCTGCTTTCCGAGGAGTACGACACCGCGGCGCGGCGGCAGGCCGGCAACTTTCCGCAGGCCCTCTCGCATCTGGCTTTGGTGCGCGCCGCAGATGCTCTCGCCGGGGTGGGCAAGCGGCCGCGCTGAGGTTCGATTGCGGCCGGGATTCGGGCCGAGAGGGGTGTCCCAGGCTCCGCGGCGGCCGGGATCCGGCGCTTGGGTGAGGTTGGGAGCTGAAGGTTAGCCGCAGGACCCTAACCATCGGCTCGGAGCCTTACCTACGGTCTCGGATCTCCCGCGCGGCGGCCTTCGCGGCGCGCTTGTTCTCGCGCACACGGGCGAGGCTGTGGGCGTCAACGATGTCGGCGGCGGAGAGGAAGGAATCCGGTTCGCCATAGGGCGCCGACGCCTCGCGCCAGCCGGGGATCTCGAGTTCGCGCTGCTTGCCCAGCATCGCGAGAAAGATCCTCGCCTTCTGCGCGCCGAAGCCGGGCAATGCGACCAAGCGGCCCAGAACCTCCTTGCCGTCCGGCTCTCCGCGGGTCCAGATCGCTGAGGCGTCCCCGTCCCAGCTGCCGACCACGGCCTCGCACAGTTGCTGAGTCCGCTCGGCCATCGACTTCGGAAACCGGTGCACTGCCGGTGACTGCTGGAACACCTCGATGAGGGCGGGCATCTCTGTGGCTGCGATCGCGGCGGCGTCGAACGCGCCCAGGCGGTCCCGGATCTTCGCCGGTCCCGCGAAGGCGGTCTCCATGGGAACCTGCTGGTCGAGGAGCATGCCGATCAGGAGCGCGAGGTCGTCCTCGGCGAGGAGTCGGTCGGCATCGGGATCACCGGAGAGGTACATGCGGCAATACTGCCACCGGGGTGCGGAGCGGGCAGGTTGGGAGGTCGGGACCTCGGACTCGATCCGAGCGCTCGCGAAGTGGCTTCGAGGGTGGTGCGAGCTTCCACAGCCCGCTCCGGGGACCCAAAATGCACGCTTCAGCGGCCGAAATCCGCTTCAAGCATGCATTTTGCGTCTCCGGAGCGGGTGATCGCGTGCCGTGCGGTGACGAACGCCCGCCCTCAGGTGACGATCGTGCGCGTGAAGAGGCTTCGAGGGCGGTGCGGGGATTCGCCGCAGTGCTTGTGTGCATCTGAAAGGCTTACGCCCCGGGAGGTCGCCGCATCGTTCTCGCGTGCGTCGAACCACTGGACCATTCTCATGTGTGCCGGCAACTGCGCTGGACGTGGGAAGACGGGGAACAGCATGGTGCCGGCCTCGCGCTGACGCACCAACGAGATGTTGAACTCTTCCTTGCATACCTCCGATCGGACATACTCGGGTGTGTAGAAGCAGCTGACCGATCATGCCCGACCGGGAGTTGTCGACCGCTTCCGATATCCAGCATGAGGAGAACTCGCGCAGGTCGACCGCCGGTGGTCTGGCGAGACGCCCGACCGACAGTCTGGCGCGGGTGCAGGGCACCGATGAGGGAGCCGGCAGTCGGGCAGTAGCTGCCGGGAAACGCGAAGACAAACAGTACGTCGACTGCCCGTTCAGGCTGGATACGCGTCAGCCGAAGACCACGTCGGCGCGCGTGTTCGGCTGACGTGATCGGCCAGGTCCACGATGGGCACTGGCACGTGGACGCGGCCCAGCTGTGTGGGTGGATTTGGTTGCTCAGGAGATCGTGAGACCGGCCGATCCGCCCTGATCAAGTGCGGGCTGACCGGCTTCGTCAACGCGCCATTCGATCTCGATCTCGAGTTGGCGCTTGATCCGGGCCGGCTTCACGTCGTCCTCGACCTCGATGTCGACCTTGAGGGACTCCGGGAGTTGCATGTCGACTGTGTTGGCGCCGTCACTGAGGGTGACTCGGCCGTTCTGGATCTTGTCGGCGAGGCCGATGAGCAGGTCGGCCAATTCGTCGCGCGTGAGTGCTGATTTCGCCTTGAGGAGGACTTTTCCAACCATGCGAATTCCTTCCTTGGGAGTATTTATTGACCATTCAACAATACCAAGATGTGACTTGGAACTCACGTGGTAGGTGGGGTTGGGTCCCGCTGGGGCTGTAACCACCGAACTGCCGTGCTTCGGGATTGTGGAACCGGCCGTCAGAGACGATGAACGTCGCGGCGGGCCGGTTTCTGCAGCCGATGCCGTGCGCTGTGTCCCTGTTCGCTGCTCATTGGGCCGCCTTCTCGCACGCGATTCGCAGAAGGCGGTCCCAGCTAGGTGGCAGGTGGCCGCGGGCGTCGAGGGATTGCATGAGTGCGCAGGCTTTCTTCCAGTACTTCGCTGCCGTCTCTGCGGGGGCTCCTGCGGAGGGCGAGCGTGCTTCTGCCTCGTCCAGCAGTGACGCGAGCTGGGACAGGCTCACTATGAGATCGCTCTGCGCCTGAATGGAGCCGGGCTGGGCGGCGGCGAGGTCCCGGAGGAGGGTGAGGGACTCCTCGTACAGGGTGAGTGCTCCGGCCGGGTCACCGGCCCGGCGCAGGCGTGCGACGTTGTCGAGGGAGACGGACACGTCGCGGGCGGCTTCCAGGCTGCCGGGCTGGGCGGCGGCGAGGTCCCTGTGGTGGGCCAGCAGGCGGTCTGCCAGCTGCTCGACTGACCCATCCACGACATAGCTGGCAATCCTGCTGACCGCGTTCCCGATGTCCGGGATGGTCTCCGGGTGCGCTCGCACGAGCGGCAGCGCCGCATGTGAGACAGCCGCCCACTCCCAGGTACCGGCGGGCTCCCCGCGCTTGAGCGCCCGCGCCCGCGCGGCGACGTGCCCGGCAACGGCGGCTTCGACCGCGCCGTCGTCGGCAGCGCGAAGGTGAGTAGCCACCATTCGGTGCATGCGGGCGGCGGCGGGGTGCTCGCCCGGTGTCAGGAACCGCAGTCCCTCCACCCGCCGCCGCACCGCAAGCCACGGATCCGGACCCGATGCGGACGCGTTCAGGTGAGGGAACCCGGCACGCGCAATCGTTTCCAGCCACGGCCACGGGATCTCCTCCGGCGGCAGGCACGCCGCCGTGCGCAGCACGAACCGGCCGACCTCGTCCACCGTGCCGAGTTGCGACGCGAGCACCACGGACAGCAGTCCCTCCTCATGCAGCATCGCGTCCTGCACCGAATCCGTGGCGTGACGGTCTGCGAGACTGAGCCCTTCGGTCCGCAACCAGGCCAGGTACTTCGACGGCGCCACGTCCGGGTTCAGACCCAGGAAGACCGCCACCTGTTCAACAGCGAGCGTGAACCCGGCCAGCAGCTCCACGATCTCGCGGGCCGCGGATTCCTCCTCCCGGGAGACGAAATCGGGGTACCGACCCTCGGAGTCTCGGGGCGGCTGATGCCATCGGATCAACTCGACGGCGTCGTCAGGGGCGAGCGCATCCACCGGCACGAATGCCAACGCCGCTCGCGCCGCCAACTGGTCCGCTCCCAGCCGGGTGGTTGCCGCCACCCGCACCGCATCTCCCGCCGGCAGGACCGCCAGCTGTCGCGCGGACAACAGACCCGGATCGTCCACGTTGTCCAAGATGAGGAGGGCGTGAGCGCCGGTGCCGTCGTCGTCGGGACCGGCAGCCGTGGTGGCCATCTTCGTCAGGTAAGCGAGCACCGCGCGGCCGGCCAGATGCGGGTCGTTCTCCTCCGCCGTCGTCCGGGTGTAATCCAACTCCGGTACCACCGAGAGTTCCCCGATCAGCGCCAGCAGATCCGACTTGCCCTCCGCGGCCAGCGACCACGCCCCACCCCGATACTGATCTGCGAACGCGTGCGCGTACGCCACCGCCAACTCGGTCTTCCCGAGCCCGCCCAGGCCGTGCAGCGCGGTCACCACTCCCACCTGCCCCAACGCCACCTGCTCATGCAGGCGGCGCAACTCCGCGTGCCGGCCCACGAACGT
>DASRMP010000003.1:0-128530 GCA_035647855.1 Actinomycetaceae bacterium | reverse complement strand
CCGTAGTCGCGGCGGCAGCGCGCACAGTAGAAGTGGTAGAGCGAGCCGTGCAACTCATGCACCACGCTGCTACCGGCCTTCTGGTGCAGCCCGTCGATGTTCTGCGTGATGACGGCGCGCATATGCCCCTCGTCCTCGAGTTCTGCGAGCCGGCGGTGCGTGACGTTCGGTTGCGCGGCCGCCATGTGGGTCGCGCGGAAGTAGCGGTAGTAGTGGGCCGGGTCCTGGTGGAACAGACTGATCCCGAGGATCTCCTCGAGCGGATAGTCCCATTGCTGCCGGTAGAGGCCGTCCTCCCCGCGGAAGTCCGGGATGCCGCTGCCGGTGGAGACGCCGGCGCCTCCGAAGAACACCGCCGATCGGCTCTCTGCTATCCAGTCACGCAGAACATCGATTCCGGAAACGTCAGACACGGAACACTCACTCCCATTCGATGGTGCCCGGCGGTTTGCTGGTCACGTCCAGCACCACCCGGTTCACCTCGGGCACCTGGTTGGTGATCTTGTTCGATATGGCCGCGAGCACCTCGTACGGGACGCGGGACCAGTCGGCCGTCATGGCGTCCTCCGAAGTGACTGGACGCAGCACGATCGGGTGGCCGTACGTGCGATTGTCGCCCTGAACGCCCACCGAGCGCACGTCCGCGAGCAGCACCACGGGGCACTGCCAGATGCTGCGGTCGAGCCCGGCTGCGGTGAGTTCCGCGCGCGCGACGGCGTCCGCGCGCCGGAGTACGTCCAGCCGCTCGCGGGTGACCTCGCCCACTACGCGAATGCCGAGGCCGGGCCCGGGGAACGGCTGCCGCCACACGATCTCCGCCGGCACGCCGAGCTCGAGACCGACCGCGCGGACCTCGTCCTTGAACAACTCCCGCAGCGGCTCGACCAGTTCGAACTGCAGATCATCCGGCAGCCCGCCCACGTTGTGGTGACTCTTGATGTTCGCGGAGGAGCCGCCCCCGGACTCGACGACGTCCGGATACAGCGTCCCCTGGACGAGGAACTTGACCTCGCTGCCGCCCTCCGAGCCCGCCCGCTCCACGACGGAACGCGCCGCCCGCTCGAAGGAGCGGATGAACTCGCGGCCGATGATTTTGCGTTTGGTCTCGGGGTCGGTCACGCCCGCGAGCGCGTCCAGGAACACGTCCGAATCGTCGACGACGACGAGGTCGATTCCGGTCGCGGCCACGAACTCCTTCTCCACCTGTTCGGCCTCGCCTGCCCGAAGCAGTCCGTGATCCACGAACACGCAGGTCAACTGGCTCCCGATCGCGCGCTGCACGATCGCGGCGGCAACCGACGAGTCCACACCTCCGGACAGTCCGCAGATGACGTGCGCGTCTCCCACCTGTTCGCGGATGAGCCTCACCTGCTCGTCGATGATGCTCGCAGGCGTCCACGTGGGGAACAGACCGGCCCCGCGATACAGGAACGTCTCGATGGCCGCCTGCCCGAGGACGGAGTGGCGTACCTCGGGGTGCCACTGCATGCCGAACAGCTTGCGGTCCACGTCCTCGAACGCCGCAACTGGAGAGCCTGCAGACGATGCGAGCACCCGGAAACCCTCGGGCGCCTCCAGCACCGAATCGGAATGACTCATCCAGACACTGCGGATGTCCGGCGAGTTCGCCAGGAGAACGCCCTGCTCGATGATTGTCACGTCGGTCGCGCCGAACTCCCGCTCGCCCGTCCTGCCAACCTCGCCGCCCAGGGCGGCTGCCATGGCCTGGAAGCCGTAGCAGATGCCAAGGACGGGCACGCCCGACTCGAACAGCGCGGGATCAACGGACGGGGCGCCGTCGTCGTACACGGACGCGGGTCCACCGGAGAGGATGATCGCTGCGGGATCGAGCGCGAGCATGGCTTCGGTGCTCATGCTGTGCGGCACGATCTGCGAATACACGCGCGCCTCGCGGACGCGGCGGGCGATGAGTTGAGCGTATTGCGCCCCGTAATCCACAACGAGTACGGGACCGGCGAGGGGGTGACTCATGAAGGCCACCCTACTGGCCGCCACTGTCCGTTATCATTTGCGGTTGCATTGTGGGAGGCGAGATCCACCGCGCCGCTAAGTCCCCGCGTCCCCCTCATTGCGCCGCCGCATCGCGGCAGCGAGCTTCGCGGACATCTCCACGCGCTCGTCCAACTCGCGCTCGAACCAATTCTTGGCACGGGGCTCCAGCACGAACGACATCACCGGGACCAGACCGGCCGCCACGAGCGCCGCCAAACGGCTGAAGTCCCAGCGCATGAACGACCACAGTTGGAACACCGTTATCAGATAGACCACGTAGATCCAGCCGTGCGAGATGGCGACCCACGCGCCGAGGAACGGTTCCCCACTCCGGAAGCCGTACTTCATGATCATCTCGAACGTCAGGAGCAGCAGCATCGTGCCGGTGACGAACGCCATCACGCGGTAACGTCCCAACGCCCCCCGTGCCTTCTTCTCGGTCACCTCACGGACGCGCGCCGCGTAGGGATCGGGTTGATGGCCCTCGGAGCCCGGATCTGCGGTGTGTTCGCTCACCTCGCGATCCTAGATCGTGTTGCGAATAGGGCGCATCCGATCCTTGGCCGGGCGGGTGCAGATAGAGGTTCATCCCGGCGCGCGGGGTTTCTTTCGGCGACCGGCCGCCCGCGTCCAGTGTCTGGACGGTTCATCCCGGCGCGCGGGGTTTCTTTGGTGCGGTTCTTGGCCGCTGCTGCGCGGGTGCGGGCGGGTCGACGGCGGCTGCGAGCCTCTCGTCCACGGATTCGGGTCACTACTGTAGGGGTTTCGACCCTATGAACCCGCGCACACCCCGCCGCGAAGCAGATTTGGCCCCTTTTCGGCCTGTTTGCGGCCCCTCCGGACCGGCAAATTCGTCTACCGTAGGCGTTTGGCTTCTTCTGTAGGTGTTTTATGCCCGTTAAACGCCTACACTAGAGGTCAAACGCCTACAGTTGTCGCTTCACCACCGGTTCAAGAGGCTCCGCTGCCGGTCGAACAGGCTGAAAAGCGCCCCCGGACCGCACGAAACCAGCACCCGCCGCCGAAACTCTCACAGAAGTCACAGAACGCGACGGAAATCTCCGCTCTCCCCCGTCGGGGAGGCCCGTTGCGGGCAGAGAACGCTGCATTTGCTTGACTGGCAACGAAACACCCATGGAGACGGCTTCCCACCCGATCGCGGACGTGCGCCACACGGTCGGGAAGCCTGCCCGGAGACGCGGAAAGGCGGGCCGATTCCGGCCCGCCTTTGCGCGGTGTCGCGGTGGTCGCGTTACATGATGAAGCCCATCACGGTCGGCAACCACATCGAGAACCACGGGACGAAGGCCACGACGATGAGCCCGACACACAGTGCCCAGAAGAACGGCCACAGCTTGCCGATCAGCGCCTCGATCCTGACGTTGGCCACTCTCGCAGCCACGAACAGGTTGTTGCCGATCGGTGGCGAGACATTGCCGAGGCACATGTTGTAGACCATCATCGCGCCGAAGTGGATCGGGTGGATACCCAGGGCCGTCACCACCGGCAGGAAGATGGGCGTGAAGATCAGGATCGCCGGAGTCGGGTCCATGACCGTGCCCGCGAGGAGCAGCACGACCATGATGATGCTGAGCACCACGTACGGGTTGCTGCTCACGTTGAGGAGACCCTCGGTGACGATCTGCGGGATGCGAGCGAAGGAGAGCACCCAGCCCAGGATTCCCGACATTCCGATGAGCAGCATGATGATGCCCGTGACCTTCGCCGCCTCCAGGATGATCCCAGGGAGCGACTTCAGCGGCAGGGTCCGCTGGATCAGGCCGAGGAAGAACGAGTACAGCACTGCGATCACGGCGGATTCCGTGGCGGTGAAGAACCCGAGGAGGATACCGCCGATGACGATGACGATCATCAGCAGCGCCGGGAGTGCCTTGAGGAAGACGACCATCGCCTGGCCGAAGGTCGGCCGGTCGCCCTGTGCCCTGAGTTCGGGGTGCTTCCGCGCGTACAGCGCCACCATCACGATGCAGATCGTGGACCAAACGAGGCCGGGTGCCACACCCGCCATGAACAACGCCGCGATCGACGTCGAGGAGACGAGCGAGTACACGATGAACGTGTTCGACGGCGGCAGCAGCATGCCCGCTGGAGAGGACATGCCGTTGACCATCGCGGACCATGCCGGGTCATAGCCTTCCTTGCGCATGCGCGGCGTCATTACGGTTCCGACCGCCGCGGCCGAGGCCACGGACGCGCCGGAGACCGCACCGAACATGGTGTTCGCGACGACGGTGGTCTGCGCCAGCGACGCCGGGAGGCGGCCGGCGATTACCAGCGCGAAGTCGATGAGCCGCGTGGCGATGCCGCCGGTGTTCATCAGACCGCCGGCGAGGATGAAGAACGGTATGGCGAGGAGCGCGAACGAGTTCGTGCCCGCCACCACGCGTTGGGCGGCCGTCTGTGCTGCCCCGGTGAAGTCACCGCCGAGCAGGATCCAGATGGCGAGCATCGAGGGCAGTCCCATCGAGACCGCAACCGGCACACCGAAGAGAATGCCGAAGACGAGACCGGCGAGAAGAACGATTGACGCAAGAAGTATGGGATCCATCAGATGGCCTCCCCCATGTCCTCGATGGCCGGGAACGCCTCTTCGGTTCCGGTCAGCACCGCGATGATTCGTGTGAATGAGAAGTACAGGATGATGACACCTGCAATCGGCATCACCACGTAGATGTTGCCGACCGTGAGCGGAAGCGTCGAGAGCGTCTGGTTCCAGAGACCTTGCGCCACGAGCGACCCGCCCAGGATGAAGACAGAGAAGATGAAGAAGGACACGACCAACTCGATCGCGACCGCGGCCACCTTTTGCCCGGCGGGCGCGAACCTCTCCACGAACATCTCGACGGCGATGTGACCGCGCTCGCCGAAGACGTACGCGGCGGCGAAGAGCGCCAACACCACGAAGGTGTACTGGGCGGCCTCCGTGGTCCACGGCGCGGTGTCCTGGAGGACCTCACGAGTGAAGACCTGCCAGGACACGACGATGACGAGGAGGACGAACAGGACCAGGCAGATGCCCGCCAGGACCAATTCGAGGATGCGGCGGAAGGCCATGAGTACGCCGACGAAGCCACCGGGACGCTCGCCCCCGGGGACTACCAGCGGCGATTTGGGATTGAGGACCGCATCGAGTGCCGCGTCCTCCTCCGGCGTGGTCTCGGGCGTGGAGGGATCAGCCGGCCCTGCGGGTGTCTTCTTGTCCGGCGGTGGATCGCCCGGGCCGCTCCCGGGCTTTGAAGGATTCGAGTTCATGCGATTTCTCCGATCGGGCTTCGCCGGGATACGCGCCGCGAGCGCCCGTGTGACGAGGGGTGGCTGTGGTGTAGTAGCTGATGCGAGGAGGTGCCAAAGCCGTCACGACCGGCCTCGGCGCCCCCTCGCGTCAGTGAGGTGTAACTACTGCCCGGACTGCAAGACCTCGAGAAGGGCCTGCTGCTCGGGAGTGGTGAGGAACTCGTCGAGAAGAGGCTTGAGCGCCTCGTTGAAGGCCTCCGCGTCGACCTCGGAGAACGTCGCTCCGCCGGCCTCTGCATCGGCGATCGCGGCCTGGGTCTGCTCCTTCCAGAGCTCGGTGTGCTGCTCCCATGCGCCCGTCCAAGCCTCATCGAACGCCGCACGGTCCTCTTCGGTCATCGAGTTGAGAACGTTGGTGTTGATGATCAGGAAGTCGGCACCCACCAGGTGACGCGTGTACGAGTAGTACGGCGCGACCTCGAAGTGCTTCTGGGTCTGGTACGAGATCTCATTGTTCTCGGCACCGTCGATGACGCCGGACTGGAGACCGGTGTAGACCTCCGAGTACGCCATCGGTGTGGGCGAGCCGCCGAGCGCGTTGATCATCGAGATGAAGACCGGAGCCTCCTGGACGCGGATCTTCTTGCCCTCGACGTCGGCCGGGGTCTGGACAGGGCCATCCTTGGTGTAAATGGAGCGTTCGCCCTGTGTGAAGGGGCCGACGACGGTGATGTTGTTGCTGGCCTCGAGTGAAGCGTAGATCTCGCCCACCTTGTCGAGGTCGGTGGCGGCGGCCATCTGCGTGTCGATCGAATCGAACACGGTCGGGAGGCTGAAGATCACGAAGTCCTTGTTGAGGTTCTCCAGCTGCGGGGCCGAGACAATCGCCATGTCGATGACACCCGAACTCACGGACTGGATGTACTCGCCCTGGTCGCCGAGCGTGGCGTTCGGGAAGACCTCGATGCTCCAGCGGCCCTCGGTGCCGTCGGCCAGGGCCGTGCCCATGTCCTTGAGCGCGATGTCGGTCGGGTGAGTCTCGGTCTGGTTGTGGGCGAGACGCATCGCGGTGCCGCCGGCCGCGACTCCGCCGCCGCCGTCCTCGGTCGCCGCGGCTTCGCCGCCTGCCTCGCCAGTGGATTCTTCGCCATTTCCGCCGCCGCCGAGGCAGGACGCGAGCGCGAGGGCTGCGACTGCCGTCATGGCGACGGAGGCGACACGGAACGTTGTACGCATGTCATTCTCCTCTGAACGCTTAAGCCAGTACGACGCTGATGCTGGCTGATCGTCCGAATATAGGCGAAGGTCTTCACTGGTCATGCACGTTATCGCCAACGAACTCACCCAAGGAGGTGTGACCTACGTCCTGAGGCCCTTCGGCCTGCGCAAGAATCTCTGCTTCCTTGGTACGCACGGCGTCGTCGCGCACCCACTTCCACCAGACGAACAGCGCGAATCCGCCGAAGATGAACCACTCCGCGGCGTAGACGAGGTTCTGCGTGTTCAGGCCGCGCTCCTGCGCGTAGGACGGCGGCGGCATCGTCCGCAGGTCCCACTGCTCGCCGTCGGCCGCTACCACGAATCCCGTGTAGGTCGGTCCTCCCCACTCGTTCGCGAGCGTGGCGGTCGAGACCGCTCCGGCGACGCCGTCGGGCAGGTCTCCGGTCACGGAGTCCTCACTGCCGGTCAGGTGTCCGACTACCTCGCCCTTGCCCTCGGGAGCGGGCGAAATCGCGGCCACGGCGGAGGGCAGGCCGGCCATGCCGATCGCGGCGAAGTCGCCGACGGGCAGCCAGCCACGCAGCACGGGGACCCACGCCCCGTTCTCGAGTCGTAACTCGGTGACCACGAGGACTGCGGGGGCGCCGTCGACCTCGCGGTCCGGAACGACCACCTGACGGCCCCACTGGCCCCGGGCCTCGACCTTCATCAGCTGGTGGTCGGACATGAACGTGTCACCGACAGAGATGACGGATTCGAGCGGCACCGGTTCGGCGGCGATGCGCTCAGCGGTGATCTGCTCGGCCTCCGCGGCGCCGCGGAGCGCGGCGCGGTCCAACTGCCACGAACCGAGCCGGATGAAGAGGACGGCGACCGCCATGACCAGCACCAGGAGCGCGATCATCCGCGGCGTCGCGGCAGCCCGGCGCCACTCGGACCAGCCCACACCCGTCATGAGCCGAATTCTAGGGCCCCACACCCCTGAACATCCCGGAGAGTAACCAGTACAGTCGGGGTGATCACCTCACCACAACTTAGCGACAGGAAGGCACCAATGAGCAACGCCTGGAAGAAAGGCTCCGGCGCCCCGATCTCCGACGAGCAAGCAACACTGATCGACAAGTGGTGGCGCGCGGCGAACTATCTCTCGGTCGGCCAGATCTATCTGAAGGACAATCCGCTCCTCCGCAAGCCGCTCTCGCGCGACGACGTCAAGCCGCGGCTCCTCGGACACTGGGGAACGACCCCCGGACTGACCTTCATGTACGCGCACATGAACCGCGCAATCAAGGAGCGCGAAGTCTCCACCATTTACATCACGGGACCGGGCCACGGCGGCCCCGGACTCGTCGCGAGCACATACCTCGAGGGCACCTACAGCGAGGTCTACCCGAACATCGGCCATGACGATGAGGGCCTCACGGAACTCTTCAGACAGTTTTCCGCCCCCGGCGGTGTTCCCTCGCACGTGGCCCCCGAGGTCCCCGGATCGATCCATGAAGGTGGCGAACTCGGCTACTCCCTGTCCCACGCCTACGGCGCAGTGTTCGACAACCCCAACCTCCTGGCTCTCACCATCGTCGGTGACGGCGAGGCGGAGACCGGCCCGCTCGCCACGTCCTGGCACGGCAACAAGTTCGTGAACACCCAGACGGACGGCGTCGTGCTGCCCGTGTTGCACCTCAACGGCTACAAGATCGCGAACCCCACAGTTCTCGCTCGCATCCCCGAGGAAGAACTGCTCGCCCTCATGAAGGGCTACGGCCACAAGCCCCACATGTTCGTCGCGGGGTTCGACGACGAGGACCCGATCTCAATCCACAAACGCTTCGCCGAGGTGCTCGACACGGCACTCGACGAGATCGCCGAGATCAAGGCAGCTCCCGAGGGAGACGATCAACCTCGTCCGGTGTGGCCGATGATCATCCTGAAGACCCCAAAGGGTTGGACGGGTCCGAAGGAGATCGACGGCAAGGTCACCGAGGGCTCCTGGCGCAGCCACCAGGTTCCGCTGGCGAACGCCCGCGACTCCGCGGCGCACCTCGGGAACCTCGATGACTGGCTCAAGAGTTACCGCCCCGAGGAACTCTTCGACGAGGAAGGTGCATTCGTCCGGGACATCGCGGAGCAGGCACCCGCAGGTGATCTACGGATGGGCGCGAACCCCGTCGCCAACGGCGGGCTCCTCCTCCGTGAGTTGAAGATGCCCGACTTCCGCGACTACGCCGTCGAGGTCAAGACCCCGGGCGACTCGATGACCGAGCCCACCCGCCGCCTCGGTACCTTCTTCCGTGACATCGCGAAGGCGAACCCGAAGAACTTCCGGATCTTCGGCCCCGACGAGACGGCGTCGAACCGTCTCCAGGACGTCTACGAGGTCACCAACAAGCAGTGGAACGCCGAGTACGAGTACCCCCAGGATCATGACGACCACCTCGCCGTCGAGGGACGGGTCGTGGAGATGCTGTCCGAGCACCAGTGCGAGGGCTGGCTTGAGGGCTACCTCCTCACCGGTCGTCACGGCATGATGAGCTCGTACGAGGCATTCATCCACCTCGTCGACTCGATGTTCAATCAGCACGCGAAGTGGCTGAAGGTCACCAATGAGATCGGCTGGCGCCGACCGATCGCTTCCCTGAACTACCTGCTCTCCTCCCACGTGTGGCGCCAGGACCACAACGGGTTCTCGCACCAGGACCCCGGCTTCATCGATCACGTGGTCAACAAGAAGTCGGACATCATCCGCGTCTACCTGCCGCCGGACACGAACACGCTCCTGTCCACCTGGGACCACGTCCTGAAGACGAAGCAGTACGTGAACGTGGTCGTGGCAGGGAAGCAGCCGAACCCGAACTGGCTCGACATGGACGAGGCCATCAAGCACTGCACGCGTGGCATCGGCATCTGGCACTGGGCGGGCACCGAAGATGACGGCGACACTCCGGACGTGGTCCTCGGCTGCGCCGGCGACATCCCGACCATCGAGGTGATCGCTGCTGCCAAGATCCTCCGCGAGTCGGTTCCGGACCTCAAGATCCGGGTCGTCAACGTTGTGGACCTGATGCGTCTGCAGCACGCGGGCGAGCACCCGCACGGGCTTTCCTACGCCGATTTCGACACGCTCTTCGGCCACGACACCCCGGTGATCTTCGCCTACCACGGCTACCCGTGGCTGATCCACCGGCTCATCTACAAGCACGACGAGAACAACAACTTCCACGTTCGCGGCTACAAGGAGGAGGGCACCACGACCACGCCGTTCGACATGCTCATGCGGAACGACGTCGACCGGTTCCACCTCGTCATGGACGTCATCGACTGGGTTCCGAAGCTCGGCAAGCGCTACGCCAACCTGCGTCAGTACATGGCCGACAAGCGCACTACTGCCCGGGCGCACGCGTACGAGCACGGCGAGGACCTGCCCGAGATCACCGAGTGGCTCTGGTCCGATGAGGCATCCGCCGACTCTCACATCGGTGGTACCGTCTCAACAGGTGGCGACAACGAGTAGAGCCTCCAAACCGAAGTTCGACAGATAGCTGGGGAGGGGCCGATACGTCGGTCCCTCCCCAGCTTCGTTACGACGACGCAACAAGGAGACTTTCGGCATGGCACAGCCGATTTACCTGGCATCAACCGAGTCGCACTCAGCGAAGTCGACCGTGGCGCTCGGGCTCCTCCACATCTTCAACAGCGTGATGGAACGGACCGCCGTCTTCCGCCCGATCGTGCGCGACGAGGAAGAGCGTGATCAGGTGCTCGAACTCCTTCTGCCCCATACCAGTTCGGGTGTCAGCTATGAGAAATGCGTCGGTGTCACGTACAAGGAGATCCACACCAACGCCGATAACGCGCTCGCGAAGATCATCGACCGGTACCGGGCCGTCGAACGCGAAGCCGACCTCGTGCTCGTGGTGGGTTCGGACTACACCGGGATCGCCTCCCCCGCCGAACTCGACTACAACGCGGACATCGCCGCGAACATCGGCGCGACCGTGATCCTGGTGATGAGCGCCTTCGGCAAGCCCACCGACGAGATCGCGCAGGCCGCCCGTCTCGCCCTCGATGACATGAAGACCCATCACGCCACGGTGGTGGGCGTCGTCGCGAACCGCGTGAGGGAGGGCCAACTCGGGGACGTGGGCGAGGCCCTCGCGAGGCTCGATGTGCCAACCTGGGCCCTGCCCGAGATACCGCTCCTGGCTGCCGCGACCGTGGGCGAGATCAAGGAGGCCCTCGGAGCCGAACTCGTCTACGGCGATGAGGAACTGATGGCGCGTGAGGCCGAGGACATCCTCCTGACGGGGATGAGCGTCGAACACGTCCTGGAGCGCCTCGGGGAGAGCCAGCTCGTCATCACTCCGTCCGACAGGCACGGCGTGCTGGTGTCGCTTCTGACCGCACACGCGGCGGACTCGTTCCCATCGCTTGCCGGCATCATCCTGAACGGCGGTTTCGATTTGCCGCCGTCGGTGGACCGTCTGGTCCGTGGCTTCGGTCAGCGGCTCCCGATCCTGACCACCGACCACGATTCCTTCACTGCCGTGTCAATCGCCTCGCGGACCCGCGGCACGCTCACGCCGGACACCCAGCGTAAGGCGGACCTCGCGCTGGCGACCTTCGAAAGGCACGTCACGCCGGAGTCCGTGCTCGAGCGGGTTGACTTCACGCCTCCGAGCATCGTCACGCCGCTCATGTTCGAGGCCCGGCTCCTCGAGCGCGCCCGCGCCGCCGCCAAACACATAGTCCTCCCGGAGGGCGACGACGACCGTATCCTCCGTGCGGCATCCACTCTCCTCGCCCGCGACGTCGCTCGCCTGACGATCCTCGGCGACGAGAAATCGATCCGCGCGCGTGCCGCCGAGCTGTCGCTCGACATCAGCGAGGCCGAGATCATCTCCCCGAACGATCCGGAGATGGTTGACCGTTTCGCGACCGAGTACGCGAAGCTCCGTGCGCACAAGGGCATGACGCTGGAACGTGCGCACGAACTCGTGCAGGACGTCTCCTTCTTCGGAACGATGATGGTACACCTCGGTTTGGTGGACGGGATGGTCTCGGGCGCCACGCACACCACGGCGCACACGATTCGGCCGTCGTTCCAGATCATCAAGACGAAGCCCGGCGTGGGCACCGTCTCGTCCGTCTTCCTGATGCTCTTGGAGGACCGCGTCCTCGTCTACGGCGACTGCGCGGTGATACCGGTGCCGACCGTCGAGCAGTTGGCGGACATCGCGATCTCGTCCGCCGAGACCGCGAAGCAGTTCGGTGTCGAACCGCGTGTGGCGATGCTGTCCTACTCGACCGGAACCTCGGGCGCGGGCGCCGACGTCGAGAAGGTGCGCGCTGCAACTGAACTCGTCCGGGAGCGGGCGCCGCAACTGTCCATCGAGGGCCCGATCCAGTACGACGCCGCCGTTGACGCGGCGGTCGCGAGTGCGAAACTGCCGGGCTCGAAGGTGGCAGGACGCGCGACGGTGTTCGTCTTCCCGGACCTCAACACGGGCAACAACACCTACAAGGCCGTGCAGCGCTCGGCGGGCGCCGTCGCGGTGGGCCCGGTGCTCCAGGGTCTCAACAAGCCGATCAACGACCTCAGCCGCGGGGCCCTCGTGCATGACATCGTCAACACCGTCGCCATCACCGCGATCCAGGCCGAGGCAGGCACGCCCTCCGCAAAGCAGCAGCCAAATCATTCCGATCCCAGCCATTCCTAACCCAGGAGAACCCGTGACCAGTTCGACCGTCCTCGTCATCAACTCTGGCTCCTCATCGATCAAGTACCAGCTCCTCGATCCCGAGTCGGGCGAGACTCTGGCCAGCGGGCTCGTCGAACGAATCGGCGAGAGCGAGGGCATCCTGACCCACAAGTTCGGTGACACGAAGGTGGAGGAGTCCGACCCGATCCCAGACCACGGCGCCGGCCTCCGGCGCGTGATCGAACTCTGCGACGAGGTGGGACCGAACCTCGCCTCGGCGGGCGTGATCGCCGTTGGTCACAGAGTCGTGCAGGGCGGCGCGCTCTTCGACCGTGCGGTCCTCATTGACGACGAGGTCAGGAAGACGATCAAGGATCTGATCGATCTCGCCCCCCTTCACAACCCGCCGAATCTCCGTGGCATCGAAGTCGGCCAGGAAGTCCTGCCGGACATCCCGCACGTCGCGGTGTTCGACACCGCGTTCTTCCGGCAGTTGCCCGACGCGGCGGCCACCTACGCGCTCAACCGCGCCACCGCCGAGAAGTACGCGATCCGCCGGTATGGCTTCCACGGGACTTCGCACAAGTACGTTTCCCAGCGGGTGTCGGACATCCTCGGCCGCGACGACTTGAGACAGATCGTGCTCCACCTGGGTAATGGCGCGTCCGCTTCCGCCGTCGTGGGCGGCCGGGCCGTCGACACCTCGATGGGCCTGACTCCGCTCGAAGGCCTCGTGATGGGCACCCGCACCGGCGACATCGACGCGGCGGCGGTGTTCCACCTGCGCCGAGTCGCGGGCATGGATGTCGACACGATCGACAAACTCTTCAACAAGGAGTCGGGCCTCAAGGGCCTCGCCGGCGAGAATGACATGCGCGCGGTCCGTCGCATGGCCGAAGAGGGCGACGCCAACGCCCGTAACGCGCTCGACGTTTACATCCACAGGCTGCGCAAGTACATCGGCTCCTACACCGCCGTCATGAATGGACTGGACGCGATCGCCTTCACGGCGGGCGTCGGTGAGAATGACGCCAAGATGCGCTCCGAGGCCTGCGCGGGACTCGGATACTTCGGAATCGAACTCGACGAGGAAGCCAACGCCGCCCGGTCCGGTGACGAGCGAGAGATCTCGACCCCCGACTCGCGTGTAAGGGTGTTCGTAATCCCCACGAACGAGGAACTCGAGATCGCACGCCAGGCGGTGGCACTCCTCGGCTGACACAGGTGTCCCGGTCCGGGATGGTGTTGACGTGACGTCGTCCACAGGAATTGACCGCGATCGGCGCGCGGGCCATCGGCACCACGGAGCCTCGCTTTCAGGCGCCCTGGGTGGCCGGGACAACGCCCTGAACTTCCTGCGGTTGGTAATGGCCGCCACGGTGATTCTCGGGCATTCCTCCCCGCTCGGAGGATTCGGCCTCGATTGGCTCGAGATCTTTGCGGACAGTGCTGTTGATGGCTTCTTCGTGCTGTCGGGATTCCTCATCGCCGGCAGTCGCATGCGCCTGGGACTGCCGGCCTACCTCTGGAGACGGACCCTGCGGATCATGCCCGCATTCTGGGTGTGCATCGTCGTTGTCGCGTTCGTGTTCGCTCCGCTCGCGGGACTGTTCCCGGGCGAGGAGTACATCCGGCAGAGCGGCATCGACTACGTCGTGGCCAACAGCCGGCTGCAGATCACCCAGTGGGGCATCGATAACACGCTCGGGACCGTGCCATTTCCGTACGAGTGGAACAGTTCTCTCTGGACACTCATCTATGAGTTCAGGGCGTACCTGATGGCCGCGGTCGTCCTCTGGCTGCCGCCGATCCGTAAACATGCCGCCGTTCTCGTTCCTGCGCTCGCCGTGGCGACCGGGGCGGCGGCGCTCGCCTCTTGGAACACCGGCGTCTCGGTGATCCCGTATGTGGACATCGACGGCACGCGGTTCTTCGCCTTCTTCGCCGGCGGGATGGCGCTCCACTTCCTCGGCGGACGACTGCCGTCCTCGCTGGTGGCGGCCGGGATCGCATCCGTGGCCATCGTCGCGCTGCGAGTCTTCTCCTATGCGTGGTACATCGGATGCACACCCCTGCTGCTCGGCTACGTACTGCTCGTGCTCGGAGGCCGGCTACCGATCCGGCTCGGTGCCCGCAATGACATCTCCTACGGCGTCTACATCTATGCGTTCCCGGTGCAGCAGATGCTCGCACTGAGCGGCGGGCACGCCCTGGGAGTGCTGGGATTCGCCGCCGTTTCCACGGTGCTCACGATCCCGCTTGCCTGGGCATCATGGAAGCTCGTGGAGCAGCCGGCGATGAAACTCCGCCGACTCGTGCCGTCTCACTTCCCCAGACGAAAGCCGGCCGAAAAGGCTCCTCCGAGCCTCGCGTCCGCAACGGAACCGGCCGCGGCATCGGGAAGCGCGCCCGAGCCCCCGCCCGGCGATCTCAGCTCTGCTTCGGACGGGTCATAGAGGCGACGTCGAGCGCGGCGTCGAGCTGTTCCTCAGTGAGCTCACCGCGCTCCACGTAACCCAACTCGATGACTGCCTCGCGGACGGTGATGTCCTCTTTCACCGAGTGCTTCGCTATCTTCGCCGCCGCCTCATAGCCGATCAGCCGGTTGAGTGGCGTGACGATCGACGGCGATGACTCCGCGAAGCGCCGGCATGCCGCCACATCCGCGATCGCGCCGTCCACGACCTTCTCGGCCAGCACCCGCGACACGTTGCCGGTGATTTCGATGGACTCGAGCAGGTTCCGGGCCATCACCGGGAGCATGACGAGCAGGTCGAAGTTGCCCTGTGCGCCGGCGAAGGCGATGGCGGCGTCGTTGCCGATCACTTGGGCCGCCACCATTATCGTGGCCTCCGGGACCACCGGGTTCACCTTGCCGGGCATGATCGACGACCCCGGCTGCAGGTCCGGAAGCGCAAGCTCACCGATACCGGTGCGAGGGCCGGAACCCATCCAGCGCAGGTCGTTTGCGATCTTCACGAGGGAGACCGCCACGGTCCGCAACGCGCCCGAGGTCTCGACGAGCGAGTCCTGCGCCGCCTGCGCCTCGAAGTGGTTCGCGGCCTCGCTCAGCGGCAATCCGGTGTGCTCTGCGATCAGCTCAATGACCCGCTGCGAGAAGCCGGGAGGCGTGTTGATGCCCGTACCGACGGCGGTTCCGCCGAGCGGCAGCTCGCCCAGCCGCGGCAACGTGTCCTTCACGCGGGAGATGCCGTGGCGGATCTGCTGCGCGTAGCCGGAGAACTCCTGTCCGAGCATGATCGGTGTGGCGTCCATGAGGTGGGTGCGACCGGACTTCACCACGTCCTTCCATTCCCCGGCCTTGCGTTCCAGCGACGCGAGCAGAACCTCGAGCTGCGGAATGAGGTCCTCGATCACGGCGCCGACGGCCGCGATGTGAATCGACGACGGAAATACGTCGTTCGACGACTGCGAGGCGTTCACATGGTCGTTGGGGTGAACCTTGCCGTTCTTGATCCGGGAGGCGAGTGCCGCCACGACCTCGTTCGTGTTCATGTTCGACGAGGTGCCCGACCCGGTCTGGAAGACGTCAACCGGAAAATGATCGTCGTGCCCGCCGTCGATGACTTCCTGTGCCGCCTCCACGATCGCTGCGGAAGTGGCGTGGTCAATGACGCCGAGCTCCTCGTTGGCGATCGCGGCGGCGCGTTTGATCTGGCCGAGCGCGTGGATGTGCCTGGGCTCCAGCCCGCGCCCCGAGATCGGGAAGTTCTCGACGGCGCGCTGTGTCTGTGCGCCGTACAACGCGCCGGCGGGGACCCGGACCTCACCCATGGTGTCGTGTTCGATGCGGTACTCGGTCACGGCTTCCTCCGTTGGCGTGCGTGTGTTGTCGGCGTGCTTGCGGTCGAACTGGCGAAGGTCAGTGAGGTGCGTACGGGCTCACGATGACGTCGACGCGCTGGAACTCCTTCACGTCCGAGTATCCCGTGGTGGCCATGGCGCGGCGCAGCGCACCGATCATGTGGGTGGAGCCATCCGCGCCCTGGCTCGGGCCGTGGATTATCTCGCCGAGGGAACCGACCGTCCCGACGTCGACGCGCTCGCCACGCGGGAGCACCGGGTGGTGCGCCTCGACACCCCAGTGGTATCCGCGTCCGGGCGCCTCGGAGGCGCGTGCCAGGGCGGCACCCATCATGACGGCGTCGGCTCCACAGGCGACGGCCTTGACCAGGTCACCGGACCGGCCGACCTGGCCGTCGGCGATGACGTGCACGTAACGGCCGCCGGATTCATCGAGGTAGTCACGGCGGGCGGCGGCGACGTCCGCGATCGCGGTCGCCATCGGAACGTGGATGCCGAGCGCCTGACGCGTGGTGTACGCGGCGCCGCCTCCGAAACCGACGAGTACGCCGGCGGCGCCCGTGCGCATGAGGTGGAGGGCCGCCGTGTAGGTGGCCGCACCGCCGACGATGACCGGGACGTCGAGTTCGTAGATGAAGCGCTTGAGGTTCAGGGGCTCGCGGTTCGATGAGACGTGCTCCGCGGAGACAGTGGTGCCGCGGATGACGAAGAGGTCGACCCCCGAGTCCACAACGGTCCGCCAGAGCTCCTGCGTGCGCTGGGGCGAGAGCGCGCCCGCCACGGTCACGCCCGCTCTGCGGATCTCGGCGAGTCTGCCGGCTATGAGCTCCAGCTTCACCGGCTCGGCGTAGATCTCCTGCATGCGCCGGGTGGTGTCCTCCGGAGCCAGCTGTGCGATCTCCTCGAACAGCGGCTCGGGATCCTCGTAGCGGGTCCAGAGACCCTCGAGGTTGAGCACACCGATGCCACCCTGCCGCCCGAGCTCGATCGCGGTGGCCGGCGACATCGAGGAGTCCATGGGCGCGGCCATGATGGGCGTGGCGACGTGGAATGCGTCGATCTGCCAGGAGACGGAGACGTCTTCGGGGTCGCGCGTGCGGCGCGATGGCACGATCGCCACGTCGTCCAGTGAATATGCCCTGCGTCCCCGCTTGCCGCGGCCGATCTCAACTTCGTTGCTCACCGCACCAGCCTAATGGGAGGTACCCCAGGAGCGGTAAAGCCCCCACCCGCCGGTGCGGCTTTGCGTTTCTGTCGGGGCCCCGTGGCAAGGTAGGCATCGATCGGGAGGTACGGAAGCATGACAATCTGGTTGGACAGCCCACTCCTCGGATTCGATACCGAGACCACGGGCGTCAACCCCACATCGGACAGGGTCGTGACGGCGGCGCTCGTGATGCGCGACCGCGCGGGCACGAGGCATCGCACCTGGTTGATCGATCCCGGAGTCGAGATCCCTGAGGGTGCGACCGCGATCCACGGGATCTCGACCGAGCGGGCCCGCGCCGAAGGACAGGCGCCGGCGGTGGCGCTCGAGGAAATCGCGGGATACATCACTCAGGCGATTTCTCACAGGATCCCCGTGGTGGCATTCAACGCTGGTTTCGATCTGCAGATTCTCGATTCGGACCTCGCCCGGCACGGCCTTCCCACGCTGCCGCAGCGCCTCGGCGGGCCCGTCCGGCCGGTCATTGACCCGCTGGTACTCGACCGCGCCGTCGATCGGTACCGGAAGGGAAAGCGGACGCTCAGCCACCTCTGTGAGGTGTACGGCGTGAAGCCGGAGCGGCTCCACACGGCGGAGGTGGACGTGGTCGCAACGCTCGATGTGCTCGCGGCGCTCGCCCGCCGGCACGGGCCTGTCCTGGCCGAGATGGATCTCCTCCAACTGCATGACTACCAGGTGACCGCGCATCGCGCGTGGGCGCAGAACTTCCGCGAATGGCTGGCGTCAAAGGGGGGAGCGGGCGGGCCCGAGCTCACCTGGCCGTACTAGCCGGGAGCGTCACGCCACCCATTCCCCCTCGAACATGACCCGCCGGACCTGGAGGTGGTCGTCGAGGACCACGAGGTTCGCCGCGCATCCGGGCGCGACCCTGCCGATCCGATCGTCGACGCCGAGGTACCGCGCCGGGTACGTGGAGGCCATCCGCAGGGCCTCCTCGAGCGGGATGCCCACGTGCTCGACGCCGTTGCGCACCGCCGTCGCCATGTCGAGCAGGGAGCCGCCGAGCGCGCCGGCGTCCGTGCGGAGTCGGCCGTCTCGCACGGTGACGTGCACGCCCACCGCAGTGAACTCGGTGACGCCGAAACCCACAGGAGGCATCGCGTCGGTCACGAAGAAGCACTTGCCGGCGGGCTTCGCGAGCCACGCGAGCCGGACCGAGGCGAAGTCCGAGTGGATGCCGTCGTTGATGATGTCGATCCAGACGTCGTCGTCCGTGAGCCCGCCGCCCACGATGCCGGGGTCGCGGCCCGCGAATGGCCGCATCCCGTTGAACATGTGGGTCACGAGACTGCCGCCTGCGGCCACGCCCGCCCGGAACTCGGCGAGAGTCGCGTCCGAGTGCCCCATCGCGACACGCGCGCCCGCCGCCACGAGCGACCGCATGAGGCACTCTCCCGCCACCTCCGGGGCCACCGTCACCACGGTCACGACGTCATCCGTGCGGCGCGCAAGCTCGAACGGGAACTCGCCGGCGAGGTGGCGGACGGCGTGCATGCCGGGACGTTTCGGCGAGAGCACCGGGCCCTCGAAGTGGATGCCGAGCACGTCGGAACCCGCCCGCTCCTCGATGACACCCCTCGCGAACTCCATCCGCTCCGCGGAGTCCGTGATGAAGTTCGGCAGGAACGATGTCGTGCCGAGCGTTCGGTGTGCCCGGGCGATCTCGTCGATCCGCTCCGGCGACTCGTTGAAGAGCACGCCACCGCCGCCGTTCACCATCAGGTCCACGAAACCGGGGGCGAGGATCGCCCCTTCGAGATCGACGACGTCGCCGGCGTCCCCCACGTCCGCGGAGTTCGTGCGGGGGCCATCGGCGGGGTGCCCGACGGCGGCGACACGGCCGCCGTCGACAATCACCTCGCCCGCGTCCAGGACGGCGTCCCCGGTGTGGACGCGCGCGTTCCGGAGGATCACGGAACCGTGTTCAGTTCGGCCTGCGCACGTAGTTCGGCGCCTCGACCGTCATCATCACATCGTGCGGGTGCGATTCCTTGAGACCTGCGGCCGTGATCCGGATGAACTTGCCCCGGTCCTCCAGTTCCGGGAGCGTCCGGGCGCCC
The DNA here is from genome assembly GCA_035647855.1 of Actinomycetaceae bacterium. Lineage (GTDB taxonomy): Bacteria > Actinomycetota > Actinomycetes > Actinomycetales > Actinomycetaceae > JAAZBW01. The sequence goes on along the minus strand of DASRMP010000003.1, from coordinate 109,229 downwards.
ACGTAGAACATCGACTGGTGCAGCCCGCCGATGAGTTGGTGGATCACGGCGGAGAGTGGGCCGCGGTACTCCACCTGGCCCTCGATTCCCTCGGGAACGATCTTGTCGTCAGAGGGCACGTCGGCCTGGAAGTAGCGGTCCTTGGAGTAGGACTTCTTGCCGCGCGAACTCATCGCGCCGAGAGAGCCCATCCCGCGGTACTGCTTGTACTGCTTCCCCGCGATGAAGACAGTCTCACCGGGCGACTCCTCGCAGCCGGCGAGCAGGCCGCCCAGCATCACGGTGTCCGCACCGGCGACCAGGGCCTTGGCGATATCGCCGGAGAACTGGAGTCCGCCATCACCGATCACCGGGACGCCTGCGGGCTTGCATGCACGAGAGGCCTCGATGATGGCCGTGACCTGGGGAACACCGATGCCCGCGACGACTCGAGTGGTGCAGATCGAGCCCGGCCCGACTCCCACCTTGACGGCGTCGACTCCGGCGTCGACGAGGGCCTTCGCGCCGTCGTGGGTGGCGATGTTGCCTCCGATGAGCTGCACGTGATCGAACGCCGGATCGGACTTGATGCGGCGCGCCATATCGAGCAGCAGCCGGGCCTCTCCGTTCGCGGTGTCGAGGACCAGGACGTCGACCCCGGCCTCGAGGAGTGTGGTGGCGCGTTTCCACGCTTCGCCGAAGTAGCCGATGGCCGCGCCGACCATGAGGCGGCCGTCGGCGTCCTTGGACGCGTCCGGGTACTGCTCGGAGCGGACGAAGTCCTTCACGGTGATGAGGCCGATGAGGCGGCCGCCGTCGTCGACGAGGGGGAGCCGCTCCAGCTTGTGCTTCCGCAGCAGCGCGGTCGCCTCTTCGCGCGGGATGTCGTCGCTCGCCGTGACGAGAGGCATGGGGGTCATGATGTCCCGCACGAGCGTGGTGGGCCATTCCGCGACCGGCGAGAATCGCAGGTCGCGGTTGGTGCAGATGCCGAGCAGCCGGTTCTGCTCGTCCACCACCGGGAGGCCGGAGACACGGTACTGCCCGCAACGAGTGTCCAGTTCCTGGAGCGTGGCGTCCGGGCCGATCGTCACGGGATTGCTGATGCGTCCGGTCTGTGTCCTCTTCACGAGGTCGACCTGATAGGCCTGGTCCTCGATCGAGAGGTTCCTGTGGAGGATCCCGATGCCGCCCAGGCGCGCCATCGCGATCGCCATGCGGGACTCGGTGACCGTGTCCATCGCGGCGGAGAGCAGCGGGAGTTTGAGCGTGATCTCTTTGGTGAGACGCGCGGAGGTGTCCACCTCCGACGGGATGACGTCGGTGGCGCCGGGTAGCAGCAGGACGTCGTCGAACGTAAGGCCGATGGGGATGTCCGTCACCCACTCAGTCTAGCCGCGCAGATCAGTGAACCGTTACGAGTGGCGTCACGGCCGGCAACCGCCGGAGCACGCCCATCGGTGGCACGACCCCTCGGGGTGCACACCGGTGGCCACCCGCGAATGCGGCGCGATTGTGAACATTCGTGGAAAATCCTGCAGAGGTCCGCCGGAATGGCGGCTGCTCGGCGAAAATCCACTCTGGGAGCGTTGCTTTTGCGAGTCTTTGACGCTTAGCTGAGAGGGCGCCGTAACGCAGGACACGGTCAATCTGGGTCTCGCTCAGCGGGCGCCCGGCCCCGGCCGGGATACCGTGCGGACCGCACGCTTGCAGGAGAGGTACAAGTGGCAGAAATCAGCCGACTACCCGGGCCCGTCATGGACCTGTGGGAGTGGCAGTATCAGGGTCTGTGCCGCGACGCCGACCCAGAACTGTTCTTCCACCCCGAAGGCGAGCGCGGAGGCACGCGGCGGCGGCGGGACGAGGCCGCGAAGGCCGTGTGCGCGAGGTGTCCCGTACTGGAGAGGTGCCGCGAGCACGCCCTCGCGGTCCAGGAACCGTACGGAGTGTGGGGCGGCCTCACGGAGGATGACCGCGCCCAGATCATTGCGGAGCGGAAAGCTGCCGCGAGAGCCAAGGCGGAGGAACAGGCCGGTTGATTTCGCCGTATAAATGACAAATGGCTGAAGCGGGGCCCGAGGGCCCCGCTTCTCATGCCTGGACTGCCAGACCTACTTCTCGACGATCGCGAGCACGTCGCGCGCCGAGAGGACCAGGTATTCCTGGCCCGCGTACTTCACCTCGGTGCCGCCGTACTTGGAGTAGATGACTACGTCCCCCACGGCAACGTCGATCGGGACACGGTTGCCCGAGTCATCCACGCGGCCGGGGCCGATGGCGACGACGGTGCCCTCCTGGGGCTTCTCCTTGGCGGTGTCCGGGATGACCAGACCGGAGGCGGTGGTGGTTTCTGCCTCGAGCGACTGCACCACGATGCGGTCCTCGAGTGGCTTGATGGAGACCGACACAGCGGCACTCCCCTTTCGTCATAGCGGTGAACTGAATTCGTGGGAACCTGCGCCCCGCCGTCGCGGGGGTCAGGGCGGTCAGTCCCCGTGCGGACCCGAGCGGGGCCGCAACTAGCTCTCAATTTATGCCGCGATTAGCACTCGGTCAAGGTGAGTGCCAGAGTTTCGCCCAGCGCGGCCACACGGAGCCACTCGCGAAGCCCACTCGCGCAGCCCACTCGCGAAGCCCACTCGCGCGCGGGCATGAACTCCGCTTGAAGGTGGCCGTCAGCCGTCTGCGAGACTGGAGCGATGACGACCGTTGCCGGGCTCCGGCTCCTGCTCACGCCTGAGGGACAAGCCCTTCTCGCGGCACTTCCGCCGTACGACCCGGAGTCCGCGGAACGAATCGCCCAGGGACTCGCGGGGGACGTGGACCCCGAGTTGCTGGCCGCTGCGCTCTCCCAGCAGCGTCTGCGCCGGGAAGCGGAGGCCAAGCTCGGCGACTTCGCGCACACCATGTTGTTCTCCGAGGCGGGGCTCCGGGCCGCGACGCATCTCGGAGTCGCGGCCCACCACGCACGCCGTTTCAGGGACGCCGGCATCACCCGGGTCTTCGACCTGGGTTGCGGCCTCGGTGTCGACTCGCTCGCCCTCGCCGCTCTCGGGCTGGAGGTGGTCGCCGTCGAACGGGACGAGGCGACGGCGGCGCTCGCGCTGTACAACCTCCGTGCCTTCCCTGACGCGACCGTGGTTCACGGTGACGCGTTCGATGTGGTGAGGGAAGGCGTCGGGCAGGACGACGGCGTGTACGCGGACCTGGGACTGCCCCTCGACGCACTGCCTGCCCTGCGTGCGCGTGTGCCGGCCGTGGGACTGACGGTGAGCCCCGCGCTTCCCCACGGGAGTCTCCCGCACGACGCCCACGCACAGTGGGTCTCGGTGGGGGGCGACGTCGTCGAGGCAGGGTTGTGGTTCGGGAGCCTCGCGGACGGGCCCGGACGCTCGGCACTCGTCCTGCGCGGCGGTCGCCATGCGACGCTCGAGATCACGGACGACCCGCGTTCGGCCGCGACGGCTCCCTCGGTCGGCCCGCTGCGCCGATTCCTGATCGAACCCGATCCTGCGGTCGTACAAGCGGGAGGCGTGGCCGTGCTCGCCGAGATGATCGACGGCGCCGCCATTTCCGGGGAATCGGCGCTTCTCACCTCGGACGTGCCCTACGAGGGGCCATTCGGTGAGACCTGTGAGGCCGGATGACCACGATTGTGGTTAGACCAGTGGGGCTCAAGCAGTCATGATTGAGGCGTGACGCTCTCATTCGCGCCGTCCGAGCGCTCGACCGTTGGAATCGAGTGGGAACTCCAACTGGTTGACGAGGATTCATTGGACCTCCGCCAGTGCGCGGCAACGGTGCTGCGCCGCGTCGAACGCGAACTCGGGCAGCCCCACCCGAACATGCATCACGAGCTTCTGCTCAACACGATCGAGTTGGTCTCCGATCCGTCGCACACGGTTGGCGAGGCGATCTCGGATATCGAGACGGCGATCGAGGCTCTCGGTCCAGTGCTGAACGGACTCGGCGTCGTCACGGCGACGGCGGGAACACACCCGTTCGCGAACCCCCTCTACCAACGGGTGACGAACAAGGAGCGGTACTCGCGGCTCGTCGACCGGACGCGCTACTGGGGGCAGCAGATGTTGCTCTTCGGTATGCACGTGCATGTGGGGATCGAGGCACGGGACAAAGTGCTGCCGATCCTCAACGCGATGCTGACGCGGCACGCCCACCTGCAGTCGCTGGCGGCGTCCTCGCCTTTCTGGTCGAACAAGGCGACCTTCTACGCCTGCAACCGCGCCATGATGTTCCAGCAACTCCCGACCGCGGGCCTCCCCCATCGCTTCGATACCTGGTCCGAACTGGAGCGCTACACGGAGGACATCACTCGCACGGGCGTGATCGAGGACTTCTCGGAGGTGCGCTGGGACATCCGGCCCTCGCCGAGGCTCGGCACCATCGAGGTTCGCGTGTGCGACGCCCCGACGAACGTCACCGAGTTGCGTGCCATCTCCGCCCTGATCCACTGCCTCGTCGAATACTACTCGCGCCTGTATGACTCCGGGGAAAGGCTTCCCTCCCTTCCCCAGTGGTTCATCGCGGAGAACAAGTGGCGTTCCGCGCGGTACGGCATGGACGCCGTTCTCATCCTCAACGACCGGTGCGACGAGGAACTCGTCACCGACACCGTCGCGCGCGAAATCGAACTGCTGAAGCCGATCGCCGAGGACCTCGGATGCGCCGATGAACTGGCGCTCGTCCAGGTGATCCTCGACCGCGGTGCCGGCTACCAGCGTCAGTTCCGTGCCTGGGAGAAATCGGGTGGGCACATGGAGACCGTGGTGCGGCTGATGGTCGACGAGTTCAAGCTCGGCCGTCCGATCTAGCGCCAATGCCGTCAACTTAAGGTCTTGCTTGAGGGTTCAAGGGTTGTTCGCGGCGTGCCGTGGGGTGGGGGCGCACGATCGTCACACCGGGGCGCACGATCGTCACACTCCTCCCAAACCTGTGCCGCCATGGCGCACGATCGTCACATCGGGGCGCATGTTCGTCACCCCATGGCGCACGATCGTCACACCTCCACCCATCGCCTGACGCCGCGGCGCGCGATCGTCACCTCATGGCGCGCGATCGTCACCTCATGGCGCACGATCGTCACACGCAGAATGCTGAGGGCGCACGATAGTCACCATGGCGCAGTGACGTCACTGCGCCATCGTGACGAACGTGCGCCCTCATGTGACGAACGTACGCCCCAGTTTTGCCTATGTGACGAATGTGCGCCCTCACCGCTACGCGCCGGGCCGGACACCGCCGCTGGGAAACTTGGACCCCGTTCAGGACGATCTGACGTGAGCTGGGGAACTTCAGACCCCGTCTGGGCGGCGCGCTGGGGAACCAGAGACCTGCTGGGGAACAACGCACCCCGTAGTCGAGGTCTGAAGTTCCCCAAGAAGCAGCCTCGGGGTAGCAGACGAGGTGCAAAGTTCCCCAGCGACACCACGTAAGCGGCAAGACGAAGTCCGAAGTTCCCCAGCCACCCGGTACCAGACCCCGAAGGCAGTCCGAAGTTCCCCAGCCGCCCGGTTCCAGACCCCTGGGCGACACGGATCTCACGGACAACGCGCTCAATGGCACAACAAGCAGACAACGGAGCTCCCGGGGAAGTGGAAGCATCTTGAACCCTCAAGCAAAACCCTGAGTTGACGGCATTGACGTTAGCGCCCGCGCGCCGTTCGACGCTCAGACGAAAGCGCGGGAAAGCTCCATGCCGGAGTCGTTCGCGAAATCGAGCGCGGAAGGTTGCACGCCCGCGCGAACGCAGGCCGAGCCGAGCGCCGCGATCATGGCGCCGTTGTCCGTGCAGAACCGGATCGGCGGGATGCGCACGGTGACGCCGTACTCTTCGGCACGCTCCTGCACCAGTTCACGGAGCCGGGAGTTGGCCGAGAAGCCTCCGCCGATTATGAGCGTGGAGGATCCGTGGTGGGCGGCGGCGTCGAGCGCCTTGCGTGTCAGCACGTCGTTCACGGCCTCAGAGAAGGACGCCGCGATGTCGGCCTTCGGAAGCGGTTCGCCGCGGTCCTCGAGCGACTCGACAAAACGGGCGACGGCAGTCTTCAGCCCGGAGAAAGAGAAGTCGTGGCGGTACTTCTCGGGGTTCTTCACGTTGCGCAGTCCCCGGGGGAACGCGATCGCCTCCCGATTGCCTTCGCGCGCCAGCCTGTCGATGTGCGGGCCGCCCGGGTACGGCAGTCCGAGCAGCCGTCCCACCTTGTCGAACGCCTCGCCTGCGGCGTCGTCGAGCGTGGAGCCGAGTTCGGTCACGCCGATTGCGATGTCCGTGACTTCGAGCAGGCTGGTGTGACCGCCGGAGACCACGAGGGCGATGAAGGAACCGGGAAACGGCCCGTTCACGAGTTCGTCCACCGCGATGTGGCCGATCACGTGGTTCACTCCGTAGATCGGTTTGCCGCCGGCGACGGCGAGGGCCTTCGCGCCCGCGGTCCCCACAGTGAGAGGGCCGATCAGCCCGGGTCCTGCGGCGACGGCGATGGCGTCGACGTCGTCGAACGTGACCGATGCGGCGTCGAGTGCGGCCTTGAGCGTCGGCAGGAACGCCTCCAGGTGCGCGCGGGACGCGATCTCGGGGATGATGCCACCGAAGCGCTCGTGTGCGTCCATCGACGTGGCGGTGACGTCGGCGAGGAGCTCGCGCCCACGCACGAGCGCGACGCCGGTCTCGTCGCAGGTGGACTCGATCCCGAGGATCAGGGGTGCAGGCACGGGATCGATTGTAGGCGTTCACGGCGCCGGTGCTCCGGGCACGTCCGGCAGGCCCGGTCGGCGTGTTCCGATGGGCGGAACACGCGGATGGACGGGCATCCGGCACCCGCCGACAATTGAACCATGAATACATCCCCTGCCAGCTCTGCGATTATCGCCGCCGCTGATCGCCTTCAGAGCGCATTTCATACCGGTCGGCCCGTTTCACCGGTTCGAGATCTTATCGGTCCCCAGGACGCGCAGGCCGCATACGCAGTGCAGAAGACACTGACGGAACGCCGCATCGAGAGCGGTTCCAGGATTGTCGGTCAGAAGATTGGGCTCACTTCGCCGGCGGTGCAGAAACAACTCGGCGTCGACCAGCCGGACTTCGGGGTGTTGTTCGACGAAATGGAGTACGGAAACGGAGTCGCGGCGGGGCCGAAGATCTCTTCGCGAACGACTCGGCACGAGTTGTCGAGGCCCTTCCAGAGCGTCGGCTCGATCCACGAGCCTCCAGAGAACTCCTCGGCCACATCCGGAACGCCTCCGCCGACCAGAACCTCCGCGCCTTCCTCGACGGCGAGTTCGAAGTAGTTCAGGACCTTCTCCCGGTGACCCTGGGAGATCAGTGGCCCGAACGACTTCTCCTGAGCCGAAGGGTCTGCGATCGCCAGGTCCCGCGCACGTTCGACCAGCGCCTCTGCGACTCGGTCGAAGATCGGTCGTTCAATGTACACGCGTTCCGTGCACAGGCACACCTGGCCGGTGTTCAGGAAGATCGAGCGAGTCAGTCCGTCGATGGTCGCGTCGAAGTCGGCATCCGCGAAAACGATCGCAGCGTTCTTTCCACCGAGTTCGAAAGAGACCGGACGAACTCGCGGCGCGACCGCACGCATGATGGTCGAGCCGGTCGACGATTCGCCGGTGAAGGTCACTCCGTCGATGTCCGGGTGCTCGGTCAGATAGGAGCCGGCCGAGTCCCCACCGAATCCGTGGATGACGTTGTATGCGCCGGCGGGAACGCCGGCGTCGGCAATGACTTCCGCGAGCAGTGTCGCTGTGGCGGGCGTCTCCTCGGATGGTTTGACGACGACGGCGTTTCCCGCGGCGAGGGCCGGCGCGACCTTCCATGTGAGAAGCAGCAGCGGCAGGTTCCACGGGACGATGACGGCGACAACTCCGAGCGGCTTGGCGATCGCGTAGTTGAGGGCCTGGGCGCCTCCCGCCAAATCGGTCTGATATGCGTCGAGCCCGGTGGTCGCCATGGTGTCGGCAAATGAGCGGAAATTCATTGCGGCGCGCGAGACATCGAGTTCTCTTGCGAGATGCCCGGGCTTACCGGTATCAGCCACCTCCGCTGCGACGAAATCCTCGAAACGCGCCTCAATTCCGTTCGCGATATTGCGCATGAGTTGCACGCGGTCCGAAACGCGCAGTGCGCCCCACTCGCCGTCGAGTGCTGCACGCGCCGCCTTCACCGCCCTGTCGACGACATCACGGTCCGCCTCGTGCACGAGAGCGACGAGGCTGCCGTCCGCGGGGTTGATGTCCTCGAAAATGCGCCGGCCGGGAACCTTTTCTCCGGCGATTACATTGGAAAGTTCAGCTGCCATGAAACAAAGGCTAGCTACCGCGACCTATACCTTACCAATACCACTTTCGCGTTCTCGCATACGCAAAATGAAATCCATCAGCGGCCGCGGCGCCAGGCGCGCGCGAGGTCCGCGTTGAGTTGCGCTATCACGTCCAGCGGGATCTCCTTCGGGCACACCGCCGCGCATTCGCCGATGTTCTGGCAGCCGCCGAAGCCCTCCGCGTCCTGCTGGTTCAGCATGTCCACCACCCGCGCCGCGCGCTCGGGCTGGCCCTGTGGGAGCATGCCGAGGTGCGTGACCTTTGCGGCAGTGAAGAACATCGCGGAGGCATTCGGGCAGGCGGCGATGCAGGCGCCGCAGCCGATGCAGGCGGCAGCCGTGAAGGCGCGATCCGCGTCGGTCTTGGGGATCAGTATCGAGTTGGCGTCCTGCGCGGCGCCTGTGTTCACGGAGATGTAGCCGCCTGCGGCGATGATGCGGTCCATCGCCGTCCGGTCGACGACCAGGTCTTTGATCACCGGGAACGCCTTGGCGCGCCACGGCTCGATGGTGATCGTCTCGCCGTCCCTGAACGTACGCATGTGGAGCTGGCAGGTGGTGGTGCGGCCCGGCCCGTGGGCGATGCCATTGATGACCAGCCCGCACATACCGCAGATGCCCTCGCGGCAGTCGGAGTCGACCTCGACGGGTTCTTCCCCGCGGGCCGAGAGCTCCTCGTTGAGGACATCGAGCATCTCCAGGAAGGACATGTGCTCGCTGATCCCGACGAGTTCGTACGAGACCATCCTTCCGGGCGCCTCCGGGGCGGGCTGGCGCCAGATGTTGAGCGTGACCTTCACTTGTAGTCCCTCTGCTTCATCTCGATATTCTCGTACACGAGGTCTTCCTTGTGGAGCACCGGAGGTTGGCCGACGCCCGTGAACTCCCAGGCGGCGACGTAGGCGAACTCGTCGTCGTGGCGGAGCGCCTCGCCCGCGGGGGTCTGGTGCTCGGCCCGGAAGTGGCCGCCGCAGGACTCCTCGCGGTGGAGTGCGTCGATGCACATGAGTTCGGCGAGTTCGAAGAAGTCCGCGACACGACCGGCCTTCTCGAGTTCCTGGTTGCGGTCGGCGGCCTTGGTCACCACCTTGACGTCCCGCCAGAACTCGTCGCGCAGAAGGCGGATCTCCTCGATCGCCTCCTTGAGGCCCGCAGCCGTGCGCTCCATGCCGCACTTCTCCCACATGATGTGGCCGAGTTTCCTGTGGAAATAGTCCACCGTGTGGGCGCCGTCGAGATTCAGGAACGTGTCGACTCGCCGCTGGACCGAATCCCGCGCCTCCACCACCGCCGGATGGTCCTCCGTGATCTTCTCGAAGGGGGCGTCCGCGAGATAATCCGAGATGGTGCTCGGCAGCACGAAGTAGCCGTCCGCGAGTCCCTGCATCAGTGCGGAGGCTCCCAGCCGGTTGGCGCCGTGATCGGAAAAATTGGCCTCGCCGGTCACGTACAGGCCGGGGATGGTGGACTGGAGGTCGTAGTCCACCCAAAGCCCGCCCATCGTGTAGTGGACGGCCGGGTAGATGCGCATCGGGACCTCGTAGGGATCCTCGCCGGTGATGCGCTCGTACATGTCGAACAGGTTGTCGTACCGTTCGACGACCTTCGCCTTGCCCATCCGCTGGATCGCATCGGCGAAATCGAGGTACACGCCGCGCCGCCCGGAGCTCCCCACCTCGGGACCGACGCCGCGGCCGTCGTCGCACATGTTCTTGGCCTGCCGGGAGGCGATGTCACGCGGTACGAGGTTCCCGAACGCCGGGTAGATGCGCTCGAGGTAGTAGTCGCGGTCCTCTTCCGGGATGTCCCGGGGGTCCTTCGTGCAGTCCTCTGCCCGCTTCGGAACCCAGATACGGCCGTCGTTGCGGAGCGACTCGCTCATCAGCGTGAGCTTCGACTGATAATCTCCCGCCTGCGGAATGCAGGTCGGGTGGATCTGCGTATAGCAGGGGTTGCCGAAGTACGCGCCCTTCCGATGCGCTCGCCATATCGCAGTGGCGTTGCAGCCCAAGGCGTTGGTGGAAAGGAAGAAGACGTTGCCGTAGCCGCCCGTTGCGAGCACTACGGCGTCCCCCAGGTGCGTCTCGATCTCGCCGGTGATCATGTCTCGCGCGATGATGCCCCGCGCGATGCCGTCGACCACGATGAGTTCCATCATCTCGTGGCGCGAGTACATGTCCACCGTGCCGGCCGCGACCTGCCGCTGGAGAGACTGGTAGGCGCCGATCAGGAGTTGCTGGCCGGTCTGGCCGCGGGCGTAGAACGTCCGCTGGACCTGGACGCCGCCGAACGAGCGGTTGTCGAGCAGTCCGCCGTACTCGCGGGCGAACGGGACTCCCTGGGCGACGCACTGGTCGATGATGTCCGGCGATACCTCTGCCAGTCGGTAGACGTTGTCCTCCCGGGCGCGGTAGTCGCCACCCTTCACGGTGTCGTAGAAGAGCCGCAGAACCGAGTCGTTGTCGTTCTTGTAGTTCTTGGCGGCATTGATGCCGCCCTGCGCGGCGATGGAGTGGGCCCTGCGCGGCGAGTCCTGGTAGGCGAAGGCCTTGACGTTGTATCCGGCCTCACCGAGTGCGGCAGCGGCGGCGCCGCCGGCGAGCCCGGTGCCCACCATGATTACGGTGAGTTTGCGGCGGTTGGCGGGGTTGACGAGCCGCACGTTCGCTTTGTGCGCCGCCCACCGTTCCGTCAGCGGCACGTCCTTGGGGGCCTTGGCGTCTGCGATCTGCGCACCTTCGGTGTAGAGGCCGTCGATCAGATTGGAGGTCATTGCGAGCAGGCTCCCTTAGTTGACGACGTCGAGGAAGATGAGGACGGGGGGCAGCATGAAGCCGACGACGAGGGCGGCGGACACGAGGATCGCAACCCAGTTGATGGTTCGCTCCCACTTCTGGCGGTTCCCCCCGAGTGTGGCCATGAGGGACCAGAGGCCGTGACGCACGTGCAGGCCGAGCGTGACCATGACGATCGCGTACAACCCCACCCAGTACCACTGCTGGAACGTGAAGACCATGCGGTCGTACGGCATCATCGCTTGGTAGTCCGCGCCGATGTTGACCATCAGCCAGGTGAACTGCGCGAGGTGGAAGACCAGGAAACCGAAGATGATGACGCCGCCCCAGCGCATGGTGCGCGCGGCGTAGGTGGTGACGACGTCTTTCTTCTTGACGTACGGCGTGCCGCGCGCGATGCGTGCGCGGTTCCACAGCCTCAACGCCGCGAGCACGTGGACTCCCAGGCTGAGGATCAACGCAATGCGCATGAGCCACAGCAACCCACGCTCGGGCAACACCGGGTAGAAGGCAATCCGCAGCCATTCGGCGTAACCGTTGTATGCCTCGGGACCTTGGATCACCTTCAGGTTCCCGTACATGTGCGCGAGAACGAAGATCACGAAGACGATGCCGGTGACGGCCATCAGGATCTTCCACGCCACGGTGGTGTTCCGGGCCCGCCGTTTGGGCGCCAGCGACTTTGATGTGATTACGGAGGTGGGCACGCTATCCAGCATATCCAGTGACGTGGGAATACTTCGGCGAACCTCTCGGAAACCGCCTCGCTGTCAGGGGCCGAGCAGGGATTTCCTCATCACGAGGGCGTCCGCGCCACTCATCGGGTAATAGCGCCGCCTGACGCCGACGGGCTCGAATCCATACTTGAGGTAGAGAGCCTGCGCGCCGGCGTCATCGGCACGGACTTCGAGGAACACCTCGCGGGCGCCGCACGCCGCAGCGCACCGGAGCAACTCCCGCAGGATCCGGCTGGCGTGACCGCGCCGCCGATGCTCAGGAGAGACTCCGAGCGTGAGGATTTCCGCCGTCGGGGCGCAGAAGACGCCGCCCCAGGCGATCAGCACGCCGCCGTCCTCGATCGCGCGGTACACGCGATCCGGATGGGTGAGCTCCTGCCGGTATATTCCTTCCGACCAGTTGTCGGGCGCGAAGAGCTTTCGCTCCAGTTCGAGCACTCGTGGAATGTCGGCGGGCGTGAGCGGCCGCAGGGTCGCCTCTGCGGACGGCTGCTCGGCGTCCGGGCGGTCAGTTGGTGGCACGAGTGCGGCCGGTCGGTATTTTCGCGTCCGGACGGCGCAGGTACAGCGGCCGTGCCGGCTGCGAGACTCCGCCGGCGGCGCGGGTCAGCGCCAGCCGTGCGATGACGGCAGGGTCCACGGTCAGCGGTGTTCCAGGCAGTTCGTCCGGGTAGAGCAGGGTGGCGGCGCCCACGAAGCGCCCCTCCTCGGGGGCCGTGAGCGAGGCCGGCGCGCCCACGAAGAAGTCCCCGACCCGGCTGACGTCGTCGCCGTCGGCGCGATAGGTGGCGGCGTAGACCTCCCTGCGGCGCGCGTCCGTGACAACCGTGACGTGCTCCGGCATCACCTGGCGGCCGGCGGTGGCCGCGCCGGCCTCGAACGCGGCGCGGGCAAGCGCGTCGAGCGTGGGCACGCCCCAGAGTGGCAGCCCCCGGACGAAGGCGAACGCCTCGGCCGTGACGAGGCCGGCCCGCAGCCCGGTGAAGGGCGCGGGACCGGTCCCGACGGCGACCGCCGTCGGGGCGGGCGCGCCGTCGAGCACCTCCGTGATGAGGACCGCAAGGTTCTCGGCGTGAGCGCGTGAGTCGGGATTCGTCGCGCGGCGGACCCGATCGCCGTTGACGAGTGCGACAGCGGTGCCGTCGGACGTGTCGATCGCAAGCACTGTCTGGTTCATGGCGTCCCTCCGCGGCGGCGGAGCCATACCACGACTCCCGCGAGCCCGAGCACTCCCACGAGGGCTGCTGCCGTCACACTCACCGGTACGAGCGAACCGGCCATTTCCGTGCCCTTCTCGTTCGGTCCGTTCTCGCCGGCACCGAGGCGACCGACGAGAAACGGCTGGTACTCCTCGATCAGCATGGTACCCGCGAGTACATCCCGCGCGGCCCTGCTGACGGGTGTGAGCACCCCATCTGTGAGGCGGAACCAGACCGCGCCCTCCCCCTCGGTCACATAGGTCGCCCCCCGGTTCGCGAGCAGATCGTGACCCAGCCCGCGGTCCCACAGAGTGAGGTGGTCCTCGATCTCGTCGTCGACCACCTCGAGTTGGATGCATCCGACACCGACGCTGTCGAGCATGAGAGGAGTGATCCAGAAATTCGTGAGCTCCACGGGTTCGATGCCGGACACGCCGGCGAGAAAGGCCCGTGTCCACGTCGTCCCGTGTTCCGGGTGTCCCGAGGTCACGGCGGCAAGGCGGTCCAGGCTCAGTCCCGAGCCGTCCGAATCCACGATCACGCCCGGGGCGACATCGTGCAGCCAGTCCGCCACGGCGGCTTCCGCCGGGTCAGTCCCCGGGGCATTCTGCGGGGAGGAGGCAGCCGAACGGTCAAGCCGAGATGCCGGTTCGACCGGAGAGGGAGAGCGGATGAGGGCGCCCGCCACGAGGAGCGGGATCAGGAGAACGGCTGCGAGGACTGCCTTCCACCTCGCCAGATGACGCACTTTCACGCCCAGGCTCCCAGTGGATCGAGGTCGACGCCCCGCCACCGGTCGCCGTGGACCGTCACGCGCAGGTGCCGTTTGGCGTCGTCGACGACCTCGGTATCGTCCGCTGCAAGACCGCCCTTGGGACGGTCGATCTCGATCTCGATCCGGTCATCAGAGAGGACCTCGGCGATGCCCTCACCCCATTCGACGACCGTGACCGCCTCCCCCAGTGACGTGTCGAGGTCAAGGGCGTCGAGTTCGTCGAAGGAGCCGAGGCGGTAGGCGTCCACATGCACGAGGCCGGGTCCGCAACTCGGGTTCTGGTGGGACCGGGCAATGATGAACGTGGGCGAGGAGATGTGCCCGGCAACGCCGAGACCCTCGCCGATCCCCTGCGCAAGCGTGGTCTTGCCGGCGCCCAGACTGCCGTGAATGAGCACCAGATCACCGGGGGCGAGTAGACCGGAGAGCGCGCGGCCGAACTCTCGCATCTCCTCGGGAGTGGCGATCGTGTACGTCATGCTTCCTCCCGCGGGACGCGCGTCCCGACTGCGGTGGTGATGGTGTAGTTGATCGTGTCTGCCGCGCGCGCCCACATCTCGGCGGTGGGCAGGCCCGGTCCCGCACCGAACAGAACGGCGATATCGCCCGGAGCCACGTCGGAGTCCGGCCCGAGATCGACCACGAACTGGTCCATGCAGATCCGTCCGGCGACGTCCGCACGCCGTCCGCCGACGCTCACCCACGCGCCGCGTCCCGAGGCCTGGCGCGGAATGCCATCGCCGTAACCAAGTGGGATGATCCCGAGCACGGTGGGCCCAACCATCGCGGTGCCGCCGTACGAGACCAGTGTTCCCGCGGGAACGCGCTTGACGCCCGTGAGTTCGGCTTCGAGCCTCATCGCCGGGGTCAGACCGAGGCGGGCGGGCTCGGATCCGTCCGGAGCCAGGCCGTAGATCGCGATCCCGGCCCGTACGAGGTCGAAATGGGTGTCCGGATGCCACAGGATTCCCGCCGAGGCCGCCAAGTGGCGGACCTCCGGGCGCGCTCCTGCTCGTTCCGCGCGGGTCAGCGCCTCGGTGAAAATGTCCAGCTGACGGGCGGTGGTGGGCGCCTCGGGCTCGTCTGCGGCGGAGAGGTGCGACCAGATCCCGACGACGTCCAGTTCCGGCGCAGCCAAAGCAGCAGCGACCAGACCGTCCCATTCCTCCAGCCGACTGCCCTCCCGTGCCATGCCCGAGTCGAGGGCGAGGTGAACCCTAGCGCGAACCCCGGCGAGGCGGGCGGCCGCCACGACCGATTCGACCGCCCAGAGCGCCCCGACGGACAATTCGATGCCGGCGTCGAGCGCCGGGGCGAGATCGGTATTGGGCGAGTACATCCAGCTGAACACCGGCACATCGGGCAGGTCCGCGATGAGATCGACGGCCTCCGCCACCTGAGCGATGCCGAGCATGCGAGCGCCACCGGCAACCGCCGCCCGCGCGCACCGCACGGCTCCATGGCCGTAGGCGTCGGCCTTCACGACGGCCATGAGCGCAGCGTCGGTCCGTGCGGCCAGCGATTCGACGTTGCGCGTCAGCGCCGCAAGGTCGATGACGGCGCGCGAGGGAGCGAGCATGCGCCCCATTCTTCCACTGTTAGCCGGACAACCCTGACAACACAGCTGGGACGGCCGCCGCGACGTCACGGGCCCGGATAGGGCCGCTGCCCACCCTTCTCTTGCCTGCCGCGGTACGGACACGGACGGTGGACGCCCGGCGGCCTGCCTGCCCATGCAGCCACGAGGCCGCGGCGGCGAGACGGGCCACCTCGAGTTCCCGGAGGGTGTCCCCCTCGTCCTCGGCGCGCGCCTGCGCCAGGGCGATCAGGGTGCCCGCGACGCCGGCGAGGACGTCACCTGTCCCGGCGGTGGCGAGCCACGGCGTCGAGTCCGCCTGCGAGTAGATCGGGCCCTCGGGCGGGACGACGATCGTGGTGGGTCCCTTCAGCAACACGATCACGCCGAGCTTCTCGGCGACCTCGTGCGCACGCCGCGCAGGGTGTCGCTCGACGTCGCGCCGCGAGACACCGAGCATCGTCGCCAGTTCGCCGGCGTGTGGTGTGATGACCACGGGAGCGGGATTGGCTCGCATTGCGATCGCGGCGGGCAGGTCCGCGAGCGCCCCGGCGTCCACGACCACGGGCACACCCCGCGCAAACGCGGCGTCCAGCGCCGGCCGGGCGATCGAGGTCGGATCGATACCGCTTCCGACGACGGCCGCCTGAATCTGACCGTCGGCCGTCACCACCTCAGGATGGACGAGCGGGACACCCTCGACCTGGCCGAGGTACCGCACCATTCCGGGGCCCGTGGCGAGCGCGCCCGCGGTGCACAGGATCGCCGCGCCGGGGAAGCGTGCCGAGCCTGCCCATATTCCGACGACACCACGCGTGTATTTGTGGTCGTCCTGCTCGGGCCAGGCGTACAGGTCCGCGACGTCCGCCGCGCCGAGCCGCCCGGCGCGGTACTTCAGCTCCGCCACCGGAAGGCCGAGCTCGACCACCTGGATCTCCCCGGCATGGAGCGCAGTTGGTGGCAGCAGCAGGCCCGGCTTGGCCACCCCCATGGTGACCGTGACGTCCGCGGGAAGGATGGGCCCCCGCACGGCGCCGTCGTCGCCGACGCCGCTGGGGACGTCAATCGCGATGACCACCGGCTCGTCCGGAGAGACGGCACGCTCCTCGGCGAGGGCGGCGACGATGCCGCTCAGGGGATCGCGCAGGGGGCCGGACAGGCCGATTCCGGCGAGGCCGTCGAGCCAGACGCCGGAGCGCCGCGCGAGGTCGATGACTGCATCGAGGTCGGCGTCGCGGCCTGCGGAGACCACCCTGGTCACGCGCACGCCCGCCGCCCGCGCGGCAGCGAGCCCTTCCTCGTGCACGGTGTTCGAGCACAACGCGGCGTGGACCTGGACGCCACGCCGTGCGAGATCGGCGGCGGGAACAACGGCGGCGACGCCCTCTACGCCGCCGCCGACGAGCGCGAGGACCACCGAACCGGGCACGCGGGCGCCCAGCCTCTCGAGCTCGCGAACCGTCCGGTTGGCGAGCGCCCGGGCGGCCTCCCGCATCAGCGGCACCCCTGCTTCGAGCAGCGGGGCCTCGGCGGCTCGGACCGTCTCGGCGTCGTAGGCGCGGATCATCTGTGTTCCTCCGTGGACTCGGCAATGACGAATGCGACGGCCATCCCGCCGTCGTGGGAGAGGGTGAGGTGCCAGCGGTCGATGCCACGTGCGGCTGCGGCGGCCGCCACCGCGCCCGTGACTCTCAGGATGGGCTCCCCGGCGGGACCCTTGGTGATCTCGCAGTCCTGCCAGCTCATGCCGCCGGGCGAACCCAGGGCCTTGGCCACCGCTTCCTTGGCGGCGAACCGGGCCGCCAGCGATGCCACGGCGAGCGGGCGCTCCGCCGGGGTGAACAAGCGCTCCGCGAGGCGCGGGTGCCGGGCGAGATCGCGCTCCAGCCGGGCGATCTCGCAGATGTCGACACCGACTCCGCGGATCATCACTCAACCGTGACAGATTTCGCGAGGTTGCGGGGCTGGTCGACGTCGAGGCCTTTCGCGCCGGCGAGCTCGCACGCGAAGATCTGCAGGGGCACCACTGTCAGCAGCGGCAGCATCAGGGTGGGGGCCTCAGGTACCCGGAACACGGCGTCGGAGAAGGCGAGCACGTCGTCGTCGCCCTCCTCGGCGATCACGAGAGTGCGGGCGCCGCGAGCGCGGACCTCCTGAATGTTGGAGATTACCTTGGAGTGCAGTTCGGGCCGTCGGCG
Organism: Actinomycetaceae bacterium; assembly: GCA_035647855.1. Taxonomy (GTDB): domain Bacteria; phylum Actinomycetota; class Actinomycetes; order Actinomycetales; family Actinomycetaceae; genus JAAZBW01. The sequence goes on along the minus strand of DASRMP010000003.1, from coordinate 91,622 downwards.
GGTGGGGACGATGACGAAGACCGGCGTGCCCTCCTCGACGAGCGCGATCGGCCCGTGCTTGAGCTCCCCGGCGGGGAACCCCTCCGCATGGATGTAGGCGAGTTCCTTGAGTTTGAGCGCGCCTTCCATCGCAACCGGATAGCCCACGTGGCGGCCCAGGAAGAGCACCGCCTCAGCGTCCTTCATAGATCGGGCGACCTCACCGATTTCCCCGGCGCGGTCGAGGACCTGCCGGATCTTCGCGGGGATCTCCGAGAGTTCCTTCAGGTAGCCGGCGACCTCGTCCGTGTACTTGTTGCCGCGGAGCTGGGCGAGATAGAGCCCGAGCAGGTAGGCCGCCGTGATCTGTGCGAGGAAGGCCTTGGTCGAGGCGACTGCGACCTCGGGTCCGGCGTGCGTGTACAGCACGGCATCGGCCTCGCGGGCGATCGTGGAGCCGTGGGTGTTGGCGATCGCGAGGACTTTGGAACCCTGCTCCTTGGCGTGGCGGATCGCCTGCAGCGTGTCCATGGTCTCGCCAGACTGTGAGACGGCCACCACCAGCGTCTTCTCGGAGACGACCGGATCGCGGTACCGGAACTCGTGCGCGAGTTCCACCTCCACCGGGATGCGGCACCAGTGCTCGATCGCGTACTTGGCGACATGGCCCGCGTAGGCGGCGGTGCCGCAGGCCACGACGATGATCTTGTCGACGGCCCGGAGCACGGCCGGGTCCAGTCGCAGCTCGTCCAGCTCGAGGCGGCCGAAATCGTCCAAGCGGCCGAGGAGCGTGTCCGCGACTGCCTTCGGCTGCTCGCGGATCTCCTTCTCCATGAACGTGGCGTACCCGCCCTTCACGGCGGCGGAGACGTCCCAGTCCACCGTGTACTCATTGGCCTCGACGGGGTTGCCGCCGAAGTCCGTCACCTCGACTCTCTCGGCCGTGATGGTGACGATCTGGTCCTGGCCGAGTTCGAGCGCCCGGTTCGTGCGCGAGATGAAGGCGGCGACGTCGGACCCGAGGAAGTTCTCGCCGTCACCGAGACCGACGACGAGCGGCGAGTTGCGGCGCGCGCCCACCACGCGATCCGGGGTGCCCGCCTCGACGGCGAGGAGCGTGAACGCGCCCGTGAGGCGCGCGACGACGGCACGCATCGCCGCCGTCAGATCGCCGGTGCGGGCGTGGGCGCGCTGGAGCAGGTGCGCGACCACCTCGGTGTCCGTCTCCGAGCGGAACGCGACTCCCTCGGCGAGAAGCTCGTCCTTGAGCCGTGCGAAGTTCTCGATGATGCCGTTGTGGATGACGGCGACGGACCCGTCCTCGGACAGGTGCGGATGCGCGTTCTCGTCCGTGGGCCGCCCGTGCGTGGCCCAGCGGGTGTGGCCGATGCCCACGGTGGCGGGCGGGAGCGGACGCTCGTCGAGCGCCTTCAAGAGGTTCGCGAGCTTGCCGGCGCGTTTTGTGTTCGCGAGGCCGTTCTCGGTCACGACGGCGACTCCCGCCGAGTCGTAGCCGCGGTACTCGAGCCGCGCGAGGCCCTCGAGCAGCACCTCGAGGGGAATGGTGGACGGGGTCGATGAGCCGGCGTATCCGACGATGCCGCACATGCTTTTCAGTGTAGAACGACCGATGGAACGTCCACTAGGCGGAACGAGGTCCACGCCGGGATCAGCGGGGGATGGAAGAATCCTTGAGTGGCCGCCAATCGCACTCCTTTCGAAGACTTCAACCGGGACCAATGGTCGTCCCTCGCCGCGTCGGCTCCCCTTCCACTCACCGACGACGACGTCGTGAGGCTGCGCGGACTCGGTGACCCGATCGACCTCGAGGAGGTCGACACGATCTACCGGCCCCTCACCGCGCTGCTGCTGATGTACCGCGCAGCGACTGCCGGCCTGCACGCCGCCACGCGCCGCTTCCTGCAGTCCGGCGAGGCACCCACACCGTACGTGGTCGGGATCGCCGGTTCGGTGGCGGTGGGCAAGTCCACCGTGTCACGCCTGCTGCGGGAGCTCATGAGCCGCTATCCGGACGTTCCGAACGTGCAACTGGTGACCACGGACGGTTTCCTGTTCCCCAACGCCGTGCTCTCCAAGCGCGGCCTGATGCAGCGGAAGGGCTTTCCCGAGTCGTTCGACAGGCGAGCGCTGCTCCGCTTCGTCCAAGACGTGAAGTCCGGTGTACCCGTCGTCACGGCTCCCGTGTACTCGCACCTGACCTATGACATCGTTCCCGGGGAGCACATTGAGGTGCGGCGGCCGGAGGTGCTGATCCTCGAGGGCCTCAACGTGCTGCAGCCGCCGCGGCCCGGGGCCCGCTCACCGCTTGTGGTCTCCGACTTCTTCGATTTCTCGATCTATGTCCATGCCGAACCTGATGACGTCAAGACCTGGTACATAGATCGATTCCTGAAGTTGCGTGAGACGGCCTTCCAGAATCCCCAGAGCTACTTCCGCCGCTACGCCGCCCTCACCGACGACGAGGCGATCGCCGAGAGCACGCGCATCTGGGACACCATCAATGCGCCAAACCTGGTCGAGAACATCGCGCCGACGCGCGGACGCGCGACCCTCGTGCTGACGAAGGACGCGGAACACCGGATGCGGCGCATGCGCCTGCGGAAGATCTGAAGATACAGAAGTCGCCCCGCCACGAAAACGCGACAAGCTCGATTGAGCCCCTGCGCCCCTGTGTCTGCGCCCTCGGTCAGTCCTCCGCCGGGCCGCTGAGATCGGCCACACTCTCAGATCTCTCTTCGCGCTCCGCCGCACGCTCCCGATGGGTTTCCCACAGCCTGTGTACTCTCTCGATCAGCATCCCCATCATGACGCCGAGTCCGACGCCAACCGCGACCGAGAGCGCGGGATGGTCCTTGAGGTAGGCACTCGCCGCGAGGCCAAGAATGGTCGAATAGATGGCCCACAAGAGGGCGGCGACGATGTCGATCTGGACAAACCGGATCCGCGGGAAGTGCATGGCTCCCGCCGAGATGTTCACTGCCACGCGGCCTCCCGGGATGAATCGCCCGGCGATGAGGAGCGGGGCCGGGCGCCTGAAGACCGTGGCGTTCACCTTCGCGATGAGCTTCGCCCCTCTGCCCCTGGTCAGGAACGGGATCCTCTCGATCGGGATCAAGCGGCCGATCGTGAAGGCGATCTGATCTCCGAGGAAGGCCCCCAGCGCAGCGGCGAGAATGAGCGCCCACAGTGGCGGGCCGACGCCCGTGGCCGAGACCGCCGCGACAGCGATCACGATCGACTCGGACGGCACGGCAGGGAAGAAGCCGTCGATGATCGTGAAACCGATGAGGACCAACAGAACCCAAGGTTGGTCGACGGCCGAGAGAACAAGATCGTTGAGGCTTGAGAACCACTGAAGCACCGTCTCAAGCCAACACATCAGTGCAGATCCTGAAGCGCCAGCCGCTCCTTCACTACCCCAGCGAGTTCGTGCGCAACCACGTCGGCCTCTCCCTGGGTCGCGGCCTCCACCATCACGCGCACGAGCGGTTCGGTCCCGGATGGGCGCAGCAGGACGCGGCCCGTGTCCCCGAGACGCGCTTCGGCGGCGGCAACCGCCTCAAGAAGGGCCGGGTCGGTCGCGGCCCTCGCCTTGTCCACGCCCTTGACGTTGACGAGAATCTGAGGCAGGCGCCGCACCACGCCCGCGAGGTTCTTCAGCGAGTCGCCCGTCCGGGCAAGCCTCGCGGCCAGCAGGAGCGCGGTGAGCGCGCCGTCCCCCGTGGTGGCGTGACGGGTATCGATGATGTGGCCCGACTGCTCGCCCCCCAACGTGTAACCGCTGGCAAGCATCGCCTCGAGCACGTAGCGGTCCCCGACCGCAGTCTGCACGGTCTTGATCCCCGCCTCGCGCATGGCGATCAGCAGCCCGAGGTTCGACATCACCGTGACCACGAGCGTGTCCCCCGCGAGCAGGCCGCGCTCGTGCAGGTCGACGGCCAGCAGCGCCATGATCTGGTCGCCGTCCACGAGGTTTCCCTCCGCATCGACGGCGAGGCAGCGGTCCGCGTCGCCGTCGAACGCGACCCCGAGGTGTGCTCCGGACGCAACAGTGACGGCCTGCAACTGCTCCGGGTGGGTGGACCCGCAGCCCTCATTGATGTTCGCCCCGTCCGGTGACGCATTGATCACGACGACGTCCGCGCCCGCCTCACGCAGCGCCAGTGGCCCCACTTCGGAGGCAGCGCCATTCGCGCAGTCGACGGCGATGCGGATGCCTGTCAGGTCCGCTTCGACGGCGCCGACAAGGTGCTCGATGTAGCTCCGTCCCGCACTGGAGTCGCCCTTGACGATGCGGCCGACGTCCTGGCCGACGGGGCGTTCCCAATCAGTCATGATTTGCGCCTCGATCTCGTCCTCGATGGAGTCGTCGAGTTTGTAGCCGCCGCGCGCGATGAACTTGATGCCGTTGTCCTGCATCGGGTTGTGCGAGGCGGACAGCACGACGCCCAGGTCGACGTCGGTTGCCTGGGTCAGGTACGCGATCGCAGGCGTGGGCAGCACGCCGACATCCAGCACATCGACGCCTGCGGACGCGAGGCCCGCCGATACCGCCGCGGCGAGGAATTCGCCCGAGACACGGGTGTCGCGGCCGACCACTGCGCGAGCGAGGCTGGCGCTGGTCTTCTGCCCGAGGACGCGCGCGGCGGCGACACCGAGGTCGAGCGCCAGTTCCGCCGTGATCTCCCGGTTCGCCAGTCCGCGAACTCCGTCCGTTCCGAAGAGACGGGCCATGGGAACTCCTTCGCTCGCCGTTTCTGTAACTGCCATCGATCGTAGACACGGCGACGCCCCGCCGTACCGAGAGTCGGGGCGGGGCGTCAGCGTGCGGGCGTGCGCATCAGCGCTTCGAGTACTGCGGTGCCTTGCGGGCCTTCTTGAGACCGGCCTTCTTGCGCTCGACGGCGCGCGCGTCACGAGTGAGGAAGCCGGCCTTCTTCAGAGTGGCGCGGTTCGCTTCGCGGTCGATCTCGTTCAACGCACGCGAGATGCCCATTCGCATGGCACCTGCCTGGCCGGAGATCCCGCCGCCCTCGATGCGGGCGATCACGTCGAAACGCTCCTCGAGGCCGAGCAACACGAACGGGGAGTTCACGAGCTGCTGGTGGAGCTTGTTCGGGAAGTAGTCCTCGAGAGTGCGGCCGTTGATGGTCCACTTGCCGGTTCCGGGTACGAGGCGCACGCGGGCGATGGCTTCCTTGCGGCGGCCGGTGCCGCCTCCCGGGGCGCTCATGGACTGGCCGTGAGTGGCCTTCTCGGTAAGGGTCTCGGAGGTGTAGCTGGAGAGCTCCTCGCTCTCTAGTTCGATCTCGGGGGTGGTCTGTGCCACGGTTCTCCTTGGGTATCTGCTGTAGAGGCTGCCGGCTGCTACTGCTGGGCGACCTGGGTGATCTCGTAAGGCTGGGGCTGCTGCGCCGCGTGGGGGTGCTCGGGACCCGCGTACACCTTCAGCTTCTTGAACTGGGCGCGGCCGAGCGAGTTCTTCGGGAGCATGCCGGCGACGGCCTTCTCCACGGCACGATCGGGACGCGAGGCGAGGAGCGAGGAGTAATTCACCGAACGCAGACCACCCGGGTGGCCGGAGTGGCGGTAGGCGAGCTTCTTCTCGGCCTTGTCGCCTGTGAGGGCGACCTTGCCGGCGTTGACGATGATGACGTAGTCACCGGTATCGACGTGCGGCGCGAAGGTCGGCTTGTGTTTCCCACGGAGCAGGGTGGCGGCCTGTGCCGCCAGTCGGCCGAGAACGACGTCGGTGGCGTCGATGACGTACCACTTCTTCTCGATGTCGCCCGGCTTGGGTGTGAACGTACGCACTTTGGTGTGGCCTTCTTCTGGTGGTGACCGCGACCTGGCGCATGGCTTCTACCGCCGGATCGAATGGTCCGTATTGTTCGGTCTCGTTGCTGCGTTTTCCCCGATGAGTGGGATGACACCAGGCACGCTGAATCGCAACGCCTCACAACCCTACCGGCGCCAATCCCGGCCGGTCAAAACCTCGGAGGACAGTGTGAGTGACGTCGCAGAGGTGGCAGAATCGGGGCATGACCTCCGACGACTCCTTCCTCGACAAGCACACATTCCTCGGTGACGGCCGGCCGGACACGCTCGATCAGCGGCTCGCGCGCGAACTGCCCGAGGACGCCGGCGAGGACGTCCCGTTCGAGCGGCAACCGGACGCCGTCGGGGAGTTGGTCGCAGAGCCCCACGAGGGAGAGAGCGTGGAAGTCTTCGAGGAGCAGGACGTCCTGGCTTTCGAGGCCGGTCCCGCCCGCGAGGGTGCTCCCGCAGAGCAGACCGCGATGCACGTGATGGACGCCGATTTCGAACCCGACGAGGACTACTCGGCTTTCGTTTCCCACGCCGAGAACGAGGGTGACGAGGACGGGGAGGACGAACGCGACGATGATCGCGATGACGAGGGAGCGGACGAGGACGAGTCCGGCGGCGGCGAAGCCGATGAGCGGCGTGAGCGGCCCACCATCGGGCGTGATGACAGTTCCGACGAGTTCGTGTTCGACTCCGAGCACGACGACGACCGCGTAAGCCGCTACGACGCCTAGCCGTCCGGTTCAGCCCTCCGGTGCGGCCTCGTCCCGACGGCGTCTCGCGACCATCGCGCGCGCGGCAAGTTGGTCATCGGGCGGGTAGAGAACCTCCTCGAGGGTGAGTCCGTGGGCGCGGGCCACCACCATCCCGTCGTGTGTGCGGGACTCAAGTCTGAGCGCGAGGTGGTCCGCCCCTGCTCGTCCCTCCCCTACCGAGATCAGGCTCCCGACGAGCGCCCGGACCATCGAATGGCAGAACGCATCCGCCTGCACCTCGATTTCGATCAGGCCGGGATCGGTGCGCCGAACCTCGAGGCGCTGGAGGGTTCGGATCGTCGTCGCGCCCTCCCGCGGCTTGCAGAAGGCACGGAAATCGTGTTCACCGATGATCGCCGCACCTGCACGCTCCATCGCGTCCACATCGAGGCGCCGATCCCACCAGAGGACATGGGCGCGCGCCAGCGGGTCGCGGGGCGCCTTCGCATCGGAGATCCGGTAGCAGTAGCGCCGCGCGAGCGCCGAGAAGCGGGAATCGAACCCGGCCGGCGCCAACGCGGCGCCCGTCACCACGATGTCCGGCTGGGGGCCCCGCGACCTCTGCAGCAGTGCGTTGACGCGTCGAACGAAAGCAGCGGCGGGCGGCCGGGAGGAGCGTCCGGGCGCCGCCGTCCACACGCCGAGGGGAAGGTCCACGTGCGCGACCTGGCCGCGGGCATGCACGCCCGCGTCGGTCCGGCCTGCGACCGTGAGCCGCACCGCGCCGCGCGCGAGAGTGGCCAGCGCGGTCTCCAGCGTCCCCTCGATTGTCGCCAGCCCGGGTTGGGCCGCCCAGCCCGAGAACGCGGACCCGTCGTAGGCGATATCCAGGCGGACGCGAACGGGCATGGGAACATTCGACCACACCGGTCGCCCTCGATCAGACGGGCGCGCTAGCGTGATCGCCATGCGCCCCGTGACAACGCTCTCCATCGACTGCGGGGGCGGCGGCATCAAGGGCTCGGTCCTGGACCCGGAGGGGGCGCTGCGTTCCAACCCCATCAGGGCCGTGACTCCCTATCCACTGCCTCCGGAGCGGCTCGTGGGGGTGATCCGCTCCCTGTCCGGCCAGTTGCCCGCCGCCGACCGCGTGACGGTCGGGATGCCGGGGATGATCCGCCGCGGGATCGTGGTCTCGACGCCGCACTACATCTGCCGCGCCGGACCGCGCACGCGGGTCGTGCCCGAACTCGTGACCGCGTGGGAGATGTTCGACATGCGCGCCGCCGTCGAGGAGGCTCTCGGCATCCCGGCCCGCGTCCTCAATGACGCGGAGATGCACGGCTACGGACTCATACGGGGAGTCGGACTCGAGATGGTCATGACGCTGGGCACCGGACTGGGCAACGCCGTTTTCGACGACGGCGTCCTGGCACCTCACATGGAGCTGTCACAGGCGCCCGGCAAGTGGGGCCTCACCTACGACGAGTACCTCGGCGAGCACGAACGGATCCGCCTCGGCGATTCGCACTGGTCCCGCCGGGTTCGCGGCGTGGTCGAGTCGTGGCAGCCCGTCTTCCTGTGGGACCGGCTCTATATCGGCGGGGGCAACGCTCCGCGAATCACGCCGGCCACGCTCGCGCGCCTCGGCGTTTGCGTCACCATCGCCGCGAACTCGGCAGGTATCGCGGGGGGCGTACGTGCGTGGGGGCCTGACTCCGGAACCGTGTCCCGGACGGAGGAAGGGACCGCGCCGGCAGCAACCGGCCAGTAAGGCCGGTTGCTGCCGGCGCGGTCCCCTTCGCTTGGCCGAGTTATTCCTTCTCGGCAGGGGGGTCGGAGTCGACGTCCACCTCAGCGGAGTCGGTGTCGAGATCGATCTCGATGACGTCCGCTTCCTCTGCCTCGGTCTCCTCTGCCACGGTTTCCTCGGCCGGCTCCCCGACCACCGGGGCCGCCTTCTTGGGCGCTGACTTCTTGGCCGAAGGCTTCGGCCTGACAGGCTCGAGCACCAGCTCGATCAGCGCCATGGGCGCGTTGTCGCCCTTGCGGTTGGGCAGCTTGGTGATGCGGGTGTATCCGCCATCGCGGCCTTCGAACTTCGGGGCGAGCTGTTCGAAGAGCTCGGCGACGATGTCCTTGCGGCGGAGCGTCGCGAGTGCCTGACGGCGCGAGTGCAGGTCACCTCTCTTGGCCTTGGAGACCAGGCGCTCGGCCAGCGGCTGGAGGCGCTTCGCGCGGTGCTCGGTGGTGGTGATGGCGCGGTGCTCGAAGAGTGCGTTCGCGAGGTTCGCGAGCATCAGGCGCTCGTGAGCGGGGCTGCCGCCCAGACGGGGTCCCTTGGCAGGCTGGGGCATGGTGGGTCTCCTTGATGGTCGGTTCAGCGCTCGTCGCTGAAGTAAACGTCGCTCTCGTGGTGGACGTCCGAACCGCCATATGCGGCAGTATCGTACTCCCCGGTCGCGTCCTTGAGGGTCAGGCCCAAGCTGGAGAGGGCCTTCTTGATCTCTTCGATCGACTTGGCGCCGAAGTTGCGGATGTCGAGGAGGTCGGCCTCGCTCCGCGCGACCAGTTCACCGACCGAGTGAATGCCTTCACGCTTGAGGCAGTTGTACGAACGTGACTGCAGACCCAGATCCTCGATCGGGAGTGCGAGGTCCTGCGCGAGCGCCTGGTCCGTCGGCGACGGCCCGATCTCGATGCCCTCTGCCTCGACGTTCAGTTCGCGGGCAAGACCGAAGAGCTCGACCAGGGTCTTGCCGGCGGAGGCGAGCGCGTCACGCGGCGCCATGGACGGCTTGGTCTCGACGTCGACGATGAGACGGTCGAAGTCCGTGCGCTGCTCGACTCGGGTGGCCTCGACCTTGTAGGTCACCTTGAGGACCGGCGAGTAGATCGAGTCCACGGGGATGCGGCCGATCTCGGCGTCGAAAGCCTTGTTCTGCACGGCCGAGACGTAGCCGCGTCCACGTTCGACGGTCAGCTCGATCTCGAGCTTGCCCTTCGCGTTCACCGTGGCGATGTGCAGGCCGGGGTTGTGCACCTCGACCCCGGCGGGCGGGGTGATGTCACCGGCGGTGACGGTGGCCGGGCCCTGCTTGCGCAGGTACATGACCACGGGTTCGTCGTGCTCCGAGGAGACGACGACGTTCTTGATATTGAGGATGATCTCGGTGACGTCTTCCTTCACGCCCGGCACGGTCGAGAACTCGTGCAACTGCCCGTCGATACGAATCGACGTGACGGCTGCGCCGGGAATGGACGAGAGAAGAGTGCGGCGGAGGCTGTTGCCGAGGGTGTAGCCGAAGCCGGGCTCGAGCGGCTCGATGATGAAGCGGGAGCGGAAGTCGCTCGCCACGTCCTCGGTCAGCGTGGGACGCTGTGCAATCAGCAAGAGAATTTCCTTTCGTCGCCGGCGCCCACCATATGACGCCTGGCTACTTGCCCGCCGCGGGGCTTGGTCCGCCCGCGTGGGAGCGGCTCACGAGAGGCCCGAAGCATCTCGCGGCCGCGAAGCTCAAAGTGCGGCAGGTTGACGCCGCCAAGGCCGGGAGGGACGGCAAGCCCCACCCGGCCAGGTGCTGCTAGTTACGGCGCGGCTTCTTCGGACGGCACCCGTTGTGCGCCTGCGGGGTGACATCGGCGATGGAGCCGACTTCGAGGCCGGTGGCCTGCAGGGAGCGGATCGCTGCCTCGCGACCGGGCCCGGGGCCCTTCACGAAGACGTCGACCTTCTTCATACCGTGCTCCTGCGCGCGGCGGGCGGCTGCCTCAGCGGCAAGCTGCGCGGCGAAAGGCGTCGACTTGCGCGAGCCCTTGTAGCCGACCTGGCCGGAGGACGCCCACGCGATTACGGCACCGTTCGGGTCCGTGATCGACACGATGGTGTTGTTGAAGGTGGACTTGATGTAGGCGTTCCCCGCGCTGATGTTCTTCTTGACAGTGCGGCGGCCCTTGCGATGGGCACCCGTGGTTCGAGTCTTGGGGGGCATGTGCTGCTTTCTCCTGGAGGTCTTCTCGCGCCGCACCTAGGCGGCGAAACGCTGCTTACTTACCGGCCTTCTTCTTGCCGGCCACGGTCTTCTTCGGACCCTTGCGGGTGCGTGCGTTGGTCTTGGTGCGCTGCCCGTGGACAGGGAGGCCACGGCGGTGGCGGATGCCCTGGTAGCAGCCGATCTCGACCTTCCGGCGGATGTCGGCGGCGACCTCGCGGCGGAGGTCACCCTCCACCTTGTAGGTCCCCTCGATGTAGTCACGCAGCGCGACGAGCTGCGTGTCGGTCATGTCCTTGACCCGCAGGTCCGGCGAGATGCCGGTGGCCTCGAGGGTCTCCTGTGCACGGGTGCGGCCCATGCCGTAGATGTAGGTGAGCGCGACCTCAAGGCGCTTTTCGCGCGGCAGGTCGACTCCGACGAGACGTGCCATGTCAGTTCTTTCCTCGTGGATCGGAGGTCTTGCCCGTCACCATCCCACCGAATTGTGGGCCCCAGCCTCCGTACCGGGGGTTGCTGCTACGCCGGTGACGCGCTCGGTCGGACTGCTTCACGCATCCCACCTCGCCAGTGCGCTCAGCCCTGACGCTGCTTGTGTCGAACGTTGTCGCAGATCACCATCACCCGTCCGTTGCGACGGATCACCTTGCATTTGTCGCAGATTCTTTTGACGCTCGGCTTGACCTTCATCTCAAATCCCTCTTGTCCCGCGCGCTACCGGCGCCGGCACGTTGTCACTTGTAGCGGTAGACGATTCGGCCACGGGACAGGTCGTACGGGCTCAGTTCCACAACCACTCGGTCCTCAGGCAGGATTCGGATGTAGTGCTGCCGCATTTTGCCCGAGATGTGAGCGAGCACCACGTGGCCGTTCGCCAGTTCCACGCGGAACATCGCGTTGGGCAACGCCTCGACAACGCTGCCTTCGACCTCGATGACCCCGTCCTTCTTCGCCATGTCCTCCGCTAACTGTCGCTTACAATTCTGGCCACGTCCGGCAGTCTCGCCGGGCGAGGCAACGGCGTACCCAAGGCACGCTCATCCAACGGATAATCGTACGCCATCAGGGCGTGGACCCGGAACCGCCGGCCTGGGTGACGTCGCGCACGTCGCCAAGAGCGCAGACTGACGGTGGAGCGTCAGGGAATCGTGGCCGGGATGACGCCATACGGTGCCAGGCCCGCCACTCCGCCGTCGAGGGCCGTGAGGACGCGCACGCCGCCCTCGACGATCGCGACCGTGTGTTCCCAGTGCGCCGCGTGGGAGCCGTCGAGCGTGACGACCGTCCATTCGTCGTCGAGAATCCGCGTGGCCTGAGACCCGGCCACGATGATGGGCTCGATGGCGAACGCCATCCCCGGTTTGAGCCTTGGCCCCTTGTCCCGGCTCACGAAGTTGGGGACGTCCGGCGGCAGGTGCATGGCCGTGCCGATGCCGTGGCCCACGTATTCGCGCACGATGGTGAGCCGCTGGCCTGTCCGCTTGGCATTGCGCTCGACGACGCCCTCCACCGCGCGCCCGACGGCGCCGAGCCGGCTGCCGTTCGCCAGGGCCGCCAGGGCTGCCCACAGTGCAGTCTCGGTCGTCTCGACGAGAATCCGATCCAGGGCGCTCGACTCACCCACTGTGACGGTGAACGCCGAGTCGCCGTGCCAGCCCGTGCCTGTCTCGTCGGTGACGAAGCAGCCGCCGTCAACGGAGACGACATCGCCCTCGCGCAGTGCGTATCGGTCCGGGATGCCGTGGACAACCCGGTCGTTCACCGAGATGCAGAGCGTGGCCGGGTAGCCGTAGTAGCCGAGGAAGTTGGGCGTCGCGCCCTGCTCCTCAAGGTATTCGTAGGCGATGCGATCCAGTTCTTTCGTGGTGATGCCCGGCGCAATGGCCTCGCGGACGAGACCGAGCATGCGGGCCACCGTGTGCCCGGCGCGCTCCATGTGGGCGAGCTGGGTGGGGGTCTTGATCTCGACAGACGCCCCGAACATGTCAGCCTTCCAGCTCGGCGAGCACCCGGTCGGTGATCTCGGCGATGTCGCCGACCGCGTTGACCTCGCGCAGCAGTCCGCGTTCCTTGTAGTACTCGTGGAGAGGGCGGGTCTTCTCCCGGTACACGTCGATGCGGTGGCGGATGACCTCGGCCGTGTCGTCGCTGCGGCCCTCAATGGCGGCGCGCGCGAGGAGGCGTGTCACGACTTCGTCCGGATCCACCCACAGCTCGATCACGGATGTGATCTCCAACGGCTTGAGCATCTCCTCGAGCGCCTCCGCCTGGGCGACGGTGCGCGGGAAGCCGTCCAGGATGAACCCGCCGTCCACGACACCACGGGCGTCCGCCGCCTCGCGCACCATTCTGAGCGTCACGGCGTCCGGCACGAGATCGCCGTTGTCGATGTACGTCCGGGCGAGTTCGCCAAGTTCGGTCCCGGCGCTGATGTGCTTCCGGAACAGATCGCCCGTCGAGAGCGTGTGGATGCCCAAGTGGGTGGCAATGCGCTCCGCCTGGGTGCCCTTCCCGGCACCCGGAGCGCCCATGATGATGATCCGATGCGTCATTGCAGGAATCCCTCGTAGTGGCGTTGCTGGAGTTGTGAGTCGATTTCCTTCACGGTCTGCAGGCCGACACCGACCATGATCATGATCGTGGTTCCACCGAACTGCATGGCGGACTGCACCCCCATCGCCGCGATGACGAGCACGGGCAGCATCGCCACGATCGCGAGGTACAGGGCGCCGGGCCAGTTCAGCCGGGTGACCACATAGCGCAGGTAGTCCGCGGTCGGTTGGCCCGCGCGGATACCCGGGATGAAGCCGCCGTAGCGCTTCATGTTGTCCGCCACATCGTCCGGATTGAAGGTGATGGACGTGTAAAAGAACGCGAACGCGATGATGAGCAGCGCGTACGTGACCATGTACCACGCGCTCATGCCGGTCAGGAAGTTCGCAGCAAGCCACTGGGACCAGCCCGCGTTCGGCGCGAACTGGGCGGCGAGCATGGGGAGCTGGAGAATCGAGGAGGCGAAAATGACCGGAATGACGCCGGACTGGTTGATCCTCAGCGGGATGTAGGTGGTCGATCCGCCATACAGGCGGCGGCCGACCATCCGCTTGGCGTACTGGACCGGGATACGCCGCTGGCACTGCTCGACGAACACGACCACCAAGGTCACCGCCATGAGGAGCACGATCAGGATGATCGTGTTCCGGACGCCGTTGTTCGAGCCGGCGACCGCATTGATCTGCGACGGGAAGGACGCCACGATCGAGGTGAAGATCAGCAGCGACATACCGTTTCCGACGCCGCGCTCGGTGATCAGTTCGCCCAGCCACATGATGAGGCCGGTGCCCGCCGTCATCGCGAGGACGGTCAGGAACAGGTTCCACGGGTCGCTGTTCGGGATCGGGTCCACCGGGCAGCCCGGATACATCGTCCCGTTAGTCGCCATCGTGACCACGGTGACGGCCTGCAGCAGTCCAAGGCCGATCGTCAGATAGCGCGTGTACTGCGTGAGCTTCGCCGTCCCCGCCTGACCCTCCTTGTGGAGCTCCTCGAACCGCGGGATGACGACGCGCATCAACTGGATGATGATCGAGGCGGTGATGTACGGCATGATTCCGAGCGCGAAGACCGAGAGCTGGAGCAGGCCTCCCCCGGAGAACAGGTTGACCATGCCGAGGAAGCCGGCCTCTGCCGTTCCGACGCACACCTCGACGTTTGCGTAGCTCACGCCCGGAGCAGGGATGGTTGCCCCAAGCCGGTACACCGCGACGATGCCGAGCGTGAACAGCAGCTTCCGGCGCAGATCCGGCGTACGGAACGCCTGCACGAATGCAGTAAGCAATTGTCCTCCCAGGGGACCTTATCGGGGGCTGGATTCAGGTTACCCGGCGGGGCGCCGGTGGGCTAAATCCCGTGCACCCTACGCGCGCCTGCCCCCGCCGAGGCGGGGGCAGGGCTGCACATGTTCGCAGGGTTCCTACTCGGTCTTCGCGATCGAGCCGCCGGCCCCTTCGATCTTCTCCTTGGCGGAGGAGGAGAACGCGTCGACCTCGAGCTGGACCTTGACGGATATCTCTCCCTCGCCAAGAACCTTCACGGGCCGGTTCTTTCGGACCGCCCCCTTCTCCACGAGGTCGGCGACGGTCACGACGCCGCCCTCCGGGAACAGTTCCGCGATCGCGGAGACGTTGACCACTTGGTACACCACGCGGTTCGGGTTCTTGAACCCGCGCAGTTTGGGCAGTCGCATGTGGAGCGGCATCTGGCCGCCCTCGAACGCTGCGGGAACCTTGTTGCGGGCCTTCGTGCCCTTCGTTCCGCGGCCGGAGCTCTTGCCCTTCGAACCCTCACCACGACCCAGCCGGGTCTTGGCGGTGCGGGCGCCCGGGGCAGGGCGCAGGTCGTGGATCTTCAGCACGCGTGCCTTGGTCTCCTCGGCCATCACTTCACCTCTTCGACGTCGACGAGGTGATCGACCACGCGGATCATGCCGCGGGTCACCTCGTCATCGGGGCGCTCGACGCTCTGCCCGATCCTGCGCAGACCGAGCGTCCGGAGCGTCTCACGCTGATTCTTCTTGCCGCCGATGGCGGACTTGACCTGGGTCACCTTGAGCTTGGCCATCACGCGTTCACCCCCGTGGCGGACGTGGCGATCTCGGCGTCATGGCGGGCGCGGTCCTCGGCAGCGGCGCGTGCGCGCAGCATGCCCGGAGGGGCGACCCGCTCGAGCGGCAGGCCGCGGCGTGCAGCGACGGCCTCCGGCTGCTCGAGTTCCTTCAATCCCGCAACCGTTGCACGGACGATGTTGATGGCGTTGGCGGAGCCCATGGACTTGGACAGGATGTCATGAATGCCTGCGCACTCCAGCACGGCGCGTACCGGACCGCCGGCGATGACACCGGTACCCGGAGAGGCCGGACGCAGGAAGACGACGCCTGCGGCGTCCTCACCCTGGACCGCGTGCGGGATCGTGCGCCCGATGCGGGGCACCTTGAAGAAGTTCTTCTTCGCCTCTTCGACGCCCTTCGCGATAGCTGCCGGAACTTCCTTGGCCTTGCCGTAACCCACGCCCACGGTGCCTTCGCCGTCGCCCACGACCACCAGAGCGGTGAAGGAGAACCGGCGTCCACCCTTCACGACCTTGGCGACGCGGTTGATCGCGACCACGCGCTCGAGGTACTGGTTCTTCTCGTCCCGGCCTCCGCGGCCCGAGTCACGGCGTGCGTCACGGCGGGAGTCGCGGGACTCGCGGGTATCACGGCCATCGCCTTGGCCTCCGGAGCCGGAGCCGGCCCTGCTTCGCTGCGGTGCAGCCATCAGTTCTTCCTCTGCTCTCTTCTCTAGAGGTTCAGTCCGGCCTCACGGGCGCCGTCGGCGACGGCGGCCACGCGGCCGTGGTACTTGTTGCCCGCGCGGTCGAACACTGCCTGCTCGATCCCTGCCTCCTTGGAGCGCAGCGCGATGAGCTGGCCGACCTTGCGAGCCTTATCGGACTTGGACCCGTCCACCGCGCGGAGATCCACCTCGAGCGTGGAGGCGGACGCGAGGGTGCGACCGGTTGCGTCGTCGACGAGTTGCGCCACCATGTGACGGTTCGACCGGCTGACCACGAGACGCGGACGCTCCGCGGTACCGGAGATCTTCTTGCGGACCCGGAAGTGGCGCCGGCTCCGTGCAACGGCCTTGCCCTTGCCCTTGATCGACACTGCCATGGCTTACTTACCAGCCTTTCCGGCCTTGCGGCGGACATGCTCGCCCGCGTAACGCACGCCCTTGCCCTTGTACGGCTCGGGCTTGCGGATCTTGCGGATGTTCGCAGCCGTCTCGCCGACGAGCTGCTTGGAGATCCCGGAGACGGTCAGCTTGGTGGGGCCCTCGACCACGAACGTGATGCCTTCGGGCGGGGACACGACGACGGGGTGCGAAAAGCCGAGCGTGAACTCCAGGTCGGAGCCCTTTGCGAGCACGCGGAATCCGGTGCCCACGATTTCCAGCTTCTTCTCGTAACCCTGGGTTACGCCCACCATCATGTTGTTGATGAGGCTGCGGGTCAGGCCGTGCAGCGACCGCGACTCGCGTTCGTCGTCGGGACGGGTCACGTTGAGGGTGCCGTCGTCGTCCTGCCTGACGGCGATCGGGTGCGGAACCCGCTCGCTCAACTGGCCTTTCGGCCCCTTGACAGTCACGGTGTCGCCGTCGATCTTGACCTCGACGCCGCTGGGGACCGGGATGGGAAGTCGTCCGATTCGGGACATGTTGATGCTCCTTTCCGGGTCACCAGACGTAGGCGAGGACTTCCCCGCCGACGCCCTTGTTCTCTGCCTCGCGGTCGGTCAGAAGACCGGAGGACGTGGACAGAATCGCGACGCCGAGACCGCCGAGGACCTTCGGGAGGTTCGTCGACTTGGCGTACACGCGGAGGCCCGGCTTGGAGATGCGCCGCACGCCGGCGATCGCACGCTCCCGGTTGGGCCCGAACTTCAGGCTGAGTGTGAGTTCCTTGCCCACCGCGAGGTCCTTTGTGGAGTAGTCGGCGATGTAGCCCTCCTCCTTCAGGATCTCGGCGATGGACGCCTTCATCTTCGAGTACGGCATGACGACCTCTGCGTGGTGCGCAGAATTGGCATTGCGCAGCCGGGTCAGCATGTCCGCGATCGGATCGGTCATTGTCATGTGGGCCTCTGCCCTTCCTCGTCACGGTTTCCGTGTGACGGACCTGTGACGTAGTTGGTTTACCAGCTGGACTTCGTCACGCCGGGGAGCTGTCCGCGGAGCGCCATCTCGCGCAGGCAGATCCGGCACAGTCCGAACTTGCGGTACACGGAGTGCGGGCGGCCGCACCGCTGGCAGCGGGTGTAGGCGCGGACCTTGTACTTGGGCTTGCGAGCCGCCTTGTTCTTCAGAGCAGTCTTCGCCATGTCAGTCCTCCTTGAAGGGGAAGCCGAGGTGCTTGAGCAGGGCCCGCCCCTCCGCATCCGTCTTTGCGCTCGTGACCACCGTGATGTCCATGCCGCGGACGCGGTCGATCTTGTCCTGGTCGATCTCGTGGAACACGGACTGCTCCGTCAGACCGAAGGTGTAGTTGCCGGTGCCGTCGAACTGCTTGGCCGAAAGACCGCGGAAGTCGCGGATTCGAGGCAGTGCGAGCGACAGCAGGCGGTCGAGGAACTCCCACATGCGGTCGCCGCGCAGCGTGACGTGCGCACCGATGGGCATGCCCTCGCGAAGCTTGAACTGTGCGATCGACTTCCGTGCCTTCGTCACGATGGGCTTCTGCCCGGTGATGAGGCCGAGATCGGCGATGGCGCCGTCGATGAGCTTCGAATCCCGCGCGGCGTCGCCCACGCCCATGTTCACCACGACCTTCGTGATGCCGGGAGTCTGGTTCACGTTGGCGTACGAGAACTCCTTGTACATCACGGGGGCAATCTCCTCGCGGAAACGCGTCTTCAGCCGCGGAGTCACGCCGGCCTCTTGGACTGCCTGCTCAGAAGTCTTGTCCTGAACGGGTGCCTTCTTGGCCGGCGCCTTCTGCTTGGCAGCCGTCTTGTTCACAGGTCGATCTCCTTACCGGCACGACGGCCGATGCGCTCACGAACGGTCTTGGTCCGGCCACCGCGCTCGACCTCGACCTCCTTGTAGCCGACCCGGACCGGCTTCTTGTCCGGTCCGATCAGCATCACGTTCGAGACGTGAATCGGAGCCTCGATCGTCTCGATACCGCCGGTGCGGGCGCCCCGCTGGGACTGGCCCACCTTGGTGTGGCGCTTCACTCGCTGCACACCCTCGACGATCAGGCGGTCGGAATCCTTGAGGACCTCGAGCACGCGGCCCGTCTTGCCCTTGTCGCGACCAGCGATCACCTTGACCTGGTCGCCCTTCTTGATCTTCGCCACTTAGATCACCTCCGGCGCGAGCGAAATGATGCGCATGAACTTCTTGTCGCGCAGCTCGCGGCCCACGGGGCCGAAGATGCGAGTTCCACGGGGCTCGCCGTCAGGCTTCAGCACGACGGCGGCGTTCTCGTCGAAGCGGATGTACGAACCGTCCGGACGCCTGCGCTCCTTCGAGGTGCGCACGATGACCGCTTTGACGATCTCGCCCTTCTTGACGGTGCTCCCCGGGATGGCGTCCTTCACGGTGGCAACGATGATGTCACCGATGCCGGCATAGCGCCGGCCAGAGCCGCCGAGCACGCGGATGCAAAGGAGTTCCTTCGCGCCCGTGTTGTCGGCGACTTTCACTCGCGACTCCTGCTGGATCATGTCATTCTCCTGTCGTCGAGCCGGTTCTCACTTGGGGTTTCCTCATGAGCCTGGCCGAACCAATGGGCCTACTTGGCCTTCTCGATGATGGTCACGAGCCGCCAGTGCTTGGTGGCCGAGAGCGGGCGCGTCTCCATGATGCGGACGAGGTCGCCGATGCCGGCCTCGTCGTTCTCGTCGTGTGCCTTGACCTTCTTGGACTTGGTCAGCACCTTCCCGTACAGGGGGTGAGTGACCCGGTCCTCCAGCTCGACCACGATCGTCTTCTGCATTTTGTCGGAGACCACGTAGCCCTGGCGCACCTTGCGCTGATTGCGCTCGGGCGCCGCGGTTGCGGCGTTCCCGGAGGTGGTCGTCACGTCGTTCTCGCTCACTTCTTCTTCGCCTTCTCCGCCTTGGCGGGGTTCTCCTTGCTCGGCGCCGTACGGATACCGAGTTCGCGCTCACGCACGATCGTGTAGATGCGCGCGATGTCCTTCTTCACGGCCTTGAAGCGGCCGTGGTCCTCGAGCTGACCGGTGGCGTGAGAGAAGCGGAGGTTGAACAGCTCGGCCTTCGCCTTCGCAAGTTCTGCCGCGAGCTTCTCGTTGTCCATGGCGTCGAGGTCATTGGGCGCGAGGCCCTTGGAGCCGATAGCCATCAGATCTCACCACCCTCTCGCGAGATGAAACGGGTCTTCATGGGGAGTTTGTGCTGTGCACGGGCGATCGCCTCGCGGGCGAGCGGCTCGGTCACACCACTCAGCTCGAACAGCACGCGGCCGGGCTTCACGTTGGCCACCCACCACTCGGGCGAACCCTTACCGGAGCCCATGCGGGTCTCGGCGGGCTTCTTGGTGATCGGGCGGTCCGGGAATATGTTGATCCAGACCTTGCCGCCACGCTTGACGTGGCGGGTCATCGCGACACGGGCCGCCTCGATCTGCCGGTTCGTCACGTACGCGGGCTCCAGTGCCTGGATGCCGTAGTCGCCGAACGCGATCGTGTTACCGCCCTTGGACGCACCCGAGCGGCTCGGGTGGTGCTGCTTGCGGTGCCTGGTACGACGGGGAATCAGCATGACTCACGCCTCCGTTGCAGTTGGCGCTGCGGCGCCCTCGGGTGCCGCAGCATCCTGGCTGGGGTTCTCGGCCTGGCGCGGCGCGCGGGGCTCGCGGCGTTCGCCACGATCACCGTGGTCACCGCGGTCACCCCGGCGTGCGTCGCGGCGGTCGCCTCGGCGGCCACGCGGAGCGGCGTCGGCCTGCTCGCGGGCGAACTCCTTCTCGGTCACGTCACCCTTGTAGATCCACACCTTGACGCCGATACGGCCGAATGTGGTGCGAGCCTCGTGGAAGCCGTAGTCGATGTTCGCACGGAGTGTGTGGAGCGGCACCCGCCCCTCACGGTAGAACTCCGAGCGGCTCATCTCGGCGCCGCCGAGACGTCCGGAGCACTGCACACGGATGCCCTTGGCACCCGCGCGCTGCGCGGACTGGATGCCCTTGCGCATCGCGCGGCGGAACGACACACGCGCGGCGAGCTGCTCGGCCACGCCCTGCGCGACGAGCTGCGCGTCGATCTCGGGGGTCTTGACCTCGAGGATGTTCAACTGGACCTGCTTGCCGGTCAGCTTCTCGAGCTGACCACGCAGCCTGTCCGCCTCGGCGCCACGGCGACCGATGACGATGCCGGGGCGGGCGGTGTGGAGGTCGACGCGAACGCGGTCGCGCGTCCGCTCGATCTCCACCTTCGCGATGCCGGCACGCTCAAGCTGTTCGCTCATGAGCTTCCGGATGGCCACATCTTCCTTGACGAAGTCGCGGTAACGCTGCCCTTCGTTGGTCGAGTCTGCGAACCAGCGCGAACGGTGATCTGTGGTGATGCCGAGCCGGAACCCGGTCGGATTGACTTTCTGCCCCATCGTCAGGCTCCTTCCTGCTCGGTGGTACCCACCACGACGGTGATGTGGGAGGTGCGCTTGTTGATCCGGCCGGCGCGGCCCTGGGCGCGCGGACGGAAGCGCTTCATGGTCGGGCCCTCGTCCACGAATGCCTCGAGTACCATCAGCGAGCTCTCGTCCAGGCGCTCGGAGGCCTGCTCCGCCTTCACGCGAGCGTTCGCGATGGCGCTCTCGAGCACCTTGCGAACAGGTTCGGCAGCGGCCTGCGGTGCGAACCGCAGCATCGTGATCGCGTCACCCGTGGACTTGCCGCGGACTTCGTTCACGATGCGGCGCGCCTTCATAGGCGTGATGCGGACGAACCGCGCCTTCGCCATGGCTTCCATCGTTTCCTCTTCTCCTCGTCGAAGCCCCGCGTCAGCGGCGCCGCGCCTTCTTGTCGTCCTTGGCGTGACCGCGATAGGTGCGCGTGGGGGCGAACTCGCCCAGCTTGTGGCCCACCATCGACTCGGTCACGAACACCGGCACGTGCTTGCGTCCGTCGTGAACGGCGAACGTGTGCCCCAGGAAGTCAGGGGTGATGACCGAACGGCGGGACCACGTCTTGATGACGTGCTTGCTGCCCTTCTCGTTCTGTGCGTCCACCTTCTTCTGCAGGTGGTCGTCGACGAAGGGGCCCTTCTTCAGACTGCGTGGCATCGGAACTCCCTATCAGCGCTTCTTGCCGGTCTTGCGGCGGCGGACGATCATCTTGTCGCTCGCCTTGTTGGCGTGGCGAGTGCGGCCTTCCTTCTGGCCCCACGGGCTCACCGGGTCACGACCACCAGAGGTTCGGCCCTCGCCGCCACCGTGCGGGTGGTCGACCGGGTTCATGACCACGCCGCGGACGGTCGGGCGGACGCCCTTCCAGCGCTTGCGGCCGGCCTTGCCCCAGCTGATGTTCGACTGCTCGGCGTTGCCCACCTCACCGATGGTGGCGCGGCACCGGGCATCGACGTTGCGGATCTCGCCGGAGGGCATACGCAGCTGGGCGTACCTGCCTTCCTTCGCCACGAGCTGGACGGACGCACCGGCGGAACGAGCGATCTTGCCGCCACCGCCTGGACGCATCTCGACTGTGTGCACGACCGTACCGAGCGGGATGTTGCGCAGCGGCAGGTTGTTGCCGGGCTTGATGTCCGCGCCAGGGCCGGCCTCCACGCGGTCGCCCTGCTTCAGTTTGTCGGGTGCGATGATGTACCGCTTCTCGCCGTCGGCGTAGTGCAGCAGCGCGATTCGGGCCGTGCGATTCGGGTCGTACTCGATGTGCGCGACCTTGGCTGGAACGCCGTCCTTGTCGGCACGCCGGAAATCGATCACCCGGTAGGCCTGCTTGTGGCCGCCGCCGATGTGGCGCGTGGTGATACGGCCGTGGTGGTTGCGGCCACCCGTCTTCGGCTTCGGACGCACCAGCGACTTCTCGGGCACCGTACGCGTGAGCTCTTTGAAATCCGACCCCGATCCGCCGCGACGGCCCGGAGTGGTCGGCTTGTGGTTACGAACTGCCATTAGGAGATCACCTCGCCAAAGATGTCAATGGTCTGGCCCGGCGGGAGCGTGACGATGGCGCGCTTGGTGTCCTTGCGCTTGCCGATACCAGTACGGGTGCGGCGCGTCTTGCCCTTGCGGGTAACCGTGTTCACCGCTTCGACCTTGACGCCGAAGATCTTCTCGATCGCGAGCTTGATCTCGGTCTTGTTCGAGCGGGGGTCGACGATGAAGGTGTACTTGCCTTCGTCGATCAGGTTGTAGCTCTTCTCGGACACCACCGGCTTGAGGATGACGTCGCGCGGGTTCTTCGACGGCTCGATGCTCACTTCTCCTCCTCCGAGGTTGTGGCGTCCGTGGTCTCGGCCGTGCCGGCACCGAGGAACGCTTCGAGTGCGGCCTGGGTGAACACGACGTCGTCGTTCACGAGGACGTCGTAGGTGTTCAGCTGATCGGACCACAGCACGTGGACCTGGGGAAGGTTGCGGAGCGACAGCGCCGCGGTCCCCTCGTCGCGAGTGAGGACCACCAGCGCCGTCCGGTCGGCGACGACGTTCGTCAGGCTGGCGAGCGCCGCCTTGGTCGACGGGGTGTCGCCGTCGAGGACCGCAGTGACGACGTGGACGCGCCCGGCGCGGGCACGGTCCGAGAGGGCGCCCTTCAGCGCGGCGGCCTTCATCTTCTTCGGGGTCTTCTGCGAGTAATCGCGCGGGTGCGGACCGTGGACCACGCCACCGCCTGTGAACTGGGGCGCCCGGATCGAACCCTGGCGGGCACGCCCGGTGCCCTTCTGCCGGTACGGCTTGCGGCCACCGCCGCGAACCATGCCGCGAGTCTTGGTGCTGGCGCTCCCCTGACGCGCCGCGGCCAATTGCGCGACCACTACCTGGTGGATCAGGGGGACGTTCGGCTCGACATCGAAGATCTCGGCAGGAAGTTCGGCGGTGCCGTTCTTCTTGCCGCTCGTGTCGAGGACATCAATGATGAGAGACATCGTCAGGCTCCCTTCGCGGCGTTGCGGATGACGACGGTGCCACCGCGCGGGCCCGGAATGGCTCCGGCGATCAGCAGCAGGCCGTTCTCGACGTCGACACCCTGAATCCGGAGGTTCTGGACCGTCTTGCGGACGTTGCCCATGCGGCCCATCATGCGGGTGCCCTTGAAGACGCGGCCCGGAGTGGCGCAGGCGCCGATCGAACCGGGCTTGCGGTGGTTGCGGTGCGCGCCGTGGGACGCGGAAGCGCCGCCGAAGCCGTGACGCTTCATGACGCCCGCCGTCCCCTTACCCTTCGACGTCCCGACGACGTCGACGAGAGCGCCGGACTCGAAGACCTCGGCGGTCAGTTCCTGACCGGGCGAGAAGTCAGCGGCATTGGAGGTGCGGATCTCGGCAACGTGACGGCGCGGCGTGACGCCGGCCTTCTCGAAGTGGCCCTTCAGCGGCTTGGTCACCTTGCGCGGGTCGATCTCACCGAAGGCGAGCTGAACCGCCGAGTACCCATCGGTCTCGGGGGTGCGCACCTGGGTGACGATGTTGGTGCCGACCTGCACGACGGTGACCGGCACGAGGTGTCCGACCTCGTTCCACACCTGGGTCATTCCGAGCTTGGTGCCGAGCAATGCCGTTACGGCACGCTCGGTTCCCTGCGGAGAGACAGTAGTCATTGCGGCATTCCTCAGAGTTTGATCTCGATGTTGACGTCAGCGGGCAGGTCGAGCCGCATGAGCGAGTCGACAGCCTTGGGCGTCGGGTCGATGATGTCGATCAGCCGCTTGTGCGTGCGCATCTCGAAGTGCTCGCGGCTGTCCTTGTACTTGTGCGGCGAACGGATGACGACGTAAACGTTCTTCTCCGTCGGCAGCGGCACCGGACCCACGACCGTCGCACCAGCGCGGGTCACCGTATCGACGATCTTGCGCGCCGAACTGTCGATGACCTCGTGGTCGTAGGACTTGAGCCGGATGCGGATCTTCTGTCCCGCCATGGCGTCGTCTACCTCTCTTGAACCGCTCTACTATTCTCCGACCCCCGCGCTCGGGCGTGTCGCGTGTCTCACGCATGCCTGACCGCTCAGCGTTTGACCGCTCGGGGTTCTTGGGGTTTTGCGGCTCCCGCTTCCGTGGCGAGAACCTCGGGCTTGCCCAGGGCGACCCGGGCAGCCGGTCCATTGTGCCAGACACCGAACCCGCTTGGCGAATCTTGACTCGGCGGCGGTATCTGGCGGGCACACTGCGCCCGTCCGGCCTGAAAACTCTAGCAAATCACCGGTGGGGCCCGAAAGCCGCAGGCCCCGCATACGGGTGTGAAGCTGCGCACGCCACGAGCCCTCGCGGGGGAGCTTCTCGCGTTCCTCGCCGTGGTGCGCGGGCGCCCAACCGCGTCGGGGCGCACGTTCGTCACATCGGGTTTCCCTGCCCGGCGCGAGGGCGCACGATCGTCACATGCCTCGGGATTGGGGCGCACGATCGTCACATCGGGGCGCACGTTCGTCACATCGGGCTTCCCTGCCCGGCGCGAGGGCGCACGAACGTCACGGCATGGCGCACGAACGTCACATGCCTCGGGATTGCGGCGCACGATCGTCACAAGAGGGCGCACAGGAGTCACGATGGCGCAGTGACGTCACTGCGCCATCGTGACTATCGTGCGCCCTCGCGCCGCGCTCTGACAGGAACCTGGTCGCTGCGGAACCTCGGGCCGCAACTGCGTGCAGAATCTCAGACGTCGAGCACGGAGTCCGAGGTTCCTGGACGTCCAAGGTTCCGCAGGAGGCCCGAAGCTCCGGAGCTCGCACGCCTACGAATCCCGGATCCCGCCTCCCCTGCTTCCGGAGACGCAAGATGCACGCTTGGGGCGGGTCTTGGCGCATGAAGCATGCACGTTGGGTCCCCGGAGTGAAGGATGGCACGTTGCAGGACCTCCCTGCCAGACCTCTCCTGCTTCCGGAGACGCAAGATGCACGCTTGGGGCACGCTTTAGCGCATGAAGCATGCACGTTGGGTCCCCGGAGTGCGGGATGTGGGAGTCCGAAGTTCCCCAAGCCCGCTCCGAGGACGCAAGATGTGGGTTTCAGGCCTGATTCGGCGGCTCAATACCGCATGAAGCGCCCCCGGAGCGGAGGGTGCTGCCGCCCGGAGCGCGGGCGGAGTGGAGCCCCCGGAGCGGAGGGCAGCGCCCCCGGAGCGAGGGGTGGAGCCGTACGTGTTGGGTCGATGTCCGGGCGGCGGGCGGAAGCGCCTCCGGAGCGCGGGCGGGTGGTGCGCCCGGAGCGCGGGCGGGGTGAAGCCCCGGAGCACGAGGTGGAGCCCCAGCGGCAGAGTGCAGGGCCTCCGGAAGGTCTGGGATGGAGTTCCCGGTGGGAGTGGGGTAGACACCGCCGTTGGGGTAGACGCGGCCGTTGCCGCGGGAGCGCCGCCGCGGCCGGCAAGTGCGATCAGGACGCGCATTCAGATGTGCTGCGACAGGAGTCGGGCCCAAACGCGGTTGGGCCCATGCCGGGCGTGCAACAGCTGTGCCCCGGACCGCGAGGTCCGGGGCACAACGAGCAGTACCGACTGCGACGAACTACTTGATGATCTTCGTCACACGGCCGGAGCCAACAGTGCGGCCTCCCTCACGGATGGCGAAGCCGAGGCCCTCTTCCATGGCGATGGGCTGAATGAGTTCGACGGACATCTCGGTGTTGTCGCCGGGCATGACCATCTCGGTGCCCTCGGGCAGCTGGATGACGCCGGTGACGTCCGTGGTGCGGAAGTAGAACTGCGGACGGTAGTTCGAGTAGAAGGGGTTGTGCCGGCCACCCTCGTCCTTGGAGAGGATGTAGACCTGCGCCTCGAACTCGGTGTGCGGGGTGATCGAACCCGGCTTGCAGACCACCTGGCCGCGCTCCACGTCCTCGCGCTTGACACCGCGCAGGAGGAGGCCGACGTTCTCGCCCGCGTCCGCCGTGTCGAGCAGCTTGCGGAACATCTCGATACCGGTGCAGACGGTCTTGGTCGACTGCGGCTTGATGCCGACGATCTCGACTTCCTGGTTCACCTTCAGCTGCCCACGCTCCACGCGGCCGGTCACGACGGTGCCGCGGCCGGTGATCGTGAAGACATCCTCAATGGGCATGAGGAACGGCTTGTCGAGGTCGCGCACCGGCTCGGGCACGTTCTCGTCGACGGCGTCCATGAGGTCGAGGACGGTCTGGCTCCACTCCTCGTCGCCCTCAAGGGCCTTCAGCCCAGAGGTGCGGATGACCGGAACGTCATCTCCCGGGAAGCCCTGAAGCTCCAGAAGCTCACGGACCTCCATCTCGACGAGCTCGAGGATTTCCTCGTCGTCGACTGCGTCGGACTTGTTCAGCGCGACGAGCAGATACGGAACGCCGACCTGACGGGCGAGCAGGACGTGCTCGCGGGTCTGGGCCATGGGGCCGTCGGTGGCGGCGACCACGAGGATGGCGCCGTCCATCTGTGCGGCACCCGTGATCATGTTCTTGATGTAGTCGGCGTGCCCAGGAGCGTCGACGTGGGCGTAGTGACGCTTCTCAGTCTCGTACTCCACGTGGGACACGTTGATGGTGATTCCGCGCTGGCGCTCTTCAGGAGCGTTGTCCACCTTGTCGAACGGGGTGAACGTGTTGAGCTCCGGGTACTTTTCAGCCAGCACCTTCGTGATCGCCGCAGTCAGCGTGGTCTTGCCGTGGTCTACGTGACCGATGGTGCCGATGTTGACGTGAGGCTTGGTGCGCTCGAACTTGGCCTTAGCCACTTTGCGTCCTCCTGGGACTCGGGTAGTTGTTTCTCAAACCTTTGGCAGAAACTCAGTGTACCTGCCGCCGGACGAGGTCCTGTCTACGTGTTTGCTGGTTGTTGATGGACGGGACTACTCGCCCCGGGTCTTCTTGATGATCTCCTCGGCGACGTTCCGGGGAGTCTCGGCGTAGCTGTCGAACTGCATCGTGTACACAGCCCGACCCTGGGTCTTCGACCGCAGGTCACCGACGTAGCCGAACATCTCCGAGAGCGGGACGAGGGCGCGAATGACCTTGACACCGGTCGCGTCCTCCATCGCCTGGATCATGCCGCGGCGGGAGTTGAGGTCGCCGATGACGTCACCCATGTATTCCTCGGGCGTCCGTACCTCGACCTTCATCATGGGCTCCAGCAGGACGGGGTCGGCCCTGCGGACTCCTTCCTTCAGGACCATCGAGCCGGCGATCTTGAATGCCATCTCCGAGGAGTCGACATCGTGATAACCGCCGTCGATGAGCGAGGCCTTGATACCCACCAGCGGGTAGCCAGCGAGTACTCCAACCTCCATCGCGTCCTGGATTCCGGCGTCGACCGAGGGAATGTACTCCTTCGGCACACGACCACCGGTGACCTCGTTGGCGAACTCGTAGAGATCGCCCTCCGGGGACTCGAGCGGTTCGAAGGTGACGAGCACCTTCGCGTACTGCCCGGAGCCACCCGTCTGCTTTCTGTGGGTGTACTCGATCTTCTCGACCTTCTTGCGAATGGTCTCGCGATACGCCACCTGTGGCTTGCCCACGTTGGCCTCGACACGGAACTCGCGCCGCATGCGGTCCACGAGGACGTCAAGGTGGAGTTCACCCATGCCGCCGATGATGGTCTGGCCGGTTTCATCGTCCAGCCGGACTGTGAAGGTGGGGTCCTCCTCGGCGAGCTTCTGAATCGCTGTGGAGAGCTTCTCCTGGTCCGCCTTTGTCCGCGGCTCGATCGCCACGTGGATGACGGGCTCCGGGAAGGTCATAGCCTCGAGCACGATCTGCTTGCGCGGATCGCACAGGGTGTCACCCGTGGTGGTGTCCTTGAGCCCGATGAAGGCGTAGATGTGGCCGGCGTGTGCCACCTCGACAGGGTTCTCCTTGTTGGAGTGCATCTGGAACATCTTCCCGATGCGCTCCTTCCTCCCCTTGGAGGAGTTGACCACCTGAGCGCCAGACTTGACCGTGCCCGAGTAGACCCGGACGTAGGTCAGTTTGCCGAAGAACGGGTGCGTCGCGACCTTGAACGCCAATGCGGCGAAGGGGTCCGCCTCGTCGGGGTGACGGAGTTCGACCTCGCCCTCGTGGCCGGGCACATGGCCCTCGACCGGGGGGATGTCGAGCGGGGAGGGAAGGTAGTCGATCACGGCGTCGAGAACTGGCTGGACACCCTTGTTCTTGAATGCCGAGCCGCAGAGCACGGGGAAGACTTCACCGGCGATGGTCAGGGCACGGATGCCGGCCTTGAGTTCGTCGAGAGTGAGTTCTTCGCCATTCAGGTACTTCTCGAGGAGATCCTCGTCGGTCTCGGCGACGGCCTCGACCAACTGATTACGGTAGTCGTCCGCGGCGAGTCGAAGGTTGTCCGGGATCTCCCGGACCTCATAATCCTCACCCTTCTTCACCTCGCCTTCCCAGACGAGGGCGCGCATTCCGACCAGATCCACGACACCTTCGAACTTAGACTCGGCGCCGATGGGCAGCTGAAGGATGAGCGGCGTGGCCTTGAGCCGGTCCTTGATCGTACGAACCGAGTAGTAGAAGTCCGCGCCGAGCTTGTCCATCTTGTTGATGAAACACACACGGGGAACGGCGTACTTGTCCGCCTGGCGCCACACGGTCTCGGACTGGGGCTCCACGCCCTCCTTGCCGTCGAAGACCGCAACCGCGCCGTCGAGCACTCGCAGCGAACGCTCCACCTCCACCGTGAAGTCCACGTGACCGGGAGTGTCGATCAGGTTGACCTGGTGGTCCTTCCAGTAGCAGGTGGTAGCGGCGGAGGTGATGGTGATCCCCCGCTCCTGTTCCTGCTCCATCCAGTCCATCGTGGCACCACCATCGTGGGTCTCGCCCATCTTGTAATTGATGCCCGTGTAGAACAGGATCCGCTCCGACACGGTGGTTTTGCCCGCGTCGATATGAGCCATGACTCCGATGTTGCGGACCTTTGTGAGGTCCGAGAGCACGTCAAGTGCCACGTGTGTCTCTTCTCGTGAGGGGACGGTATTCGTCTACCAGCGGTATTCGTCTACCAGCGGTAGTGGGCGAACGCCTTGTTGGCCTCCGCCATCTTGTGGGTGTCCTCGCGGCGTTTGACCGCGGCTCCCAACCCGTTGGATGCGTCGAGGATTTCGTTCATGAGCCGGTCGGTCATCGTGGTCTCGCGGCGCTGCCGCGCGTAGTCCACGAGCCAGCGCAGGGCAAGGGTCTGGGCCCGCACGGGACGCACCTCGACCGGGACCTGGTAGGTCGCTCCGCCGACGCGGCGGCTGCGGACCTCGAGGGCAGGCCGGACGTTGTCGAGCGCACGCTTGAGGACAGTGGACGGGTCCTGCTGGGTCTTGTCCCGCACGCCGTCGAGGGCGCCGTAGACGATAGACTGCGCGACCGACTTCTTACCGTCGCGCAGCACACGGTTCACGAGCTGAGTGACGACGGGCGAGCCGTAGACCGGGTCGGCTACGATCGGCCGCTTGGGGACCGGGCCCTTACGTGGCATTACTTCTTCTCCTTCTTGGCGCCGTACTGGCTGCGCGCCTGCTGGCGCCCGCGCACGCCCTGGGTGTCCAGGGCGCCACGCACGATCTTGTAGCGAACGCCGGGCAGGTCACGCACACGGCCACCGCGGACGAGCACGATCGAGTGCTCCTGAAGGTTGTGGCCCACACCCGGGATGTACGCAGTGACCTCGATGCCCGAGGAAAGGCGCACACGCGCGACCTTGCGCAGGGCCGAGTTCGGCTTCTTGGGCGTGGTGGTGTACACGCGCGTGCACACGCCCCGGCGCTGCGGGCTGCCCTTGAGGGCCGGCGTCTTGGACTTGCCGGGCTTGGTCTGGCGACCCTTCCGGACCAGTTGCTGAATCGTGGGCACTACTTCTCCATCCCGGATCTATTTGACTCCATCAAAATGCTTGCTGCCGCGCCGACCGCTGCCGGCGCATAATCCTCCAACGGAATGGAGGCGCATGCCATGGCCGGCGGCCGTGATTTTCTGCCGGTGGACCGCAAAGGCGCGGCCCTGTAGGACCCGACGCGGCGGGCACCGCCCTCCAGAGTACTCGGGCCCTGGTTGGGGCGTCAAAGCTAGGCGGATGGCCGCGCTGGTGTTCTTCGCCACTCAACCGCGGCCCGGTGGGTGAGAGACGAGGGGCCCGGACAGTCCTCAACCGCCGGGCCCCAGTGTCTTGCGATCACTGCGGCCAGTTGATCGGATCCTCGCCGAACGGCCCGTCGGCAAGGTTGAGTTCCTCGTCGAGCAGTGGGTCGGATTCCCCGAACGACGACATGTCGAACTCGGAGTACCCGTAGCGGTTGAAGGCCGCCGCCTTCGCCTCTTCGGTGGGCTCCACGTCCACGTTTCCGTAGCGCGCCAGGCCCGTACCCGCAGGGATCAGCTTTCCGAGGATCACGTTCTCCTTCAGGCCGAGCAACGGGTCCGACTTCGCGCTCATCGCCGCCTCAGTGAGGACCTTGGTGGTCTCCTGGAAGGAGGCCGCCGAGAGCCAGGAGTCGGTCGCGAGCGACGCCTTCGTGATGCCCATGAGCTCCGGACGTCCCGCAGCGGGCCGGCCGCCCTCGGAGACGACACGGCGGTTCTCCGTCTCGAACCGGGTGCGTTCCAGCAGTTCGCCCGGCAGCAGGTTCGTCTCGCCGGGCTCGAGCACGGTCACTCGGCGCAGCATCTGGCGCACGATGACCTCGATGTGCTTGTCGTGGATGTCCACGCCCTGCGACCGGTACGTCAGCTGCACCTGTTCGACCAGGTGACGTTGCACGGCCCGCGGCCCGAGGATGCGAAGCACCTTCTTGGGGTCGACGGCGCCGGCCACAAGCTGGGCACCCACGGTGATGTGGTCGCCGTCGGCGACGAGCAGCTGGGTGCGCTTGGGGACCTGGTAGACGGCGTCGTCGGAACCGTCGTCGTGCTTGACCACGATCTTCCGCGCGCGGTCGGTGTCCTCGATGGACACGCGCCCGGCGGCCTCGGAGATCGGGGCCTCGCCCTTCGGGGTCCGTGCCTCGAACAGCTCCTGGACGCGCGGCAGACCCTGGGTGATGTCCTCCGCGGACGCCGCGCCACCGGTGTGGAACGTACGCATCGTCAGCTGGGTTCCAGGCTCACCGATCGACTGGGCGGCGATGATACCGACTGCCTCACCGATGTCTACCAGCTTGCCCGTAGCGAGCGAGCGTCCGTAGCACATGGCGCACGTGCCGACCTTGGACTTGCAGGTCAGGACCGAGCGGACCTTGACTTCGCGGACACCGGCCTCGAGCAGGCGGCTGATCTTGACGTCGCCCACGTCGATGCCGGCCTCCGCGAGGATGTTGCCATCGTCGTCGCTGACATCCTCGGCGAGGTTGCGCGCGAAGACCGAGGTCTCCACCGTTTCAGCGCGAACCCACTCGCCGTCGGAATCCTGCACCGCGATCGGCAGCGTGAGGCCTGCGGTGGTGCCGCAGTCGGCCTCGCGGATGATGACGTCCTGCGAGACGTCGACGAGCCTACGGGTGAGGTAGCCGGAGTCCGCGGTCCGCAGCGCCGTGTCCGCGAGGCCCTTCCGCGCACCGTGCGTCGCCGAGAAGTACTCCAGGACCGAGAGGCCCTCGATGTAGCTCGAGCGGATGGGCTCCGGAATGATCTCGCCCTTCGGGTCCGCGACGAGTCCGCGCATGCCGGCGAGCTGACGCATCTGGTCCGGGTTACCGGTCGCACCGGAGGTGACGAGCTGGTAGACGGGGTTGCGTGCGTCGAGGCTGTCCCGCATCGCCGCGGCGACGTCCTTGGTGGCGGCACTCCAGATGTCGATGAGTTCCTTGCGGCGCTCCTCGTCCGTCAGCATGCCGTTGTCATACTGATCCTGGATCCGCTGAGCCATCTGGTTGTAGTCGGCGAGGATCTCGGGCTTGGTTGCCGGAACGCGCACGTCCGACATCGCGATGGTCAGCCCCGAACGGGTTGCCCAGTAGTAACCGGTCGCCTTGAGCGCGTCGAGCGACTCCGCGACCTCGACCTTCGGGTACCGCTCCGCGAGGTCGTTCACGATCCGCGAGAGCGCCCGCTTGTCCACGACCTTGTTCACGAAGACGTAGTCGATGGGCAGTGCCGAGTTGAACAGGCACCGTCCGAGAGTGGTTTCGACGACGGCGACACCGTCCGGCGCCTTCTCGACACCGGTCTCCGGGCCGACCACCACGTCGTCGAGACGGATCATCACCTTGGCGGCGATGTCCAGCTCACCGGCGTCGGCCGCCATGATGGCCTCCGCCACCGACGAGAAGCTCCGTCCTTCGCCTTCCGAGCCTTCCTCCATCCACGTGAGGTGGTAGATGCCCGTGATCATGTCCTGAGTGGGCATGGTGACCGGACGGCCGTCGGACGGCTTGAGGATGTTGTTCGACGAGAGCATCAGGATGCGTGCCTCCGCCTGCGCCTCCGGGCTCAGCGGCAGGTGGACGGCCATCTGGTCGCCGTCGAAGTCCGCGTTGAACGCACCGCAGACCAGCGGGTGCAGCTGGATGGCCTTACCCTCGACGAGCTGCGGCTCGAACGCCTGGATACCGAGGCGGTGAAGCGTGGGTGCGCGGTTCAGCAGCACCGGGTGCTCGCTGATGACCTCTTCGAGAACGTCCCACACCTGGGAGCGGCCGCGCTCGACCATGCGCTTCGCCGCCTTGATGTTCTGCGCGTGGTTCAGGTCCACGAGGCGCTTCATCACGAACGGCTTGAAGAGCTCGAGCGCCATCTGCTTCGGCAGGCCACACTGGTGGAGCCGCAGCGTGGGGCCGGCGACGATCACGGAACGGCCGGAGTAGTCGACGCGCTTGCCGAGAAGGTTCTGACGGAAACGTCCCTGCTTGCCCTTGAGCATGTCGGAGATCGACTTGAGCGCGCGGTTGCCGGGACCCGTGACGGGACGCCCGCGGCGGCCGTTGTCGAACAGCGCGTCGACGGACTCCTGGAGCATGCGCTTCTCGTTGTTGACGATGATCTCCGGCGCGTTCAGGTCGAGCAGCCGCTTGAGGCGGTTGTTGCGGTTGATGACACGGCGGTAGAGGTCGTTGAGGTCGGAGGTCGCGAAGCGTCCGCCGTCGAGCTGAACCATCGGGCGAAGCTCGGGCGGGATCACGGGGACGGCGTCGAGCACCATCGCCTCGGGAATGTTGTCCGTGGCGAGGAACGCGTTGACGACCTTCAGCCTCTTCAGGGCGCGCGCCTTCCGCTGGCCGGTTCCGGTCGCGATCGTCTCGCGGAGCGAGTCGGACTCCGCCTGCAGGTCGAAGTCCTGGAGTCGCTTCTGGATCGCGGCGGCGCCCATCGAGCCATCGAAGTAGATCCCGTACCGGATCTTCAGTTCGCGGTAGAGGTTCTCATCCCCCTCGAGGTCACCGACCTGCAGCGTCTTGAAACGATCCCAGATGCGCTCGAGCAGGTTCAGATCGCCGTCGGCCTTGCGGCGGATTGCCGCGAGCTCGCGCTCGGCAGACTTCTTGAGCTTGTCCTTGGAGTCCGCCCGGGCGTCCGCGGCCTCGAGTTCGGCGAGGTCTGCCTCCAGCTTCTGCTGGCGGCTCTCGAGATCGGCGTCACGCCGGTTCTCGATCTGCTTCTTCTCGAGGTCGATCTCATTCTGGAGGTTCGGAAGATCCTCCTGGCGGCCTTCAGCGTCCACGCTCGTGATCATGTACGCGGCGAAGTAGATGACCTTCTCGAGGTCTTTCGGCGCGAGGTTGAGCAGGTATCCGAGGCGCGAGGGGACGCCCTTGAAGTACCAGATGTGCGTGACGGGGGCGGCGAGCTCGATGTGGCCCATCCGCTCCCGGCGCACCTTCGAGCGCGTGACTTCGACGCCACAGCGCTCGCAGACGATGCCCTTGTAACGCACGCGCTTGTACTTGCCGCAGTTGCATTCCCAGTCACGGGTGGGCCCGAAGATCCGCTCGCAGAAAAGGCCGTCCTTCTCCGGCTTGAGCGTGCGGTAGTTGATCGTCTCGGGCTTCTTCACCTCACCGTGTGACCACCCACGGATATCCGCGGCCGTGGCCAGGCCGATTTGGAGTTGGTCGAAGAGGTTGACGTCGAGCAAAGTGTCCTACTTCCTCAAAGCATTTCGTACCTGAAGTTCTTGGGCGTCCCGGCCCCTCGGGGCCGGGAGGCGCCATTGGCTAGATCTCGTCGATGCGAGAGGCGTCGGGACGGCGTGACAGGTCGATACCGAGCTCTTCTGCTGCGCGGTACACGTCGTCGTCGCTGTCCTTCAACTCGATGGCTTCACCATCGGCGTCGAGAGCTTCGACGTTCAGGCAGAGCGAACGCATTTCCTTGATGAGCACCTTGAAGGACTCGGGCACTCCCGGTTCCGGGACGTTCTCGCCCTTCACGATCGCCTCGTAGACCTTGACGCGGCCGGTGACATCGTCGGACTTGATCGTCAGCAGCTCCTGGAGTGCGTACGCGGCGCCGTAGGCCTCGAGCGCCCAGACCTCCATCTCACCGAAGCGCTGGCCACCGAACTGCGCCTTACCACCCAGCGGCTGCTGCGTGATCATCGAGTACGGGCCAGTGGACCGGGCGTGGATCTTGTCCTCGACCAGGTGGTGGAGCTTCAGCATGTACATGTAGCCGACCGCCACCGGGTCCGGGAACGGCTCGCCGGAACGGCCGTCGAACAGCCGCGCCTTGCCGTACTCGTCCACCAGGCGATCACCGTCGCGGTTGGGAAGCGTGGAGCTGAGCAGTCCGGCGATCTCGTCCGTGGTGGCGCCGTCGAACACCGGGCTCGCGAGGCGCGTGCCGGGCTCCCCCTTCACGACGTCGTCCGGCAGTCCGAGCGCCCACTCCTCGCCGCTCTCACGTGCGGCGGTGGCGTCCCATCCCTGCGAGGCGACCCAACCGAGGTGAAGCTCGAGCACCTGACCGATGTTCATGCGCCGCGGCACACCGTGCGGGTTCAGGATGATGTCGATCGGGGTGCCGTCCTCCATGAACGGCATGTCCTCCACAGGCAGGATCCGGGAGATGACGCCCTTGTTGCCGTGGCGGCCGGCCATCTTGTCACCATCGGTGATCTTGCGGCGCTGCGCGATGTAGACACGCACCATCTGGTTGACGCCCGGGGGCAGCTCGTCGTCGTCGCCCGCGTTGAACTCGCGGATGCCGATCACGATTCCCGACTCACCGTGCGGAACCTTGAGGGACGTGTCGCGGACCTCGCGAGCCTTCTCGCCGAAGATCGCCCGGAGCAGTCGCTCCTCGCTCGTCAGCTCGGTCTCGCCCTTGGGGGTGACCTTGCCGACCAGGATGTCGCCGCTGGTCACCTCGGCGCCGATACGGATGATGCCGCGCTCGTCAAGGTTGGCCAGCACCTCCTCGGACACGTTCGGAATATCGCGGGTGATCTCCTCCGGACCCAGCTTGGTCTCGCGGGCGTCGATCTCGTGTTCCTCGATGTGGATCGAGGTGAGCACGTCCTCGGAGACGAGCCGCTGGGAGAGGATGATGGCGTCCTCGAAGTTGTAGCCCTCCCAGGACATGAATGCGACCAGGAGGTTGCGCCCGAGGGAGAGTTCGCCATCGTCGGTAGAGGGACCGTCCGCGAGTACGTCTCCGTCCTCGATTCGCTGCCCCTCACTGACCTGCGCGCGCTGGTTGTAGGAGTTGCCCTGGTTCGAGCGGTCGAACTTCGCGAGCCGGTACACCTGGCTGGTTCCGTCGTCGGCCGCGACGTGGATCAGGTCTGCGGAGACTTCCGTCACCACTCCTGGCTTCGACGCGACGACGACGTCGCCCGCGTCAACCGCGGCGCGCAGTTCCATGCCGGTGCCGATGTAGGGTGCCTCCGACTCGACCAGCGGCACGGCCTGGCGCTGCATGTTCGCGCCCATGAGGGCGCGGTTGGCATCGTCGTGCTCGAGGAACGGGATCAGCGCCGTGGCCACGGAGACCATCTGGCGCGCCGAGACGTCCATGTAGTCGACTTCCTCGACGGGGACGACGGCGGGCTCGCCGCCGTGCGTGCGCACCAGCACCTGCTCGTCCACGAACCGGTTGTTCTTGTCGATCGTGGCCGAGGCCTGGGCGATGATGTGCCGGTCCTCTTCGTCCGCGGTGAGGTAGTCGACGTCGTCGGTGACGACGCCGTCCCTGACCTGGCGGTACGGCGTCTCGACAAATCCGAACGGGTTGATCCGCGCGTAGGTCGCGAGCGAGCCGATGAGGCCGATGTTCGGGCCTTCCGGCGTCTCGATCGGGCACATGCGGCCGTAGTGCGAGGGGTGGACGTCACGGACCTCCATGCCGGCGCGGTCACGGGAGAGACCGCCCGGGCCGAGCGCGTTGAGACGGCGCTTGTGCGTGAGACCCGCGAGCGGGTTGTTCTGGTCCATGAACTGCGACAGCTGCGAGGTTCCGAAGAACTCCCGGATCGACGCCACCACGGGCCGGATGTTGATCAGAGTGGTCGGCGTGATCGCCTCGACATCCTGGGTGGTCATCCGCTCGCGCACGACCCGCTCCATCCGGCTCAGGCCCGTGCGGACCTGGTTCTGGATCAGCTCGCCGACGGCGCGAATGCGGCGGTTGCCGAAGTGGTCGATGTCATCGGACTCGACCGGGACCTGCACGTCCCCCCCATCCCGGCGGCCGGCAATGGTCTTCTCGCCCTTGTGAAGGGCACAGAGGTAACGAACCGCGGCAACGAGGTCCTCCACGCGGAGCGTCGAATCGGAAATCGGCGCCTCGAGGCCGAGCTTCTTGTTCACCTTGTAGCGACCGACTTTCGCCAGGTCGTAGCGCTTCGGGTTGAAGTAGTAGTTCTCGAGGAGGTTGCGGCCGGCCTCGGCGGTCGGCGGCTCCCCCGGCCGGAGCTTCTTGTAGATGTCGATCAGCGCTTCATTCTGAGTCGCGACCGTATCCTTCTCGAGGGTCTCCAGGACCACGGGGTAGTCCTCGAACTCCTCGCGGATCTCGGCCTCGGTCAAGCCGATGGCGCGCAGGAAGTGGGTGATGGACTGCTTTCGCTTGCGGTCGATGCGCACGCCGACTGCGTCGCGCTTGTCGATCTCGAACTCGAGCCACGCGCCTCGTGACGGGATGACCTTGGTCGTGAAGATGTCCTTGTCGCTCGTCTTGTCCGGCTGCTGCTCGAAGTAGACGCCGGGAGAGCGGACGAGTTGCGAGACGACGACGCGTTCTGTGCCATTGATGATGAAGGTGCCGCGCTCGGTCATGAGCGGGAAGTCACCCATGAACACGGTCTGGGACTTGATCTCGCCCGTGGAGTAGTTCTGGAACTCGGCAGTGACGAAAAGCGGCGCCGAGTAGGTGAAGTCCTTCTCCTTGCACTCCTCTGAGCTGTACTTCGGCGGCTCGAACCGGTGATCGTGGAAGGACAACGACATGGTCTGGCCGAAGTCCTCAATCGGGGAGATCTCCTCGAAGATCTCCTCGAGACCCGAGACGCCGGGTACGTTGCGGTCGCCGTGTTCCGCGGCTTCGGCGACTCGCTGTTGCCAGGCCTCGTTCCCGAGCAGCCAGTCGAAACTATTGGTCTGAAGGCCGAGCAGATCCGGTGCCTGCATCGGCTCTTTGATCTTGGCGAATGAAACGCGACCCGTGGTCGCCGTCTTGACATTTGTTGCAGAAGAGGTGCGCGAGGCAGCCAAAGGTTGTCCTTCCCTGCGTTCAATTGTGTGCACACGATGCGGGACAGTCCTCACCCATGGACGGGCAGAGGGGGGTAGTCAGCGCAAGGTAACAGTGTAGTTTCCGCTCGCAGGTCCGTAAAGCGAAGGCCGTGTGAGTCCAGACACGTGAGCGTGCTATACGCCGGTGGCCCGCACCAGTCTGACATGGTACGGGCCAACCTGCGGGGCCGCTGGGCGGCCGCTTCGTGGGTGCTACTTGATGGCGACGGTTGCGCCGGCGCCCTCGAGCTGCTCCTTCGCCTTGTCAGCGGTCTCCTTGTTGACGGCCTCGAGGACCGGCTTCGGTGCGCCGTCAACGAGGTCCTTGGCCTCCTTGAGGCCGAGTGAGGTCAGCGCGCGGACCTCCTTGATCACCTGGATCTTCTTCTCGCCGATGGCCTCGAGGATGACGTCGAACTCAGTCTGCTCCTCTTCCTCGACTGCCTCGGCTGCGGCAGCCGGGCCGGCTACGGCAACGGCGGCGGGGGCGGCCGCTTTGACATCGAAGACCTCTTCGAACTTCTTCACGAATTCCGAGATCTCGATGAGAGTGAGTTCCTTGAAAGCCTCGATGAGCTCGTCGGTGGTGAGCTTCGCCATGGTGGCGTTCCTTCCTGTCTTTCTGCTACGAGAGCAGGGTTTCTTTACTCGGCTGCCGGTGAGGCAGCTTCCTGCTTCTCGCGCAGGGCCTCGATGGTGCGCACCGCCTTGGAGGCGGGCGCGGTGAAGACGTATGCGGCCTGGAACATGGAGGCCTTGAGGACTCCAGCCGCCTTGGCGAGCAGCACGTCACGGGACTCGAGCTCGGCAAGCTTGGACACGTCGTCAGCGGACAACACGTTGCCGTCCAGGACGCCGCCCTTGATCACGAGCATCGGATTCGCCTTGGCGAAGCTCTTCAGCGTCTTGGCCGCTTCCGGTGCCTCGCCATTCACGAAGACCAGAGCGGACGGCCCGGAGAGAGATTCGGCGAACTCACCGAGACCCGCCTCCTTCGCCGCGATGGACGCCAGGGTGTTCTTCGCCACGGCGTAGGTTGCGACACCCGAGAGCGATCGGCGCAGCTCCTGGAGCTGGTCAACCCTCAGGCCGCGGTACTCGGTCAGCAGCACAGCCGCCGACTGGCGGAACTTTTCCGTCAGTTCGGCGATCGCCGCAGCCTTGTCAGGCCTCGCCATGGCCTCTCCTTCCGGTAGATGCCGCCGGGCCCCGCCTTCTTGGGATACGTTCCGTGACACGAAAGAAGCTCCATGCGCGGATCGCATGGAGCTTGCAGCACTCATGTTCACCTGCGCGGGTTCCCGTTTCAAGGACTTAGCACCACTGAAGTGGACGACCGGCGGTCTTGGGCCCGATCAGTCTAGGGGTCATATCCCCGCGAGAGCAAAGCCGGGCATCGTGAGACGGGCCACGCTGTGACGACAGCGCAGCCTTGCGCCGCGCTCGGGCGGAAGTCCCGGTGGCTGGGGAACTTCGCACTTCGTCTTGCTGCTTGCGTGGTGTCGCTGGGGAACTTGGGACTTCGTCTGCTACCTCGAGGTCGCTTGGGGAACTTCAGACCTCGACTACGGGGTGCGATGTTCCCCAGCAGGTCTCAGGTTCCCCAGCGCGCCGCCCAGACGGGGTCTGAAGTTCCCCAGCTCACGCCAGACGAGGCCTGAAGTTCCCCAGCTCCCGCCAGACGGTCCTGAATGGGGTTCGAATTTCCCCAGTGGCGGTGTCCGGCCGGGTTCGCGGCGTGGGGGCGCACATTCGTCACATCGGGGCGCACGAACGTCACATCGGCGAAATCGGGGCGCACGTTCGTCACAAGATGGCTGGCGTTCGTCACGATGGCGCAGTGACGTCACTGCGCCATGGTGACTATCGTGCGCCCTCAGCATTCTGCGTGTGACGTTCGTGCGCCATGAGGTGACGAACATGCGCCATCTTGTGACGATCGTGCGCCCCGGCGGCACGGGTTCGGGAGGGGTGTGACGGACGTGCGCCATGCCGTGACGAACACGCGCCATGCCGTGACGATCGCACGCCACGGCGGCACGGGCTCGGCAGGGGTGTGACAAACGCGCGCCATCTTGTGACGATCGTGCGCCCCGGCGGCGCGGGTTTGGGAGGGTTGTGACGAACATGCGCCACGGCGGCACGGGCTCGGGAGGGGATGTGACGATCGTGCGCCGTCGGTCAGACTTCGAGTTCGGCGTCGTCGGGGAGTCCGGGGACCGAGCATCCAGACCCGAAGTGGCAACCTGCGGGCCGGAATCGGCAACGAAGAACGAAGTGCGTCCGCGCGGGCCAAGCCCCCACGGAAGCGGACGTTGGGGCAGGTTCCGGGGACCGGAGCGGCCAACCGATGGAGACCCCAGAGACGGCGGAGGCCCGGCCGAAGCCGAGCCTCCCCACGAGTCGCGAGAACGGACTACTCGCCGTACATGCTCTGGCGGGTCTTGGATCCGTCCAACGGAATGCCGGGGCCCATGGTCGTGGACATGGTCGCCTTCAGGATGTAACGGCCCTTCGACGACGTCGGCTTGTGGCGGATGATCTCCTCCTGTGCCGCGGAGTAGTTGTCGAGCAGCTGGTCCTCGGTGAAGGACACCTTGCCGATGATGAAGGCGAGGTTTCCGTGCCTGTCGACACGGAACTCGATGCGACCACCCTTGATGTCGGACACGGCCTTGGCCACGTCCATCGTCACGGTGCCCGTCTTCGGGTTCGGCATGAGGCCGCGGGGGCCGAGGATACGGCCGAGGCGGCCGACCCTTCCCATCATGTCCGGGGTGGCGACCGCGGCGTCGAAGTCGGTGTAACCGCCGGCGACCTTCGCGATGAGCTCGTCGTCCCCGACCTCGTCCGCTCCGGCGTCGATCGCCTGCTGTGCCTTCTCTCCGACGGCGAAGACCAGGACCTTGGCGGTCTTTCCTGTGCCGTGGGGCAGCGAAACGGTGCCGCGGACCATCTGGTCCGCCTTCCGCGGATCGACACCAAGCCGGAACACGACCTCGACAGTCGAGTCGAACTTGGTGATTGCGGTCTGCTTGGCCAGGCGGACGGCCTGACGGGGAGTGTAGACGGTGCCGGGCGTGATCAGCTCCGACGCCTTGGTGAATGCCTTCGTTCGCGTTGCCATCTGCGTTTCTCCTTGCAGTCGTGGGAAGCGGGCCCGCGTGGCCCTACCACTTCGGCCGGTTCCCCCGGCCGGGGGTGAACTACTTCTCGACGGTGACGCCCATGGAGCGGGCGGTTCCGGCGATGATGAGTGAGGCTGCCTCGATGTCGTTCGCGTTGAGGTCGGCCATCTTCTGTTCGGCGATCTGCCGGACCTGCTCCTTCGAGAGCTTCGCAACCTTCTCGGTGTGCGGAGTCGGAGAGCCCTTCTGGAGGCCGGCGGCCTTCTTGATCAGCTCGGCGGCGGGCGGCGTCTTGGTGATGAAGGAGAACGAGCGGTCCTCGTACACCGTGATCTCGACCGGGATGACGTTGCCGCGCTGCGACTCGGTGGCCGCGTTGTACGCCCTGCAGAACTCCATGATGTTGACGCCGTGCTGACCCAGCGCGGGGCCGATCGGCGGCGCGGGAGTCGCTGCTCCGGCCTGGATCTGGAGCTTGATCAGGCCGGCTACTTTCTTCTTGGGAGGCATGTGCCTTCCTTCCAACTTGTGAGCCTACGCCGTGGGCGATGACCCGGTTGCATTGCGCCCTCCGGCCGGAGGGCGCCGGTACTCAGATCTTGGCGACCTGAGAGAACGAGAGCTCGACCGGGGTCTCCCGGCCGAAGATGGAGACCAGAACCTTGAGCTTCTGGGTCTCTGGCGTGACCTCCGCGATCGTGGCGGGCAACGTCTCGAACGGTCCGTCAGTGACGGTGACCGACTCCCCCACCTCGAAATCCACCTCGACCGGGCGGACGTCCTTGGCTGCCTTCGCCTTTGAGGCCGTACCCGAGGCGGCAGCCGCGGCCGGCTTCAGCATGGAAGGCGCGAGCATGGACAGCACCTCGTCCACCGAGAGCGCGATCGGATCGTGCGCGTTGCCCACGAATCCCGTGACGCCCGGCGTGTGCCTGACGGCGCCCCACGATTCATCGGTCATGTCCATGCGGACGAGGACGTATGACGGGATCCGGACGCGCGAGACAAGTTTCCGCTGCGCGTTCTTGATCTCGACGACTTCCTCCATCGGTACCTCTACCTGGAAGATGTAGTCCTCCATATTGAGGGACTGGATGCGGAACTCGAGGTTCTGCTTGACGCGCTTCTCGAAGCCCGCGTACGAGTGCACCACATACCAGCTGCCCGGAAGCGTGCGCAGTTCCTCACGGAGAGCGGCCTCGGGGTCTTCCTCTTCCGGCTCGGGATCCGCCTCGGAGGCCGGCTCCGCAGAAGCGGTTATCTCTTCAGCGGAGGTGTCCGACTCAGCGGAGGTGTCCGCAGGGATCTCTTCAGCGGGAGCGGTCTCCCCGGTGGAGGTGGTCTCCTCGTCCCCGGGCACGTCGAGTGCCTCCTCGCCGGCCCCGGGGGCCGCGAAGATGTCACCGTCGAAGTTCTGGGACACGAATGAAACCTGCTTTCTGTTTTGTGTAGACGATCAGGCGCCGAATACGAAAAGTACAAGCTGACCGAAGATGAAGTCCAGCACGCCCGTGTACGCCATCGCCGCAAGTACGAATACTGAGACGACTATGAAGTACGTCCACAACTCGTTGCGTGAGGGCCGGACGACCTTCTTGAGCTCGGCGATGATCTGACGGATGAACAGCGCGAGACGCCCGAAAACCCCGCGCTTCTTGGCCGGCCGTCCGCCGACCGGCTTACGGGCAGCGCCCGATGCGCTTTCGCTCACGTAATCTGCTTCCTGTTCGTCGCGCTTCCTCTTGTTGAGATGCCGACTGGCGGCACTGTCAACCGATAGGTCCCGAGTCCCGGGAACCTCCCCAGCAGGGCAGGAGGGACTCGAACCCTCAACCGCCGGTTTTGGAGACCGGTGCGCTGCCAATTGCGCCACTGCCCTGGGCACGCTCACGCCCTGTCGGGTGCGAGACACGAAAAGGATCGTACCCCAACGGACCAGACGATCCGATACCCAGGCACCTCGTGAGGCCCGGATGAGTCCAAGCACACACCGCCCACGGGTCCACATCCTGGGTGAATCCCTGCACGTGGCGACCGGCACGGGCAGACTGACACCGTGAACAAGAAGACCCGTATCTCCTCCCGGCTCGCCGCGATCGCACCCTCGGCCACCCTCGCAGTAGATGCCAAGGCCAAGGCACTCAAGGCCGCCGGCCGCCCCGTCATCGGCTTCGGTGCCGGGGAACCGGATTTCCCGACCCCCGACTACATTGTCCAGGCAGCGATCGAGGCCTGCTCGAAGCCTGCGAACCA
This sequence comes from Actinomycetaceae bacterium, assembly GCA_035647855.1. Lineage (GTDB taxonomy): Bacteria > Actinomycetota > Actinomycetes > Actinomycetales > Actinomycetaceae > JAAZBW01. The sequence continues at coordinate 48,375 of DASRMP010000003.1, read as the reverse complement.
CCGCTACACCCCCGCGCAGGGCAAGCCCGCGCTGCGCGAGGCGCTCGCCGCCAAGACCCTGCGCGATTCGAACGTGCAGGTTTCCGCCGGGGACATCCTGGTGACCAACGGCGGCAAGCAGGCCGTATACCAGGCGTTCGCCGCCGTCGTCGACGACCGTGACGAAGTGATCCTCCCCACCCCCTACTGGACCACCTACCCGGAGGCGATCCGTCTCGCCGGAGGTGTCCCGGTCGAGGTGTTCGCCGGCGCGGACCAGGAGTACAAGGTCACTGTCGACCAGCTCGAGGCCGCACGGACCGATCGCACCAAGGCGATGCTCCTCTGCAGCCCCTCCAACCCGACCGGCAGCGTCTACACGCCCGCCGAACTCGAGGCCATCGGCAATTGGGCCCTGGCGAACGGCGTCTGGGTGATCACGGATGAGATCTACGAACACCTCACCTACGACGACGCCCCCTACGCCTCGATCCTCGAAGTTGTCCCAGACCTCGCGGACACGACAATCGTGCTCAACGGCGTGGCAAAGACCTACGCCATGACCGGCTGGCGCGTGGGCTGGATGTTCGGCCCCACCGACGTCATCAAGGCGGCCACCAACCTCCAGTCGCATCTGAGCTCCAACGTCAACAACGTCGCGCAGGACGCCGCGCTCGCAGCGGTTGCCGGTGACCTCGCCGCCGTCGCGGAGATGCGCACCGCCTTCGACCGCCGCCGCCGTCTCATCGTTGACCTGCTCTCCTCGATCGATGGTTTCGCCGTGCCGGTGCCGAAGGGTGCCTTCTACGCGTACCCGAGTGTCGAGGGCGTACTCGGCCGCGAGATCCGTGGGAAGGTGGCGGCGACGTCGAGCGACCTGGCCGCCATCATTCTCGACGAGGTGGAGGTTGCGGTCGTCCCCGGCGAGGCGTTCGGCCCGTCCGGGTTCCTCCGTCTCTCCTACGCCGTCTCCGACGCCGACATCGAGGAGGGCGTGGGCCGAATCGCACGGCTCCTCGGCGAGGGCTGAGCCTCCTCCGCTCATTTCACGGCGCGGGCCCGTACCGTCCAGTCCCGGATGGCGCGGGCCCGCGTCCTTATCCGGCTCTCATGCCGGTGCGGCAGACTGAGGACCGATGGTCCAGTTGCGGTCGTTCCGGGCGAACTCTCGGCCGAGCCATTGCTTCCATCGCTTGACTCCCGGGGAGCGTCCGCGCCCCAGCCGGTGCCTTCTTCGTCTCCCGTCGCCGTCGCCGTCGACGACTGGGACGACGACTGGGACGACGACTGGGACGACGACGATGAGTAGGGAGGAGGACGACTGATGGCTGAGCGCAAACCCCGGTCGCTCGACGTCCGCAGCCGCATCATCCTGCTGACGGTGAGCCTCGCGGCGCTCGCCCTCGCCGTTGCGGGACTAGTGCTGTGGGTGTCCCGCACGGACCAGGTCGACCGGGAGATCGACGCGACACTCACCCGAACGGCGGAGGAGGTCTCCGGTTACGCGCGGGAGGCCCTCGATCCACGCACGGGCGCGCGCTATCCGAACACGGAGCTCCTGCTCTACGACGCGATGGGCGCCGAAGTCCCAGCCACCAATGAGGCGATCGTGGCGTTCGTGGACGGCGAGCTCCGCTTCCGGCAACAGACGCTGACGCTGAACGTGGTCTCTGACCGTGAGTTCGTCGAACACGTGGCCCCGCTTACCGCGGAAGACCGCATCTTCCTCTCGACACATTCGACGGACAGGACCGAGTACCGGTTCGGTGTGGTCCCGATCCAGGTCGGTGACTCGCCGCCCGGCGCACTCGTGCTGGTCTACGACCGCACGGCCGAACATGAGGACGTCCGTTCGCTGATGCAGACGTTCCTCTGGGTGTCAGCCGCCGCCCTCTCGGTGGCGGCCCTGGCGGGATGGCTGCTCGCGGGACGGATGCTGCGTCCCATCCGGGAGCTCCGGGAGGTCTCGGCCACGATCACGGAGCGCGACCTGTCCCAGCGCCTTCCGGTCCGAGGAACGGACGATCTGTCCGAGCTCGCCCGCTCCTTCAACGCGATGGTCGACCGCCTCGAACGCGCCTTTGCGTCCCAGCGCCAGTTGCTCGACGACGCAGGTCACGAGCTTCGTACCCCGATTACGGTGGTCCGGGGTCACTTGGAGCTCATGGACCCGAACGACCCGGTGGATTCGGCCGAAACGCGCACGCTGGCGCTCGGCGAGCTGGACCGAATGCACCGCCTTGCAGACGATCTGGTGATGCTGGCGAAAGCAGAGATTCCTGACTTCGTCCAGCTCCGGATGACCGACGTCACCGACCTCACTACCGAGACCTTCGAGCATGCGCAACGACTCGGAGACCGGCAGTGGGAGGTCACGGAGGTGGCCGAAGGCACGCTGCCTCTGGATGAACAGCGCCTCGTGCAGGCGTGGCTCCAACTCGCCGCGAACGCGGTGAAGTTCTCCGAGGACGGCAGCCGAATCGAAATGGGCTCGGCATTTGGGGGCAACGAGCTCAACCTCTGGGTGCGAGACTGGGGCACCGGGATCGAGGCCGAGCACCTCCCGCGCGTCTTCGAGCGGTTCTCCCAGGCCGACCTGTCGAGGGGCGGTTCCGGTCTCGGTCTTGCCATCGTGGCCGCGATCGCACACAACCACGGGGGGCGCGTCGATGTGAGTTCGATTCCGGGCTCCGGCTCCACTTTCGTGATCCGGATCCCGGTTCCGGCCGATGCACCCCAGCCGCATCATGACGATTGAATTGCAGAGTCGAAAGGGTCAACGTGGCGAACATACTCATTGTCGAGGACGAGCCCGGGATCTCGTCGTTCGTATCCAAGGGCTTGCGGTCGGCCGGCTATCAGCCGACCGTCGTCGCCACGGGCCGTGACGCCCTGAACCACGCGCTGACCGAGGGGTACGACCTCGTGGTCCTGGACATCGGCCTGCCGGACATAGACGGATTCCAAGTGCTCGAACGTATGCGTGGCTCCGGCCTGAAGACGCCGGTCATCATCCTCACGGCCCGCTCGTCAGTGGACGATACTGTCGCGGGTCTCGAGGGCGGCGCGGACGACTACATGGCCAAACCGTTCCGCTTCGAGGAGCTTCTCGCGCGGATTCGGCTGCGCCTGCGCACCGAGAGTGGTTCCACGGATCTCGGTGTGCTGAACGTTGGCGACCTGTCGCTCGACCTGCGGGCGCGCACGGTTTCTGTGGCGGGTGAGCCGGTGGAGTTGGCCGCGCGGGAGTTCGAGCTTCTCGAGACGTTCATGCGCCATCCGGACCAGGTGCTCTCCCGCGAGCAACTGCTCTCCCGCGTCTGGGGCTACGACTTCGATCCGGAGTCCAACGTGGTCGACGTATACGTCGGATACCTTCGCAAGAAGATTGGCGCGGGGCGGATCGTTACCGTGTGGCGGATGGGGTACCGGCTGACCTCGCGGAGCTGAACCGCGTCGGCCGCGCCGCGCACACCCCGTCATCCGTCACGCTGGGGCGCTGGGGCGCTGGGGCGCCGGGCGCTGGGGCGCACGATCGTCACACCAGGGCGCGCATCCGTCACACGGGGGCGCACGATCGTCACACGCAAAGTGCTGAGGGCGCACGTTCGTCACCATGGCGCAGTGACGTCACTGCGCCCTCGTGACGGTTGCACGCCATGGTGTGACGGACGTGCGCCCTCACGTTGCCAGTGGTACCAGAACCCGCCGATGCGGGAACTCGGACCCCGTCCAGCCCGCTCCGGGGACGCAAAACGTCCGTTTGCGGCAGGAATTCGCGGTTCAACCATGCACGATGCGTCTCCGGAGCGCGAGACGGACAACCCCCGGCGACACCGGCCACCCAACACCCGCTCCGGGGACGCAAAACGTCCGTTTGCGACAGGAATTCGCGGTTCAACCATGCACGATGCGTCTCCGGAGCGCGAGACGGACAATCCCCGGCGACACCGTCCACCCAACACCCGCTCCGGGGACGCTCCGGGGACGCTCCGGGGACGCAAGACGTCGGTTCGTCACAACGTGCGGCCCAGATTGCGCGTGGGTCAGTCGGCTGAGTCTGCCGAAGGCGCCGACCAGGCAGACTGAGCAGATTGCGCGGACTGCGCCGAATAGGCGGACGCCCCGGAGTACGCCGACTGCGCGGGAACTACTACCGGCGGCCTGGCCGGCGCCACATCCGGCGAAGCAGCGGAAATCGTCACGGCGCTGCCCGCCGTCAGGGCGGAGTCAACCGCCTTCGCGGAGCTCGCCGCCTTGGCAGCTACCTCCGCGGCTCCCTTGGTAGCTGCCTCCGCGGCTCCCCTGGCAGCTGCCTCCGCGGCTCCCTTGGCGGCTCCGCTTTCGGCAGCAGGGACGCTCACCATGCCGCCCACCGGAGTCTCTCGGATGCCGGGATCGTCGGTCCCGCTGGCAATACCGGCGATGCCCAGCGCCGCCACAGTCGCGAGGGATCCGGTCGCAATCCACCTCTTCGAGATCTTCATGTTCGACTCCACTCCTGGGCTCGGGCCTGATCAAGGCACCTGGCCCGGACGGCGACTCTTGGTGCATCTATCGAACCGCAGCCTCATGAGCACATCCGTAGGCAGTCGTGAGAATCTTCTTACAAATCCAGTTCGCGCTCAGGATCCTCGGCCGATCCACGCCAGAGCCTCGTCGAGGCGGCCATCAGCGTCCGGGCGCCAGTCGTCCCCGTTCGGCTTCTTCGCGCCGGCCACGAGCGAGAGCGTCACGGCCGCCGCACGTGCCGCGAGCGCCCGCGAGTCGTAGTCCTCCTGTGCGCGCCGCCACCAGAGCTCGAGCGTGGCCGATACATGCGGGTACACCTGCGGCGCGAGATGTGGCAGTACGGACACGTGTCCGAGAAGGCAGGCGACGTCGTCGACGCGATGCCCTGGACCCATCGAATCGACGTCGAGAATCGAACTCACCTGCTCGGGACCCGTCATGAAAACGTTGGCCTCGTAGAAGTCACCGTGGGTGGTGGTGCGCGGGCCAGGGTCCGACGACGCCATCATCGCCGCCACACTCTGCGCAAGTTCGTGCGCCTCCGCGGAGCGTTCCGGCAGCGCGGTCGCGGCGGCGTGGGCGTAGTACTCGACGCGTTCCGCCCAGGCCGGGTGCGCCGGGAGTGCCATCATCTCTTCCGGCAGAGCGGCGAGCACGGCGTGGGTGGCGTCGAAGGTCGCGACCGGATCTGGAAGCCCGGATGCAAGATAGTTCGCCATCGGTATCCCGGTGGCAACCGAGAGCACCACCAGGCCGGTTGGCTCGGAATGGAGCACGACCGGTGCCGGCACACCTCCCTCGGCGAGCATCCGGTGCCGTGAGACGAGCTTCTCGGTGACGGTGGGGCGCACCACCTTGACGAAGGCGAGGGGACCGGCCCGTCCGTCGAGGCGCAGCACGCAACGCCGTGTCGGTCGGTAGGCGATCATCACGGGCGTCACCGGTTCGGCCATCAGCCGGGACATCGACTCGGTGTCGCAGGCGGGCGCCAGCATGGGGAGTTCGGGATCGTGCGGGTGACGCCACATGTACACCCGCACGTACCCGTCCACATGGTCCAGCCGGACGAGGCCCGGCGTGTCCCGGCGAGTGAGCTTCGACGTCGTCGCGCAGACGTACTGGGAGGACTCGCTTCCGTCGGCGGCGCGAACACTCAACTCGTAGCCCGCGGAGACTCCTGCGGCAGGACGGTGATGCAGCGCGTCGACGCGCCAGTCCAGGATGGTCGCGCCCTCGGTGCCAAGCGCCTTCACGAGGAGTTCGGCGGCGCCGTCACCGGTGAGAAGTTCGACCTGTTCGAGTTCACTCATCCCGGCCATGTGACTAGTTCAACACGGGTCGGCCGCGGTTTCTCGTTCATGACCGCCCCGTCGCGAGACCGCGTCGCCAGACCGGGGCGGCCCGTGCCGTGCCTCCCCCGCCGCGAGCGTCCACGATCGAGCCCGCGCGCCCTCACCCGGCGAATGGGCCAGAATTGAGCCAAATGCGTGACCTCTCCCGACTCCCGAAGGCGCATCTCCACCTGCACTTCACGGGGTCGCTGCGCGTGGAGACGCTCATCGATCTCGCCACCGCCCGCGGCGTCCGCCTGCCGGACTCGCTCACGGACGCGGCGGCCCTGCGCGTCCCCGCCGACCAGCGCGGCTGGTTCCGTTTCCAGCGTCACTACGACACGGCTCGCGCCGTGGTCCGCGGAGAGGAGACGCTCCGCCGCGTGGTGCGCGAGGCCGCGATCGACGACGCCGCCGAGGGCTCCCGCCGCCTCGAGCTGCAGGTGGAACCCACGTCGTACGCCCCCGAACTCGGCGGCATCACCCCCGCGCTCGAAATCATCCTCGACGAGGCGAAAGCGGCCTCGCTCGAGACCGGGGTGGAGGTCGGCATCATCGTGGCTGCCTCACGCATCCGCCATCCCCTGGACGCGCGTACGCTCGCCCGTCTCGCCGCCCGCCATGCCGGCGACGGGCCGGGCGATGTCGTCGGCTTCGGGCTCTCGAACGATGAGCGGCGCGGCCGGACGTCCGACTGGACCGGGGCGTTCGCGATCGCGGCGCGCGCTGGACTGCCCTCGGTCCCTCACGGTGGCGAGTTGCTCGGACCGGAGCACGTGCGCGACGTCGTCGCCCACCTCCGGCCCACCCGGCTCGGCCACGGCGTGCGCGCCACCGAAGACCCAGGTCTGCTTGCTCGCCTCGTCGACGACGGCATCGCCTTCGAGGTGTGCCCGGCGTCGAACGTGTCTCTCGGGGTGTACGCGCATTCCGGCGAGGTACCGCTCCGAACACTCGTGGAGGCGGGCGCGCAGGTCGCGCTCGGTGCGGACGACCCGCTGCTCTTCCACTCACGCCTCGTGGATCAGTACGAGCTCGCCAGGGCGCAGGGTTTCGACGACAGCGCGATCGCCGAGCTCGCATGCGCGTCGATCTCGGCGTCGTTCGCGCGGGTCGAGTCGAAGCGCGCGTGGCTTGCGGAGGTGGACGATTGGCTCGCGGCCCCCATCCTGTGAGTCAGCGTGCCACGGCGTGAGTGAGCGCGATTCAGCCTGCGTCAGCGGCCGAGGACCACCGGTTCCGGCACGAGTTCGATCCCGAAGGCGTCCTTCACGCCCGCGCGGACCTCCTCCGCGAGCGCCCAGATCTCGGACGCGGTGGCGCCGCCACGGTTCGTGAGGGCCAGCACGTGCCTGGTCGAGAGTGCGGCGGGCCCAGGCAGGCCATGTCCCTTCTCGAAGCCGGAGTGTGCGATGAGCCACGCCGCGGACGTCTTCACGAGATCCGCGACCAGAACCGGCGCGCCGCCGATCTGGCGGATCCTGGTGTGGTCGGTGACCGGGAATCGGGGCGCGCCCGCCGGCAACTCGGCGTCCGCGGGGAGGATCGGGTTGGTGAAGAAGGAGCCGGCGGACCAGGTGTCGTGGTCAGCGGGATCGAGCACCATGCCCTTGCCGCGCCGCAGGCCGAGGACGGCCTCGCGCAGCTCGCGGCTCGGGACCCGTGTCTCCATCGGCACGTCCAGCGTGCGCGCCAGTTCGGCGTAGCGGACCGGCGCGGACAGCGATGCGAGACGCAGTTGGTAGTTGCACTCGAGCACCACCCAGCGGCCGGTGGGACCCCAGACGCGGCCACCGCCCGTCTCCGCGTCGCGCAGTGATCTCTTGAGTCTGGAATCCCGGTAGGAGAGTTCGAGTTCGGAGCGGGCGAAGAACCTCGTGCGCTTTTCGAGCCGGTCGAACACCCGCACCCAGGAGAGTGCCTCGGCCACTTCCTGCCCATAGGCGCCAACGTTCTGGATGGGGGACGCACCCACCGTGCCCGGAATCCCCGAGAGCGACTCGAGGCCCATCCACTCCTCCTGGACGGAGAACGCCACGAGATCGTCCCAGGGCTGGCCCGCCGGTGCAGTGATTGAGGCGCCGGAGCAGGTGGAGTCCGCGACCGAGTCCAACTCGCGCCGCATGTCGCGCACCACCACGCCCTCGAACCGCTCGTCCGAGGCGAGGATGTTCGAGCCGCCGCCGAGGACCAGGAGAGGCACGCCGTCGTGGTCGGCGGCGCGGACCACGTCGATCAGTTCCTTCTCGCTCGTCGCCTCCACGTACGTGGCGATCTCGCCGCCCGCGCGGAATGTGGTCATCTCCGCGAAGGTGGGAGTACCCACCACGGGATCGGGGTGGGCGAGACCGAGTACCGGACTCACCGGAGGGCCGTTGGCTGGTTCTGGGATCACGCAGTCCAAGCTCATAGAGAGAGATTAGCCGCTTTCAACGCTTCCTCACCGGCCGGGCGGCGCCGACGGCGAAGAACGCCACGGCCAGCGGGATCAGGATGAACCCGAGGGCCTGCCGGTATCCGACCAGTTCGGCGAGCACGCCGAGAATCGGCGGGCCCGCCATGAACGCGGTGTAGCCGATCGTTGAGACGACGGCCACGCGCGCCGCCGCCCGCAGCGGGTCGTCCGACGCCGCCGACATCCCCGTAGGGAAACCGAGCGCCGCGCCAACGCCCCACAGCGCCACGCCCGCGAGCGCGAGTTCTAGGGACGGCGCGAAGACGAACAGGGCGAGACCTGCCGCCGCGACCACGGTGAGCACGCGCAGCACCGGCACACGGCCGTACGCATCCAGCAATCGCGTTCCGAACACGCGCGTGACCATCAGGAACGCGAGGAAGAGTCCGTAGGCGAGCGCGCCCGTGGCCTCCGTCTGCCCGAATCCGTCGACGACGGCGAGCGTCAGCCAGTCTGTGGCCCCGCCTTCCGTGATCCCCGCCGCGAAGACGACAACGCCCAGCAGCAGGGTGCGCGGCTCCAACCATGCCGCGCCGGCACGGGTGTGGTGCTTGCGATCATCGCCGGCGGTGCGTGGTGGCTCCAGGAAAGACCGCAGCGCACCGAGCACGGCAACCATCACGATGACCGCGACCGTGCCGACAGTGGGAACGAGACCGATGCCCAGCCGCGAGGTCAGAGAGCCCGTCAGCGCCGCCAGGATCGCGCCACCGGAGAATCCGGCGTGCATCAGGGGCAGCAACGTGCGCCCCATCTCCTGCTCCACGCGGCCGCCCTGCAGGTTCATCCCCACGTCGACGGCGGAGGATGCCCCGAAGCCGAGGAACAGTGCTGCCGCCACGAAAGCGATGGACCCCGCCGTCGCGGCGAGCGCGGCGAGGGTGATCAGCGTCGCCTCCACCACGATCGCGACCAGAAGCGTCCGCCGCAGCCCGAAACGCATGATGACGGCCCCGGAGAGCGGCAACGCGATGATTGACCCGAGCGAGCCCACGAGCAGGATGGTCCCCATCTGGGCGGGCGATACGCCGAGCAGATCCCGGACGGTGGGGAGACGTGCCGCCAATACCGAGAGTAGGAAACCGTTGCCGGCGAATACCGCCGCGGTCGCCCAGGCCGCGCGGCGCAACTGCACGCCGCCGTGATGCGGTTCGACCGCTCCGCTCACTTCGGCGGAGGAACAACCGCCGCCTGGGTGCGAGCGAGGACGCCGCGGCCGTCGAACGTCACGGCAATGTCCACGCGCAGGGTGCCGTCATCGTTGAGGGCGCCCACCTTGCCCTCGATGGCGATCTCGGCGGTTCCGGGGTTCGGGACGAGAACCTGACGCGCGAACCGAGTGCCGTACGTGCGGATCCGCCCGGGGTCACCCACCCACTCCTCGAGCGCAGCCGCGGCGAGCCCCATCGTGAGCATGCCGTGGGCGATGACTCCGTCGAGACCGACCTCGCGAGCGAAGACGTCGTTCCAGTGGATCGGGTTGAAGTCGCCCGAAGCGCCGGCGTAGCGGACGAGCCGGGCACGGTCGACCACCGCCGTCGCCGAGAAGAGAACCTCCCCCACCTCGTAGCCGCTCATGAGTCCGCTCCCCGGACCACGAGGGTGGACGTCACGGTTGCGACGGGCGTGGCGGCGGCGTCGGCGATCTCGGCGCGGGTGGTGACCATATCGAGGGCGCCGCGGTGCACCACGGACTCGACGTGAACGGTGGTGACGAGTTCGTCGCCGGCCACGATCGGCCGGTGGTGCGTGAAGTGCTCCTCGCCGTGGACGACGCGCGAGAAATCGATGCCCGACTCCGGATCCCTCACGTAGGCGGCTTCTGCCCGCTGCGCGACGACGACCGCGAAGGTGGGCGGGGCGACGACATCGTCATATCCGGCGTCCTGGGCAGCCGCCCTGTCGAAGTGGATCGGCGAGGTGGCCCCGGTGGCCGCGGAGAACTGGGCGATATGCTCGGCACCCACCCGGAAGACTCCCTCGGGCGGATAGGACGAGCCCACGAGCGCGTCATTGACGCCTCCCGTGGGCTCGCTGTTCGTCATGTGCTTGTTCACGGAGTCCCGGCGCGGCTCAGCGCGTCTCGCGGTGGGTCGTGTGCTTGTTGCAGCGCGGGCAGTGCTTGAGCAGATTGAGGCGATCCGGGGTGTTCCGGCGGTTCTTCTTGGTGATGTAGTTCCGCTCCTTGCACTCCACGCACGCGAGGGTGATCTTGGGGCGAACGTCCGAAGTCTTGCTAGCCATTCTCGGTCCTAACGTGGTCTGGGGATTTGGTAGCGGGGGCGGGGCTTGAACCCGCGACCTCACGATTATGAGTCGTGCGCTCTGACCAGCTGAGCTACCCCGCCGCGTACGGCACCTTACAGTGCCCGGCCGCCTTCGCGACCTGAGCCCCGATCGGGAGTTGAACCCGAGACCTCATCCTTACCAAGGATGCGCTCTACCATCTGAGCTATCGGGGCAGCGCCGAACAGTCTAACCAGCGTGACGGTTCCGGGGGTAATCCGTCTCTTGTGACGGTTCCCACCCTGCGCGTTCACGTTCGGGCGCGGCCGCCCTCACGGGCGGCGGTGGCGGGTGAGGGATTCGAACCCCCGAAGCTATCCGCAACTGATTTACAGTCAGCTCCCTTTGGCCGCTTGGGTAACCCGCCTGGGCTCGCTGGGCGCGGCACGTGCTGCCGGGACGTGGGACGCGCTTTCGCGATTACAGAGACTATCAGGTTCCTGAGCGCCCACTGGAATCGCATCAGGCACAATGGACCGTGGAAACGGGCAATTCGCGCCCGGAAGTGACCAATGCCACCCGCCGCGAGCGGGACGGGCAGGGACGGAGGCAGGAATGGCGGGCGAGTCGAGTTTCGATGTCGTGAGCAAGGTCAACCGGCAGGAGGTGGACAACGCGCTCAACCAGGCCGCGAAGGAGGTCCGCCAGCGATACGACTTCAAGGGCGTGGGTGCCGCGATCGAATGGTCCGGGGACACGATCCTGATGCGCGCCAACTCCCCCGAACGCGTCAAGGCGGTGCTCGACGTGTTCCAGTCGAAGCTGATCCGGCGCGGTGTCTCGCTCAAGGCAATCGATCTCGGTGACGGCGAGCCGCAACCCTCAGGCAAGGAGTACCGGCTGGCCGGCACGCTCAAGGAGGGACTCAGCCAGGAGATCGCGAAGAAGCTGGGCAAACTGCTGCGTGACGAGGCTCCGCGCTCGGTGAAGTCGCAGATCCAGGGCGATGAACTCCGGGTCAGCTCCAAGTCCCGCGACGACCTCCAGGCAGCGATTGCGCTGCTCAAGGGCGCCGACGTCGACGCCGCACTCCAATTCGTGAACTACCGGTGATGGGCGGCGTCGGCCCGGTGCGCGCCGGGATCGTTGGCTACGGGAACCTCGGCGCGAGCGTGGAGCGGGTGCTCGGAGCGCAGGAGGACATGGACTTGGTGGCGGTGTTCTCCCGCCGCTCCGGCGTGCCGACCGCGGCACCGCAGTACCCTCTGGACCAGCTGCCGAGCCATGCGGGCGAGATCGACGTGCTGTTCATCTGCATGGGGTCCGCCACCGACGTCCCCGAGCAGGCGCCCGCCATGGCACGGCTGCTCACCACGGTTGACACCTATGACAACCACCGGGACATCCCGCGTCACCGCCGGGCAATGGACGAGGCGGCACGCGCCGGCGGCAATGTGGCGATCGTCTCCACAGGCTGGGATCCCGGCCTGTTCTCGCTGAACCGCGCGCTGGCGAGCGCGTTCCTCCCGGGCTCTGGCCAGCACACGTTCTGGGGGCCGGGACTCTCGCAGGGCCACTCGGACGCCCTCCGCCGGATCGACGGCGTGCGGCGGGCCGTGCAGTACACCATTCCGAGTCCGGAGGCGGTGCTCGCCGCGCAGGAGGGCAGGGCGGGCGCACTCGGTGCCAAGGCCACGCATGCACGGCAGTGCTGGGTGGTCGCAGATGAGGCGCATCACTCGAGGATCGAGCGTGAAATCCGGACGATGCCCGACTACTTCGTGGGCTACGAGGTGGAGGTCCACTTCATCGACGACGACGAGTTCGACCGCGACCACGCCGGCATGCCCCACGGGGGCCGGGTGATCACCTCCGGGCAGGTCGAGGGGCCTGCAGGGATATCGCGCCACGTGATCGAGTTCTCACTCGAGTTGGAGAGGAACCCGGACTTCACGGCCGCCGTGCAGGTGGCCTATGGGCGAGCGGCGGCCCGTCTCGCAGCCGCGGGACGGGTGGGGGCCTTCACCACGCTCGAGGTGCCGCCCTATCTGCTCTCCCCCACACCGCTCGACGAACTCATCGCCCGCGACGTCTAGGTTCGGCGCCGGTGCGGTGTGCCCCTCCGCCGGGGAGTGCGGGCGATGAGCAAGTGTGCCGTTCCAGGGGGGTCAGCCGATCAGCGACGCCATCCTCTTGGCGATCATCTCGGTGGCACCCTTCGGGTTCAGCCTGGAGAGCTTGTCCAGTCCGGCGGCATCCTTCCCGATGGTCGCCCGGTAGCTGCCCTTCTTGATCGCCTCGATCATGACCTGGGCGGCGACAGCCGGCTCCGTGGTCGGGAACGAACCCGCCTCCGCCGAGTCCTCCTTGCCACGGACCCTGTTCACAAGGCCGCCGATGGCCCCGGTAACCGTCCCTGCGACCTTGCCCGCGGCGGCCTTGACGTTGCCGGCGAGGGAGTCGCTCGCAACGGCCGGCGCCTCGCTCACTGCTGCAACGGCTTCGGCGTCAGCAACCGGCGGCGCGGCCTCGACCGCAGGCCCGCGCACACCGACATCCGAGTTGGCGCTGATGCCAGTGGCGATGGCCCCGGGGAACACGATCGTCACGTTGACGCCGGTGCCCATGGTCTCGGCATACAGACCCTCGGTGAAGAGCTTCACGGCGGACTTCGACGCGCCGTACACGCTCTGCCCGGGCACCGGAGCAAGCGCGCCCATTGACGACACGTTGACCAGCGACGCCTCGGGACGCTCGAGCAGGCGGGGCAGGAACGCCTTTCGACAACGGATCAGTCTACTGGCGTGGCTCGTAACCGGCGATCTGCTCGAGCCGCCGGACCCGCTCCTCGGTCGGGGGGTGCGTGGAGAACAGTTTGGCGAAGCCGCCGCCCCGGAACGGGTTCGAGATCATCAGGGCGCTGACGTTCTCGCGGGAGGGGGTCTGCTCCATCGGCCGCATGTCCGTGCCGCGGGTGATCTTCTGGAGGGCCGATGCCAGAGCCATCGGATCCTGGGTCAGTTCGGCGCCGGCCCGGTCGGCGTCGAACTCGCGGGTGCGCGAGATCGCCATCCGGATCACGGCCGCCGCGAGCGGTGCCAGCAGCGCCATGAGGATGCCCGCGAAAGGATTCCCGCCCTCCCGGTTCCGCCCGCCGCCGAAGAACAGGGCGAACTGCGCGATGGAAGTGATGATCCCGCCGATTGCGGCCGCCACCGAGGAGATGAGGATGTCACGGTTGTAGACGTGGGAGAGTTCGTGGCCCAGCACCGCGCGCAGTTCCCGGCGATCAAGGATCCGGACGATGCCCGAGGTGACGCACACGGCGGCCTTCTGCGGGTTCCTGCCGGTGGCGAATGCGTTCGGCGACTCGGTGGGCGAGATGTGGATCGACGGCATGGGCTGGCCTGCCACCTCCGCAAGTTCACGCACCATCTGGTGGATCTCAGGAGCCTCGGCCTCCGAGAGCGGACGCGCCCGCATGGCGGCGAGGGCCATCTTGTCCGAGAACCAGTAGGACACGAAGGTCGAGACGAGACCCATCCCCGCGAAAAGCCACAGCCACAGCGAATCGCCCGTGCCGGCGGCGAGCATGTAGCCGACGGCGAGCAGCAGCGCCCAGAGTCCGCCGAGCAGCGCCACCGTCTTCAGTCCGTTCATGTTCGAGTCCTTCATGACCCGTTCAACGTCCGAAACGGGCTGTATTGTTCCGCGCGGCGGCGCTCACCACAGTTTGCCGTCGTGGGGCTCCTCACGCGAGATCGCGGTCATGGTCTCGTGGTCGACCACCTTGATGCGCTCGCGGCCGAGCGGTTCGCCCAGGCGCCGCTCGTACGCATCGAGCATCGCCCAGCCACGTTCGGTGGTGTAGCGGACGCCGCGCTCCTCGAGGAGCGCCACGATCGCGTCATAGCCCAACTCGGACTCGGCGAGCCCGCGGTCGAGCAGTCCCGCCTCCCAGTCCTCGGCGAGGTTGTTCACGGTCTCCAGCGCGTCCGACTTGGTGGAGCCGATCAGACCAACCGGTCCGCGCTTGATCCAGCCGGTGGCGTACATGCCGCGCCGAACGCCACCGTCCTGGATGACGCGGCCTCCCACGTTGGGGATCACCCTCAGGACCTCGTCGTACGGAACGCCGGGGATCCGCGCACCCGCGTAACCCACGGCCAGGTACACGGCCTCCGCGGGCGTGTCGATGAACTCCCCCGTGCCCCGCACGCTGCCGTCACCCACCGGTTCTGTGCGTTCGGTCCTGATGCCTGCGACGTGGCCGTCCTTCTCGAGGATCGCGACCGGGCGGTTGTAGAAGTGGATGTGGATCCGCCGCGAGGCCTCCTTCGGTGCGTCCTCCATGATCCAGTCGACCATCGTGTTGACCACCATGCGGGTCATCTTGGAGGCGGCCATCGCCTCGTGCGCGGCGTCGTCGAACTCGAAGTCCTCGACATCGACGACGACGTCCACATCCGGGACCTCGCCGAGTTCGCGCAGTTCGAGCGGCGTGAACTTGCACTGTGCAGGGCCACGGCGCCCGAACACGTGGACGTCCGAGGCCCGGTTCGACTCGAGGCCCTCCTGCACGTTCGCGGGAATATCGGTGCCCAGGAGATCGGGTACGTGCTTCGTCAGCATGCGTGCGATATCGAGCGCAACGTTCCCGACGCCGATCACCGCGATGTTCTCCGCATCGAGCGGCCAGTCGCGAGGGACGTCCGGGTGGCCGTCGTACCAGTAGACGAACTGACTGCCGCCGTAGACCTCCGGCAGGTCTGCGCCGGGAATTTCGAGCGGAGCGTCATGGTCGGACCCAGTCGCGACGATGACTGCGTCGTAGTGCGCCTTCAGATCCTCGAAGCTGACGTCCTTCCCGATCTCGACGTTGCCCAGGAGGCGAATGCCGCCACCCTGCAGGATGCGGAACAACGCCTCGATGATCTGCTTGATGCGGGGATGGTCCGGAGCCACCCCGTACCGCACCAGCCCGTAGGGCGCCGGGAGCTTCTCGAAGATGTCGATTCGCGCATCGATGCCGGTCTTCAGAAGAGTGTCCGCGGCGTAGATGCCAGCGGGACCGGCACCAATGACGGCAACCGTCAAGGGTCGCTTTGCGCTCAAGTGCATGACCTTTCATCGAGAAACCTGGCGATCCGACCCGTGGCACACGTGCGCGCCCGGCCGGCGCCGAGAACCGTGGTCGAGTCTAACCTGCACGGCGCGGCAGGCCGGAATCCGCGTGCAAAATCTCCACCATGCGATCCGTGCGGGTTGTCCTCTGGCCGTCAGGCGATCCGGTTGACGAGTTGGAACGCGAAGTCGCCGAGCGTCGCCCGGACGGGACCCTCCGGAAGCCGGTCCAGCTCGGCCACGGCGGCATCGGCCCATTCGCGCGCCATCGCGCGGGTCTCGTCCACCACCTGGTGCCCGCGCAGTCTGGCGACTGCGCTGGCGAGGCTCTCGTCATCCTTGAGGTCCACGGCGAGCATGGCCAGGATCTCTCGCCCGTCGGCGTCGAGACTCCCCCGCGCCTCGTGGCGCCGGAGCAGCAGAACAGGCATCGTATCGACGCCCTCGCGCAGGTCCGTTCCGGGGGTCTTGCCCGTCACGTCGGCGTCGGACGAGAGATCAATCACGTCGTCCGCCAGTTGGAACGCAATGCCCACCTTCTCGCCGAAGGACTCCATCGCGGCGACGACGTCCTCGCTCGCCCCGCCGAACATCGCCCCGTAGCGGGCCGATGTGGCGATGAGCGAGCCGGTCTTGTCTGCAAGGACCCGCAGGTAGTGCTCGATGGGGTCCACGCCCTCCCCCGCGCCGATGGTCTCGTGCAACTGGCCGAGGCACAGGCGTTCGAACGTGGTCGCGTGCATCATCACCGCATCCGGTCCCAGCGCCGCGACGATCTGCGAGGCACGAGCGAAGAGCAGGTCTCCTGTGAGAATCGCGACATTGTTGCCCCAGAGCGACTGAACGGCGGGCGCACCGCGCCTGATCGTGGCCGAGTCCATGACGTCGTCGTGGTAGAGCGTGGCGAGGTGGGTGAGTTCGACCGACACGGCGGCTTCCTGCACCTTCCCGTTCACGCCCTCGCCGAGAAGGGAGGTGAGCAGCGTGAGCAGGGGGCGGAGACGTTTGCCGCCGGCGGCGGCGAGGTGTCCTGCCGGCCCGGCGATCGACTCCTCGACGTGACTCGTCACCTCACGGAGCCTCGCCTCGACCTTCTCAAGGTCCGAGGCGAGGCTCCGAGCGACTGATTCGGTCGTTTCCGTCACGCCGAGCAACTCTACGGCAGGAACGCCATCGCGCTACCCAGGATTTCGATCGCCGGGCCGGGTATGACGCCCAGCAAGATGGTCACGAACGCGGCGATGCCGATGGCCACAACCGACAAGCCCTCGCTGTCGACGACGACCGCCGCCCCCTCAGGTCCTTCCGCTCCCTCCTCCGGCGCGTTGAAGAACATCAGCACCATGACGCGGAAGTAGATGTACGCGGTTGCCGCCGAACACAGGATTGCGAGCACCACAAGCGGTCCGAGTCCGCCACGGAGCGCTGAGCCGAAGACCTCGAACTTGCCGATGAAGCCCGCCGTCAGCGGAATCCCGGCGAAGGACAGGAGGAACACCATCATCGCGCCCGCTATGACCGGGTTGGTGCGTCCGAGGCCCTTCCACTGCTCGAGTTCGCCTGCCTCCGAGGTGATCCGACCGAGGGCATCACGTTCGCGGACCGAATTGATGACGGCGAACGCGCCGATAGTCGCCATCCCGTACGCAAGAAGGTAGAAGAGGACGCCCTCGGGGCCGTCAGGCTGGAGCGCCATGACTCCCAGAAGAATGAATCCCGCGTGGGCGATCGACGAATAGGCGAGCATGCGCTTGAGGTTCTGCTGGTTGAGGACCAGCACGGTGCCGACAAGCATCGTGAGCCCGCTGATGACCCACATGACTACCTCGAAGTCCCAGCGGAGGTTCGGGATCACGACGTAGAAGACCCTGAGCATCGCCGCGAACGCGGCTATCTTGGTCGCCGCCGCCATGAAGCCCGTGATCGGCGTGGGAGCGCCCTGGTAGACATCCGGAGCCCACGAGTGGAACGGAACGGCCGCCACCTTGAACAGCAGGCCGACCGTCACGAGCATCGCACCCGCCAGCAACATGAAGTCCATTCCGGGCACGACTGCCACCGAGTCTGCGATCACGGCGAAGTTGAACGAACCCGAGAAGCCGTACAGCAGCGCGATTCCGAAGAGGAAGAAGCCGGAGGACAGCGCACCGAGCAGGAAGTACTTCAGCGAGGCCTCCTGGCTGAGCAGGCGGCGGCGCCGCGCGAGTCCCGACAGGACATAGAGCGGCAGCGAGAGCACCTCGAGCGCAACGAACAGCGAGACGAAGTCGTTCGCGTTCGTGAAGACCATCATGCCCAGCAGCGCGAACATCACGAGCGGAAAGACCTCGGTCTGCTCGAATCCCGCCTTGTTCGCGCGATCCTCCTCGGCGCTGCCCGGTGCCGTGGCCCCCGACGGCGCGAACGCGTCCTCGCCGGTCGAGGTCCGGTCGGCGATGACGAGCATCGCGAGGAAGGCCGCGGTCAGGAGGATCGCCTGCGCGGCGAGAGCCGGTCCGTCCTCCACGATCTGCGCGAGGTGTCCCATGAAACCGGGCTGGATCGTCTCCTGGTAGACAACGGGGATCGGCCCGTTCTCGACAACGAGCGTCCAGCGCCAGACGACGGCCACGAGCGCGGCGGCCATGGCCACGAGAGCCAGGATCACCTGGGCGGTGCGCCGGGGCCTGCGGGGAACCAAGGCCTCGAAGAGCACGCCGAGGACGGCGGCGCCGAAGATGATCAGTACCGGGACGAGGGCAGCCCACTCAATGTTCGGTGCGGCGAAGCTCACTTCTCTCTACTCCCCTCAGTCGCCCATCGCGACGGTCGTGGTGGGCTCGGTCCGGACGGCGACCACAGCCTGCTCCGCGACTGGCGTGACCATGTCGAGGGCGGGCGCGGGGAAGAATCCGAGCAGGAGTGCGGCGATGACGAGTGGAACCATCGCGGTCTTCTCGCGTGCGTTGAGGTCCACCGCTCCGCGGATTCCCTCTTCCTTCGGGCCGGTGAACATCCGCTGGTAGGGCAGCAGGATGTAGATCGCCGCGGTGATGACGCCGAGGACCGCGAAGAACGCGGCCCAGTAGTTCACCTCGAAGGTGCCGGTGAGAACGAGCCATTCGGGCACGAAGCCCGAGAGGCCGGGCAGCGCGATCGAAGACAGACCCGCGGTCAGGAACAGGCCGGCAAGCACCGGGGTGACCCGCTGCATACCGCGGTAGTTGGGGATCCACTGCGAGTTCCCGCGCTTCTCGAGGAAGCCGAGGGTAAGGAACAGTGCCGCGGTGGAGACGCCGTGGGCGATCATGTAGAGCATCGCACCCGCCATCGCGATCTGCGAGCCGATGAAGATGCCCAGCACGATGAAGCCGAAGTGGCTCACGGACGTCATCGCGACAAGGCGCATGAAGTCCTTCTGCGCAATGGCCTCGAGACCGCCATAGATGATCGAGATGACGGCCAGGACCACGATCGTCGGCGCCGCCCAGACCGAGGCGTTGGGAAAGAGCGGCAGGCAGAGCGTGATCATCCCGAACGTGCCGACCTTGTCCAGCACGCCGACGAGCAGCGTCGATGTTCCGGCGTCGGCCTGCTGCGTGGAGTCGGGCAGCCAGGTGTGAACCGGGACCATCGGCGCCTTGATCGCGAACGCGATGAAGAAGGACACGAAGATCAGGTTCTCGGCCGTGGCCGATGCGGCGAGGTTGCCCGCGAGCGAGTCGATGAGATAAGCGTCCGGGCCACCGGGGCCATACCCGAACAGGGCGATCACGCCGATAAGCATGATCAGGCCACCGGCGAGCGAGTACAGCAGGAACTTCAGGGCTGCCCGCCTGCGGTCCGGTCCCCCGAATGTGCCGATCAGGAAGTACACCGGAATCAGCATCACTTCGAAGAGGATGTAGAAGAGGAACACGTCGCGGGCCGCGAACACTCCGACCATGACGGCCGCGAGGGAGAGCACGAGGCTCACCCAGAGCCAGTCGGGTCCGCCCTCTCCGGGTTCGCGCGCAATGATCACGACGACGACGAGGAAGATCGCCAGCACGATCATCGCGAGACCGAGCCCGCTCACACCGAGAGCCCAGGAGACACCGAGACGGGGAATCCAGGAGACCTGCTCGACCAGTTGAACCTCCCCGGCGTTGCCGAGGTCGAACATTGTGAGCGCGACGATCACGAGCGCGAACTCGATCAGTGCGGCGATTAGGCCGTAGATGCGTGCGTGGCCGTGGAGTGGTTTCACGAGCCACAGCACTGCGGCCGCGACCAGTGGGAACACCACCAGTAGCGTCAGGATGGGGAATGAGGGGTTCATCTGTGCATCAGTTCCTTTTCTTCCCTACATCCTTGTGAAGAGCACTGCGACGACGGCGATCGCGACACCGCCGACGATGTAGCTCGCATAGGAGCGGACGAAACCGTTCTGGAGCTTCGAGAGCCAGGCTCCGATGTCCTTCAGGCCGAAGGCCGTGCCTTCGACCACCCCGTCCACGAGGTAGTCGTCTGCGACGTCGACGGTCCGGGTGAGAGCCATTCCCGGACGCATGAACAGCGCCTCGTTGACGGCATCCTGGTAGAGGTCGTTGCGCGCTGCGGTGACGAGCACGTTGCCCTTCGGGGCCGTCATCGGCACCCGCCGGCGGACGTACATCACGTAGGCGATGGCCGCGCCGACCACGGCGAGCGAGACGGTGGCGATCTGGATGACGAGCACCGGCAGCACGGGTTCGGCGTGCTCGACCTGGCCGGTCACCGGCTCCATGAAGGTCTGGAACCAGCCGTTCATGAGGAAGCCGAGCACGACCGAGCCGAACGCCAGGACCACCATCGGGACGGTCATCAGCGCCGGCGACTCGTGCGGGTCCTGCTTGGGGCCCTCCGGAGGTTCGGTCCAGCGCTCCTCACCGTGGAACACCATGAAGAAGAGGCGCGACATGTAGAACGCCGTCAGCCCGGCGCCGAGCAACGCTATCAGGCCGAACACCCAGGGCCGCCAGCCATCCCCGACGAAGGCGGCCTCGATGATCAGATCCTTCGAGAAGAATCCGGCGAAGGGAGGGATCCCCATGATGGCGAGCCAGCCCATCATGAAGGTGACCCAGGTGATCTTCATGTACTTGGACAGTCCGCCGAACCGGCGCATGTCCACCTGGTCGTTCATCCCGTGCATGACGGACCCCGCGCCGAGGAACATGTTCGCCTTGAAGAAGCCGTGCGTGAAGAGGTGGAAGATCGCGAGCGCGTAGCCGATCGGGCCGAGACCTGCCGCCAGCATCATGTAGCCGATCTGGCTCATGGTCGAGGCCGCGAGCACCTTCTTCAGGTCGTCCTTCGCCATACCGATGACCGCCCCGAAGATGAGCGTGATCGCTCCGACGATGGCCACCACCAGTTGCGCGTTCGGCGCCGCCTCGTAGATGGGACCCGAGCGAACCACGAGGTACACACCCGCCGTCACCATGGTCGCCGCGTGGATGAGTGCGGAGACCGGAGTCGGGCCTGC
The DNA here is from genome assembly GCA_035647855.1 of Actinomycetaceae bacterium. GTDB lineage: Bacteria > Actinomycetota > Actinomycetes > Actinomycetales > Actinomycetaceae > JAAZBW01. The sequence goes on along the minus strand of DASRMP010000003.1, from coordinate 27,260 downwards.
CATCGCGTCCCCGAGCCACGCCTGCAGCGGGAACTGCGCCGACTTGCCGACTGCTGCGAGCAGGAGGAACAGGCCGATCAGGGTCGCGGCGAACGTCGAGAGGTCGGCGCCGAGGACGTCGTCGAACGTCACCGAACCGACGGCCGCGAACATCGCTCCCATGGCGAGCAGGAAACCGGCGTCACCGACGCGGTTCATCACGAAGGCCTTCTTCGCCGCCGTCGCGTACTCGGGCACGTTGTTCCAGAAACCGATGAGGAGATAGGACGCGAGGCCCACACCCTCCCAGCCGACGAACATCAGCACATAGGAGTCGGCGATCACGAGCAGCAGCATCGCGGCGATGAACAGGTTCATGTAGGCGAAGAAGCGGCGACGGTCCGGATCCTGTTCCATGTAGGCGACGGAGTAGAAATGGATGAGCGTGCCGACGAACGTCACCAGGATGATGAATGTCATCGAGAGGGGATCGATCCTGGTCGCGAAATCGATCGAGAGATCACCGGCGGGAATCCAGGAGTAGAGCGTCTGGGTCACCACTCGGTTCTCGGGCGCGGCCCCGAGCATCTGTGCCAGGAGCGCGATGCCGACCACGAGCGAGCCTGAGGAGGCCGCGACACCGAACCAGTGTCCCCAGGAATCGGAACGACGGCCGAGCACGAGGAGAAGTCCGGCGGAGACCAGGGGAATCGCGACGAGGAGCCATGCGAAGGACGCAACGCCGGTGGCCTGCGTCGCGGCCACGGCGGCGGGGTTCAGGAGCAACGGGTACATGAGGGTCCTTCCCCGCTAGTACTTCAGCAGGGAGGAGTCGTCCAGCGACACCGACCTGCGGGCTCGGAAGATGGAGACGATGATCGCCAGTCCGACGACCACCTCCGCGGCAGCGACGACGATCACGAAGAACGCCATCACCTGGCCGTCGAGGTTGCCGTGGGTGCGGGAGAAGGTCACCAGCGCGAGGTTGCTGGCGTTCAGCATCAACTCGATGCCGAGGAACGCGATGATGGCGTTCCGGCGCACCAGGACAGTGACCGCGCCGATGGTGAACAGGATGACTGCGAGAACCAGGTAGTTGGTCGGGCTCATCGCTCCTCCTCCTTCTCATCTGCCGGGAGGTCCGGTCCGTGGGCGGGTGCTTCGCCCCCGCCGGTTCCGATCCCCGGAGTCTCTGTTCGCGGCGCGGCAGCGTAGTCCGGCGCTGCCTCTCCGGGCATGCCGGGTGCGCGTGTGAGCCCCACGGTGCCGGGAGTGAGGGTGGCGCGGATCGCCTCGGGAGCCACATCGGCGATCGTGTCCTCCTGACCGCGGATGCGCAGCACGTGCGCGACCGAGCCTTCAACGGGCTCGCCGTCGGGACCGATTGCCGGGACCGTTGCGCGGTTGGTGCGCGAGTACACGCCCGGAGACGGAAGCTGCGCGATGCGGCCTCCGCGCTCGGCCCACGCGGCCATCTTGGCGTCCGCGATGTCCTTCTGCCGGATCTTCGGCCCGATGCGGTCGGTGTGCGTGAGAGTCATGGCGGACAGCGCCGCGACAATCAGGAGCGCGCCGGCAAGCTGCATCGTAAACGGGTAGTTCTGGAAGATCACGATCGCGACCCCGACTGGGTTCGTGTCCGCGTTCGCGGCCTCAAGGCCGACGGACTGTGGAGCCGTCACGCTCACCACGACGCCCGCAAGTCCGATCAGCACGCCGAAGCCGAAGATCGCGGCCGCGACACGCTGTCCCTTGATGGTCTCAAGGATCGACTCGGAGACGTCTACCCCGATGAGCATCAGCACGAACAGGAAGAGCATCATGATCGCGCCGGTGTAGACGATGATCTGGACGATCCCGAGGAAGAAGGCCTCCTGCGCGATGTACATGGCGGCGAGGCCGATCATCACGAAGACCATGGCGACGGCGGCGTACACCGGCTTCCTGGCGAACATGAGGGCGAGGGCCGCGACCACGATGAGCGGTGCCACGATCCAGAAGAAGGCGGTCTCGCCGGGGCTGATGGTGCCGTCGGCCGCCAACGCGAGGGGGGCGAGGAAGGCGTTCACTTGGCTTCACTCCTGATCGAGACCGTGTCGAGTGAGGGATCGTCCGGGCGGCGTTCCCGGACCCAGTCGACCTGGGCCTGGGTCGGGCCGGTCACCTCGCCGCGGTAGTAATCGTCGTCGTCGGCGCCCTCCACCATCGGGTGCGGTGGCGCGAGCATGCCGTCTTCGAAGGGGGCCAGGAGAGTGTCCTTCTCGAAGATCATCTCCTCACGGGTTGGCCCGGCGATCTCGTAGTAGTTGGTCATGGTGAGGGCGCGGGTCGGGCAGGCCTCGATGCAGAAGCCGCAGCCGATGCACCGCAGGTAGTTGATCTGGTACACGCGGCCGTAGCGTTCGCCGGGCGAGTACTGCGCCTCGGGCGAGTTGTTTCCCGCTTCGACGAGAATCGCGTCCGCCGGGCACGCCCACGCGCACAGTTCACAGCCGATGCACTTCTCGAGGCCGTCCGCGTAACGGTTCAGCTGGTGCCGTCCGTGGAACCGCGGAGCGGTCGGATGCTTCTCGAACGGGTACTGCTCGGTGACGTAGGGGCGGAAGAACGAGGAGATGGTCACGCCGAAGCCGCCCACGGGGGCGAGGAGCTTGCCGATCGGCCCCTTCTCGTCGGGCGCGTACCGCACGTTCTCGTAGCGTGCGACCCCGCCGGGCCTCACTCCCCGGCGTTCGATCGACTTGTCACTCATCGGTTGCCTCCTCAGCGGACATGGCAAGCACGGCCTCGCGACGACGGCGACGCGCCGAGGGCTGCAGCTGCTCGCCAGGCATGGGCGGGACGGGGTAGCCACCTGCGTAGGCGTCGAACTCCGCCTCGGGCTCCTCGATCTGCGTGACCTTGCGTTCGGGCCACAGGAGCAGGAGGAGGATCACCACGCCGAAGGCGATCGCGATGGCGATCAGCAGCGTCGACTGCTGGATCTCGGTGAAGTTCATGATTCCCTGGACGACGGCGACGGCGACAAGCCAGACCAGTCCTGCCGGGATGAGCACCATCCAGCCGAGCTTCATGAGCTGGTCGTAGCGGACACGTAGCAGGGTTCCACGGATCCAGATGAACACGAACATGACGAGCCAGACCTTGGCGAGGAACCAGAGGATCGGCCACCAGCCGGTGTTGAGCATTCCGTCGTTGATCTGGTTGAGCGGCCACGGCGCGAGCCAGCCGCCGAGGAACAGGGTGGTGCCGACCGCGGAGACATTGAGCATGTTGATGTACTCCGCGAGGTAGTACCACGCGAACTTCATCGACGAGTACTCGGTCATGGGACCGGCAACGATCTCGCCCTCCGCTTCCGGGAGGTCGAACGGGACACGGTTGACCTCGCCCATGATCGAGAAGAAGTAGATGACGAACGCCGGGAACAGGGCGACGACCCACCACTGGCCGGCCTGCGCCGCGACAATGCTCGAGGTCGACATCGACCCCGAGACGATGAACACGGTGACAAGCGCCAGGCCCATCGACAACTCGTAGGAGATCAGCTGGGCGGAGGAGCGGACGCCTCCGAGGAGCGAGAAGGTGGACCGCGCGGACCAGCCGCCGAGCACCATGCCGTACACGCCGAAGCCGGTCACGGCCAGGATGTACAGGACGCCGACTGACATGTCGGCGAGTTGCAGAGGCGTATTGATCCCGAACATGCTCACGTTCGGGCCGAACGGGATCACGGCGTAGACCATGAACGCCGCGAACGCCGAGATGATCGGTGCCAGCAGATAGAGCACCTTGTCGGCACCCTTCAGCCAGAAGTCCTCCTTGAGGATCAGCTTCAGCGCATCGGCAACCGCCTGGAAGAGGCCGAAGGGGCCGATGACGTTGGGGCCTGGCCGCGTCTGGATGCGGCCCAGTCCGCGGCGCTCGACCCAGAGCGCCATCAGCACGCTGAGGATGAGGAACACGAGGATGGCCACGGCCTTGATGAGCCAGATCCACCAGGTGTCCTGGCTGAAGTCCGCCACCGGTTCGGGGCTGACGAAGGGGATCACTTCTTTGCCTCCCTGTCTAGGCGAACGACATCGCCGGCGCGGGCGCCGAGCTGCTCGTGGACGTGACTTCCGGGCGAGAACTCGGGCAGCCACACCACGCCGTCGGGCATTTCGGTCGTCAGCACCGGGAGGGTGATCGACCCTGCAGGCCCGGTGACGGTCAGTTCGTCTTCGGGCACGGCGTAGATGGCGTCGAGCGTCGAAGCGGACACGCGCGCCACGGCCCGATGCGCCGTGCCCGCGAGGTGCGGCTCACCGTCCTGGAGACGGCCGTCATCGAGCATGAGCTTGAAGGTCGCGAGGATCGCCTCGCCGGCGCCCGCGGTCTTCGCGCTGCCCGGTCTGCTCCGTTCGAAGGCGACGCGCGCACCAGTCCAGCCCTCGAAGTGCATGACCTGCTCGACTGCGTCGCGGAGGTCGGCGAGTTCGAGATCGACGCCCATCTCTTCGGCAAGTTCGTTCAGGACGCGGCGGTCCGGCTGTTGGCGCGAGACCAGGACCTGTGGGAACGGCCGGATGCGGCCTTCCCAGTTCACGAACGTTCCCGCCTTCTCCACGGTGGGGGCCACGGGCAGGACGACATCGGCCGCGTCCGTGATCTCGGAAGTGCGAACCTCGAGTGAGACCACGAACGTCCTGGCGAGTGCATCGCGCGCGGCAGCAGGGTCGGGCAGGTCAGCGATGTCCACACCGCCGATGACGACTCCGGCAAGTTCTCCGCCACTGAGTGCCTGGATGATGCCGTCAAGATCCCGGCCGGGTGCGGCGGGGATCCCGGCGCCGGCCCAAACGAGAGCGGTGTCGGCACGAGCGGCCGGGTCCGTGACCGGGCGCCCGCCGGGCAGCAGTGTGGGCAGGCAGCCCGCCTCCAGGGCGGCACGCTCACCGGCGCGGCGCGGGATCCATTGCAGGCGGGCTCCTGTGGTCTCGGCAAGTTCCACGGCGGCGGTGATGGCGCCCGTGGTGGTGGCGGCACGCTCGCCGATGAGGATGACGGATCCGGGCTCGGACAGTCTGTCCTTGATCTCTTTGCACTGACGCGTCTCACCGATCGAGCGCACCACCTCTGCCTCCGTGCCGGGCACGGCCTGGATCAGGTCGGCACGCATCTTGATCGAGCCGCGCGTCAGGAACGGCGCGACGGTCGCGACCTTGACCTTGCCCGCAATGACGCCCTTGCGGAGGCGGAGGAAGACGTTTCCTGCCTCTTCCTCGGCCTCGAGACCGACGAGGAGGACCTGCGGGGCGTTCTCAAGATCGGTGAAGGTGACTCCGAGGCCAGTTCCGGCGATCGTGCCGAGGAAGCCGGCCTCCTCCCAGGTGGCGACGCGGGCGCGGGCATCGATGTCGTTGGTCCCGAGCACACGGCGTGCGAAGGCCGAGTACGCGTACGCGTCCTCGAGCGTCAGTCTGCCGCCGGGCAGTACGGCCACCCCGCCGGCCTCCTTCGCGGTTTCGAGACCGCGCGCCGCGATGTCGAGCGCCTCGGACCAGGAGGTGAGGACCAGTTCACCGTTCTCGTCACGCACGAGCGGCATGGTGAGCCGATCGGAAGCGGTCTGCCAGGTGAACGCGAAACGGTCCTTGTCCGTGATCCACTCTTCATTGACCTGCGGATCGTTGCCGGAGAGCCTGCGGAGTACCACGCCACGGCGCTGGTCGATCCTGATGGCCGCGCCCGATGAGTCGTGCTCGGCGATCGACTCGACCGAGATGAGGTCGAACGGCCGGGAACGGAATCGGTAGGTGGCCGAGGTGAGCGCACCGACCGGGCAGATCTGGATGGTGTTGCCCGAGAAGTACGAGGCGAACGGCCGACCGGAGGTGTCCTGCTCGGCGAAGCCGGTGGGGCCGGAATCGAGCCCGCTGAGAATGGCCGGGTTTCCGGAGGGGCCCGTCAGGGAGGGATCGGTGCGCGGCTCGACCTTCTCGGAATCCGAGTTGGCGAAGTCGAGCACTGCCTCGTCGAATCGTCCGACTTGGGAGCCGTGGAGTCCGTGGACCTCGTGGCCGGCGTGTCCGCCGCCGCGGCCCTGCAGCGCGATGAAGGCGTCGCCAGGGATCTCGGACGAGAAGCGTGTGCAGCGCTGACACAGGATGCACCGGTCCCGGTCGAGCAGGATCTCTGTGGAGAGCTGTATCGGCTTCGGGAAGGTGCGCTTGACGTCAATGAAGCGGGACTTCGCCCGCCCGTACTTGAGTGCCTGGTTCTGCAGCGGGCACTCGCCGCCCTTGTCGCAGACAGGACAGTCGAGCGGGTGATTGATCAGGAGGAACTCCATGATGCCCTGCTGGGCGGTGTCAGCCACCTCGGAGGTCCGCTGCGTGTTGACCTCCATACCGGGGGAGACCTCCATCGTGCAGGAGGTCTGCGGCTTGGGCATCTTCCGGACGTTGCCCTCCCGGTCCGGGGTCGCGACCTCGACCAGGCACTGCCGGCACGCGCCGGCCGGCTTGATCAGCGGGTGATCGCAGAATCGCGGAATCTCGATTCCGGCCTGCTCGGCCGCGCGGATGATGAGCGTGCCCTTGGGCACGTCCACCTGCACGCCGTCGATGGTGACGGTGACCGTTTCCACGGGGGTGCGGTTCTCGGTGGTGGTCATCGGGTTCCTGCCTTCTCTACGCGCGCCGAGGCGGCATACGGGAAGAGTTCCCATGCCGGGGTGGTGTACCCCTGTTCGAACTCCTCACGGAAGTGTTTGATCGCACTCTGGATCGGGACTGCCGATGCGTCGCCGAGGGCGCAGAACGAGCGTCCCGCGATGTTCGCCGAGACCTCGAGCAGCAGGTCGACGTCACCGGGCCGACCCTTGCCCGCCTCGAGCCGGTGCATGATGGCCCGCATCCAGAAGGTGCCCTCCCGGCACGGGGTGCACTTGCCGCACGACTCGTGCTGGTAGAAATCGGTCCAGCCCCGGACCACCCGCACGACCGAAGTGGTCTCGTCGAAGACCTGCAGCGAGCGTGTCCCGAGCATCGAGCCGTTGGCGGCGACAGTGTCGTAGTCGAGCGGGACATCCAGATGTTCGGACGTGAAAATGGGCGACGACGAGCCGCCCGGCGTGAAGAACTTCAGCTTGTTGCCGTCACGAACTCCTCCCGCGAGCTCGAGGAGTTCACGCATGGTGATGCCGAACTGGGCCTCGAACTGGCCCGGGTTCTGCACGTGCCCGGAGAGGGAGAAGATCCCGTGACCGGATGACTTCTCCGTGCCCATCGCCTTGAACCAGTCGGGCCCGTTCCTGATGATCCCAGGAACCGAGGCGATCGACTCCACGTTGTTCACGACGGTCGGCCGGGCGTTGTAGCCGGCCACCGCGGGGAATGGCGGCTTGAGGCGGGGCTGGCCGCGCAGGCCCTCAAGGGAGTCGAGGAGCGCGGTCTCCTCGCCGCAGATGTAGGCACCGGCGCCCGCGTGGATGGTGACCTCGATGTCGTAGTCGCCGTCCGGCCCGAGGCCCTTGCCGATGAGACCCGCTTCCCGGGCCTCACGGACGGCCGCGAGCAGGCGGCGGTAGACGTGGACGACCTCGCCGCGGAGGTACACGAAGGCGTGGTGACCGCCGATCGCGTAAGTCGTGATGGCGGCTCCTTCGATGACGGCGTGCGGGTTCGCCATCAGGAGTGGCATGTCCTTGCAGGCGCCCGGCTCCGATTCGTCGGCGTTGACTACGAGGTACCGGGGTCCGCCGTCGGGCTTCGGGAGGAAGGACCACTTGAGACCGGCCGGGAATCCCGCGCCGCCACGGCCGCGCAGGGCGGAGTCCTTCATGGTGGCGATGATCTCGCCCTGTCCCATCCCCTGCGCCTTCTCCCAGGCGCGGTAGCCGCCATTCCTGCGGTAGAAGTCGAGCGTCCAGGACTTGTCCTTGCCCCAGGGCTCGGAGAGTACCGGTGTCAGCAGGCCGGCTTCAGTGAGAGTCACTTCTCCTCCTTGCTGGTGGCGCTTCCGCCCTCGGCCGGGCGTTCCTCGGCGTCCGGCGCGGTCTCGAGTTCCGTTTCGGGATCGTACGGGGCACGCCAGTCATTCTCGGCCGCGATGCGGCGGCCGAGCGTGGAGGCCTCGCCCGCCGACGGTCCTTCGTCTGCGTGTCCGTCCTCGAATCCTGCGAGCACGCGTGAGACCTCTTTGAAGGTGTGGACCTTGTCCGCGCCGCGGGTGGGGTGGACGTCCTTGCCCGCCACGATGTCCTCCACGAGCTGCAGGGCGGAGTCCGGGGTCTGGTTGTCGAAGAATTCCCAGTTGATCATCACGACCGGCGCGTAGTCGCACGCTGCGTTGCATTCGAGGCGTTCGAGGGTGATCTTGCCGTCCTCGGTGGTCTCGTTGGATCCGATGCCGAGGTGCTCGGAGACGGCCTCCCAGATGAAGTCGCCGCCTATCACTCCGCACACCGGGTTGATGCAGACGCCGAAGTTGTACTCACCGTTCGGGTGGCGGCGGTACTGCGAGTAAAAGGTGGCGACGGCGGAGACCTCGGCGCGCGTCAGCCCGAGGACCTCGGCACACAGGGTGATGCCTCTCCCGGAGACAAAGCCGTCCTCCGACTGCATCAGGTGAAGCATTGGCCCGAGCGCGGACCTTGGGTTGTCCGGGTACCGTGAGACGATTTCCTCTGCTTCGGCCCGAAGCCGCGCGTGGACATCCGGAGCGAACGACTCGCTCATCGGTCAACACCTCCAAGGACGGGGTCGATCGTGGCGAGGGACGTGATCACGTCCGCGATCACGCCTCCCTCCGTCATCATCGAGAGCGACTGCAGGTTCGCGAACGAGGGCTCGCGGAAATGGACTCGGTAGGGGCGGGTTCCGCCGTCGGACACCGCGTGGACGAGCAGGAGGCCCTTGGCGTGCTCGATCATCTGGAAGACCTGCCCGGCCGGAACGCGGAAGCCCTCGGTCACCAGTTTGAAGTGATAGATGAGGGATTCCATCGACTCGCCCATGATCTCGCGGATGTGGTCGAGCGAATTGCCCTGCCCGTCGGCGCCGACCGACAGTTGTGCCGGCCATGCGATGCGCTTGTCGGCGACCATGACGGGCTCGCCCTCGGACTCCTCGAGGCGGTCGAGCGCCTGCATGACGATCTTGAGGGACTCGAAGCATTCCAGGTAGCGGACGGCGACCCGGTTGTAGGGGTCCGAGTAGTCGGTCACCGGCACGTCGAAGTCGTAGGTCTCGTAACCGCAGTACGGCGCGAACTTGCGGACGTCGAGCGGGTAGCCTGCCGCTCGCAGGCACGGCCCGGAGAGCGCGAGCGCCATGCCGCCGGCAAGCGAGATGTAGCCGACCCCCTTGGTGCGCGCCTTCCAGAACGGGTTCTCCATGGTGAGGTCCATGAGGTTCTGGACGTCGTCACGGATGGCCGGGATGTGGTTGCGGACCATCTCCACGGTGCCCTTCGGCATATCCAGGGCGACGCCCCCCGGCCGGATGTACGCGTGGTTCATGCGCAGGCCGGTGATGTGCTCGAAGATTTTCAGGATGTGCTCCCGGCCGCGGAAGCCGGTGGTCATCATGGTGGTGGAGGCGAGTTCGTTGCCGGTGGAGCCGATGGCAACAAGGTGCGAGGCGATCCGGTTGAGTTCCATCAGGAGCACGCGAATCTGGGTCGCGCGGCGTGGGATCTGGTCGGTGATGCCCAGCAGTTTCTCGACCGCGAGGCAGTAGGCGACCTCGTTGAAGATCGGGGCCACGTAGTCCATCCGGGTGACGAAAGTGGTGCCCTGCGTCCACGTCCGGTACTCCATGTTCTTCTCGATGCCGGTGTGGAGGAAGCCGGTGCCGACCCGGGTGGCCTTCACGTGCTCGCCCTCGACCTCGAGGACGAGCCGGAGCACGCCGTGGGTTGAGGGGTGGACGGGCCCCATGTTGACGACGATGCGTTCCTCGCCGAGCCGTTCGGCCTCGGAGGCGATCTCGTCCCAGTCCCCGCCGGAGGCGGTGTACTCGGGCAGCGCCTCGTCCTGGAAAAGCGGGGGCGTGGCGTGGAATTCACTCATGAGTAGCTCCTCCGGGCGTCTGCCGGCGGGATCGTGGCGCCCTTGTACTCGACCGGGATCCCTCCGAGCGGGTAGTCCTTGCGTTGCGGATGGCCGACCCAGTCGTCCGGCATCGCGGTGCGCGTGAGGGCGGGGTGCCCGTCGAAGACGATCCCGAAGAGGTCCCAGGTCTCGCGCTCCTGCCAATCGTTGCCCGGGTAGATCGAGACGATCGACGGGATATGCGGGCTGGAATCGGGGACCGAGACCTCGAGCCGCAGGACCCGGCCGCCGTGCGTGAGCGAGAGCAAGTGGTAGACGGCGTGCAGTTCGCGGCCCTCGTCCGCCGGATAGTGCACACCGGAGACGCCTATGCAGAACTCGAAGCGCAGGTCCTGGTCGTCGCGGAGTGCAGACGCCACGACGACGATGTGCGGTGCGGCGATGTGGAGCGTGAACTCGCCGCGGTCCACGACGGCCTTCTCGATGACCTCACTGGCCTTGAGTCCGGCCGCCTCGAGGACCTCGACGAGGATCTCGTACACCTCGTCGAACCAGGAGCCGAAAGGCTGCTCGGTGGTGCCGGGCATGACGAACGTCTGCCGGAGCCCGCCGTAGCCGCTCGTGTCACCGGAGCCGTGGACCCCGAACATCCCCTGGCGCTCGGCGACCACGTCGAGACGCCGGGCGCTCTCCGGCACCTCGTGGGGGACAACCTCGCTGCGGTCCTGACCCATGGGAGTCGTCATGCCAGCAACCCCTTCATCTCGTGGGTGGGTGTGGCGCTCAGGGCGGCCTGCTCCGCCGCGCGGGCGATGCGCTCGCGGTTGACACCGAGAGGCTCCTGTTTCTGCTGCTTGCGCAGTTCAAGGAGCGCGTTGATCAGCATCTCCGGCCGTGGAGGACAGCCGGGCAGGTAGATGTCCACGGGAAGGATGTGATCGCAGCCCTGCACGATCGCGTAGTTGTTGAACATTCCGCCCGTCGATGCGCACACGCCCATGGAGATTACCCACTTCGGATCGGCCATCTGGGCATGCACGTTGCGGATCACCGGGGCCATCTTGTGGGACACCCGGCCCGAGACGATCATGATGTCAGCGTGCCGCGGCGAGGCCCGGAACACCTCAAGCCCGAAGCGGCCCATGTCGAATCGCGGCGTGCCCGCGGCCATCATCTCGATCGCACAGCAGGCCAGACCCATCGTGACGGGCCACTGGGACGTGGCGCGCGCCCAGCCGGTCACCTTCTCGACGCTTGTCAGCAAGAAGCCGGCCGGGGCTTTGTCTTCGATTCCCATGTTTCTCCTGCCTCACTCCCACTCGAGTCCACCACGGCGCAACTCGTACAAGTAGGGCACCGAGATGAGGAAGATGAACGAGAGCATCGCGATGAGGCCGAACTGGCCGACCTGCCGGAAGCTCACCGCCCAGGGGTACATGAACACGACTTCGACGTCGAAAATGATGAAGGTCATCGCGACGAGATAGAACCTCACCGGGAAGCGCCCGCCGTGCGCCGCGTGCGGAGTGGGCTGGATGCCGCACTCGTAGTTCTCGACCTTGACCCTGTTCCGGCTCTTGGGGCCGACGACGGCGGAGAGGCCGAGGCCACCCAACGCCAGCACCAGCGAAATGCCTGCCATCCAGAGGATGGGGACGAACGGATTCGTCATGGGGCCTCCTTGTCCACTAGCTCCATCGTCATCATGCGGCCGGCGCCACCTTGCTCAAGGCTACGATCAATCGGTCCAGAGTCTCGCCACCACGGCGCTCGTAACCGTCACTGAGCAGCTTATGTACGAATCTCATGAGAGTCGGCCGCGGCAGTCCGTATTTCGTGCAAACTCGCATCACCGAGGGGTGTTCGATCAGCTTCACGAAGACCCGGCCGAGCGAATAGTAGCCACCCAGCTCGGCCTTCATGGCGTCGGGATACGCGCGAAGCGCCTTCTCGTGCCCGTACGCGTTCGCGCGGGCGAGCGCCTGTGCGGACACGTCCGCCGCGATTCGCCCCGCCATGAGCGCGTACGCGATGCCCTCGCCGTTGAACGGCGAGATCATCCCACCCGCGTCTCCCACGAGAATCAGTCCCTTGCCGTAGAGGGGCTGGCGGTTGAACGCCATCGGGAGGGCGGCGGAGCGGAGCGGAGCCAGCTGGTTCTCGGGGGCGAACTCCCAGGACTCCGGCGCGTTCCTCATCCAGGTCCTGAAGATGTCCTTGTAGTCGAGCTTGGTGGGCCGCGCCGTCGACGAGACCGATCCCAGGCCGACGTTCACGGAGCCGTCCCCGAGCGCAAAGATCCAGCCGTAGCCGGGCAGGAGGTTGGAGCGCTCGCGCGGGCCGTCCCAGAGCTCCAGCTGGGACTCCATCCACTCGTCGTCGTGTCGTGGACTCCTGAAATAGGTGCGCACGGCGACGCCCATGGGGCGCTTCTCGTCCTTCTCGACGCCCATCGCGGTGGCGATTCGGGCGGCGACTCCCCCGGCCTCGATCACGATCGGAGCACGCAGTTCGTACTCCTCGCCGCGAGTCCCGTCATCGTTCGTACCGCGCGCCCGGACCCCGAGTATCCGGCCCGAGCGTTCGTTGAGAATCGGCGCCGTGGCCGTTGTCCCCTCGCGGAGCTCTGCACCCGTCTGCTGGGCGTGCCTCGCCAACGTCTCGTCGAATGATGTCCGGGCCTTTGCCATCCCGTAGTTCGGGTACGAGTGCGTCTCCGGCCACGGCAAATGGATCTCGTGGCCTCCTCCGATCACGCGCAGACCCTTGTTGCGCATCCAGCCATCGGCCGGATCCATGGGCACGCCCATGCGGATCAGTTCTCGCACCGCGCCGGGAGTCAGCCCGTCTCCGCAGACCTTGTCCCGGGGAAACGTGGACTTCTCCAGCACGATCACCTTGTGGCCGAGTCGCGCCAGATAGTGCCCTGCAGCGGAGCCCGCAGGGCCCGCTCCCACAACCAGGACATCGGCGTCCTGATGCGCAGTTGTCACGTAGCCTCCTGGTCACTCGAGCGCAAGGGCTACGCCAACCCTAGACGACAGATCTCCGGACGAATGCCAGGATTCCCTCCGATCTGCCGCAGGCGCAGCCGCTGCGGTCACCTTTCCGGTTTGAAGGCGCGGTGGAGCGCCACGATTCCGCCGGTGAGATTGTGGTAACCCACGCGCTCCCAGCCGGCCGCAGCGATCATTCGCCCGAGTTCCCGCTGATCAGGCCAGTCGCGGATCGACTCCGTGAGGTATCCGTACGCCGGGGTCTGCGAGGCGGCCACGCGGGCAACGGCCGGAAGGACGGTCCCGAGGTAGGCGTGGTACACCGCGCGGAAGGGCCTCCAGGCAGGCCGCGAGAACTCGCAGATGACCGCGTGTCCGCCCGGTTTGGTGATGCGGAGGAACTCCGCCAGCGCCCCCGGCGTATCGCCAACGTTCCGCAGTCCGAACGAGATGGTGACCGCGTCGAAGGTCGCGTCCGCGAAGGGCAGCGCCGTCGCGTCGCCGACGACGAACGGCAGGTCCGGGTTCTGCAGCTTTCCCTGGCGGACCATGCCCTGGGAGAAGTCGAGCGGCACCACGTCGACTCCTGCGTCCGCCCACTGGCGAGACGACGTCCCCGTACCCGCCGCCACGTCGAGCACACGCATGCCGGGGCGGGTGCCGACCGCGTCACGCGCGGCGGACCGCCAGGAACGCACCATGAATCCGGTCATCAGATCATTGGTGAGGTCGTAGCGCGGCGCGATGGAGTCGAACATGCCGGCGACCTCGTTGGGGTCCTTTTCGAGATCCGCGCGCGGTCCGAGGGAGGATGCCACGGGCTACCGCGCGTGCGCCTGGCGGATCATCGCCACCCCGACATCCTGCGGAGTCAGCTTCATGACGAGGACGCGACGCCCCGCCCTCCCCGGGAACGCGGCGTACATGTACTCGACGCTCACGATTCCGTCGAAGAGCCGGAGCAGGTGCGCGAGACCGCCGGGGCGGTCCGGCACCTCGACGGCCACCACCTGCGAGGTGGACGCGGTCAGTCCCGCCTCGTGCAGCGCCGCGAGTGCGCCGTCGAGGTCGTCGACGATCATGCGGGCGATGCCGAACCTCTCGGTCTCGGCGATCGTCATCGCGCGCAGGTTAACGCCCCGGTCCGCGAGCGTTGAGGCGAGAAACGCCAGACGTCCCGGCCTGTTCTCGAGGAACACCGAGATCTGGTCGACCACCCGTGTGGGTCCTTCATCGAGCATTGGTCGTCTCCCTCCGATCGATCACGCGATTCGCTTTGCCCTCGAACCGCGCGAGGGTCCGTGGGTTGACGAGGACGCACTTCGCCTGGACTCCGAGCGCGGCCTTGAGGTCCGTCTCGATGCGCCGTTCGTGGGCCATGATCACGCGCACCTCGTCGGAGAACATGGAATCGCTCATCTCCACCTCGACTCGGAGCGTGTCCAGGGCGCCCTCGCGTTCCACCACGAGTTGGTAGTGCGTATCCATGCCCTGGATCTGGTGCAGTACCTTCTCGACCTGCTGGGGGAAGATGTTCACGCCGCGGATGATGAGCATGTCGTCGTTGCGGCCCATGAGCCGGTGGATGCGGCGGGACGTCCGGCCGCAGGCGCAGGGCTCGTCCATCAGGTAGGTGATGTCGCGGGTTCGGTAGCGCAGGAGCGGGGAGCCCTCGCGCCCGATCGCCGTCAGCACGAGCTCTCCGGTCTCCCCCGCCGGAAGCGGCGCCCCGGTGTCCGGGTCGAGCACCTCCGGGTAGAACACGTCCTCGGCGATGTGGAGCCCGTCCTGCTGCGGGCATTCGGCGCCGACACCGGGACCGATAAGCTCCGTCAGGCCGTAGATGTCGTAGGCCCTGATGTCCCACTTCTCCTGCAGGTCCGCACGCATGGGCTCGGTCCACGGCTCCGAGCCGAAGAATCCCACGCGGAGCGGCAGTGACCGGATGTCGATTCCGGCGTCTCTCGCGTGCTCCGCCATATACACCGCGTACGACGGCGTGCACGCGAGCGCCGTCGTCCCGAAGTCCTGCATGGTCTGCAGCTGCCGCGCAGTGTTCCCGGATGAGACCGGGAGCACCATCGCGCCGAGGGACTGGGCACCCTGGTGGACGCCGAACCCGCCGGTGAACAGCCCGTAGCCGAAGGCGACCTGGACGATGTCATCGCGGCCCACGCCTCCCATGTCGAGCGTGCGCGCCATGACGTCTCCCCACACGGCGAGGTCGCCCCGCGTGTACCCGTCCACCACGGGCATGCCCGTGGTGCCCGATGACATGTGCACCTCGACGATCTCGGCGGGGTCGACCGCGAACAGGCCGAAGGGGTAACCGGCGCGCATATCGTCCTTCGAGGTGAACGGGAGCAGCGCGATGTCCTCGAGTGTGTGGATGTCCTCCGGGGTGACGCGGAGCATGTTCATGCGGTCGCGGTAGAACGGCACCCGGGCGTAGAGCAGCGAGACGAGGTGCTGCAGCCGGGTCAGCTGACGCGCTTCCAGTTCTCCGCGCGGCATGCGTTGGGCGGCGTCATTCCACATTTTGGACCCCCAGTTGTTCCAGCGCCAGTTCGCGGCCGATGCGGAATCCGGTCTGGTTCACCTCGGCGGTGCCATCGGGGCAGAGGCCGGGGATGACTCCGAGGTACTGCTCGCCCGGCACGTCAGGAGTGAACGCCGAGACGGCGCCGAGAAGCACGGTGTTCTTCACCTTCGGGGAGATCCGTGACCGGATCTCCTTGGGGTCGATCCTCACCACGGTGGAGAACAGGCGGGCTATCTCCTCGTCCACGTCCTTCGGATACTTGGCCGCACCGGTCGGCACGGTGTCCTGGGCGAGGTAACAGGCCACGGCGCCGGGCCGCGCCCAAGTCGCCCAGCGCAGCAGTTCCATCCGTTCGAGGCCGTACAGCACATCGGCCTCACCCTGGGGAATCATGGGCGAGTGCACCTGCGCCCCGAAGCGGACGTGGCTGAACACCGAGCCGCCGCGCTGGGACATGCCGTGGATCTCGCTCTTCTTCACGTCGAACCCGGCGGCCAACGCGGCCTCGGCGAGGATGTCGCTCGCGAGCACCACGCCCTGCCCTCCCACACCAACCATCAGCACGTTCACAGGCGCGGTCATCGTGCCTCCTCCCGCACAGTCAGGGGGAGCAGCGCGCGCCGCTCCTTCTTCTCGTCGTAGCCGCCGACCTTGCGAAGGTCCTTCGCCTCGATGACGCACATCGCGATGACCACGAGCAGCCGGACTCCGGGCAGATCCACCAGTTGGTCGATCGCCTTCTCCGCCTCACCGCGGCGAGCGCCATCGACGATCCGGACATTCTCGTCCGGGATGTTGAAGGCCTTGGCGAGGTGCACGTAGTCCAGCGCCGGCGCGGGCTCGCGCCCTATGCGCTGCCCGCTGAGAGGGTTGGGCTGGGTCCCGGTCATGGCGGTGGTGGCATTGTCCAGCACGATGTACAGGCCGTCGCGCTTGTTCCAGACCGCATTGAGGAGGCCGGTGAGCCCCGAGTGCGCGAAAGTGGAGTCGCCGATCACGGACGCCACTCGCCGCCGGTCCTCATGCCCAGAGAGCACGACGTCCATGCCCTGCGCGACAGTGATGCTCGCACCCATGTCGAGAACTGTGTCCATGGCGTTGTAGGGCGGCAGCACGCCGAGCGAGTAACAGCCGATGTCTCCGGCGACGATCATGTTCCGGTCCCGCAGGGCGTTGAACACCGGGGAGTGCGGGCATCCGACGCACAGTCCGGGCGGGCGGCCGGGGACGGTGAGCGCCGGGGACTCGCCGGCCTGGCTCGGAAATCCGAGCGCCGCGCGCAGCGACTCCGCGCTGAACTCACCGATCGCGGGAAACACGTCCTTGCCCTTGCAGTCGATGCCCCACGCGCGAATCTGCGTCTCGATGACGGGGTCGAGTTCCTCGACCACGATGATGGTCTCGTACCGTGCGGCGAAATCCTCGATGAGCCCCCGCGGCAGCGGGTGGACGATGCCGAGTTTCAGGATCGCGGCGTCGGGCAGGACCTCCCGGACGTGCAGGTATGGCACGCCTGACGTGATGACTCCGACCGTGCCGTCGCGGTGCTCGACGCGGTTGGCGGGGTGGGTCTCCACCGCTGCGGAGAGTCGCTCCCAGCGGTCGGCGAGCTCGCGGCGCCGCCCGCGCGCGTTGGCGGGGATCATGACGTACTTCGCCGGATCGTGACGGACGCCGACTTCGTGGCGGGGAGGTTCCCAGGGGTCGTCGTCGACGTCGACCACGCCCTTTGCGTGCGACAACCTGGTGGTCGTACGGAGGAACACGGGTGTGTCGAAGGTCTCGGACAGCTCGAAGGCCGCACGGGTGAACTCGCGCGCCTCCGCAGGGTCCGACGGCTCGAACATCGGCATCTTCGCCGCGACCGCGTAGTTGCGGTTGTCCTGCTCGTTCTGAGAGCTGTGCATGGACGGATCGTCCGCGGTGATGCACACCAGGCCGGCCTCGACTCCGGTGTAGACCGAGGTGAAGAGCGGGTCAGCGGCAACGTTCACGCCGACGTGCTTCATCGTCACAATCGCCCGTCCGCCGGCGACGGCGGCCCCGAAGGCAACCTCGTACGCCACCTTCTCGTTGACGGACCACTCCGTGTAGACGCCGGGGTACTCGTGCAACGCTTCGATGATCTCCGTCGACGGCGTGCCCGGATAGCCCGAGCCGAGCACCGCACCGGACTCCCAGGCACCAAGCGCGATGGCCTCGTTCCCGGACAGCAGTCTTCTCGCCACGTGAATCCCTCCTCGCGATTTCCTCCTCGCGAATCCTCGCAACTGTACAAGGGCCGGCGGCGCTGGGGCCGGGACGTCCTATCCGTTGGGACCGAGTGTCTGGGACCGGGTGTCTGGGACCGGGTGTCTGGGATCGCGCGTCACTCCGCCTGGCTGAGGTTCACCTCCATCTCGGAGAACGTGCCGTCGCGTGCGATGCCGAGTGTCACCGTGGTCCCCGGTGCGACTGCGCGGACGAATCCCGTGAGCGAGTCCGCACCGGTCACGGGTTCGCCGTCCATCGAGACGACGACGTCGCCGGGCAGGATTCCGGCGTCGTCGGCGGCGCTGCCAGGCACGACTTGGACGATTTCGCTGCCGGCGCGCACGACGCCGTCGACCTGACCTGCGCCGTCCACGAGGCCGACGCCCAGGAACGCGTGGTCTGCCGATCCGGTCTCGATGATCTCACCGGCCACGCGCTCGGCCAGATCGATGGGGATGGCGAACCCGAGGCCGATCGAACCGGACTCCCCCTGCGCCAGGGCCGCGATGGACGAGTTGATGCCTATGACATTCCCGGCGAGATCGAACAGCGGCCCACCCGAGTTTCCGGGGTTGATCGCGGCGTCCACCTGGATGGCGTTGGTGACGACTCTCTCATCGCCGCCGCTGGAAGTCGTTGTGACCGGGCGGTTCAGGGCGGAGATGATTCCGCTGGTGACGGTGGACGAGAGCCCGAGAGGGTTGCCGACGGCCACCACCTCCTGGCCGACTGTCAGTCCGGCGGAGTCCCCGAGCGTGGCCGGGCTGAGGCCCGCCGGCGGTTCATCGAGCTCGATGACGGCAAGGTCGGATGTCGGATCGGTGCCCACGATGCGGGCAGAGAGGATCCGGCCGTCCGCGAGCGTGACCTGAACGGCGCGGGCGTCGGCAACGACGTGGTCATTGGTGAGGATGCGGCCCTCGTCGTCGATGATGACGCCGGAGCCCTCTCCTCCGGAACCGGGTCCGGTGGCGACCTGGATGGCGACGACGGAGTCGCGCACGTCGGCGGCGACTTGCTCGATACTTCCGGCTGCCGCAGTCGCAGCCGGGGCACGAGTCCCGCTCACCCCCAAACTCTCGGCCTCGGAGGTCGCGCTCTCGGTCTCGGCGGCGTCGAACGTCCCGAGCGCGGCGAGGGCTCCGATGGTTCCGCCGCTCGCCAGGGCTGCGGACAGCAAGGAGGCGGCGAGGACGGCGGGCCAGACGCGCCGCTGCCTGGCAGGTTGAGGCGTGGGCTGCGAGGGCTGCTGCTGCTGCGAGGGCTGCTTGGTCTGCGTGAGTGGTTCGCCTGCCGCGGGCACCCAGGAGGCGTACTGCTGGGTCGGGTATTGCTGCGAGGGCTGCTGCTGCTGCGAGGGCTGCTGCTGCCCTGCATCGCCGCCCTGATCGGCCGGGTACCGGGAATCACCGTTCTGCGAAGAAGTCATCTCTCTGATCCTTTCAGGCGGCATCGCGACGCGCTGCACGCAATTGTCAAGTGGACTCCTCATGGCTGGGAGGTTCGCGCGGACTATCTGCGAGTCACCTGAGCGATTGCTGGATCTCACGGGTTGCCGAGATGCGTCATCATCCCCTGCCCGCGACCGGAGTTGGGCTGGCTCCGCGTGCACGCGGAGTTCCCGCGATTGAAGTCGGCCTACCTCCGCGTGCGCGTGCTGAGTCCCGCGACTGAAGTCGGCCCACCTTCGTGCGCACGCGCTGAGTTCCCGCGATTCGGGCGGACTTTCCGCCATCGCCCTCCGAGAGGCTGGCATCGATGAGTTCCGAAGGTCCGCGCCTGCCGGTTTTTCGCCGCGATCCAGCGGAATTGGCGCACGGTCCTCACATCGGGCGCCCATCCGCCACACGGGAGCGCGTCATCGCACACGGGATTCCCAGCCCGCACCGAGGGCGCACGTCCGTCACACCCCTTCCCCGCCTCGAACGCCGCGGCGCACGAACGTCACCGCATGGCGCACGATCGTCACATCCCTTCCCATCTCCCAACGCCGCGGCGCACGATCGTCACCGCATGGCGCACGATCGTCACATCTCTTCCCATCTCCCAACGCTGTGGCGCACGTTCGTCACATGAGGGCGCATGATCGTCACACCGGCGGAGCGACGGCGCACGATCGTCACGAGAGGGCTGGCGTTCGTCACATGGGGGCGCACGACCGTCACCGCATGGCGCACGTCCGTCACACGCACAATGCCGAGGGCGCACGTTCGTCACGATGGCGCAGTGACGTCACTGCGCCATCGTGACGAACGTGCGCCCCAGTGTGACGAACGTGCGCCCTCACGCCGCAGCAGCGCCAGAACCCACCGCTGCGGACCCTCACGCACCGTCTCGCCGGCACGCCGCGGAACCTGCGACACCCTGCGGCCCATGCTCGGGGGCCGAAGCTCCGCAGCCCGCTCCGGGGACGCAAAATGTCGGTTTGCGGCAGGATTTGGCCGCTCAAGCATGCGTTTAGCGTCTCCGGAGTGCGGTGGAGGGCTGTGAAGGTGGGTGGGGTTCCGTAGTCACTTGAAGTTGGGCAGTGAATCCGGGGTTGGAGTCCGCTGCGGGGCGGGGAGTCGAGCGTATGCCCGTGGTTGGTCGCGGAGGTCGTGGGCCGCCGCGGTTCCCGCGACCATTCCGCGTCCTGCGACCAGTGGCATCACAAACCGCCAATGTGACGAACGTGCGCCCTCACGGCCGTGGACACCGAAGATCGGTCGCTGGGGAACTTCAGACCCCGTCTGGGCGGTGCGCTGGGGAACTTCAGACCCCGTCTGGGCGGTGCGCTGGGGAACTTCAGACCCCGTCTGGGCGGTGCGCTGGGGAACTTCAGACCTTGTGGGGAACTTCGCACCCCGTAGTCGAGGTGAGAAGTTCCCCACTGAGCGGCCTCGGGGTAGCAGACGAGGTGCCAAGTTCCCCAGCGACGCCGGGTGAGCGACAAGACGAGGTGCGAAGTTCCCCAGCGGCCCGGTTCCGGGCCCCGACGGAGGTGCGGAGTTCCCCAGCTCGCTTCGGGGACCCGAAATGCGCGCTTCAAGCCCGATTTCGCGGTTGAACCCTGCGTTCCGATTCCCGGGAGTGTGGTTGTGGAGTGTCCGGTGGCCGCAGCCGCAGCCGCAGCCACCGCCACCGAGAAATGGCAGCACGCCCTCGCGCAGCACGCTCCGAGCGGAATCGCACAACACGCTCCGAGCGAAATCGCACAGCACGCTCCGAGCGGAATCACACAGGACCCGCCGTGCGGAATCGCACAGGACGCTCCGGGCGGCGGCGCGAACTGTCTGCGACTCAGCCGAGGGTCCGCCGGATCTCGCGGGCCGCCGCGACACGCCGCCGCACCACGCCTGCGAGGTCCTCGCGCCCGAGCACCACCTCGACGATCGACCGGCCCCTGATCGGCTCGGCGAGCAAAGATGCGAGGCGTTCGAGCGCGCCAGGCTCCGTGAGGTCCACCGCAGTGTGCGAGGCGTCCAGGCCGCCCGCGATCAGGCCAATGTCCGCATGCTGAGGCGTCAGGAAAATCCGCTCGAACGTATGCCGTGCGCTCACGCTCCGGTGAGAGATCTCACCGTGCTCGAGCGTCTCGAAGATGGCTCCGCCGCGGTCATTGAGGACGACCACCTGCAGGTCCACCTCATTCTCGCGCGAGCCCCGCAGCAGACTCATTGCGTCGTGGAGGAACGTCAGGTCACCGAGCATCGTCCGCACCGGCGCGCCGGTTCCGAGCGCGAGTCCGGTGGCCGTGCCGATCGTGCCGTCGATGCCGCCGAGCCCGCGATGCCCGACAACCCGGGCGCCGTCGTCCCTGCCTCCCGCAACCCCGTCGACGGCGCGGACCGCGTTGGACGACCCGAGCACCAGCGTGGGTACCTGCGCGTCCCACACCGCGGATGCGACCCGCTCCGCGCCACTGAGTAGCCCCCGCTCCTCCACGACGCCGTGTAGTGCCTGATCAGCGGCCCGCCAGTGATCGAGCCACGCCGTGTCAGAGGGCTCGGCGTCTGGCACTGCCAGGTCGCCGACGATCCGCGCGGCCACACCCGCCACGTCAGTCCAGCGCTGATTCCCGACGACGACGATCTCCACGTCCCCGCGCGCCAGCAACCGCGCGACCGGCCGGGAGAGGGTCGGATGCCCGGTGACGACGATGCGCTCCGCGTCGTCGCCGAGTCCTGCTTCGAGCAGGTCGCGGTAGTGGCGGATCACGCCCGGGAAGCGGGCGCCCGAGGTCGGTTCGGCGAGCACCGGCCAGCCGGCCTGGCGTCCGGCGGCGTGCCAGCGCGCTCCGGCGCGGTCACCCACGATGAGGATGGTGCGCCGGCCGGCGGGGAGGTCCACGGCGTTCGGAGCGTTCGGCTCCACGACGACCGGCCGCGGCAGTCCCGCGCCGACCCAATCGGGAGAGTTCGGCTCCTCGGCGCGGGCGAGCGGGCCACTCGACCTCGAGCGCGCCAAATCCGGGTAGAGCGGTTCGGCGAGCGCGACGTCGGGAACGAGCGGTTCGGCGAGCGCGACATTGAGGTGGACGGGACCCGGATCGAGGGTGAGCGCCCCGGTCGCGGCCGCAACGGCCCTGGTCACGACCCCGCGCACGGCGGCGGGGGCGAAACCGGCCGGGAGATCGGCCTGCCAGCGGGGTGCCGTGCCGAAGATTCCGGGCTGCACGGTGGCCTGGTTCGCGCCCGTGTCACGCCACTCGTGGGGCCGGTCCGCCGTCACGACGACGAGCGGGTCCCCCGCATGCGATGCCTCGAGGACTGCCGGGTGGAGGTTCGCGACGGCGGTGCCCGAGGTGGTCACGACGGCGACAGGGCGCGGGGCGTCGCCGGCGCGGGTCAGGCCGAGCGCGACGAATCCGGCTCCGCGTTCGTCCAGCCGGACCACGAGGCGCAGCCAGCCGGCGTCGTGCGCGTCCGAGAGCGCGTAGGCGAGGGGAGCGGAGCGGGAACCGGGAGACAGCACGACGTCGCGCACGCCGGCGGCAACCAGTTCGGCGATCAGCGTGCGTGCCAGCGCGATCGCGCCGGGCCGGCTGAGCGGCTGCTGCTCGGGCGAGGTCATGGTGCCAGCAATTCTGCCAGTGCCTGCCGCTCCTCCGGCGTGAGCAACTCTCCCACCCTGCGGGCGCGCTCTATCCACCAGGAGGTTGTGGCGTCGTCGGCGAGCCAGGTGGAGTTGTCGAGGGCGGGCTCGACAGCGCGGACCGCGACGGCGCCGCGTTCGGGAAGCAGCGGACGATCGGCGACGTCTGTCCCGAATAGCTGGACGGTGGCGAGTCCGCTCGCGAGCGGGCCGGCCGCGAGCGCGACGCCGGCCGCGGGAAGTGCTGCCGCGAGCGCGACGCCGGCGGCGATGCCGACGCTGGATTCCAGCGCGGATGAGACGACAACGGGCAGGCCTGCCCGTTCTGCGAGGTCGAGGCAGGCGCGCACCCCGCCGAGCGGCTGCACTTTGAGCACGATGACGTCGGCGGCGGCGAGTCGCACGACTCGCATAGGATCGGCCGCGCGCCGGATGGACTCGTCGGCTGCGATCGGCACACCAACGGCGCGCCGGACGGCCGCCAGCTCCTCCACGGTCTCGCATGGCTGCTCCACGTACTGGAGGCCGCCGGCGGCTCGGTCGAGTCTCGGAATCGCCGCGAGCGCCTCCCCCACGAACCAGGCGCCATTGGCATCGATCCGGATCGCTCCGGACGGCCCGAGCGCGTCCCGCACGGCCTCGAGGCGCTCCTCGGCCTCCGCGAGAGTCTGACTCGGTTCGGCGACCTTGACCTTGGCGGTCGCGCAGCCGGAGGAGCTCACAATCTCGTGGGCACGTTCCGGTCCGACCGCCGGGACCGTCACGTTGACCCGCACGCGGTCTCGGAGCGGAGCGGGATAACCGCTGGTGGCGGCGTCGATGGCCGCGCGCAGCCAGGGGACGCACGCCCAGTCGTCGTACTCGTGGAACGGTGAGAACTCGGACCAGCCAGCGGGGCCGCGCAGCAGCAGGCCGTCACGGCGGGTCAGTCCGCGGAAACGGCTCGTGAGTTCCGTCGAGTAGGCGAGGGCAGGCATGTCAGGGGCGCGCCACCGGAGAGAGAGCGTGGTAAACGGGCAGGAACTTCTGCGCGCTCTCGGCCAGTTCGTCGGACGGGACGGAACCTGCGACCACCCCGCCGCCCGCGTACAGGCGGACGGAGGCGCCGTCGTCGGAGAGTTGGCCGCAACGGAGGGCGATTGCGAACTCGCCGTCGCCGTCGGCGTTGAGCCAGCCCACGGGCCCCGCGTAGCGCCCGCGATCGAAGCCCTCGAGTTCGGCGATAATGCGACCCGCGACGTCGGTGGGAGTGCCGCAGACGGCGGCGGACGGGTGGACGAGTTCGGCGAGGGCGATCGCGCTCAGCGCCTCGCGCAGGACACCGGAGATGTCCGTGGCAAGGTGCTGGATCGTGGTCAGGCTCAGGACGGTCGTCTCGGCAACTCGAACCTCGGCCACTGTGGCGAGCCGGTCGGCGACGGAGCGGACCGCATACTCGTGCTCTGCGGCGTCCTTCGCGGATGCGGCGAGACTCGCGGCAGCGGCAGCATCCACGGCTCCCTCGCCGGTGGCGGGAATCGAACCCGCCAGCACCCGGGAGGTCAGCCGATCACCATCGCGGCGGATCAGCAGTTCCGGGCTCGCGCCGAACATCCCGTCCACGTGGAAGATCATGGCGCCCGGATTCGCGTGAACCAGCCGTACCAGCACGGCGGGCAGGTCGATCGGATGGGGCCCTACGGCGAGCAGGTCCCGCGCAACCACCACCTTCTCCGCCTCGCCCTGCGCGATGCGATGGAGAGCCTCGGCGACGGCGTGGCGGAACCCCTCGCGCGTGAGCCGGCCCGGGAGGATGTCGAGTTCCTCGAGTGGCCGCTCGGGGGCCGGCTCCGGCACCATCCCCTGGACGTGCAGAATCCCGCTCTCCCACCGGCCGAGCGACTCGGGAACGATGAGGACGGAGGCGACCTCGGACTCCGCAGCGAATGTGACGGTCACGAAGGCGTGGGCGCCGGGATCGCTGCCCGCGTACTCCTCGAACGCCGCGGCAAGTTCCCGGAACCGGCCCGGACCGAAGGCCTCCATCCGGTGACGCTCGCCCCAGCCCAGTAGCGCGCGGCGCTCGCCGCCGGAGTTCGCAGGCGTAACCCAGACGTGCGGCGTGCCACGCCGGAGGCTGGCGTCCAGCGGTTCGTGGATGGATGTGGCGGGAGAGCGGGGCACGGTGTCACAGCCTACTCTCACGGACCGTAGGCTCGACCCCATGAGCACCACGGACCAGCCCTTCGACCCGTCGCTGTGGCGGACCATCGAGGGATTCGACTTCACGGACATCACCTACCACCGCGGCATCGACGAGACCGGCGCGGATCTGCCGGTCGTGCGCGTGGCCTTCGATCGGCCGGAGGTCCGCAACGCGTTCCGGCCGCATGGCGTCGACGAGCTCTACCGCGCGCTCGACCACGCCCGGATGAGTCCGGACGTGGCGGCGGTGATCCTCACCGGGAACGGTCCTTCCCCCAAGGACGGCGGCTGGGCGTTCTGCTCCGGGGGCGACCAGCGAATCCGCGGCACCGATGGGTATCGCTACGAGGTCGACGACACCGACGACGAGGTGGACCTTGCGGCTCGACGTGAGCGCATCGACCCGGCCCGGGCGGGCAGGCTCCACATCCTCGAGGTGCAGCGGCTCATACGCACGATGCCGAAGGTGGTCATCGCCGCGGTCTCGGGCTGGGCCACGGGCGGGGGGCATTCGCTGAACGTGGTATGCGATCTGTCCGTGGCGTCACGCCGGCACGCGCGCTTTATGCAGGTGGACGCGAATGTCGGGTCCTTCGACGCCGGTTACGGATCGGCGCTTCTGGCGCGGCAGGCCGGGGACAAGCGTGCGCGGGAGATCTTCATGCTCGCGCGCGAGTACTCCGCGGATGACGCCGAACGCTGGGGTGTGGTCAACGAGGTCGCCGACCACGGCGAGATCGAGAACGTGGCCCGGCAGTGGGCCGCCGTCGTCGCGTCGAAATCGCCGCAGGCGATCCGCATGATCAAATTCGCGTTCAACCTCGCCGACGACGGACTCGCAGGCCAGCAGGTCTTTGCCGGCGAGGCGACTCGCCTGGCGTACATGACACCCGAGGCGCAGGAAGGCCGGAACGCGTTCGTGGAGAAGCGCGCGCCCGACTGGTCGCCGTTCCCCTACTACTTCTAGAAACGACTGCTTCCAGAAACGAGCTAGGGGCCCGCCGCTCCCCCGAACGACGGGCCCCGTAGCGCCGTAGGACCCTGAAGGGTCTCCTACCAAGAGAGAAGCGGTCTCGGTCCCTCCTCCGTATCCGTCAACTCCCAGGGCAGATTCTGCCGGTGGCGAGACCGTCTGTCGTCATTCCGGAGCCCACCTCGCGCGTGCCGGTATCCGCCTTCCGAAGGAGACTGCCATCATCCCTCGGTATGACGTATACAATCTTCCCCGTGCGGACATCCTCGCGAACGGCGTCCGGCCGCGCAGCGATCGCCGCTCCGCCCCGCTGATCTCGTTACTCCCAGTTCGCCTGACCACGCTCGGGAAGCAGTTCTATCCAGGAACTTCCCGGCGAAAGCACGAGCGGCTCGCCCGAGGCGGTGGTCAGGACGAACGGCTCCTTGTCGCCGCCCTTCGACCAGGTGCCCTGGACAACCTGACCGCCCATGAACATGTGCAGGTTGCCGGAGCCGCTGAGGATTGTCTCCGGGACCGGATTGCGGGCGGCGTCAAGCGCTCCTGTGTCCCGGGTCGTGACGTCCAGGATCAGGACGTTGCGGGCCGAGATGCGGGTCCCGTCGGTCTCGACCGATTCCGTGCCGTTGTCCCACCGCAGATAGGCGCCGGACTCGGGACTGTATTCCCAGACCGAACGCGCACCCGGGTAGGTCACCGAGACGAGATTCGCGGGGGCGCCGCCGGTGGTCGAGGGGCTCTCGCCGAACTCGGCAAGTTGGGGCACTTCACCGGCCGGGCGCAAAGACGGCAGGATCGTCTCCATGTCGACGAAGACATTGTGGGGGGCACGCCGAGCGCCGAAGCTCTGGTTGTCGCGGTAGAAGCCCGCGTCACCGCGGTCCTGGGTCTGCAACGCAACGGCGCTCTCCACCCGCGCGATGAAGGACCCGGCGCCACCCGACGCGAGAAGCGTGCCGTTCCACGGCCCGAGGATCGCGGCATCCATCGGACGGAGGCTGCGAACTGGTCCGACCACGGCCGGCACGTCCGACTGGTATACCGCGTGGAATCGCGTAAGTCCGGCCTCGACCATCTCCACGAACACGACATCCGCCCGGTTGAGTCCCACCCAAGGACGGGCCGCCGTCGTGTTCTCCACCTTGATGCCCACCACGGGCGTCTCGCCCAGGCGGGCCGGGTCCCCCACCACCTCGCCGGTCAACGGCCAGAGAACGGGTG
>DASRMP010000002.1:0-59065 GCA_035647855.1 Actinomycetaceae bacterium | reverse complement strand
GGCGTGCGGGGTGGTCGGGCTCAAGCCGAGCCGGGGGCGCGTCTCGCCCGGGCCGTTCGGCGTCGAGGGCGTGGGTCTGGCGACGAATGGTGTCATCACACGGACGGTGCGGGACTCGGCGGCGTTCCTGGACGTGCTGTCGCGGCCACGGCCGGGAGATACCTGGAGCCTGCCGGGGGAGGAGGGCGGGTTTCTCGCGGCGTGCGAGCGAGATCCGGGCCGGCTGCGAATCGGCCTGCTCTTCGAGCCGCTGAATTGCGACGAGATCGACCTGCACCCCGAAGCGGAGGCGGCGGCGAACCATGCCGCGAGTCTGCTCGAGGAGGCCGGGCACTCGGTGCTACCCGCGCCGCGCCCGATGACGGGCGAGGACTGGATGACGTTCATGCCCCTGTGGTCGACGTCCGCGGCGCAGATCCCGCTGCCGCCGGAGGCCGAGGACCTGCTGGAGCCGCTGACTCGCTGGCTGCGGGAGATGGGGAAGGGCTTCGGCGCCGCAGAGTACGCGGATGCCTTCAACGGCATGCAGGCCCTCGCGCGGCGGCTCGTCACCGCGTGGGCCGATTTCGACATAATCCTGACGCCGACGCTTTCGGCGCCGCCACTGCCGCCGAGCGAACTGGTGTTGCCCGAGGATCCTGCCGCGGATTTCGAGGCCCAGAAACGCTTCACCCCGTGGACGAGCGTGTGGAACATGCTCGGGGCGCCGTCGATCTCGGTGCCGATCCACAGCGCCGCGGTTGCGGATCCGGAGAAGCCGGGTGGGACGGTTGAACTGCCGTTCGGGGCGATGCTCGGCGCGGTCAGGCCGGGAGCCGAGTCGATGCTCCTCCAGGTCGCCGCCCAACTGGAGACGGCCGACCCGTGGGATGCACGGATCGGC
Source organism: Actinomycetaceae bacterium (assembly GCA_035647855.1). GTDB lineage: Bacteria > Actinomycetota > Actinomycetes > Actinomycetales > Actinomycetaceae > JAAZBW01. The sequence goes on along the minus strand of DASRMP010000002.1, from coordinate 58,182 downwards.
CGCCTGATCAGCTTGTACCGGTAATCACGGCTGCTCGTCCTCGACGACGGGCTCGATCTCAATTGTCGCTTCGACGGTCGGATCGGCCCCGGACTCCGCCGGGTCCGCGGTGTCGTCGCGGCCCACGCGCGCGTCGACGTCGTCGCGGATGTCATCGATCTTCTCCGCGTGACGGCCGCCCGTCACTTTGTTGGCGAGTCCCGCGGCGCCGTCGAGCACACGGTCGGTGCCTTCTTCGAAACGATCCGACTGAGTGACGTCCTCGACCTTGTCCTTGATCGCCTCGACGCCCTCCTCTATCTTGTCCTTGGCGTCCTCGAACGCTTTCTTCGCCTTGTCCTGGAAACCATCAGATGCCATCTGGCTCTCTTTTCTCTCGTAACCGACGGCAAGAGGCGCGTAGCGTTGCGCGACTCGCCGTCCACAGACTACGCGGGCGTGTGGCGTCCCAGGAGCGTTTCTTCGCCTCCGGAATCGCATCGCGGTGGTCCGGGGCCGGATCGCAACCGGAAATGTCCCCAAATGACTGCTGAAACTGTACTGATCAGAGCACTATGGCCGATATCGTCCGACAAATAGGTCGCGTGCGATAGGGAGGAGCGCAGGTGGCGATGGATGGGGGAACGGCGACTCCTGCTCGGCGCCCACTGGCGGAGACGGTCCCGTCATTGGTGGATGCCGCGCAGGACTTCGTGCGCGAACAGATCCTGGCAGGAGAGTATCCGCCGGGGCATCGGCTCAAGGAACACGATCTCGCTCAGGAGACGGGCATCTCGCGAATCCCGATCCGCGAAGCCCTGAGAGCTCTCAGTGCGGAGGGATTCGTCACGCTTGTACCCAGGCGTGGGGCTATCGTGACGGAGCTGAATTCAACAATAGTGGAGGAGATCTTCGAGATCAGGTTGGTGTTGGAACCGTTCGTGACAGGACTGGCCGCCGAGAGAGCCACCGAGGAACAGTTGGAGCAACTGCTCTCGAATGTCGAACTCGCAGACACCGCTATGCGGGACGGTGTTGATGCGGTCGCGCACGAGGCGAAGATCCGCTTCCACGAGATCATGATCGGGGCCGGGCAGAATCGTGCGCTCGCCCGCATGGTGCAGCCGGTCAAGAACCTCCAGGACTGGGTACTCCGCCTGAGCGACCACGAGGCCCTCTCAAACGAGGAGCACCGCGAGATCGCGGAGGCAGTCGCCGCCCGTGACGCCGAGCGGGCAGTTGAGCTTGCCCGCAAGCACGTCCTCGCCGCCAAGAAGGTGGCGATGGAGACCGTGGAGCGCCGCCACCGACGGGAGCTTCCGGGGGAGCCTGACGGCAAGTAGTCGCGTTCTCTTCGCTCGGATCTGGACTTGAGTGGAATAGGCTCAAGTTTGGAATGGTTGAACTGATCAGACCTGCCCCGAAGATCTGAGGAGTCGCATGACAGACAAGCTCACCACCAAGTCGCAAGAGGCTGTGGCCGCTGCGATCCAGCTCGCGACGAGCAAGGGAAACCCCACGCTCGAACCCGCCCACCTGCTCTCGGCGCTGCTCACCCAGGAGGGCGGTGTGGCGCTCGGTCTGCTGCAGGCGGTGGGTGCCAACATCAACGACATCGCGACCCGCTGCCACGGCGAACTCGCCCGGCTCCCGGGGGCGCGCGGCTCCTCGGTCACTCAACCGCAGACCTCCCGAGAGGTCCTCAACGTCATCACGCAGGCGGGCCAGGAGGCTGAGGCACTCGGTGACGACTACATCTCCACCGAGCACCTCCTTATGGCGCTCGCTGCCTCTCAGTCTCCGGCGGGAGACATACTCCGGGCCGGTGGCGCGGATCGCGACAGGCTCGCGGCGGCGTTGCCCCAGGTGCGGGGGTCCGGCCGCGTGACGTCTCCCGATCCGGAGGACACGTACCAGGCGCTGGAGAAGTACGGCCGCGACATGACCGGGCTCGCGCGGGACGGCAAGCTCGATCCGGTGATCGGCCGGGACTCGGAGATCCGCCGGGTGGTGCAGGTGCTCTCGCGCCGCACCAAGAACAACCCCGTTCTGATCGGCGATGCCGGGGTCGGAAAGACCGCCGTCGTCGAAGGGCTGGCCCAGCGGATCGTGGCGGGCGACGTGCCTGACTCGTTGAAGGACAAGCGGCTCATCGCGCTCGATCTGGCGTCGATGGTCGCGGGGGCGAAGTACCGCGGGGAGTTCGAGGAACGGCTCAAGGCCGTTCTCAAGGAGATCGAGGACTCCGACGGCGAGGTCGTCACGTTCATCGACGAACTCCACACCGTGGTGGGCGCGGGCGCGGGCGGCGACGGCGCAATGGACGCCTCCAACATGCTCAAGCCGATGCTCGCGCGTGGTGAACTCCGCATGATCGGTGCGACCACTCTTGACGAGTACCGCGAGTACATCGAGAAGGACCCTGCCCTCGAGCGCCGGTTCCAGCAGGTCTACGTGGACGAACCCTCGGTGGAGGACACGGTCGCGATCCTGCGCGGTATCGCGCCAAAGTACGAGGCACACCACAAGGTGACGATCTCCGACGGCGCTCTCGTGGCTGCCGCAACTCTCTCCGATCGGTACATCACCGGACGTCAGCTCCCCGACAAGGCGATTGACCTGGTGGACGAGGCGGCGTCCCGTCTGCGCATGGAGCTCGACTCCGCTCCGATCGAGATCGACACGCTCCGGCGCCAAGTGGACCGCCTCAAGATGGAGGAGTCCTACCTCGAGGAGGGCGGAGAGAAGGACGCCAGTTCCGAGGCGCGGCTCGAGAGGCTGCGCGAGGAACTCGCCGACAAGTCGGAGGAACTCGCCTCGCTGACTGCACGGTGGGAGTCCGAGAAGGCGGGACTGAACCGGGTCGGAAGCCTGAAGACGAAGCTGGACGAACTGCGGACCCAGGCCGAGCTCGCCGACCGGCAGGGAGACCTCGCGAAGGCGTCCTCGCTGTACTACGGCGAGATCCCCGCGGTCGAGAAGGAGATCGCGCAGGCCGAGCACGCCGAATCCCAGGGCTCCAGGCCGGGCGCGGCAGCCCCGATGATTGCGGACAAGGTCGGCCCGGAGGAGATTGCTGACGTGGTCTCCGCGTGGACCGGAATCCCCACCGGCAAGATGATGCAGGGCGAGACCGAGAAGCTCCTCAACATGGAGGATGTCATCGGCCGGCGGCTCATCGGGCAGAAGAACGCCGTGCGCTCTGTCTCCGACGCGATCCGTCGTGCCCGTGCCGGCGTCTCGGACCCTGACCGTCCGACCGGTTCGTTCCTCTTCCTCGGTCCCACGGGCGTCGGCAAGACCGAACTCGCGAAGGCACTCGCGGACTTCCTGTTCGACGACGAGCGCGCGATGGTACGCATCGACATGTCCGAGTACTCCGAGAAGCACTCGGTCTCACGGCTGGTCGGAGCGCCTCCGGGCTACATCGGGTACGAGGAGGGCGGTCAGCTCACGGAGGCGGTGCGGCGCCGGCCGTACACGGTGGTCCTGCTCGACGAGGTGGAGAAGGCCCACCCCGAGGTGTTCGATGTCCTTCTCCAAGTCCTCGACGACGGCCGCCTGACGGACGGCCAGGGACGCACCGTGGACTTCCGCAACGCGATCCTGATCCTCACCTCGAACCTCGGTTCTCAGTACCTGGTGGATCCTCTGACGAGCGACGAGGAGAAGCACGAGGCGGTCATGGCGATCGTGCGGGCCTCGTTCAAGCCGGAGTTCCTCAACCGGCTCGACGACGTGATCATGTTCGACTCGCTCTCGCGAGACGATCTGGCGGTGATCGTCGGGCTGCAGGTGGCGCGGATGGCGGCCCGTCTGCGCGACCGCCGGATCACTCTGGAGGTTACGGACGAGGCTCGCGACTGGCTCGCCGCTGAGGGCTACGACCCCAGTTACGGCGCGCGCCCACTGCGGAGGCTCATCCAGCGCGAGATCGGCGACCAGTTGGCAAAGCAGCTGCTCGCCGGCTCTGTTGTGGACGGATCGACTGTGCTGGTCGACCGCGGCGACCGCGGGCTGGTGTTGAACGCACAGTAGTGAGGCCCCCACGGCCGGGATGCCCGTGCGGCTCCGCAGACTCAGTGGAGCGCCCGTGTGCCTTCGCCCCCTGTGACCGGTATGAGAATCCGGGCGTGCCGATTACCCTGAAAGAATGAGTATGCCGGAGACCGTCGATGAGTACATCGCCGAGTTCGAGGACGAGGCGCGTCTCACGCTCGAAAGACTGCGCGCCCTCGCGCTTGACACGGCCAAGGGCTGCGAGGAGACGCTCAGGTGGGGAAACCCCACGTACGGGGATGAAACCGCATGGTTCCAATTCGCAGGTCACAAGCGTCAGGCGACCGTCACCTTCACGGCAGGCACTCTCGAGTATTTCCGTGACGAGCTCGGCGCCTACAAGGGGGGAAAGGGCACCGTGCAGATTCCGTACGGCAGCCCGTTCCCAGCGAATCTCCTGCGCCGGATGATCGAATACCGCATGGAGGAGTGCCGGTTGCGCGCAGCTGCCGCCGGTTCCGGGAATGAAGCCGCGGAGGAGCCCGAGTAGCGAGCCGGGTTTCACCGGCCGTCCGGCCGTGAAAAGCTGAAAACGTGGACGCCTTCGAACCCCTGCGAGATCTGAGCTTCAAGTGCACGGTTGTCGTGGTGAACCCCGTGGACGCGGTCGCCACATACGACGATCCCACCCTGGTGTACGAGTGGGCCTCTGTTGCGAAGCTGATCACCACCTACGCTGCGCTGATCGCCGTTGATCGCGGCATGGCCGCGCTCGGGGAGCCCGCCGGCCCCGACGGCTCGACCCTTCGCCATCTGCTCGCTCACGCGTCCGGCCTGCCATTCACCGGGCGCACCACACAGGGAGTGGTGGGGGCGCGCCGCGTCTACTCGAACTCGGGAATCGAGATGGCTGCCGAGCATGTCGAGAGCCGCGTGGGCATGCCGTTCGCGCAGTGGGTGAAGGCGACGGTCCTCGGTCCGCTCGGAATGGACACCGCCGAGTTCTATGGCAGCCCGTCCAAGGGTATGCGGGGCTCCGCCGTCGACCTCGCGGAGTTCGCGCGCGCGGTCCTCAACGGCGCGCTCGTGAAACCGGCCACCTACACCGAGGCGACGACGCCCGTCATTCCCTACCTCTCCGGCGTCCTGCCGGGGTACGGGCGCCAGGATCCGAACCTCTGGGGGCTCGGTTTCGAGATCAGAGGGCACAAGGAACCGCACTGGACGGGCCACAACAACTCGCCCCGCACGTTCGGGCACTTCGGCTGGGAGGGCTCTTTCATGTGGGTGGATCCGGCCGTGCATCTGGCCGCGGTGTTCCTCGGTGAGGAGCCGTTCGGCCCCACGCACCAAGCGATCTGGCCTGACCTCTCCGACCGGATCCTCGCCGTGCACTCCGCAATGACCTGAGGACCGTCACTCCGGCTTGATCACGATCAGCAGGTCCCCGCCCTGCACCTGCTCGACGCCGTCGAGCAGCACCCGCTCCACCACGCCGCCGACCGGCGCCGAGATCCCTGCCTCCATCTTCATCGCCTCGATGGTCGCAACCGTGCTGCCCGCCTCCACGGTGTCGCCCACAGCAACCGCCGGCGTCACGGCACCCGCGAACGGCGCCGCCACGTGGCCCTTCACCGCTGGGTCGGCTTTCTCGGCCGCCTTCGCCGTCGACTCCACGGACCTGTCGCGCACCTGCACCTGCCGCGGCTGGCCATTCATCGTGACCATGACGGGGCGCATCCCCTTGTCGTCGGCGTCGCCCGTGCCCTGGTACGTGACCAGCAGCCGCACGCCCTTGCCGAGCGATATCACGTGCTCGGTGTCCTTCGCGAATCCGTAGAGGTAGTCGCGGGTGTGCAGCACCGACAGGTCGCCGTGTGCGGCGGACAGGGCCTCGAAGTCCTTGGTCGGTCCCGGGAACAGCAGCCGGTTGAGCGTGGTACGGCGCGTCTCACTGTCCGACGACGGCGAGATCGCCTTCTCGTCCTCGGGCTCGAGTTCCGTCACGCTCGGCTTGACCGACCTGCCCTTGAGCGCCTTGGTCCGGAACGGCTCGGGCCAGTGGCCGGGAGGGTCGCCGAGCTCGCCGGAGAGGAACTGGATCACGGAACCGGGGATGTCGTAGTCGGCCGGGTTGGCCTCGAAGTCCGCAGGGTCGATGTCCTGGCCGACGAGCGCCAGGGCAAGGTCGCCCACCGCCTTCGACGAGGGCGTCACCTTGACGATGTTCCCGAGCATCCGGTTCGCCGCGGCGTACATGTCCTCGATGGCCTCGAACCTCTCGCCGAGTCCGAGAGCGATGGCCTGCTGCCGCAGGTTGGAGAGCTGTCCGCCCGGGATTTCGTGGTGATACACGCGCCCTGTGGGCCCGGGTAGCCCGGACTCGAACGGCGCGTACATCGAGCGCACGGACTCCCAGTACGGTTCGAGGTCCGCAGCCGCCGACAACGAGATGCCGGGGTCCCTCTCCGTGTTCTCGAGCGCCGCCACGAGGGCGGACATGGATACCTGCGACGTCGTCCCGGACATCGAGGCCACGGCGACGTCCACCGCGTCCACTCCCGCCTCGGAGGCGGCGAGCAGCGTGGCCAACTGGCCGCCGACGGTGTCGTGGGTGTGGAGATGGACGGGCAGTTCGAACTCGTTGCGGAGCGCGGTGACGAGCCGCCGCGCGGCCTCCGGGCGCAGCAGCCCGGCCATGTCCTTGATCGCGAGGATGTGCGCACCCTCGCCCACCATGCGGCTCGCCAGCTCGAGGTAGTAGTCGAGCGTGTAGAGCGTCTCCTTCGGGTCCAGCAGGTTCGCCGTGTAGCAGAGCGCCACTTCCGCCACCGCCGTCCCGGTCTCGCGGACCGCGGCCACTGCGGGGGCGAGCTGATTGACGTCGTTGAGGGCGTCGAAGATCCGGAAGATGTCGACGCCGGTCGCGGCGGCCTCACGCACGAACGCGTCCGTGACCGCGGTCGGGTACGGGGTGTAGCCCACGGTGTTACGGCCGCGCAGCAGCATCTGCAACGGGATGTTTGGAAGCTCCTGCCGCAGGAGTTCGAGCCGCCGCCAGGGGTCCTCGCCAAGGAACCGGAGCGCGACGTCGTAGGTGGCCCCGCCCCACACCTCCATCGAGAACAGCTGCGGGACGGTGTGCGCGAACGCTGGTGCCGCCGCGAGCAGATCGCGGGTGCGGACGCGGGTGGCGAGGAGCGACTGGTGCGCGTCACGGAACGTGGTGTCGGTGACGGCGAGCGCCTTCTCCGCGCGCAGTGCGGCGGCGAAGCCCTCGGGTCCGAGCGAGTCGAGCCGTTGCTTCCAGCCGGAGGGCGCCTCGTGAGTTGTGGGTCCGTCGAACGGAGAGCGCAGCGGCTCGTCCCGCTTGTCTCCGGGAAAGCGGGGCAGGCGGGACCGCGGGTCCACTCCCTCGCGGTGCGCGCCGTTCGGCTGGTTCACGGTCACGTCGGCGAGGAAGCTGAGCATCCGCGTGCCGCGGTCCTGTGAGCGGCTCAACTGCATGAGATGCGGGCGCTTGGCGATGAAGTCCGTGGTCACCCGGCCGGCAAGGAAATCCGGGTCCTCCAGCACGTTCTGCAGGAACGGGATGTTCGTGGAGACCCCCCGCACCCGGAACTCGGCGAGCGCGCGCCGGGCACGGCCGACCGCCGTCGGGAAATCGCGGCCACGGCAGGTGAGCTTGACCAGCATCGAGTCGAAGTGCGGGGAGATCTCGGCGCCTGCGTAGGCGGTTCCGCCGTCGAGGCGGACGCCCGCACCGCCGGGGGAGCGGTAGACGGAGATGCTGCCGACGTCCGGGCGGAAGTCGTTGGCGGGGTCCTCCGTGGTGACGCGGCACTGCAGCGCCGCGCCATGCACGGTGAGGTTCTCCTGGGAAAGCCCCATGTCAGAGAGCCGCTCGCCCGCAGCGATGCGAATCTGCGCCTGGACGAGGTCCACATCCGTGATCTCCTCGGTGACGGTGTGCTCAACCTGGATGCGCGGGTTCATCTCGATGAACACGTGCTCACCGGCCCGCTCGCCCTCGGTGGACAGCAGGAACTCGACGGTTCCGGCGTTGACGTAGCCGATCGCCCGCGCGAACGCGACGGCGTCGCGGTGAAGTGCCTGGCGGGTCGAGTCGCTGAGGTTCTGGGCGGGCGCGATCTCGACCACCTTCTGATGGCGGCGCTGCAGCGAGCAGTCGCGCTCGAAGAGGTGGACGACCTCGCCCGCGTCGTCCGCGAGGATCTGGACCTCGATGTGGCGCGGCTTGATGACGGCCTGCTCCAGGAAGACGGTCGGGTCACCGAAGGCTGTCCCCGCTTCGCGCATCGCCGCGCCGAGGGCTTCCGGAAGGGCGGCGCGCGTCTCCACGAGCCGCATCCCGCGGCCCCCTCCTCCCGCGACCGCCTTCACGAAGAGCGGAAAGCCGATCTCATCGGCCGCCGCCAAGAGGTCGCTCTCGTCCGACGAGGGAGCGCTCGACTGCAGAGTCGGCAGCCCGGCCGCACGGGCCGCCGCGATTGCATGTATTTTGTTGCCGGCGAGTTCGAGCACCTCGGCGGACGGGCCGACGAACGCGATGCCTGCCTCCTTCGCCGCGCGAGAGAGTTCGGGGTTCTCGGAGAGGAACCCATACCCGGCGTAGATCGCCTCCGCGCCGGACTCGACGGCCACCCGCAGGATCTCCTGCACATCCAGGTACGCGCGGACCGGGTGACCTTTCTCACCGATCTCGTAAGCCTCGTCCGCCTTCTGACGGTGGACGGAGTTGCGATCGTCCCACGGGAACACCGCCACCGTGCGCGCTCCGAGTTCGTTGGCGGCGCGCAGCGCGCGGATGGCGATTTCGCCGCGGTTGGCAACAAGGATCTTGGAGAACATGCGGACTCCTGCACGAGGGGATGACGTGCTGTTGATCCTCCCATCAGCCGCAGCCGCGTGTGAAGTTGCTCGCCTGATGGATCGTGCCTGGTTGCGCCGCATCGTGCCTGGTCAGCCGAAGTCGACGATCACCGGCACGTGGTCGGACGCGCCCTTGCCTTTGCGCTCATTGCGGTCGATCTGCGCGCCGGTTGCCGCGGCGGCCAGCGCCGGCGAGGCGTACACGAAGTCGATCCGCATGCCCTCGTTGCGCGGGAACCGCAGCCGCTGGTAGTCCCAGTACGTGTACTGCTCGGGCACGAAGCGCCGGCTCAGCTCCTCGAAGCCGGCCTCTCCGATCGCCTCGAAAGCCTTCCGCTCCGGCTCCGAGACGTGGGTCCTGCCCTCGAAATACTCCATGGACCAGACGTCCTGGTCCTCAGGGGCCACGTTCCAGTCGCCCACGAGCGCGATCCGGGCGGCCTCGTCGTCGAGCCATTCCGCCCCCGCAACCCGTAGCGCCTCGAGCCAGGCGAGCTTGTAGTCGTAGTGCGGGTCGTCCAGTTCGCGGCCGTTGGGGACATAGAGGGACCAGAGCCGCAGGGCGTCGTCGCCGCTGCCCACAGTGGCGCCGAGCGCGCGGGCCTCGGTGACGGCGTCCTCCCCCCACCCGGGCGCACCGGGGAAACCGAACTCCACGTCCACGATCCCCACACGCGATGCGATGGCGACGCCATTCCATTGGTTGGTGCCGTGGAATGCGATCTCGTATCCGGCCATTTCGAACGGTGCGATGGGAAAGAGCTCGTCCTTGACCTTCGTCTCCTGCATGGCGAGCGCGTCAACCTCGGAACGTTCGAGGAAGGCGAAAATGCGCTCGAGCCGCGAGCGGACGGAGTTGACGTTCCAGGTCGCGATTCGCATGAGCTACTCCTATTCCAGTGGGTGAGCGAACGCAACAGGTCGTTCGTGCCAAGGCGTCCCATCAGGCTATCGTGCGGGGAGTGACTGCCCGCATGGGGGCATTGACCGGAAAAGCAGAAGGAGACGTCAACTCCAATGACTGCAGTAGTCGCATACAAATGGACGGCCAATCCGCAGGACGCGAAGGTGGGGCCGGATGGCGTGGTCGACTGGTCGCGCGCCAAGGCGTCACTTTCCGAGTACGACCCCATCGCCATGCAGCTGGCCCGCGAAGTCGCCGAGGCCGCAGGGACGGACCTGGTGGGGATCTCCGTTGGCTCGTCGGGCACGGGCTCCTCGATGGCCAAGAAGGCCGCGCTGTCCCGGGGCCTCGACCGCGCCCTCCTCGTTCTCGACGACGACGCCGCCGACTGGAACCTGACGAAGGTGGCCGAGGCGCTCGCCAAGTTGGTCCAGCGGATCGAGGGCGCAGACATCCTCTTCACCGGCGAGGGCTCTATTGACGAGAACGCCAAAATGACTCCGGCGCTGGTGGCCGGCTTCCTTGGCTGGCCCGCGTTCTTCGGCGTCGCGAGCGCGGAGAAGACGGATGCCGGCTGGCGCATCACTCAGAACATCCCCGGCGGACTGCGCACGATCGAGGTCGTTGGGCCCGTCGTCGTCGCAGCGGCGACGGACGCGGCCCAGCCGCGCATCCCGGGCATGAAGGAGATCCTCGCGGCCGGCAAGAAGCCGGCGGAGGAGGTGCCTGTCTCCGAGCTGGATCTCGCCGAGGTCCCTGCCGAGGTGACCGGGCGCGAGAGGCCCGCGAAGAAGGCCCGCAAGCAAGTGGTGTTCGAAGGGGAGGATGCTGTTAGCGAACTGGTGGCCGCCCTCCGGTCCGACGGACTCATCTGACGAACGCGCGGAAGGACTGAAAGAACATGGCCAACTCATGGATCATCACGACCGGCCCGGACATCGGCGCGCTCGTCGAGGCCGCGCGGCACGTGGGCGGGACCGTCACGGTGGTCGCCGTCGGGAACGGTGACGGCTACGCGGGCGTGGACGCCGTCGTGAACATCCCACTCGCGGACGGCCTGCCCGAGGAGGCTGCGGCGCCTGCGGTCGCGGCCGCCGTGACCGCCGCAAACGGCGACGCCATCCTCGCCGCGAACCGCGGCGCCGATCGGGTGCTCGCGGGTGCGGTTGCGGCGAGGCTCGGCGCCCCCGTGTTCACCAACGTGACCGCCTACTCGGATGGCACTTTCACGCTGGGCCGCTACGGCGGAATCTCGATCGAGCATGTGGAAAGCCAGGGGCCCACGGTGGTCATCATGGACGGTGGTGCCGCCGTGGAGGGTGACGCGGTTGCCGCGACTGCGGCCGAGGCGGACGGCGCTTACGACGTCTCGATCGCCGGTGAGGAGACGAAGGAGTTCGAGGCCGTTGACTTCAACGGCGCGAAGACGATCGTGGCCATCGGACGCGGTTTCGCGGCCGAGGAGGACCTCGAGCTGGCGCGCGAGTTCGTGGACGCCCTGGGCGGCGTGCCACTCGGCTGCACCCGGCCGCTCGCGGAGGGCTCCGACTGGATGCCGAAGGACACCTACATCGGGGTCTCCGGCGCAGTGATCGCGCCCGAGCTCTACTTCGCGGTCGGTATCTCGGGCCAGCTTCACCACACCGTTGGGGCGACGGGGTCCGGGACGATTGTCGTCATAAATGAGGACCCCACAGCGCCGTACTTCGAGGAATCGGACTACGGGATTGTCGGCGACCTGTACGAGATGCTGCCGAAGCTCACTGCGGCGATCAGGTAGCCGCGGCAAGCAACCGGCCGCAGCAGGCAACCCCGAGGACTATCAGCGGTTCGTTCAGGAAGGAAGGGTCACCCGTGACCGGAGAAGTCGATTTCGATGTGATCGTGATCGGTGGCGGTGTGGCAGGCCCGGTTGCGGCCTACCAGCTCGCCAAGGCGGGGCGCAGCGTGGTGCTCATCGAGCGGGGCCCGGAGGCCGGCTCGAAGAACCAGTCCGGCGGCGTGTTCTACAGCCGGGTCATGGAGCAGGTGTTCCCCAATTTCGTGGACGAGGCGCCCGTGGAGCGGCGCATCGTGCGCAACGTGCTCTGCTTCCTGAACGAGACCTCGTCGGTGAGCATCGACTACTGGGACCAGCGGCTCGCGGAGCCCGTGAACGCCGTGGCCGTGCTGCGGGCGAAGCTGGACTCCTGGCTGGCGGAGCAGTGCGAAGAGGCCGGCGCCATGGTGATGCCGGGCGTGAAGGTTGACGAGCTCATCGTCGAGGACGGGCAGGTGGTCGGAGTCCGGTCCGGCGAGGACGAGCTCCGCTCACACGTGGTGGTGGCCGCCGACGGCGTCAACTCGTTCATCGCCCAGTACGCGGGCATCCGCGCCAAGGAGCCCACGAAGAACCTGGCGCTCGGCGTGAAGTCGGTGATCGGGCTGCCGCGCAAGGTTCTCGAGGACCGGTTCAACGTGACGGGTAACGACGGCGTCGCGTACGCGATCGTCGGTGACTGCACCCAGTCCGTGGCCGGCGGCGGATTCCTGTACACGAACAACGACTCGATCTCAATCGGTGTGGTGCTGGGCCTGGCGGACCTGGAGGCCAAGGGCCTAGTCGCGTCCGAGGTCCATGACCACTTCCTGACCCACCCGGCGATCGCCCCGCTCCTGCGCGACGGCGAACTGCTGGAATACGGCTGCCACCTCACGATCGAGGACGGCCCGGAAATGGTGAGCCACGACCTCACCCGGCCTGGCCTGATGATCATCGGTGACGCGGCCGGGTTCACGCTGAACACCGGGCTCACCATCCGCGGGATGGACCTCGCTGCCGGCTCCGCTATCGCGGCCGCGACGGCGATCGACCGTGCCCTCGAAGCCGGCGACTTCTCCCAGGCCGCGATGGACGTGTACAAGAAGGAACTGAAGGCGAGCTTTGTCGGCGCGGACATGAAGACCTACTCCAGGGCGCCGGCCTTCCTCACCAACGAGGAGATGTACAAGGACATCGGGCTCCTCGCCGCAGACGTGTTCCACAACCTGTACGACCTGGACACGACGCCTCGCAAGCACATCCTCTCCGCGGTGAAGGACGCGCTGAAGACGTCCGGCATCAAGATGACCAGACTCGCCCGCATTGGCTGGCAAGCGGTCCGGGCCCTGTGAGCTGGAGGAGACGAACATGGCTGACTACTTGGGAAGCATCCCCGCGCGGCTCGCGCGCAACGTCTACGAGACCGATGACGAGGTCTCGCACATCGAGGTCAACCAGGAGATCGCAAAGGCGACCGGCACCGGCAGGCTCATCGTGAAGGTGTGTCCCGCGCACGTCTACGCCGAGGAGCCCGACGGCACCATCTCGGTCGAGTACGCCGCCTGCCTCGAGTGCGGGACCTGCCTCGCCGTGGCCGCGCCCGGTGCCCTGAAGTGGCACTATCCGCGATCGGGCATGGGGATCGTCTTCCGGGAAGGTTGAACCGCACGGACTCGCCCTAGTCTTGGCCCATGGGCACAGCACTGATCACGGGCGCGTCTTCCGGCCTCGGGGCCGAGTTCGCGTGGCAACTGGCGACCGACCGGCACGATCTCGTCCTCGTCGCTCGGCGTGCGGACCGGCTCGAATCGCTCGCCGAGGCGATCCGGAACGTCACGGGCGTGCAGGTCGAGGTGTTGGTTCGTGACCTCGCCGACCGTGCGCAGATCGACGACGTCGTCGGCCGTATCGGTGCGACGGAACGGCCCGTCGGGCTCCTCGTGAACAACGCGGGCTTCGGAATGGGGAGGCGGTTCCTTCGCTCCACGATCGAGCGGGAGGAGCACGCGCTCGACGTGATGGTCCGTGCCGTCCTGGTGCTGACGCACGCAGCCGCCCGGTCGATGAGTGCGCGCGGCCGGGGAGCGATCCTCAATGTCTCCTCGATGGCGCAGGGCACCGCCATGGGAAGCTACGCCGCTCACAAGGCCTGGGTCCGGGCGTTCACGGAATCGCTTTCGAGCGAGCTCGCCGGCACCGGCGTCACGGCCACCGTCTCCCTTCCCGGGTTCGTGAGGACCGAGTTCCACGAGGCGGCAGGTATGAAGACCGACGCGTGGCCCGGAATCGCCTGGCTCTCCGCGGAGCACGTGGTGACGGAGTCGCTGGCCGCCGTGCGGCGCCGCCAGGTGATCGTGGTGCCGTCGCTGCGTTACAAGGCCGCAGCGATTGCGCTCGGGGTGGCGCCGAGGGCCCTCGTGCGCGTGATCACGGGTGCCCGTTCGCACAGCCGGTCGCACTCGGGTGCCTGACGGGCACTGGCGCCTTACTCGCACTCGGGCACTGCCACGGGCACTGGCGCCTGACGGGCATGGGTGCCTTGCTCGCACTCGGGCACTGCCACGGGCACGGGTGCCTCACTCGCACTCGGGCACTGCCACGGGCACTGGCGCCTCGTGCGGTTCCCTACCGGCAGAATGTCCCCATGAGCAACGACACTCACCGGGACCGGCTCGCGACCCTCGTCTCCGAATTGGCCGTGGTGCACGGCCGCGTGACACTCGCCTCCGGCAAGGAGTCCGACTACTACGTCGACATGCGGCGCGCCACCCTGCACCACGAGGCCGGCCCCCTGATCGGCCACGTCATGCTCGACCTCCTCGACGAGCACGGCTACGGCCCCTTGGAGATCGACGCCGTCGGCGGGTTGACCCTCGGCGCCGACCCCGTTGCCCTCGGGATAATGCACGCGGCCGCCTCGCGCGGCCTCGAACTTGATGCGTTCGTCGTCCGCAAGGAATCGAAGACCCACGGCATGCAGCGGCGTATTGAGGGCCCAGAGGTGGCCGGCCGGCGCGTGGTCGCCGTCGAGGACACGTCGACGACGGGTGGTTCCGTGCTCCAGGCCGTCGACGCGCTCCGCGAGGCCGGGGCGGAAGTGGTGGCGTGCGCCGTCGTCGTGGATAGGGACACCGGTGCGCGGGAGGCGGTGGAGATCGCAGGACTGCCCTACCTGTACGCGCTCTCGCGGGCGGACCTGGGACTCTGACCGGCCTGGGACTGCCGCGGCCGCGCGATCACGCCTGCGCCTGACCGAGTCGGCGTTCCGGAGTTCCGGAGTCCCGGAGCGTGGATTCGGCTCATGTACGGGTTCGCAACTACCGCACGGGTTTCGTGCGCGCGAAAACCGTGTGGTGGTCTTCGCTCTTCCCGGTCCGGGAGGCACGTACCTGGCTGAGATTGCTGCATTTACTGGGTTTTGGGTGAAAAGCCGACGGTAGTGTCCTCCAGAAATGCGCAACAGGCGCTCGGAGCCTTACATTCGGCTCAGACTCTTACCTACCGTGCCCGGCGAAGGCTGAATGTAAGGTCCTGAGCTGATGGTTAGCGTTCTCACCCTAACCTTCAGCTCGCACCCTTACAGATCCTGCCGGAAACCCTAAACTCGGCTCAAACTCAGGGACTACGGACCGTGCCTGGCACCGTGCCTGGCAAAGAACTGAATGCACGGTCCCGAACTGAGTGTCAGCGTTCAGAGGCCTGTTGCGATTTGCCCCGGACGCCTCCGTGCTGATTTCGGTTCAGGTCGGTTTCGGTTCAGGCCGGCGCCGACGAGCGATGCCCGTCCAGGTTTGGCGACTTCCGCGCGGGTTCGGGCGGTTCGGCGGCGGCTGCGGGGGTTCGGCGGCGGCTGCGGGGGGCTCGGCGGTGCCTGCGGACCTCTTGGCCGCGGCTTTCAGTCACGTCTGTAGGGTTTTCGCTCTCGTGGACCGGCGCGTACCTCGCTTGGGGGTGGATTTGGCGCTCTTCTGGCCTGTTCGCCGCGCTTCCAGACCGGCGGATCCGTCTAGTGTAGGAGTTTGGCTTCTAATGTAGGGGTAACGTACGTGCGTAGCTCCTACATTAGAAGCCAAACTCCTACAGTTGTTGCACCGCTACCGGTTCAAGAGGCTTACAAGCATCCCTGGGCGGCACGAAATCAGCACGCGCTAGTGGAACTCCTACAGGAGTTGCAGGGCACCTACAGGAGTTGCAAGGCACCGACAGAAGTTTCCGCTCCCCCTATAGGGGAGGCACGTAGTGGGCTGAGAATGCTTTATTTTACTCGGCTTCGGGCAAAACGCCGACGGTAGTGTCCTCCAGAAAAGCGCAACAGGCGCTCGGAGCCTTACATTCGGCTCAGACTCTTACCTGCCGTGCCCGGCGAAAGCTGAATGTAAGGTCCTGAGCTGAAGGTTAGCGTTCTCACCCTAACCTTCAGCTCGCACCCTTACAGACCCTGCCCGAAACCCTGCATTCGGCTCAAATCCACACACGACATTTCCGTGGTGCCAATGTTTTAGCGACATGATGTGGCGGACGCGCATACCTGGCGCCGGGCAGGGATATCGGTGTGACGAATGGGCGCCATGATGTGACGGACGTGCGCACTTGGTGCCGAGCGGGGGAATCGGTGTGACGAACGGGCGCCATGATGTGACGGACGTGCGCCGCCGGGCAGGACATCGAGGGGGCGGTCGGCGAGAAGTTGCTGGGCAGCGGACCGGATCCGAACTCGGGCCTTTGGGCAGCGGACCGGATCCGAACTCGGGCCTTTGGACAGCCGACCGGATCCGAACTCCGGCCTTTGGACAGCGGACCGGATCCGAACTCGGGCTTTGGACAGCGCCAGACCGCCGAGTCACGCTTCAACGGCGGACCGCGGTGCGCAGGTCTTTCGCACCGCATGAGGTGCTGTGGTTTGATTGGCGTGCAATCTTGAGTGGGAGGAGCCGCACATGCAGGCATGGCAAATAGTTCTGATCGCGGTCGGAGTCATCCTCGTCGTGCTTGTCGCTTGGTTCATCTCGACGTACAACGCGTTCGTCGCGCTCCGGAACCGGGTGGAGGAGGCGTGGCGGCAGATCGACGTCGAGCTGCACCGCCGGTATGACCTCATCCCGAACCTCGTGGAGACCGTCAAGGGTTACGCAGCCCACGAGCGAGGCACCCTGGAGGCCGTCACCCAAGCGAGGACCGCGGCCGCGGCCGCGGGGGCCGACCGGGAACAGCAGGTGGCACAGGAGAACATGCTGACCGAGGCGATCGGGCGGCTCTTCGCCGTGGCGGAGCAGTACCCGGATCTGAAGGCGAACACGAACTTCCAGCAGCTGCAATCCGAGCTCTCCCAGACCGAGGACCGCATCGCAAGCGGGCGCCGGTACTACAACGCGGTGGTGCGGGAGTTCAACACGAAACTCGAGACGTTCCCGGCATCGATCGTGGGGTCGATGACCGGTTTCCGCCGCGGCACCTACTTCGAGGCACAGGGCGCCTCGCGCGATAGCGTACGCGTGGACTTCGGGCAGCGCGGTCCGGAGGCGCCCGGTGGGGCGAGTCCCGGCGGCTCGGCCCCCGGTGGCCAGCAAGGCGGGTACGGACAGCAGGGCCAGCAGGGCCAGCTGCCGCCGCCGTCGTCGTACGGTCCGCCACAGCAGTGACGGATCCCGCTGCAGTAACCAACGACGCCGACCGAGTGGTCGGCGTCGGGCCGTATCCGGGTGGTCCCTCAGCGTGGCCCGACGATCCGCGGCTCGACCCAGAACTGCTCGAGGCGGGAGACGCCCGAAACGTGGGCGACGAGTTCCGCTACTGGCGGCTCGACGCCGTCGTGGAAGAACTCGACCGCCGGCGCAACCCCCTGCAGATCGCCATCGAGAATCTCGGGCATGACTTCAACATCGGGTCGGTCGTCCGAACGGCCAATGCGTTCAACGTGAGAGCGGTCCACATCGTGGGGCGGCGGCGCTGGAACCGGCGCGGCGCCATGGTCACTGACCGCTACCTGCGTGTGGTGCATCACAGGACCGTGACGGAATTCGTGGCGGCGGTGGATATGCCGGTGATCGGCATCGACAACATTCCCGGTTCGGTTCCGCTCGAAGGCGCGATCCTGCCACGGGAGTGCCTGCTGGTGTTCGGTGAGGAGTCGGCGGGCCTTTCGGAGGAGATGGCCGCTGCGTGCGAGAGGATCCACCACATCACCCAGTACGGATCGACCCGGTCGATCAACGTGGGAGCTGCCGCGGCGATCGCGATGTACGAGTGGGCTCGCCAGCACTTGCCCGGTGACGGTGAGTGACGCGGCGGAGCGAGGGACTGCTGAAGGGTCGCGCGCCGTCGCGAATGCTGTGGCGTGGCCCCGGGGCGGGCGTGATCAGAGAAGGACCAACGCGAGCGGGGCCAGAGTCACCACCAGCAATGTCACGAGGGCGGCGAGGTTTCCACGACGGCGGAACCAGCCGACGTAACCGAACAGCAGCGCGAGGGACAGCAGGAAGCCCGTGAGCGCGATCCCTGCGTTCACAAACGGTTGTGTGCCTCCGTCGATGACGGAGATGTTGTCGAGGAGCGCCTGCGCGAAGAAGAGCATGTAGGCGACACCCGCAATGCTCCCGGCGAACGCAAGCGCGAGTTGCCACCACGGCCGGCGTGGCAGTGGTTCGTTCGGATACACCTCCCGGCCCAACGGGTCCAGTCGGGCGCCGGGGGTGGCGTCCTCGGGGTAGCGCTCCATTATCGAAGGCTAGACCAGGGAACCCCGCCACCTCCAGCCGCCTAACGGTCATCTGGTTCACGGCACCGCCGGACGATGGAATACTCAGGGGAAACCTGAAACCGATCTGACGGAGGATCCTGGAATGCCTATCGCAACCCCTGAGCAATACGCCGCGATGCTGGACAGGGCGAAGGAAAAGAAGTTCGCATACCCGGCCATCAACACCACGTCATCGCAAACCATCACTGCCGCGCTTCAGGGCTTCGCGGAGGCCGAGTCCGACGGCATCGTCCAGGTCTCTGTCGGCGGTGCCGAGTACGGCTCCGGCTCGACGATCAAGGACCGGGTCGCCGGCTCCCTCGCGCTCGCCGCGTACGCCTACGAGGTTGCCAAGAACTACCCGATAACCATCGCGCTCCACACGGACCACTGCTCCAAGCAGAACCTCGACTCCTGGGTTCGCCCGCTGCTCGCCCTCGAGGCCGAGCAGGTGGCCCGCGGCGAGGACCCGACCTTCCAGTCCCACATGTGGGACGGCTCGGCGGTCCCGATCGAGGAGAACCTCGAGATCGCCAAGGAACTCCTTGAGGCGTCCAACAAGGCCCGGACCATTCTCGAGATCGAGATCGGCGTCGTGGGTGGAGAGGAAGACGGCGTCGCCGCCGAGATCAACGAGAAGCTCTACACCACGCCGGAGGACGGCATCATGACCGCGGAGGCGCTGGGCCTCGGCGAGAACGGCCGCTACCTGACGGCGCTTACTTTCGGAAACGTGCACGGCGTGTACAAGCCGGGTGCCGTGAAGCTGCGCCCCGAACTGCTCGGCGAGATTCAGCAGGCGGTCGGCGAGAAGTATGGCAAGCAGCACCCGTTCGACCTCGTCTTCCACGGAGGCTCCGGTTCGTCCGCGGAAGAGATCGCGACAGCGGTCGCCAACGGCGTCATCAAGATGAACGTGGATACCGACACCCAGTACGCGTTCGCGCGCCCGGTGGTGGACCACATGCTGAGGAACTACGACGGCGTTCTCAAGATCGACGGCGACGTCGGCAACAAGAAGATGTACGACCCGCGCAACTGGGGCAGGCTCGCCGAGGCCGGCATGGCCGCCCGCGTGGTGCAGGCGTGCAAGGAACTCGGCTCAGTCGGCACCAAGATGTAGCGATCCGATCGTGATGAGCTGAGACTCATCGCCTCTACCGAGCAGTGGGCCCCGCCGCAATGGCGGGGCCCACTGCAACGCCAGGACTGCGGCGGGCCGGCAAAGACTTAGGCTGGGAGAAGCGGCGCCGGACCCGAGAAGCTTCGATCGGCTTCGTCAGCGCCGACTCGCAGCAGGTGATCATGGCATTCGTGGAGTTCGACGACGTCTACAAGACGTACACCATGGGCACCACCGAGATTCACGCGATCCAGGGTGCCACCTTCGGCTTCGAGCGCGGGGAGTTCGTGGTCGTCGTCGGCCCATCGGGAGCGGGCAAGACCACGATCCTCAACCTGCTCGGCGGCATGGACCAGGTGACGTCAGGTTCGATCTGGCTCGAAGACGAGCAGATCTCGAGCTACAGCCGCGGAGAGCAGACGGAGTTCCGGCGGGACGCCATCGGCTTCGTCTTCCAGTTCTACAACCTGGTGCAGAACCTCACTGCGCTCGAGAACGTCGAACTGGCGAGTGAGATCTGCAAGGATCCGCTGGACCCGCGTGAGGTACTGCAGTTGGTGGGACTGGGCGACAGGATGGACAATTTCCCCGCCCAGCTGTCGGGCGGGGAACAGCAGCGGGTGGCCATCGCCCGCGCGATCGCCAAGAATCCCCTATTGCTGCTGGCCGACGAGCCCACCGGTGCGCTCGACTACGAGACCGGGAAGGCGGTCCTGGGCCTGCTGCAGGAGATCTGCCACACTCACCGCCGCACGGTCGTGGTGATCACGCACAACCTTGCCTTCACTGAACTCGCCGATCGGGTGATCCGGGTGTCGAACGGCCAGATCACCGAAGTCACCCTGAACGACTCCCCGAAGTCCGCCTACGAAATCGAGTGGTAGCGCCGGATGGGGACTGATCCTGCCGGCGAGCCGGCCGAGGGCGCCAAACAGCCGCGCTATCAGCGCCGATACCGCTATCGCCGGGGCTCGCCGTATTGGAAGAGCGTGGGCCGCTCGTTCGAGGGGACGCTGAGCCGCTGGTTCGCGGTGTTCGCAATCGTTGCGCTGGGAACCGGGGTGTTCGCCGGGCTGCAGAGCATGGAACCCGACATGTACCAGAGCGCCGACCGGCTCTACGACAACACCAACTTCATGGACCTGAGGGTCACCTCCACGATGGGCCTCACCGAGGACGATGTGCAGGCGCTCGAACGGCTCGACGACGTGAGCGAGGTCCAGCCCCAGATCATCACCGAGGGCACGATCGTCCTCCGCGACGGCGTCAGGAACGCGGCCATACTGAGCATCGACGTCGAGTCGGCCGAACGTGCGCAGGCCGGGGACGCCGACGTCGTCGCGATCAACCGTCCGACCGTCATCGAGGGCCGGCTGCCGACCCGGCCCGACGAGCTGCTGCTTTCCCGTTCGCGACCGGAGTCCGCCCAGATCGGCGACGTGGTAACCATCGAAACACTGTTGGGCACCGAACACCCGAGCGAGCAACTTCGCTTCGACGAGTTCACGGTGGTCGGCTTCGCCGAGTCGTCCTACTACCTCTCGGGCGATGTGGGGCAGTCGCCGCAGACCGGCGCGATTCTCACCCACTTCGCCTACCTGCCGCTGCAGTCATTCGATGACCCGGGCATATTCACCGACGTGTTGCTCACCGTGGACGGCGCGCTGGCAGAGACTGCCTTCACCGGAGACTATGCGGCAGTCGTGGATCCCGTCGTCGACGACGTGAAGGACATCGCGCTCGAGCGGGAGCAGGCCCGCTTCCAGCAGATCCAGGATGATGCCCGCCAGACCGTCGATGAGGGTCAAGAGGAGCTGCACGCACGGGCCGCCGAGGCCTGGGCCGAGATCGATGACGGGCAGGCCGAGCTCGACCGGGCCCGGGCCGAGGCCGAACAGCAACTCGCGGACGCCGAACGAGCCATCGACTCCGGCGCCGCGGCGCTCACGGATGCGGAACGCCGTCTGGCGAGTGGCCAGGCCGAGTATGACGCCGGCGTCCGGGAATTCGCCGAGCAACGCCGGATAGTCGCCGCCGAACTCGCCGCCGGGCAGCAGACCATCGACGAGGGCCGGGTCGCCTACGAACAGGGCCGAGCCACGCTTGCCGCAAGCGAGCAAGAGCTGGCCGATGGGGCCGCGCAACTCGAGGCTGCGGAGACGACTCTGGCCGAAGCCCGCGCCCAGCTCGACCAACTGCAACTCGCACTCACGGCGCTGGACACCCGCACCGACTTGGCCGCTCAGGCTGCAGAACTGGAGAGCCGGCGAGCCGAAGCCGTCAGCGGCCTGGAAGCCGCCGAATCCGCACTCGCGGAACTCTCGGCCTTGCGTCCTGCGGTGGTGGACGGCCGGGACGCCGCCCAGGCCGAGGTGAACCAGCTCACCGCCGCAGGCGTCCCGGACGATGACCCACTCATGCTTGTCGCCGCCGCTGCGCTGGAGAGAGCCGAACTTGGCCTGGCCGAACTCGACGCGGGCATCGCCGAGGCAGAAGAGGGGATCGCCGTTGCCACAGAGGGCATCGGCGCGATCGACGAGGCACTGCCACAACTGGCGGCAGGCATCGCCGCCATCGACCAGGAGCTGGGCGCAGCGGGCATCACCCCAGATCAACAGCCCGTCCTGCAGGAGCAGGCGGAAGCGGGCGAGACCGAGTACGAGGCCGGCCGGGCCGCCCTGAACGAACAGGTCGCCGCCTACGAGGCCGGCGTTCAGCAGTTCAACGCGGCCCTCGGCGAGGCCGAGGACGCTTTCAACGAGCTGGAAAACGGCAGGCGCGAGCTCGACGCGGCTCGCGCGCGGGCCGAAACGGAGTTCACGGAAGCGGAACGGCAACTTGCCGAGGCTGCGGCGCAACTGCAGACCGGCCGCGCCGAACTGGCCGATGGACGCGAACAGCTGGCCGAGGGCCGCCGGGAACTCGCCGATCAGCGAGCCGGAGTACAAAGCCGGCTGGAAGACGGCCAACGGCAACTCGACGAGGCCCGCGAGACGGCCGAGGCCGAGATCCGGGACGCCCAGAAAGAGATCGACGAGGCCTATGAGGTCCTCGCCGATATCGCGCAGCCGGCATGGCTGGTGCTCGGCCGGAATGCCAACCCGGGATTCGCTCTCTACAACGCCAACGCGGAGCGGCTGGCCAGCATCACCGCGATCTTCCCCTACTTCTTCGTGCTGGTCGCAGCGCTGGTCGCGCTGACCACCATGACCAGGATGGTGGAATCCGAGCGCGGTGAGATCGGCACGATGAAGGCTCTCGGCCACTCACAGCGCCGGATCATGTCGAAGTACCTGCTGTTCGCCGGCTCGGCGGCGGGTATGGGCAGCATCGCCGGGGTGCTGGTCGGTTCCAAGGCGTTTCCGACCTCGATCTGGAACGCGTACCAGGTGCTGTACCCCAACATTGAACTGGAGACGCCGGTGCAGCCCGAGCCCGCGCTGTGGTCGATCCTGGTCTCGGTGCTCGGCACCATGGCGGTCACCGCGTGGGCAGCGTGGGCGACCCTGACCGAGGCGCCCTCCGATCTGATGAGACCGCGTGCACCGGCCCCGGGCAAGCGGATCCTGCTGGAGCGGGTGCGTCCGGTTTGGTCGCGGATGACGTTCTCGCAGAAGGTGACTGCCCGCAATCTCTTCCGCTACAAGAAGCGGATGCTGATGACGCTGACAGGCGTGGCCGGCTGCACCGGGTTGCTGCTCACCGGGTTCGGCATCAACGACAATCTCCGGGACTTCGTCGAAGAGCAGTACGGCGAGATCTTCACCTACAACATCTCTATCCTGCTCGACCCGGACAAGGACGAGGGAGCAGCGCAGGCGCAGGCGGACAGTGGCGTGGCCCGAGCGGTCCGGGAGGACGATTCGGTGAGTCAGGCGATGTTCTTCGGCATGCAGAACGCCATCGCCGAGAACCCCGGCGGCGATCCCGCGGACATCCCGTTCAGTAGTGAGGGTGAGGCCCGCACCGGCGGCTCAGCGGCCGCCGAAATGCGGGCGGCCCGCGCCGATCACCGCAATGGTGAGAGCGCCGCCACCGGCGGCATCCTCCGGGACGTGACCCTGATGGTGCCTGCCGACGCGGACCGGCTGGACCAGTTCGTTCAACTCACCGACGCCGCGACGCGTGAGCCGCTGAACCTGACTCGCAGCGAGGTGGTGATCCCGTCCCGGCTGGCCGAGAGACTGCTGATCGGACCGGGCGATAGTTTCGAGTTGTCACGCGCACTCGAGGACGAGCCGGTGACCGTCACCGTCAGTGCGGTCGCCCACCTGTACGCCGGGCACTACGTCTTCATGGGTCCGGAGACCTACGCGGACCTGTTCGGCGAACCGCCGGAGTTCAACTACGTTCTGGCCGATGTGTCCGGCGACGACGAGGCACGGGCCGACCAGCTTCAGGCGTCCCTGCAGGCAAAGAGCGACGCCGTGCTCAGCGTGGTGGATATCGAATACACCGCGAAGGCGTACTCCGACATCACCTCAAACCTGACCTCGTTGGTGGCGGTGATTGTGGCGTCATCCGGGATGCTGGCGTTCGTCGTGCTCTACAACCTGACCAACATCAACATCGAGGAGCGCCGCCGCGAGATCGCCACCATCAAGGTGCTCGGCTTCCGTGACAAGGAAGTGGATGCCTATGTCTTCCGGGAGACCGCCGTGCTGTCCGTGCTCGGTGGGCTGCTGGGGTTGCCGCTCGGCTGGGCGCTGGGCACCTGGGTGATGAGATCGGCCGAGCTGGACAACGTGGCGTTCAGCCGGGTGATCCAGTTGCCCAGTTATGCGTGGGCCTTCGGGCTCACGTTGGTGTTCACAGCGGTCGTGATGGTGTTCCTGCGCCGGAAGCTGCGCGGCATCGACATGGTCGGTTCGCTGAAGAGCGTCGAGTGACGGCGCTTCAGGCCGCGCGAACCCACGGATACTGACCATGCCCAGCTGGCGCGGGACTTCCGCAGGTAAGGTTGACCGGGTGCAGGATCGCCGCCTCGACGAACCCGAGGTTCCGGTCTGGCCACCAAGGTCCGGAAGGCCCCCATGTCAGTAACCGGTCTCACCGATGCCGAGGCGAGAGCGCGCCTGGCAGCAGGTCAGAGCAATCAGACGCACCTCAGGCCCGCCAGGACTGCCGAGATCGCCCGCCGGGAGAGCGTCTTCACGATATTCCACCTCAACATGCTGGGCCTGATCGGCATCCAGCTTCTGATGCGCGCCAACCTGAGCGCACTGATCACGTTCGGACTGGGCCTCCTGACCATCCTCATCCGGATCGTCCAGGACAGCTTCTCCGAGCGGCGCCTCCGCGCCCTTCAACACGAGATGCGCCCGCGGTCCAACGTCATCCGTGGCGGTCACTACAGAAGCATCGACAGCGATCAGATCGTCCCCGGCGATCTGATCGTCGTCGGCCCGGGCGATCAGTTCCAGGTGGACGGACGCGTGGTCGGCAGTGGGGCGGTTATGGTCGACGCCTCCCAGGTGACCGGCGAACGCGGCTGGCAGCGAGTCGAGGCCGGCGGCGAGGTGTTCGCCGGGAGCACCTGCATCTCGGGCAGAGGGAGGTACGTCGCGGAGCGGGTCGGCAGCGACAGGCTGGTCCACGCGCGTATGAGCGAGCGCACGACGGCGGCGGCAGCACCGACCCCGCTCGAGCGCCTGGTCGCGCGCGTCCTCCTGTACCTTCTGATCGTCGTGATCGTGTTCGTGGCGATCCTGCTCGCGAAATTCTTCCGCCTGGACGTGGGCGACGCCGGCGAGGCCCTCATCGATGCCGCCCCGGTCATCTTCAGCCTGCTGCCCACGGGCCTTTATCTGATGATCGTGCGCACATATGCGACCGGAACCGCGGACCTCGCCCGCGCCGGCGCGGTGGTGCACAGCGCGCGCACGGTCGAGTCGCTCGCCGAGTCGGACATCATCTGCTTCACCGACGTCGAGGTCCTGGCCGGCACCGCCGCCGAGATCACCCCGCTGCCGGGCCCCCCGGACGACGACGATTGGCCCTCGCCACCGCAGATGCGGCAGTTGCTGGGCGACATCGCCCGGAACGTCGCCGTCACGACCCCGCTCTCCGAGGCGTTCTCCCGGACCTTCGAAGGGGAGGAGCGGACGGTCCGCCTCGAGGTGTCACAGCTCGCGAATCTGGGCTGGCTGGCCATCGCCTTCGACGACGACTCCGGCCTCTACGTCCTCGCCTCGCCTCGCGTGCTCGTCCCGCATCTCAGAGAGCCGGGGGCGGCCGCGCTCGACGCCGTGATCAGCGACCTCGGCCGTGCCACCGCTTCGGACGACGACGTCGCCACCGAGGTCTTGGTGCTCGCCTGGGGACCCCTGGACCGGGCCGTTCCGGACGCCGTCGAGATGCGGCTGCCTGACGGCCTGGTGCCGCTGTGCGTCGTGTCTGCTCGCCGGCGCCTGCACTCGGAGGCGATGGAGGTGATCCGTGAGTTCGTGGCCTCCGGGGTGCGCATCAAGGTCTTCTCCGCCGGGGAGCCCGAGGAGGTGATCGCGCTGCTCCACCAGTCCGGGTTGACGACGGATGATGAACAGCAGTTGCTCGCCGAGGGCGGCCTGTCCCGCGAGACCCTGGAGAGCGTGCCGCGCGAGGAGTGGCCGGAACTGGTCGCCAAGTACCGCCTCTTCGGTGGGCTCCGGCCGGAACAGGTGGCGGAGGTGGTGCGCGTCCTGCGTGCGGGCGGGAAACATGTGACCGTCGTCGGGGACGGTCTGACGGACCTGCCCGCGCTGCAGGGAGCCGACATTGCGGTGGTTCACCCGTCAAGTACGCAGGCGGCCCTGAGCCAGGCGGACATCGTTGTTCTGGACCAGTCGCCGGCCGTGCTCCTGAAGGCGCTGCACGAAGGGCAGTCGATGGTCCGTGGGCTGCTCGACCTGCTGAAGCTCAACCTCACGCTCGTGATCTGCTCCGCCCTGCTCATTCTCGGGGTGCGGTTGTTCGGCGTCGGATTCCCCTATCGGGGCGGGCACGGCTCGATCATCTCCATCCTCGCCATCACCATTCCGTCAATTCTGATGCCGCTGTGGGCGAGGACGGGCCGGATCGAGAGCGCCGACTACCGGCGCATCCTCGCCCGTTTTGTCGCGCCCGCGGGGGTGCTCCTTGCCGCCGCCGCTTTCCTGATCTACCTGTACTTCCTGAACCGTACGGGAAGCGTGGCCACGGCCCAGATGGCTGTCACCTACACCCTCCTGTACTGCGGGCTCACGCTGGCCGTGATCATCCAGCCGCCGGTCCTGGTTGATGGCAAACGGCGGTGGAACACCGTCGCGATGGCGGGCATCCTCGCGGTCCTCGGCACCTTCGTGCCCTATGCGCCCAAGGGCCTTGACTGGTTTCAGGCGAGTATGCTCCCGCACCCCGGCGACTACCTGGTGGTCGCCGGGGCCGTGGGATTGTGGGCGCTGGCGTTGCTCGGTATCTGGAGGATCTGGCCGCGCGTCGAATGATCGCGCCGGCGTGAGCCGAACGCCGCGCCGCTACGCAAACGGCGAGTAGCCCGGACCGAGCGGTATTCCGAGCAGGAACCACACCACGAACATCACGGTCCACACCACGAAGATCGCCACGGAATAGGGGAGCATCAGCGCGATGACCGTCCCGATCCCCGACTTCTTCACGTACTGCTGCGCGATCGTCACGATGAAGGGCAGATAGACCATGAGCGGCGTCAGAGCGTTCACCGGCGAGTCGGCGACCCGGTAGGCGGCCAGCAGCGTCTGAGGTGCCACGCCGAGTTGGATGAACAGTGGAACGAAGATCGGTGCGAAGATCGCCCACTTCGGCAACGCGCCTGGCATGAGGAAATCAAGCAGCAGGATCACCACCATGAAGAGCAGCAGAAGCGGGACCGGGCCGATGTTGGCACGCTCCAGCAGTCCCGCCAGCGAGCCGGCGATCACCATCGGCATCTTGGACCAGTTGAAGTAGGCGATGAACTGGGCGATCATCAGCAGCATCAGCACCATGCCGCCCAGGCCCGCGAACGTCTTGGTGATGGCCGCGATGACCTCTTTGCTCGTCCTCATTGTGCCGGCGCCCTTGCCGTAGGCAATTCCCGAGATCAGGAACATCAGCATGATGATGAAGAGCAGCGAGTCCATGAACGGCGTGGCGCCGATGATGTCACCCGTCTCGGCATCGCGGAGCGGCGCTCCCGGAGGCGCGGTTGCGAGGACCACGATCACGATGACCGCCAGGAAGGCCCAGAGGGCGTACTTCGAGCCCTTCTTGTCGGCCTCGGGCGAGATCTCGGCGACGGCGGCGGACCCGAGCTTGCCGGGCTCCGGGGTCCACGGTCCCAGTCGGGGCTCAACGATCCGCTCGGTGACGATCGCCGCCACCAGGGCGAGGATCAGCGAGGAGGCGATCATGAACCAGTAGTTCGCCACGATCGTGATCGGTTCACCGCCCGCGACGGCGATTGACTCGTTCGCGATCTCGGTGATCATCGCGTCCGTGGGCGTGAAGATGACATTCACCATGAAGATGGTTGCCACTCCGGCGAACCCTGACGCCAGGCCCGCGAGCGGGTGGCGTCCCACGCTGGCGAATGCCGCGGCGGCGAGCGGGATCAGGATCAGATAGCCGGCATCGGAGGCCACCGAAGAGAGCACGCCCGTCAGGATCAGGCCGAAGCTGAGCGCCCACGGCGGGAGGGCTCCCACCATCTTGCGGATGAGCGAGCCGAGCAGCCCGGACTCCTCGGCCACGCCGGCGCCCATCATGGCGATGAAGACCACCGCGACCACGCCGAATCCGGCGAAGTTGGACACGAACGAGGAGAAGACGAAGCGGATTCCCTCCACAGAGATGAGAGATTCGATCGCGACCGTCTCCTCGACAATCTCCCACTCCTGGTCATACGGCGGCGAAGGGCTGATGGTTCCGGGCTGGGTGGTGTCCTCGTAGTAGTCGTACTGGACTTCTCCGCCGGAGACGGGAACAGCGATCTCCTCGGTGATGCTCACTCCCGCGAGTTCGCCCACCCAGGAAAGCACGATCACGGCAATGATCAGATAGAGGAACATGAGAGTGGGATGGGGGACCTTGTTGCCCACCTTCTCGATCCAGGCGAGGAACCCGCGCTCCGCCTCCGGCGATGCCTTCGCTGTCTGTGCCATTGCTATGACTCCTTCACCTTGCGGAAGTTGAGGGCGAGGTCGATGAGGAGACGGGTTCCGAACCCGGTGGTGCCCTTGTTGCGCCACTTCTTCGCGCTGCCCGACTGGGCGGTCCCGGCGATGTCGATGTGCGCCCACGGGGTCTCGCCCACGAACTCCTCGAGGAACAACGCGGCGGTGATCGATCCGGCGTTCACGCCTCCGACGTTGCGCAGGTCCGCGATCTCGGAGTCGAGTTCGCTGCGGTAGCCGCGGGCGAGGGGGAGTTCCCACACCGGCTCGTCGGTGTTCTTGGCAGAGGCCTTCACCTGCTCGACCATCGCCTCGTTGTTGCCGATGACAGCGGCGATGTCCGTTCCGAGCGCCCGCATCGCGGCGCCCGTGAGGGTGGCGATGTCCACGATCGCGTCAACCGGCTCCTCGTTCGCGAGCACCAGCGCATCCGCCATGACGAGGCGTCCCTCCGCGTCCGTGTTCATGACTTCCACGGTCTTGCCGCCGCGCATCACGATCACGTCGCCCATCTTCATCGAGGTGGCGTCCGGGAGGTTGTCAGTGCACATGAGGTAGCCGGTCACCTGACTGGTGCAGCCGAGTTCGCCGAGCGTGGTCATCGCGCCGAGGATCGCGGCTGCGCCGGTCATGTCGTTCTTCATGGTGGCGTGCATCTCGTCACCGGGCTTCAGGGCGAGGCCGCCGGCGTCGTACATGATGCCCTTGCCCACGAGAGTGAGTCGACCGATCGGTTCGCCCGCCGGGCGGTAGACGAGCTTGACCATGACGGGAGGGTGCTCGCTGCCCAGGTTGACCCCGAGCAGGCCGCCGCAGCCCATCTCGACGAGTTCGGCCTCCTCTGTCACCGTGACCTCGAGTCCCGCGGCGGCGCCGTGTTCGGTTGCCACCTCGCCCAGCTTGGGCGCGGTCAGGATGCCGCCGGGCGTACCTGCGAGGTCGCGGGCGAGTTTTGTGCCCCGGACGATCACCGCGCCCCGTGCCATGCCCTCCTCGATCGCCGAGTGCCGCTCGGGTGCTGCGATGAGCGTGAGAGAGGAGATGGACGCCTTCGGGTCTTCCTTGCCGATCCGGTACGCGTAGCGCGCAAGGGCAGCACCTTCCACCGCGGCGGCGGAGGCGGCGACGTCGTCGAAGCTCTCCGGAAGCACCATGGCGAGATCGGGAAGCGGGACGGCCCGTGCGAGAACGGCGGCGGCGTCGCGAACCGTGTCGAGCGAGAACTTGCCGCGGGCACCGCCGCCGAGGAAAACCGAGACCGGCCCTTCTGCGGTGGGCAGCACAAGAGAGGTGTCGCGCTTCGCGGTGAAGCCGAGTGCCTCGGCACGCTCCAGGCTGATTCCGGCGCCGGCGGGCAGGTCCTCGCCGTCGAAGACGATGTGGCCTGCGGCACCGATTTCCGGCGAGACGGACTCGGCAACGGCCAACGACAGCCTGCGTTCAGGTAGCGCGAAGGGCGGGTAGGGGGCGGCATGGGTCATGGGGACTCCTTGGACGTCGGTGCTCTCGACTATTCAGGCGAGACTATTCGGCCGAGGCGATTCCGCCGAGGTGATTCGGCCATAGGACGCCACGGTATCGGGGTCGGTAGGCTGCCGACATCACCCGGCGGGGTGATGCCGGCAGCGCGAAGGGCGGACACATTGGGCCCTGCAGCGCCACCGCGCGCATCCGGCGTCAAGGAGAAACCACATGAGCTCAGCGGCCATCACGCTCGTCATCCTTGCCTTGGTGGTGGTCATCTTCGTCGTGGACCGGCTCCCCGTGATGGCGGTGGCCCTCAGCGTGCCAGTGGCGCTCTGGGCAACCGGGGTCCTTGATCTGGGGGAGGCGTTCGAGTCATTCGGTGATCCGACCATCATCTTCATCGCCTCCCTGTTCGTGGTGAGCGAGGCGCTCGATGCGACCGGAGTGACCGCCTGGGTTGGGGAACTCGCGCTCCGCGCGGCAGGCGAGTCCCGGACGCGGCTGCTCGTGGTGATCATGGCAATGGTGGCCCTGACGACTGCCGTCATCACGCCCAACGGCTCCGTGGCGGCGCTGACACCGGTGGTGGTGATGATGGCGATCCGCGCCAAGCGCTCGCCTTCTGAACTGCTGCTCCCCCTCGCCTTCGGCGCCCACGCCGGCTCCCTCCTGATGCTGACCGGCTCGCCCGTGAACCTCGTCATCGCTGACTACGTGGAGGAGGCCACCGGTACACAGTTGGGGCTGTTCACGATTTCCGTTCTCGGGGTGGCGCTCGTGCTCGGCACGATTGCGCTTGTGGTCTTGTTCGGCCCGGCGCTCATACCGCACCGCACGCCCCGGCGCTCTCTCCGGGACCTCGGTGCGCACTCCCACGTGCTCTCGAAGCAATACCGGATCGGGAACCCGGAGGGTCTGCTCACCCGGGCCGACGGGCTGCTGGAGGCCCAGATACCGCCCCGATCGCAGTTCGTGGGCGAGCAGGTCCACCCTGGTATGAGGACGGACAGCGGCAAGCTCGTGGTGGTCGCCGTGGAACACCGCGGCCAGACCAAATACGGAGTCCACGCCCTCCATGTGGGGGACACGGTGCTCTTCCGCGGCGCGTGGGATGACCTGAATTGGGCCGCCCAAGACCCCAACATTCTGGTGGTCGACGATCCCGAGAAGGTGCGCCGCCAAGCTGTGCCACTCGGCCCTGGAGCCAGGATCACGCTCTCGATCCTCGGCATCATGGTCATTCTGCTGGCCGGGAACATCGTTCCGGCCGCAATCGCCGGCCTGCTCGCAGCGCTGGCCGTAATCGTCACGCGGGTGCTCAGCGTGCAACAGGTGTACGAGGGAATCGGCTGGACCACCGTGATCCTGGTGGGTGGCCTCATGCCCCTCTCGACGGCGATGGAGAAGAGCGGCGCGGCGGCTCTCCTCGCAGACGGCCTCGTGGAGATCGTGGGGGACGCCGGTCCATACGCTCTGTTGGCCGGTCTGTTCGTGGTCACCGTGGTGCTCGGCCAGCTCATCAGCAACATGGCCACCGCTTTCATCGTGGTCCCCGTGGGACTCGCCGCCGCAGCACAGATGGGCGTCTCGCCCATGCCGGTCCTCATGGCGATCCTGGTGTTCGCCGCGGCCGCGCTTCTCACCCCGATCGCCACGCCGGCGAACCTCGTGGTGATGGAGGCGGCCGGCTACCGGTTCGGTGACTACTGGAAGATGGGCGGGGTATTGCTGGCCCTCTACGCGCTGGTGGGGATCGGCCTGGTGCCGCTCATCTGGCCGTTCTGAGGGCCTTGGACATCGGTCCGTCTCTGCCGGGAGGGGATCCGAGGGCGGTTCGTGCCCTCGCCGGCGCCCGTGGACCCGGTCTGCTCGCCGGCTTCCGCGGACTCCGCTGGTTCGCCGGCTCCTGCATCTCTCTCTCGGCCCGGATTGGGGGCTTCAAGGCGGTGCGAGGTTACGCAGCGCCCTGGTCTTGCTCCGCACTGGTCTTGCTCCGCACTGGTCGTGAGGGCGCACGAACGTCACGATGGCGCGGTGACGTCACTGCGCCATCGTGACGGACGCCCGCCATCGTGTGACGATCGTGCGCCCACAGGGAGCCACGTGTGACGATCGCGCGCCCTGATGTGACGATCGTGCGCCGCGGCGTCGAGAACATGGCGAAAGGCCGCCCATCCTCACGCTCAGGAGCGCCAGTCCTCCGGGAAATCCTGCGCGCGATCCGTGAACACGCCCGTTACACCCCACCTGGCGAGTTCCTTGGCGCGCTCGACGTCGTTCACTGTCCAGACGTTGACGTCGTAGCCTGCTCGGCGGAAGTCCTTGACCGATCTCCGGGTGACTTTCGCATTCGAGGGGTGCAGGGCGGCAGCGCCGAGCATGGTGGCAGTGGAATGCCACAGGCCGTCCATTCGCCTGCTATCGAAAATGCAGGCCAGGCGAGCGTCCGGCACGATGCGCCGGTACTCGGCCAGCGCCAGCGGGCTGAACGACGAGATCAGGACGTCCCGCCCCGAATTGAGCCGTTCCAGTTCGCGAGCCACCGCCGTCACCAGCGCGCGCTGGTGGTCCGCGCGGACGGGACGCGCCTTGAGTTCGACGTTGGCATCCAGGCCGGCCTCGTTCATCAGGTCGACCACCTGATCGAGCGTGGGAATCGGCTCGCCCGCGAACGTGGCCGAGAACCACGATCCCGCGTCGATCTCAGCGAGATCCTCGCGGGTGAGTTCGGTGTACGGCCCAGTGCGGTCAGTGGTGCGGTCCAACGTGGAATCGTGCAACACGATCACGGACCCGTCCAGCAACAGGTCCACGTCCAGTTCGAACCGTGTGACGCCGTACTCGGCGCACAGCCGGAAGGCGGCCAGCGTGTTCTCCGGGGCGAGGGAACTCATGCCGCGGTGGGCGATGAGGCGCGGCCACGCGCGTTTGGGAGCCATCTCCCCAGGCTACGACGGCGGGCCGGACGCAGGTGCCGGTGGCGAGGCGGCGAAGGGTGCGGGTAAGGCCGCCGGCGAAACCGAGGCCGACGGCGAGACCGAGGCCGACGGCGAGACCGAGGCCGCCGGCGAGACCGAGGCCGTAGGCGAGAGCGTGACCGGAGGTGCGTGCGAAAGCGTGGACGCCGAACCTCTCCGCGAAACCGGACGGTACGCTGGAGCCCGTGCCGTCGGACGACCACGGCAGCCAGAACCCAGAAGAACAGAACCCAGAAGAAGAGGTGACGCAACCATGCCCGCAGTCGTGGTGCTTGGCGCGCAATGGGGTGACGAGGGAAAGGGAAAGGCTACCGATCAGCTGGGCTCCGCCACGGATTACGTGGTGAAGTTCAATGGCGGGAACAATGCCGGCCACACAGTCGTCGTCGGGGATGAGAAGTACGCGCTCCACCTCCTGCCCTCCGGCATTCTCACCCCGGGAGTCACGCCGGTGATCGGCAACGGCGTCGTCGTGGATCTGGCGGTGCTGTTCGATGAGATCGAGGGCCTTGAATCGCGCGGCATCGACTGCTCGAAGCTCCGGGTCTCTGCGGATGCACACGTGATCCCGTCCTACAACAAGACCATGGACACGGTCACCGAACGTTTCCTCGGCAAGCGGAAGATCGGCACCACCGGCCGGGGTATCGGCCCTACCTACGGCGACAAGATGACCCGCGTGGGGATCCGCATCCAGGACCTCTTCGACGCGTCGATCCTCCGCCAGAAGGTCGAGGGCGCGCTGATGCAGAAGAACGCGCTGCTCGTGAAGGTGTACAACCGCCGCGCGGTGCTCGCCGACCTCATCGTCGAGGAATTGCTGAGCTATGCGGAGCGCGTGCGCCCGATGGTCGCCGACACGTCGCTGATTCTCAACCGGGCGCTCGATCGCGGCGAGACCGTGGTGTTCGAGGCGGGTCAGGCCACCATGCTCGACATCGATCACGGCACCTACCCCTTCGTCACCTCCTCCAACTGCACCGCAGGCGGCGCCTCCACTGGCACCGGCATCGGCCCGAAGCGCCTCGACCGTATCGTCGCGGTCGCGAAGGCGTACTGCACGCGGGTCGGCGAGGGCCCCTTCCCCACCGAACTCCATGACGAGATGGGCGAGTGGCTCCGCACCGAAGGCAACGAGTACGGCACCACCACGGGCCGGCCGCGGCGGACCGGATGGTACGACGCCGTGGTCGCGCGCTACTCCTCCCGCATCAACGGGCTCACGGACCTCGTCATCACGAAGCTGGACATCCTCAGCGGCATCGAGGAGATCCCGGTGTGTGTCGCGTACGAGATCGACGGCCAACGCCACGGAGAGATGCCGCTCACCCAGTCCGAGTTCCACCACGCGAAGCCCATCTACGAGATGCGTCCAGGTTGGAGCGAGGACATCTCCGCCTGCCGCAGGTGGGAGGAACTTCCGCAAGCGGCCCGCGCGTACGTCGAGTACCTCGAGGAGATCTCCGACTGCCGGATCTCCTCGGTGGGTGTGGGCCCCGACCGCGAGCAGATCGTGGTGCGCACGCCGCTGCTCTGAGGCCGCCGGGAGCCGCTGAACGCGTCGGTTCGCGGTCAGGACCCCCGACGACGACGCGCGAGTTCGCCGGCCAGACCCTCCGCCGCGCGGGCCAGGTTCTCCCGCGCGTGCGCCAGCGCCGCCTCCAGCGGCTGCCCTTCCGGCGTGATCGCCTGGGCGCCGGCCACCCCGAGGCCCGACGCCTCCGCAGCCGCCGCCGGATCCACCCGCCCCGCCAGTACGTGCACCGGCACACCCGCGCGCCGGGCCCGCGCCGCGACGCCGTGAATCACCTTGCCCCTCAGCGATTGCCGATCGAAGCTGCCCTCGCCCGTCATCACGGCGTCCGCGCCCGCAAGGAGTTCGTCGAAGCTCACTGCGTCGAGCATCACCTCGATGCCGCTGCGCAGTTCGGCCCCGAAGAACGCCACGAGACCCGCGCCCATGCCGCCGGCGGCGCCCGCGCCCGGGAGGCGCTCCGCCTCCACGCCGAGATCTCTCCGGATCACGCCGGCGAGGTGCGCGAGACCCGCGTCGAGGCGCCGCACCGTTTCCGCATCCGCGCCCTTCTGCGGCCCGAACACCGCCGCAGCGCCGTCCGCGCCGGTCAGCGGGTTGTCGACGTCGCACATCGCCACGATCTTCGCGCCTCCCGAACGGGCCAGCGCCGCGTCCACCCCGCTCAGATCGAGCTGGCGGATGCGCGCCAGCGAAGTCCCCACCGGCACGAATGCTGCGCCGCCGTCGTCGAGGAAACGCGCGCCGCAGGCGGCGGCCGCCCCGCACCCACCGTCGGTGGTGCCCGAGCCGCCGAGCGCGACGATGATGCGGCGGGCGCCGCCGCGCGCCGCCGCGAGCAACTGCTGACCGACCCCGAACGTGGTGGCCTCCGCGACCCTGCGGCCCCCAGTGAGGTGGATCCCCGCAGCCTGAGCGAGTTCTACGACGGCGGTCCCGTCCGGCAGTACGGCACGCGCCGCGGTGACCCGCTCGCCAAGAGGCCCGGAGACGAGGTCCTCCACACGCTCGCCGCCGCTCGCCAGAAGCATCGCCGCGATGGTGCCCTCGCCGCCATCGGCCATCGGGAGCGGCACGGCCTGCACGCCGTGCCGGGCGAGCGCCATCCCGATCACCTCGCACACCTCGGTCGCCGTCAGCGATCCCTTGAAGGAATCCGGAGCGACCAGCACGCGCATCGTGACCTGCCTTGTTCCGCGGGACGGCTGTCCAGGCACTGTATCGCCGCCCGAGGGGCACATCGGCGCAGGCCGCGCGTATTCCGTGGAGTGTCGCCGACTGGTGGGCACATCGGCGCACGTCGCATCCTCGGACGTATCGTGGGAGCGTGGCAGCCCTCTTTGATCCCATCAAACTCCGAGACCTCGAGGTGGCGAACCGCCTGTGGCTCGCGCCGATGTGCCAGTACTCCTGCGAGAACCGGGACGGGCTGGTCGGCGACTGGCACAGGGTCCACCTCGTGACACGCGCGCTGGGCGGGTTCGGACTCCTCATCACCGAGGCGACGGCGGTCGTCCCCGAGGGCAGAATCTCACCGCAGGACGCCGGGATCTGGGGCGAGGCGCAGCGCCGGGCCTGGCAGCCCGTCGTCGACGCCGTCCACGAGGCCGGAGCCCGCATCGCGGTCCAACTCGCTCACTCGGGGCGCAAGGGCTCGACCTACCGGCCCTGGGACCGGCCCGCCGGATCGTTCGGCGGCGGTGCGTCCGTACCGGCCGAAGACGGGGGCTGGCAGACGGTCGCGCCGTCCGAGATCCCGTATCCCGGGTACGCGATGCCGCGCGAGATGACCGAGCGTGAAGTGGTCGAGGTCGTCCGGGACTTCCGCGACGCCGCGGTCCGGGCCGTGGACGCGGGATTCGACGCGGTCGAGATCCACGCCGCCCACGGCTACCTCCTCCATCAGTTCCTCTCGCCGCTCAGCAACGAACGCGAGGACACCTACGGTGGCACTCCGGAGAAGCGGGCGAAGCTCACGGTGGACGTGGTCGAGGCAGTGCGCTCCGCCGTCGAGGTGCCCGTGATCGTGCGGGTCTCGGCAACTGACTGGACCGAGGGCGGCCTCGTCGTCGAGGACTTCGAGGAGATCGGTCGGTGGCTGCGTCGGGCCGGCGCTGACCTGATCGAGGTCTCCTCGGGCGCGAACGTGCCGGCGAAGATCCCGGTCGGACCCGCGTACCACGCTCCGTTCGCCACCCACATCCGGGAGGCGGTCGGCATACCCGTCGGGACCGTGGGGATGATCGAGGACGCCGCACTCGCCGATGCGATCGTGCGGGAAGAGCGTGCCGATGTCGTACTCATCGCCCGCGGAGCCTTGCGAAACCCGATGCTGCCGTTGCAGTGGGCGCACGAACTCGGCGTCACTGGCGGTCCCGCGTTCCCGAAGCAGTACGAACGCGGCGCGTGGAGATGACCCGGGCGTCAGCCACTTGGGCCGAAGGTCCTGGGGACTACGTCAGCAAAAGACCTGGGCCCTTTGGCTTTGAATTGGGATTCGTCAGAGGTGCAGGATTGGGGGCAAGCACCCCAAGAAATGGTAAAGGAATCGCTTCGACATCCAGGAGCGACCACCACGAAGGAGAGAGATGACTGTCGAAGCCGCCACGATCGCCGAGAGCGCTCCCCCGAACGCTCCGCAAGACCTGGTCGCTTGGGTGACCGAGATCGCCGAACTGACGAAGCCGGACACCGTGCACTGGTGCGACGGCAGCGTGGAGGAGCGTGACCGCCTCAACGCCGAGATGGTTGAGTCGGGCGTGTTCATCAAGCTCAATGAGGAGAAACGCCCGAACAGCTTCCTTGCTCGTTCGGCCCCCTCCGACGTTGCCCGTGTCGAGTCGCGTACCTATATCTGTTCCGAGAAGGAAGAGGACGCCGGTCCCACCAACAACTGGGCAGACCCGGAGGAGATGAAGAAGACCCTCAACGAGGTGTTCGACGGCTCCATGCGCGGCCGGACCATGTACGTCATTCCGTTCTCGATGGGCCCGCTCGGCTCCGAGATCTCGCAGCTGGGCGTGGAGATCACGGACTCGCCGTACGTCGTCGTGAACATGCGGATCATGACCCGCATGGGCAAGGAAGCCCTCGATCACATCAACCAGGGCGAGTTCTGGGTGCCCGCGGTGCATTCCGTCGGCTACCCGCTGGTGGACGAGGACGGCAACGAGCGTCCGGACACCACGTGGCCCTGCAACGACGAGAAGTACATCACGCACTTCCCGGAGACCCGCGAGATCTTCTCGTACGGCTCGGGCTATGGCGGCAACGCACTGCTCGGCAAGAAGTGCTACGCGCTGCGCATCGCCTCGGTCCTCGGCCGTGACGAGGGCTGGATGGCCGAGCACATGCTGATCCTCAAGCTCACGATGGAGGAGACCGGCAAGGTGTACTACCTCACCGGCGCCTTCCCCTCCGCAACGGGCAAGACCAACCTCGCGATGCTCCGCCCCACGATCCCCGGCATGAAGATCGAGACGGTCGGCGATGACATCGCCTGGATGCGCCCAGGCCCGGACGGCCGCCTGTACGCGATCAACCCGGAGGCGGGCTTCTTCGGCGTCGCGCCCGGCACCTCCGAGTCCACCAACCCGGTGGCGCTCGCCGCGCTCGATCACGACACGATCTTCACCAACGTCGCGCTGACCGACGACGGCGACGTGTGGTGGGAGGGCCTGACCAAGGAGCCGCCGGCGCACCTCATCGACTGGCACGGCAACGACTGGACCCCCGAGTCCGAGACTCCGTCCGCGCACCCGAACAGCCGCTTCACCGTTCGCGCCGACCAGGCCGCGACCATCGCGCCGAACTGGGAGGACCCCGCCGGCGTGCCCGTGGACATAATCCTGTTCGGTGGCCGCCGCGCCACCAACGTGCCGCTCATCTCCGAGTCCTACGACTGGGAGCACGGCGTGTTCGTGGGTGCCACCGTCTCCTCCGAGCAGACCGCCGCGGCCGAGGGCGCGGTCGGCGCGCTGCGCCGCGACCCGTTCGCGATGCTGCCGTTCTGCGGCTACAACATGGCGGACTACTGGGGCCACTGGCTCAGGATGGGCGAGAAGCTGGGCGAGAAGGCTCCGCGGATCTTCCAGGTCAACTGGTTCCGCAAGGACGAGAACGGCAAGTTCATGTGGCCGGGCTTCGGGGACAACTCTCGCCCGATCGAGTGGGCGCTGCGGCGCATCGCCGGCGAGGTCGGCGCCGAGGACGCCATCTCGGGCCGTATCCCCAACAAGGGTGACATCAACACCGACGGCCTCGACCTGGACGAGGACCTCTACGAGCGGCTCTTCGAGCTCAACCCGGAGGCGTGGAGCAAGGAAGCCGATCTGACCGAGGAGTACTTCGCCCAGTTCGGTGACAAGGTCCCGGCAGAGCTGTACGGTCAACTCGCCAACCTGCGCGAGCGCATCGCGGACGCCTGAGTCTGAGTCTCAGTCCGAGTCCGAGTCCGAGTCCGATTCCGAGTCAGCGGGGGCGGGTGGCCAACAGGCCACCCGCCCCCTTTGCGGCTAGCGTCGAATCATGACCTCAAAGGACAAAGCACTTGCACTCCAGGCGCTCCACCAAGCGCCGCAAATCCTGCAGCTCGTCAATGTGTGGGATGCGATCTCCGCGAAGACCGTAGCCGATCTCCCGGAGACGAAGGCGCTCGCCACCGCCGGACACTCCATCGCCGCGATGTACGGCTACCCCGACGGTGAGCTGCCCTCGGACCTTGCGCTCCAAGGCGCGAAGGTAGTCGCCGAGGCCGTTGACCTCCCCGTCACCGCAGATCTCGACGACGGCTACGAAGACCCGGCCGAGACGATTCGCAAGGCCATCGGGTTCGGAATCGTGGGCGCCAACGTCGAGGACCGGATGCGTCCCTTCGACGAGTCGGTCGCACGAGTGCGCGCCATCATGCGTGCCGCCGAGCACGAGGGAATCGCGTTCCAGCTCAACGCACGAACGGACGCCATCGTAAAGGGGCAGGGCCTCTCGCCCGGCGAGCAGTTGGAGGAGGCGATCCGCCGCGGCAGGGCCTACCTCGATGAGGGAGCGGCGCTCGTTTTCGTGCCGAAGGCGATCAAGCGGGAGGACATCGAACGCCTCGTGGACGGACTTGGGGCCGGCAGGCTCTCGATCCTCGGCTTCCCGGGAGCGCTGACCGCTCCCGAGTACGAGGAGCTCGGAGTCGCCCGCATCACCTACGGCCCGCTCACCCAGCGAGTCGCGCTGCGGGCGCTGCGCGACCTGGCGGCGAGCCTGTACGGCGGTGGAACGATCCCGGAGGACACACCGGAACTCAACTGAGACTTCGCGTGTGACCGGAGCTACCTGGACTCCCGCGTAGGACCTCAATACGCGCGGCTAAGCTGACCCGTGTGAAGGTGCTCCTGCTCGGTTCGGGCGGCCGTGAACACGCGCTCGCCCGCTCGCTCACTTCAGATCCGAAGGTCGCTTCCCTCTGGACGGCGCCCGGTAACTCGGGCACCGCCGCGCTTGGGACAAATCTCGGCCTCGACCCCTGCGATCCCGGTGCGGTGGCCACGTGGGCCTCGGACAATCAGATCGATCTCGTGATCGTGGGGCCCGAGGCGCCGCTCGTGGCGGGAGTCGCCGACGCCGTCGCCGCGCGCGGCATCCCCGTATTCGGTCCCACGAAGGCAGCGGCGCGCTTGGAGGAGTCCAAGTCGTTCGCGAAGGAGATCATGGAGGCGGTCGCCGTCCCGACCGCGAAGTGCCGAGTAGTCACCACGCGCGAGGGCGTCAGCGCCGCGATGGATGAGTTCGGCGCCCCCTACGTCATCAAGTTCGACGGCCTCGCCGCCGGCAAGGGCGTCGCCGTGACCTCGGATCGTGACGCCGCGCTCGCCCACGCCGGGGTCGCGCTCTCGAGCGACGGTGCCGCCATCGTCGTCGAGGAGTTTCTCGACGGGCCCGAGGTCTCGCTCTTCTGCCTGTGCGACGGCACGAACGTGGTGCCGCTCGCTCCCGCCCAGGATTTCAAACGCGCCTACGACGACGACGAGGGTCCCAACACCGGCGGAATGGGAGCATACTCGCCGCTGCCCTGGGCGCCGCCCGGGCTGACGACGGAAGTGCTCGAGACGGTAGCGGTGCCGGTTGTTCGCGAGATGGCGCGTCGCGGTACGCCGTTCGTCGGTGTGCTCTACTGCGGACTCGCGCTCACGAGCAAGGGCGTGAAGGTGATCGAGTTCAACGTCCGCTTCGGTGACCCGGAGGCGCAGGTCGTTCTCCCTCGGCTCCGCACTCCGCTTGCCGGAGTCCTGCTCGCTGCCGCAGAGGGCCGGCTTGACGAAGTTGGCGAGCTGGAGTGGTCCGATGGCGCCGCACTCACCGTCGTCGTCGCCGCCGAGGGATACCCGACCCTCGCGATGACTGGCGGCGAGGTGACCGGGGTCGAGGAGGCCGAGGATCTCGAGGGCGTCC
Organism: Actinomycetaceae bacterium; assembly: GCA_035647855.1. Lineage (GTDB taxonomy): Bacteria > Actinomycetota > Actinomycetes > Actinomycetales > Actinomycetaceae > JAAZBW01. Next base: position 17,181 of record DASRMP010000002.1, on the reverse strand, counting down.
ACGTCATCCACGCGGGACTCCGAGCGGCCGACGGTGGACTGGTCGCGGCGGGTGGAAGGGTGCTCTGCGTGGTCGGCGAGGGAACCGATCTCGGCGAAGCTCGTGACCGCGCCTACCAGGGTGTGGCCCGCATCTCGCTGAGAGGTTCGCATCACCGCCGCGACATCGGGAGCCTCGCGGCCGGTGGGGGCATTAGAGTCGGGTCCGACGGCGCGGGGCCGGGGGACAAACGGAGGGCAGAATGATCGACATCGAGGGCTGGGCGCATACCAATTCGGGGAAGGTGCGCGACCTGTACGTGCCGCAGAGTGCTGCGGCGTTCGGGAGCGGCGAGGTCATGTTGGTGGTCGCCTCGGACCGCATCTCGGCCTTCGACCACGTGCTTCCGAGCACGATCCCCGGCAAGGGTGTCATCCTGACCCAGATGTCGCTCTGGTGGTTCAAGAAGCTCGAGGATCTGGTTCCGAACCACCTCGTCAGCCTCGAAGTCCCCGAGGAATGTCGCGGCCGCGCCATGATCGTGGACCGGCTGCACATGTTCCCGATCGAGTGCGTTGCGCGCGGTTACCTGACCGGCTCCGGATTCGCGGAGTATCGCGCCACAGGAGAGGTCTGCGGCAACCCGCTGCCGCCGGGTCTGCGGGACGGCGAGCAGCTCGCGGAGCCCATCTTCACTCCGGCGGCGAAGGCGCCGGCCGGCGAACACGATATCAACATCACGTTCGCTGAGATGAGGGACCGTGTTGGAGAGGCCGCTTACGAACTGCGCGAGATCACGCTCGCCATCTACGAACGCGCGCGGCAGATCGCCGCGGACCGCGGGCTGATCTTGGCGGACACCAAGTTCGAGTTCGGGCAACGGAGTGAAGAGGTCTCCACCTCGGACGGAATCGTGCTTGCCGATGAGGTGCTCACGCCTGACTCGTCGCGCTTCTGGCCGATGGCCCCATGGAGTGCCGGTGAGCCGCGGCCCAGCATCGACAAGCAGTACGTCAGGGATTGGCTTCTCTCGCCTGAATCGGGATGGAACCGGGCTTCCGGCGCGCCCCCGCCTCCGCTGCCGGACGAGATCATCGAACGCACCCGCGAGCGTTACATCGAGGCCTATGAGCAGCTGACAGGCGAAAGCCTGGTGTTCGACTGAGGCAGCGGGGCGGCCGGGCGCCGGGTGTGCCGGGCGGGGACCGCTTCCAGTCGCAGGTAGCGACCGGATAGTGGCCCTCCGGATCTCGCCGGATGACGCCCCGATATGCTGAGGGACGATCCTGACTGCCCGATTCGTGGAGGACCCGTGGGACACATCGTTGTCGAAGTCATGCCGAAGCCCGAGATCCTTGACCCCCAGGGAAAGGCGATCAGGGGCGCGCTGCCGCGCATCGGAATCGACCGGTTCACCGACGTTCGCCAAGGCCGACGCTTCGAGCTGATGGTCGAGGGCGAAGTCACTGAGGACGATCTCAACGCGGCTCGGGAGGCCGCTGAGTCGCTCCTGTCCAACTCGAACATCGAAGACGTCATCAGCGTGAAGGCGGGGGAGTCCGAGTGACCGCGCGCATCGGTATCGTCACGTTCCCCGGATCGCTCGACGAACGCGATGCCGCGCGGGCCGTCCGGATCGCCGGTGGTGAGGAAGTCAGCCTCTGGCACGGGGATTCGGACCTCCACGGCGTTGACGCCGTCGTCCTCCCTGGTGGCTATTCCTACGGCAACTACCTCCGCGGTGGCGCTATCGCAAGCTTCGCCCCGATCATGTCGGCAGTCGCGGACGCGGCGCGGGACGGCATGCCCGTGCTGGGCGTTGGCAATGGCTTCCAGATCCTCTGCGAGGCGCAGTTGCTCCCCGGCGCGCTCCTGCCCAACGGGTCGACCAGGTTCATCTGCCGCGACCTGACGCTGCGCGTGGAGACAAACGCCACGGCATGGACCGGTCAGTTCGACGAAGGCGAGAAGATCAGGATCCCCGTCAAGACGGCCGAAGGGAACTTCTCGGCCGATGACGCCACGCTCGACCAACTCGAGGGTGAAGGCCGCGTCGTCCTCCGGTACGTGGGCGAGAACCCGATCGGATCACTCCGGAGCATCGCCGGCGTCTCCAACGCGGCGGGCAACGTGGTGGGCCTCATTCCGAGCCCTGAGCACGCCGTCGAGGCGGGATACGGCCCCGACGGAACGTTCGGACCCCGCACCCGAACGGACGGCACGCGGTTCTTCTCGTCTGTGATGACTCACCTTCTGGCGAGTTCCGCGCGCTGAGGGGCCGGGCGCGAATTCCGTTCCCGCCGACTCGTTTCGTTGCCGGGTCCGGGGTGCGACTTGGCGCTTTCTTGGTTTCTTGGCCGATTTGGGTACAGGGGAGAGGGTTCTTCGGGTGTTCCGGCGCGGACGAGTCGGCGTAGGTTCCGATTGCGCGGGTTCGGGCGGTTCGACGCCGCCTGCGGGCCTCTTCGTGCGGGTCTCTTCTGCCGCGGTTCTCAGCCACGAGTCCGGTGAATGCGGCATTCTCGGCCCGGAATGGGCCTCCTGACAGGGGAGAATGGGGACTACTGTCGGAGTTTCGGTGCTGTGGGCCGGCGCCTGCGCCGTCGAGGGGTGGATATGGTCCCTTTCTGGCGTTTTCGCGGCCTTCCGGACCGGAGGATTCGTCTACTGTAGGCGTTTCGCTTCTTCTGTAGGTGTTAAGCACGCGTCAAACGCCTACGGAAGAAGCCAAACGCCTACGGTTGTTGCTTCGCTGCCGGTCAAGGGGCTCTGATACCGGTCGAACAGGCTGAAGAGCACCCCTGGACCGCACGAAACGAGCGCGCGCCGGCGAAACTCCTACAGGAGTAGCAAGACACGAGGGAAGCGGCTTCCCACGAAAGCGCAACACGCTCACGGAGGTGGCTGAGAGCTTGCGGAAGTGGTCGGATCTGTACGGAATGGCTTCCCCGGGGAAAGCGCATCGGGCCCAGAAACCCGTGCTATCCCGCCAATACACCCGGGAGGTTCGATCAGTCAGCTTCTTGAGTGTCAACCTGTGAATGGCGGTGGATAACTTCGCAGCTGACGGTGGGCTATACCATGTCCTTCCGATGCAGTCTAGCCGCCCAAAATGGCGGAATTTCAACGTTCTTGAGGTGAAGGAAAGCTCTCCACCGCCTGTCCACAGAGCCACCCGCACGAACTCGTATTAATCCACACCCCTGTTAGCAAAAATGTGGACAAGTCCGTGGCTGCGGGTCCCTGCAAGGTTAATAAAGGGTTAACGAGCCACCTTCTGGACGTGACTATTCTCACGTCCAGGGTGCGCGCTCGGCTTTTTTCCGGTCAGGAGGGCTCGCCCTGGCCGATCCGGCTCGCCAGCGGGTCGCTGGGGAACTTGGCACTGCCTTCGGGGTCTGGTACCGGGTCGCTGGGGAACTTCGCACTGCCTTCGGGGTCTGGTACCGGGTCGCTGGGGAACTTGGCACTTCGTCTTGCCGCTTACGTGGTGTCGCTGGGGAATTTGGCACCTCGTCTGCTACCTCGAGGTTGCTTCTTGGGGAACTTCAGACCTCGACTACGGGGTGCGTTGTTCCCCAGCAGGTCTCGGTTTCCCCAGCGCGCCGCCCAGACGGGGTCTGAAGTTCCCCGGTGCACGCCAGATCGTCCTGAACGGGGTTCAAGTTTCCCCAGCGGCGGTGTCCGGTCCGGCGCGAAGCGTGATGGCGCACGATCGTCACGAGATGGCTGGCGTTCGTCACGATGGCGCAGTGACGTCACTGCGCCATGGTGACGATCGTGCGCCCTCAGCATTCTGCGTGTGACGATCGTGCGCCATGCCGTGACGAACGGACGCCATCTTGTGACGATCATGCGCCCTGATCTCACGGATGTGACTTTCGTGCGCCGTGGTGTGACGGACGTGCGCCCCGATGTGACGATCGTGCGCCCTCAAGAACCCCGTGTGACGGACGTGCGCCCCCGTGTGACGTTCGTGCGCCACGGCGGCGCGGGTTCGGGAGGAGTGTGACGTTCGTGCGCCCTCTTGTGACGTTCGTGCGCCGCGGCGTTCGGGGCGGGGGAGGGGTGTGACGATCGCGCGCCCTGCGGTGACGATCGTGCGCCCCCATGCGACGGACGTGCGCCCTCGGTTCGGGCCAGCCAGACCGAGGGCGCACGAACAGCGAAGAGACGCGGATCTTAGAGCGGGCCCACCGATCCGGAAAGGTGGACGCGAGGAGCGCCCTCATCGCCGGGCCTGGGCCGGCGCACGAGCGCGTACTCGACGACGCCGCCCTCGTTGCGGAACTCCAAGCCGGCACGCGCAGGAAGTAGTACCGGCCTCCCGAACCGCACTGACCAGTCGATCGCGCCGTCCGCAGGAGCCGGCACCTCGCCGAGGGCCCGCGCTGCGGTATACATACCGTGCGCGATCGGCTTCGGGAAGCCGAAGATCCTCGCCCCAATCCGAGATGTGTGAATCGGGTTCGCGTCACCGGAGATCTCGGCGTATCGGCGGCCGATCGACTGCGGCAGAGTCCACACATGCTGACCCTCTGCCTCCTGCGGGCCGTGGTCCCAATCCGCTCGCACCTCGTCGTCCTCGCCCGGCACCTCGATGCCCTTGCCGAGATAGGTGGACACGCCGTGCCACACCACGCCGTCGCCGGACGCATCGCCCCCGGCGGCCGTGGCTGCAAGATGCACATCCACGAGGGCGCCGCGCCGGTGAGGCCGCAGGTCAGACGCCCACGTGGTGAACACGAGCGACTCGTTGAAAAGAGTCGGCGCCACCTGACGGATACGGTTCGCGATGTGCACCATACCGAGAGCTGGCAGCGGGAAATCCTCGTGCGTGAGAAGAGCCATCGAGAGCGGGAATCCGAGGATGTGCGGATAGCCGGCGGGCAACTCGTCGGTCGCGGGCACGCCGATCAGTTGTGCGTACGCGGAGGCGTTCGCCGCGTCCGGACTGCGCGGCGGGCCCGTGAGAGCGAACTGCGGCAGCACAGGCAGCACAGGCAGCACGGCCGCATCTGAACGGCCGGGCCGTCCACCCCCGCCACTGCCACGCACACCTCCACGCACACCGCCGCGCACACCGCCGCGCACACCGCCGGGCAGAACGCCACGCACCGCGCCGCCCAGGGCAGCACGGCGCGTCTCCCCGAGGCTCGGGATCTCAGCCAGTTCCCTCAGTTCGTACTCGAATGGCGGCGCCACGTTGATACCGGTCATGCCGCTCACCTCCCCACCAGGTTCTGGCCGCAGACTCGAACCACGGCTCCGTTGATCCCGCCGGCCGCGGGCGAGGCCAGGAACGCGATCGTCTCCGCGACGTCGATCGGCAGGCCGCCCTGCTGCAGCGAGTTGGCGCGGCGAGCGAACTGACGCATCAGCGCCGGAATCCTTGCCGTCATGTCCGTCTCGATGAACCCGGGCGCGACAGCGGTGGCCGCGCCACCAACAGCCCCAATCGGGCCGGCGAGCGCCTCGGTCATGCCGATGATCCCGGATTTCGCCGCGGCGTAGTTCGTCTGCCCGCGGTTGCCTGCGATCCCCGAGGTGGACGCCAGCGAGACGATCCGCGGCGAATCGCCCATCAGGCCAGCCTCCGCCGCCTCGACGAACCGCGCGCTCATGGCGAGCGGCGCAGTGATGTTCACGGCGATCAGGTCCTTCCAGCGGTCCTCCGTCATGTTCGCAAGAAGCTTGTCTCGCAGGATGCCGGCGTTGTGGATGACGATGTCCAGCCGGCCGTAACGCTCGCGGGCGGCCCCGAGGATCCGGTCGGCCGCGCCGGGCGCGGTGACATCGAGTTGGAGGGCCATGCCCTTCACCTCGTTCATCACCTGCATGAGCGACTCGCCGGCGGCCGGCACATCGACGCCGATCACCTGGGCGCCGTCGCGCGTGAGAACCTCGACGATCGACGTCCCGATCCCGCGCGCCGCGCCAGTCACCACCGCGACAAGGCCCTCGAGGGGACGCTCCCATGACGGGTCCTCCTCGCCATTCCCGACGACGGGGATCGGCTGACCGTCCACGAAGGCGGAACGGCCCGAGAACAGGAACCGCAGGGTGCCGAGAACGGACGGCGAGGTCACGCCGGCGAGACCGGCGGAACCGGCGCCGTCGCCGTCGCAGAGCACAATGCCGTTGGCGGTCGCGCCGGCGCGCAACTCCTTGCCGAGCGACCGCATCACGCCCTCCACTCCCGCCCGCGCAGCCGCGACGTCCGGCGAATCAGCCGCCGAAGCCTGCCGCGAAAGGAACACGACGCGCCCATTGCGGGCAAGCTGCCGCAGGGTCGAGCCGAGCTCGAGGGCAGGGTCCGCGAGGCTGTCCGGGTGGTTCGCATTCGTCAGCACGACGACGACGGCGCCCCAGCGTTCCGGCTGCGGGAGATGCGTCGAGCGGCGGACGTCGAGATGCCAGGAGAGCATCGCGGCGGCGAGCCGATCGGCGTCGTCGCGGGAGGCGTAGTCGGAGAGGACGAGGACGGGGCCCTCGAGCAGCGGATCACCGGGGGAGTGGCGCCGCAGCGCGACGGGCGTGGGGAGGCCGAGTTGCCTGGCGAGCTTCTTGCCGAGGCCGCCGGAGACGAGGTCGATGTACTTGTCCATCACGCCGCCTCGAGGATCATGGCCGTTGCCTGGCCGCCCGCGGCGCAGACCGAGATGAGGCCGAGTGCGCGGCCGTCGCGGACGTGGGAGTCCCCTCGCTTGTGGAGGAGCTTGGCGAGCGTGCCCACTATCCGGCCACCGGTGGCCGCGAACGGGTGCCCGGTGGCGAGCGAGGATCCCGCCACGTTGAGCCGCGAACGGTCGATCTGTCCGAGCGGGCCGTCGAGTCCGATCTTCTGGGCGATCCCGTCGTCCGCGAAGGCGGCGATCGTGGCGAGCACGGTGGAGGCGAAGGCCTCGTGGATCTCGATGAAGTCGAAGTCGTCCAGCGTGAGCCGGTTCCGTCCGAGGAGCCGCGGGACGGCGTATGCGCCACCCATCAGCAGGCCCTCCTTGCCGGAGGCGAAGTCCACAGCGGCGGTCTGGGCGTCGATGATGCGGGCGAGCGGGGCGATGCCCCTGCCGGCTGCCCAGCCCGGGGATGCGACGAGGACGGCGGAGGCGCCGTCGGAGAGCGGAGTGGAGTTGCCGGCGGTCATGGTGGCCGGCGTCTCGAGGCGCTTGCCGAATACCGGCTGGAGCTTGGCGAGCTTCTCCATGGAGGTGTCCGGGCGGAGTCCCTCGTCACGTGTCAGGCCGCGGAACGGAGTGACGAGGTCCTCGAAGAAGCCGGATTCGTAGGCGGCGGCAAGCTTGTGGTGCGAGGCGAGCGCGAACTCGTCCTGCGCCTCGCGGGAGATCTCCCACTTGGCGGTGGTGAGGGCCTGGTGTTCGCCCATGGAGAGGCCGGTGCGCGGTTCGGCGACCGAGGGTGCCACGGGAACGAGGTCGCCCGGCCGGATCGAGGCGATCAGCTTCGCCCGCTCGGGGAGCTTCTTCGCCCGGTTCAGGCGGAGCAGGATCTTGCGGATCCGTTCGGTGACCACGATCGGGGCGTCGGAGGCGGAATCCACGCCTGCGCCGATCCCGACGTCTGCCTGCCCGAGTGCGATCTTGTTCGCCAGACCGATGATCGATTCGAGGCCGGTGGCGCAGGCTCGCTGCACGTCATAGGCGGGAGTGTGCGGATCGAGGGCCGAGCCGAGCACGGCCTCGCGGGTCAGGTTGAAGTCCCGCGTGTGTTTGAGGACGGCGCCTGCGGAGACGTCGTCGAGGCGCGTCCCGGCGAGTCCGTGGCGGGCGACGAGTCCATCGAGTGCGGCGGTGAGCATGTCCCGGCTGGTGACGTCGCGATATGCGCTTCCCGCCTTCGCGAACGGTATGCGGTTCGCGCCGATGACGACGGCGTTGGTGTGGCTGGACACTTCGTTTCTCCTCTTCGGTCGATCGTGAGGTCGGTGTCTGGAGCGATGATGGCTTCCTTGAACGATTGCGAGGCGACGGGTACCTGATACCCTCAGTCGCATGTATCCCATCACAGAGCAAAGTGGGCCGCACGTCAACTCGAACGGGGGAGACCCGCCGATTCCGGCTGGATCCCGCACGGCGACTACCACCGATGATGACCGCACGGCAAAGGCGCCGGACGGCCGCACCACGCGCTGGGTGGAGCACCGGGAGCGGCGTCGCCTCGAGATGGTGCGGCAGATCCGCCGAATCGTGCACGAGAACGGGCCCGACCTCTCGATGGAGGAAATCGCAACGCGGCTAGGAACCTCGAAGTCGATCCTGTACCGCTACTTCGACGACAAGACCGCACTCCAGGTGGCCCTCGGCGAGTACATCCTGGGCCGCGCACGCGGCTACCTGACCGAGGCGTCCCGCTCGAGCCGCGAACCACGCCGGGCGATCACGGCCATGGTGAACACGTACCTGGAGATCGTCGAGCGATCCCGCAACGTCTTTCTGTTTGTGAACCGTCCGCAGTACGCCGCCTCCGAGGGCACGCTGCGTGTGTTCGTGCGGCAGATCGAGGAGGTCGTCACAGGCGTCCTCACACCTCTCGTCGCCCCGACGACGACGACGGCACGCATCGCGCTCTGGGCCGCCGGCGTCGTCGGGCTTGTGAGGGCCGCCGCAGACGACTGGATCAACACGCCCGAGGAGACCCGGCTCGCGCGCGCCGAACTCGCCGACGATCTGGCGACGATCCTCTGGAACGGAACCCACGGACTCATCGGCCGTCACAGCCGGCTGCTTGCACCGCCCACGAACGCCCGCGACACCGGAGAGGACCAGCCATGACTTCAACCCAGACCGATCCGCAAGACATCGGCTCCCGCGAGTTGGGCGCGGATCCGCAGATGACGCCCCTTCCCTCCGCGCCGACACCCGGAGCCGCCGGCGCCGACGTCCGCGCGCCGCTCCCGTATCCGGGGGACACCGAGGTTCCGCCCGCCGGTGAGCGGATCGACGTCGGTGCACTCGCCGATCTCATCGACGGCCACTGGGCGGATGTCCGCCGTGAGGCGCGCACCCAGATGGCGAATCCTGCGCTGCACAAACAGGAGGGCCTCGGCATGGCGGAGCACCGGGAGCGTGTGCTCGAGCAGATGGCGCTTCTCCGGGACAGCGAGCTGCCCTGGAGAGGATTCCCGGAGTACGTGGGAGGCGGCGGGGAAGCCGGGAGCCACCTCGCGCCGTTCGAGGAGATCCTCGTCGCGGATCCGTCACTGCAGATCAAGGCCGGAGTCCAGTTCGGGCTCTTCGCCGCGGCCATCCATCAGCTCGGCAGCCGTGAACACCACGACATGTGGCTCCGCGACGCCATCGACCTCACCACCCCGGGCAGCTTCGCGATGACCGAGATCGGTCACGGCTCGAACGTGGCCGGCGTGCTCACCACCGCAGAGTTCGACCCAGATACCGAGGAGTTCGTCATCCACACACCGGTGCGGGCCGCGTGGAAGGAGTACATCGGCAACGCCGCCGCCGACGGGCAAGCCGCCGTCGTCTTCGCGCAGCTCATCACCAGGGGCGTCAACCACGGCGTCCACGCGCTGTACGTGCCCATCCGGGTTCACGACGACGTCGGCAACCTCGTGCCCGCTCCCGGCGTGACGATCGAGGACGACGGACTCAAGGGCGGACTGCGCGGGGTCGACAACGGCCGCCTGGCCTTCGACCACGTCCGCGTGCCTCGGTTCAATCTGCTGAACCGGTACGGCGATGTTGCCGCCGACGGCACCTATTCCTCACCGATCGACTCGCCCGGCAGGCGCTTCTTCACGATGCTGTCCACGCTCATCCAGGGCCGCATCTCGATCGCCGGCGCGAGCGTGGTGGCGGCCAAGCTCGCGAGCATCATCGTGATCAAATACGGCACCGAGCGCAGGCAGTTCACCGGCGCGGACCGGCATGCCGAGGTCAAGATTCTCGACTACCAGCGCCACCAACGCCGGCTCTTCCCGTTGCTCGCCCGTACCTACGCCGCGGCGTTCGCCCAGAACGAGTTGCTCGATCGTTTCGACGAGGTGTTCTCCGGCCGGCACGGCACCGACGAGGACCGTCAGGACCTCGAGACCCAGGCGGCGGCTGCCAAGGTGACCGCCACCTGGCTCGCCCTCGACGCACTGCAGGAAGCCCGCGAGGCCTGCGGCGGCGCGGGGTACATGACGGAGAACCGCCTGACGTCTCTGCGCGAAGACGTGGACGTCTATGTGACGTTCGAGGGTGACAACAACGTCCTGCTCCAGCTGATCGGCAAGCGCCTGCTGACGGACTACTCCCGCGCGATGACCAAGATGGATGTGGGCGGGACCGTGCGGTGGGTCGCCGCCCGCGCCGCCGACATGACGTTGCACCGCACGCCGCTGCGCCGCGCGGCGCAGTCGATCCGGGACACCGGTTCGATGGCGCGCAGCGCCGGCCACCTGCGATCCGAGGACACTCAGCGGGAACTGCTGGAGGACCGGGTGGAGACGCTGGTCGAGGAGGTGGCGCTCGCACTGCGCGGGGCCAGGAAGCTTCCGCCCGACGAGCAGGTGGCGGTCTTCAACGCCTACCAGAACGATCTGATCGAGGCCGCCATGGCTCACGCCGAGTTGCTGCAGTGGGAGGCGTTCACGGCCGCTCTTGGAAGGGTCGACGACGGCGCAACCCGCCGCGTGCTGACTCGCCTGCGCGACCTCCATGGTCTGACGCTGATCGAGAAGCACCTCTCCTGGTATTTGGTCAATGGCCGCATGAACTCACAGCGCGCCCAGGCGGTGACGTCCTACGTGAACCGGATCTTGTTGAGGCTGCGGCCGCACGCGCGGGACCTCGTTGATGCCTTCGGGTACGACGATGTCCACGTGCGCGCCACCATCGCCACCGGAATCGAGGAGCAGCGCCAGCGCGAGGTGCACGAGTACGAGCGCCGGCAGCGGGCTGCCGGGAAGGAGCCGGTGAACGAGAAGGTGCTGCGCGCGGCGCAGAAGGAGATGGCCGCGGACGCATCGCGCTGACGCCAGCACCTCAATGGTCCTCGTGGAGACGCAGCATGGCATCGTGGTCATGACGCGAGAGCAGGCGCGCGATCATGTGCGCCGTCAGCTCGCTGGAGCTGATCTCGTCGCCCAGTTGCTCGCGGACCGTCGTCGCGCCGTCACTGATGCGGCGCGCGGCTCTTCCGCCTTCGATGGGCCGTGGAGTTGTTCCGCCCGCAATGAGCCGCGATGCCGTCCCACCAGCGGCGCCAGCACTACGAGGGCGGCGGCGGACAGCAGGTGCCATATGTCGTGGCCTTGGATGATCGCGTCGGGCGTGTGCAGCGGCCATCCGGCCTCGGAGAGCCGGCCTATGCTGCCGCCGACGGCGAGAAGCCCAATCCCGAGGAGTATCCTCCGCCTTGCGTCGGGCTCCGTCCGTGCCCTGGCGAGCATCAGCGCGATCGCGATTGCTGCCATCCCCACCTGAACGAGGTCGGCAGCGAGCGGGGCAATGAGGATGGTAGGAACAAGCGCCGCGAGGGGCGCTGCCCACCACCACCAGCGGCGAGAGTTTCCGGTCAGCGCGGCTGCGGCGTCGGCGGCTACGAATACCAAGATTCCCGCCAGCGGGATATCGTGCGCGAGGTCCGCGAAGGAGGGATCCGGGCCGTGCTGCACGACAGATCCGACGCCGATGCCGGCGACCAGCACCACATAGGGCACGGGCGCGGATCGAGAGAAGCCGGCGGCGACGATGTACGCCAGACTCGACAGCGCGTAACTCGGCTCCTTGAGCAGGGCGGCCCCGAGCTCCAGCGCGGCGGCCGAGTCCCACGCACCGAGCGAAGTCAGGGCGCCTTCCATTCCGTCAGGCTACGCGAGTGACTGGACATCCCGCCCCGGACCGGCTCTTCCGGGGATGTTCGACGTGGCTCGCGCCAGGGCGAACACAGTCGCCAAGCCGTGGCGCGGGATCGTCACCTCCACTTCCTGGCCCGGCGCCGTGGGCGCACGATCGTCACACGGAAAATGCTGAGGGCGCACGATCGTCACGATGGCGCAGTGACGTCACTGCGCCATCGTGACTCTCGTGCGCCCTCTTGTGACGAACGCGCGCCCTCGCGCTGCGAACGGCGCGAAACCCGCCGCTGCGGAACCTCGCACCGCGTCTGCTGCCCCGAGTTACCTCCGTGGGGAACTTCAAACCTCGTCTGGGCCGCGCGCTGGGGAACTTCAGACCTGCTGGGGAACTTCGCCCCCCGTAGTCGAGGTGCGAAAATCCCCCAGCGGCCCACCCGGCATGGGAGTGATGCCCTTGCGGACCGGCAACCGGGAGAGGGGTTGCGGCCCCGAACTTGGCGGGAAGAGAACCTGGCCCGTTCAGGGCCTGCGGATGCCTTCACCCCTTGGACGCATGGCGGCGCCGTGACCTGCGCTCGGTAGACTCCAGCCGGAACCCCCACCGAGACCGGGAGGCGAAATGACCGAGACACTGCACGTCCCGGACACCGTGGAAGGTGCCGCGGCGTCCCCTGAGATGGAGATGCCCTACCGGGAGCTGGGGCTCACGGACAGCGAGTACGAGATGATCGTCAACCTGCTCGGCCGGCGCCCTACGGCGGCCGAACTCGCCATGTACTCGGTGATGTGGTCCGAGCACTGCTCGTACAAGTCGTCGAAGAGGCATCTCAAGCAGTTCGGGCAGAAGACCACGCAGGCGATGCGCAAGAACCTGCTCGTCGGAATGGGGCAGAACGCGGGCGTCGTCGACATCGGTGATGGCTGGGCGATCACTTTCAAGATTGAGTCGCACAACCATCCGTCGTATATCGAGCCGTACGAGGGCGCCGCAACGGGTATCGGCGGTGTCGTCCGGGACATCATCTCGATGGGGGCACGCCCCATCGCAGTGACGGGCCATATGCGCTTCGGCGAGGTCGATAACGCGGACACGGCACGCATAGTGCGCGGCGCGGTTGCCGGCATCAGTGGTTACGGAAACTGCCTCGGGGTGCCGAATGTCACAGGCGAGGCGGAGTTCGATCCCTCATATCAGACGAACCCGCTCGTGAACGCGCAGTGTCTCGGTGTGCTCCGCGCGGACGAGATCCTCCTGGCGAACGCATCGGGTACCGGGAACAAGGTTGTTCTCCTCGGTGCACGCACGGGCGGGGACGGCATCGGTGGGGCCTCCATCCTCGCGTCCGAGACGTTCGAGGAAGACGGGCCGACCACGCGGCCCACGGTCCAGAGGGGCGACCCCTTCCAGGAGAAGATGATCATCGAGTGCTGCCTCGAGATGTACGAGGCGGGCGTCATCCAGGCCATCCAGGACCTCGGCGCCGCCGGAATCTCCTGCGCGACCTCCGAACTCGCCGCCAACGGCGACGGCGGCATGCACATCGAGCTGGATACCGTCCTGCTGCGCGACCCAACGCTCAACGCCGGCGAGATCCTCATGTCGGAGTCGCAGGAGCGCATGATGGCGATCGTCACGCCGGACGACCTCCCGAAATTCCTTGGGATCGCACGGAAATGGGACATCGAGACCTCCGTCATCGGCGAACTCACCGACACGGGACGGCTCACCATCGACCACCACGGTCACCGTATCGTCGACGTCGATCCGCGCACCGTCGCCGTCGACTCGCCGTCGTACGACCGCCCGTACGCGAAGCCCGCGTGGCAGGACCAACTGAATGCCGACGCCGCGGAGAAGCTGGAGCGGCCCAACGGCCAGGAGCAGTTGCGCGAGCAGTTCGACGCCGTAGTGGCCTCGCCCAACATGGCGTCGAAGGCACTCTTCACGGATCAGTACGATCGCTACGTCCAGGGCAACACCGCTCTCGCGGCACCCGACGACGCAGGCGTGGTTCGCGTCGATGAGGTCACCGGGCTCGGAGTTGCGATCGCGGGCAACGCAAATGGGCGCTTCTCCAAGCTCGACCCCTACGCGGGGGCACAGCAGGCGCTCGCGGAGGCGGTCCGCAACGTTTCAGCCGTGGGCGCGCGTCCGGTCGCGGTGAGCGACTGCCTCAACTTCGGTTCCCCGGAGGACCCCGATGCGATGTGGCAACTCGTGCAGGCGATCACCGGACTGGCAGACGGCTGCCAGGAGCTGGAGATTCCCGTGACGGGCGGCAACGTATCGCTCTACAACTCGACCGGCGAGCCCGGCCGCGTCGACTCCTCGATCAACCCCACTCCGGTGGTCTGCGTGCTCGGTGTGATGGACGACGTGTCCCGCGCAATCCCCTCCGGTTGGTACCAGGAGAATCTGGCGATCTATCTGATCGGCCGCACCGCGAACGAACTCTCTGGATCGGTCTGGGCGGACGTCGTGCATGGCCACTTGGGTGGCCGCCCTCCGCGCGTGGACCTGGAAGCGGAGGCCGACCTCTCCGCGCTCCTGATCGACGCCGCGACCCAGGGACTGTCCCGGGCATCGCACGACCTCGCGGCCGGCGGGCTCACACAGGCGCTCGCGGAGGCAGTGACCCGATTCGGGATCGGCGCGGAGATCGACCTTGAGGAGCTGGCCGAGCGCGACGAGATCGACCTCGCCACCCTGCTCTTCTCCGAGTCGGGGGCCCGGGCGCTCATCGCCGTCGACGAGATCGATGAACTCGGACTTGAGGGACTTGCCGCGAAACACGGTGTCCACGTGCTCAGGATCGGCACCACCGGAGGCGACGCGCTGACAATTAAGGGCGTGGGTAGGCTTGGTGTGGCCGGGTTGCGCGAGGCACGCGAAGCGCCCCTCCGCTCCCGTTTCTGACCCGAAGGGACACTATGGAGAACTCGTACATCGCGCGCGTTTTCGAGACGGTGTTGCACCGCAATCCGGGCGAGATGGAGTTCCACCAGGCGGTGCACGAGATCTTCGAGACGCTCTCGCCGGTGATAGATCGCCACCCGGAGTACGAGGATGTGGCCCTTCTCGAACGGCTCGTCGAGCCCGAGAGGCAGATCCTCTTCAGGGTCCCCTGGATCGACGACGCAGGAAAGGTCCAGGTCAACCGCGCATACCGGGTCCAGTACAACTCAGCGCTCGGACCCTACAAGGGCGGCCTGAGGTTCCATCCGTCGGTCAATCGGGGCATCATCAAGTTCCTTGGCTTCGAGCAGATCTTCAAGAATGCGCTCACCGGAATGGGACTCGGCGGCGGCAAGGGCGGTTCGGACTTCGACCCGCACGGCAAGTCCGACAACGAAGTCATGCGTTTCTGCCAGTCACTCATGACCGAGCTCTACCACCACATCGGCTGGGAGACCGACGTCCCGGCCGGTGATATCGGCGTGGGTGCCCGCGAGATCGGCTACCTTTTCGGCCAGTACCGGAGGCTCGAGAACCGGTACGAGACCGGCGTCCTGACGGGGAAGGGCGTGCTCTGGGGCGGCTCGAAGGGACGCACCGAGGCAACCGGGTACGGCGTCGTCATCTTCGCCGACCGGATGCTGCACAGCATCGGGCAGGCCATGGAGGGACAGCGCGTGGTCATCTCGGGATCGGGCAACGTGGCGATCTACGCAGTGGACAAGGCGCAGCAGATGGGGGCGATCCCCGTCACCATCTCGGATTCCTCGGGCTACGTGGTGGACGAGGACGGCATCGACGTCGAGATCCTCCGCGAGGTGAAGGAAGTCAGGCGAGGCCGGGTGGCCGACTACGCCGCTCGACGTCGGAGGGCCACCTTCCACGCGAAGGGTGACGGGTCCGTCTGGGACGTGCCCTGCACCGTCGCGCTCCCGTGCGCGACCCAGAACGAGCTGCCGGAGGCCGGCGCGGAGTCGCTGATCAGGAATGGCGTGCTCGCCGTCGCGGAGGGCGCGAACATGCCCACCACCCCGCAGGCGCTGCACACGCTCCAGGAGTCGCACGTGCTGTTCGCGCCGGGCAAGGCGGCCAACGCCGGTGGTGTGGCGACGTCCGCTCTCGAGATGGAGCAGAACCAGTCGCGCAGTCACTGGACGTTCGAGCGCACGATCGGCAGGCTCGAAGAGATCATGGTCGATATCCACGACACCTGCGCGGAGACCGCCGCCGAGTACGGCTCGGAGGGCGATTACGTGGCGGGTGCCAACATCGCGGGCTTCCGGCGTATCGCGGACGCGATGCTGGCTCAGGGCATCATCTGAGCCGACAGTGCCCTCTCGTCGGTCACCACGGCCAGAAGCGCCCGGAACAACCCGGAACATCAGCGTCATGGCGATGAACGGCCCGATCCGGCCGAGGACTTCGCAGAGACCGGTCTGACGGGTACCGGATTTCTACTGTGTTGTTCAGCGGCATCACCGAGACGGCATGGACATCTTGGCCATTCGCCCGGCGATAATCGTTCCATGGCAGCCCGCATCACCACCGAGGCCGGTCGCGCGGCACTTGCTGCGGTCCTCGCGGTCCTCGCGGTCGTCGACGACGACGATCCCGCGCCGAGCCGGCCCGAACTGCTCACCGCGGTCCGCTGGACGCTCGGCCTGCTCGCCGAAGCACATCCCGGCCGGAGTGTGGAGGTCCGGGTGCCGCCCGCCGGGGCGGTCCAGGTGATCGAGGGACCGCGGCACACGCGCGGTACCCCGGCCAACGTCGTCGAGATGGATCCGCGGACATGGCTCGAACTCGCGACCGGAAGGCTGACGTGGGCAGAGGCGGACGCTGCCGGGCGGATTCACGCGTCGGGGACGCGTGCAGACCTGAGCGACTACCTGCCGCTGGGGCAGATCTGAGCGAGACTCCTCTGAGCGAGACTCCTCTGAGCGAGACTCCTCGGTGGCCGGACGACTAGGCTGGCGACGCCCGAACGAGTAGCACGGCGAGTCTGCCCCGAAAGGCGCCATGAGCGGCACCACATCCGAACAGTCAGAGCCCGACGGAATCACTGCGGACGGTCCCGTGGAGGTGCGCCACCGCCGAGCGCCGCGGTACGGCCGGTTCATCACGTTCGGCCTACTGCTCGCTGCCGTGTTTGCGTTCGCTCTGGCAATCGTGACGCGCGGCTGGAGCGAGATCTCCATGTCGGACTCGTTCTGGCTCATGATGATCTGGTTCGGTCCCATCGGGATGATCACGGGCGCAGTCTTCGCTTTCGTGCTCGACCGCCGCTCCATCGCCAGGATGGGACCGAACCAGATCATCATGAGCCAGAACGAGTCCGACATGGAGATCTCGCTCCAGCCGCGCGTCACGATTGCCAGAGCGAACGCAAACACGGCAGCGAGCAGTAGGCCGAACGTGATGAACC
>DASRMP010000001.1:0-29177 GCA_035647855.1 Actinomycetaceae bacterium | reverse complement strand
CGGCCCACCCGCCCACGGAGCTGGTGCATCTGAGCGAGACCGCGCACGACCGGCTCGCCACGATCGCCGCCCACACCGATCTCGGAGCAGGCATGCAGGTGGCCATGAAGGACCTCGAGATCCGCGGTGCGGGCAACCTGCTCGGTGGCGAGCAGTCCGGTCACATCGCGGGAGTGGGATTCGACCTCTACGTCCGGATGGTCTCCGAGGCCGTCACCGGCTTCCGCGACGACGCCGAGGAGCGCCCCGACGTCCGCATCGAACTGCCGGTCAACGCGCACGTCCCGCACGACTACATCGCCCACGAACGCCTGCGCCTGGAGGCCTATTCGAAGATCGCGGCAGCCTCCGGCGACGACCAACTCGAGGCCATCCGCTCCGAGCTCACCGACCGCTACGGGCCGGTACCTGAACCCGTGGAGCGTCTCTTCGCCGTGGCCCGCGTGCGCGAGCAGGCCCGCAGCGCCGGTCTCGCCGAGATCTCCCAGCAGGGCAAATACGTGCGGTTGGCGCCACTGGAGCTGCCCGAGTCCGCCGGAATGCGCCTGAAGCGGCTGCACCCCGGCACGATTCTCAAGCCGGCCATCCGCGCCGCGCTCGTTCCGTTCCCGACGACGGCGCGCGTGGGCGGCACCCCACTCACGGACGCGGCGCTGCTCGCTTGGCTGGAGCGACTCATCTCGATACTCCGGCCGATCGATGCGGCGTAGGCGCCTTCGGCCGCGCATTAGGATAGCCGGAGCCCACCGAGGAGGAATCGTGTCCCGTCGCCCGCTCCGTCTCGCCGCTCTCGTGGCAGCCGCCGCCCTGGTTGCCGGCTGTCAGGCGCCCGGGACCGCCGCCGTCGTGAATGGTGAACGGATCACGGACCGTGAGGTCACCGAGTTCGTGGAGGACCAGAACCGGATCTTGCCGCAGAATCCTGTGACGCTCGCCGACGGTGTGACTTCACTCACTTTCGAGCGCATCATGACGCCAGTTGCGGCGAGCTATGACGTGGGCATCTCGGACCAGCAAGCAGTGGAGCTCATCAACCAGACCCTGGTTTCGATGGGCGAGCCGGAAGTCACGGAGGCGGATCTCTCACAGGCCGTGATCGACGTCTACCGCGCCATCCTCTTCACCTTCGAGATGCAGACCTCCGAGATCGGCGGCGAGCTCGCGGTCGCGATGCAGGACGCGATCATGGAGGCAGACGTCGAGGTGAACCCGCGGTACGGACTTCAGGGCTCTGATGGAGTGCTCTTCGAGCCGCTCCTGCACCCATGGATCGCCGGAGCCGTTGGCTGAGGCTTATTGGTCTACGCCGGTGGCGAAGTGGGCAATCTGGGAGAAAAGACCCCACTTCCGCTCCGGATCGCGCAATAGGCTGGCCACGCAAGAACTTCTGACTCATTAAGGAGACCCAGTGGCCAGCATCGAAGCTGTCGGAGCACGCGAAATTCTCGACTCGCGCGGAAACCCGACCGTCGAGGTCGAAGTCCAGCTCGAGGACGGCACCATCGCACGCGCTGCCGTTCCTTCCGGCGCATCCACCGGCGCGTTCGAGGCGAACGAGCGCCGCGATGGCGACAAGGCTCGTTACCTCGGCAAGGGCGTGCAGGACGCGGTTGACGCGGTCCTTGACGAAATCGCTCCCGAAATCCTCGGCATGGAGTCCTCTGACCAGCGCGCGATCGACATGGCGATGCTCGACCTGGACGGGACCACCAACAAGTCGAAGCTAGGCGCGAACGCCATCCTCGGTGTCTCGCTCGCGGTCGCAAAGGCCTCGGCCGACTACGCCGCCCTGCCGCTCTATCGCTACCTCGGCGGCCCCAACGCGCACCGCCTTCCGGTTCCGATGCTGAACATCCTGAACGGCGGATCCCACGCGGATTCGAACGTTGACATCCAAGAGTTCATGATCGCACCGATCGGCGCACCGAACTTCCGTGAGTCCATCCGCTACGGTGCCGAGGTCTACCACGCCCTGAAGGCCGTGCTCAAGGAGCGTGGCCTGGCCACCGGTCTGGGCGATGAGGGCGGCTTCGCCCCCAACCTCGAGTCGAACCGGGCAGCTCTCGACCTGATCATGACCGCGATCGAG
Organism: Actinomycetaceae bacterium; assembly: GCA_035647855.1. Classification (GTDB taxonomy): domain Bacteria; phylum Actinomycetota; class Actinomycetes; order Actinomycetales; family Actinomycetaceae; genus JAAZBW01. The sequence goes on along the minus strand of DASRMP010000001.1, from coordinate 27,088 downwards.
AAGGCCGGATACAAGCCGGGCGAGGACATCGCTCTTGCGCTCGACGTGGCGGCCACCGAGTTCTTCCGTGACGGTGCCTACCAGATGGAGGGCCGCAGCCTCTCCACTGCCGAGATGATCAGCTACTACGAGGAACTGATCGGCGCCTACCCGCTCGTTTCCATCGAGGACCCGCTCTCCGAGGACGAGTGGGACGGCTGGGTCGAGATGACCAACCTGCTCGGTGGTCGTGTCCAGATCGTGGGCGATGACCTGTTCGTCACCAACCCCGAGCGTCTCCAGAAGGGCATCGACCTCGGCGCCGCCAACTCGCTGCTCGTCAAGGTGAACCAGATCGGCACGCTCACCGAGACCCTCGATGCGGTCGAGACCGCGCACCGCAATGGCTACACCTCGATGACCTCGCACCGTTCGGGCGAGACCGAGGACACCACGATCGCGGACCTGGCCGTGGCGACCAACTCCGGCCAGATCAAGACCGGTGCGCCGGCACGCTCGGAGCGCGTTGCCAAGTACAACCAGCTCATGCGCATCGAGGAAGAGCTCGAGGACGCGGCAGTCTACGCTGCAGCCTCGGCGTTCCCGCGGTTCAAGGCCTGATCAGAGCTCTGCTCCGGCTCATGACTGTGACGTGAGAATCCCGTGGGGAGCGGACGACATACGTCGTCCGCTCCCTCTTTTCACGTCCGGCTCGGGAAAGAATGGTTAGGTGAACAGCCGTCGGCCTCCGGCACCGCGCGCGCCCGCCGCGCCCGCGGTGCGTCAGAGCGCGCCGGCGGGCGCGGCGCGTTCGTCATCGCGCGCGTCGTCGACGCGAACCAACTCTGTCCGGATGAGCCCGCGCGGCTCGACCCGCCCGGGGGGTCCCAAGGAACACCTCAGCCCGTTCATAGGCCGTTCGCGGATCGAGATCTCGAACGGCTCCGGTGGCACATATTCGATCACCTGGCGGGCGCTGGTTCTGTTGCTGGTGCTGGCAGTGGCGTTCGTTGTTCTCGCTCCAACGCTGCGCTTCTACCTGCGGCAGCAGGCGATGGAGAGCCGGGTCAGCGAGGAGTTGGTGGCCATCGAGGCCCGCAACGCCGAACTCGAGCGCGAGATCGCCCGCTGGTCGGATCCCGCGTTCATCCAGGTCCAGGCTCGCGACCGGCTCGGATACGTCATGCCGGGTCAGCAGACCTACATGGTGGTCGATCCCGAGGTCATCATCGGCGAGGAGGCGCAGGCGGAGTACGAACACGAACACGAGCACGTCCTCCCCGGGCGTGTGCCGGGCCCCTGGTACTTCGAGGTGTGGGACTCCATTCAGATTGCCGGTTCGACCGAACCCGCCGCGGACGTCGGCGAGAGCGAGGGCCGGCTCTTCGGTTCGGCGCCCGCCCCGGACGGTCCGGCGAACCCAGCTGCACCTGAGGATGCGCCGTGAGGTGGGACGCGCCCTCGGCAGCTGATCGCGCGACGCTGGAGGAACAGCTGGGGCGGGTACCGCGGGGCGTCGTCGGAATCGGCGCGCGTTGCGTCTGTGGGCGACCCCTCGTCGCTGTGACGGCTCCTCGGCTCGAGGACGGCACTCCCTTCCCGACCACCTTCTACTTGACCTCGCCCGCTGCCGTGAAGGGTGCGTCCACGCTCGAGGCGGGCGGCGCTATGGAGGAGATGAACGAACGGCTCGCCGAGGACGGTGATCTGCAGTCCGCCTACGCGGCCGCGCACCGCGACTACCTCGCCGAGCGGGCGCAGCTCGGAGAGGTGCCGGAGATCGCGGGCATCTCAGCAGGCGGCATGCCCAGCCGCGTGAAGTGCCTGCACGCGTTGCTCGGGCACGCGCTGGCGGTCGGTCCGGGAGTCAATCCGTTCGGGGACGAGACCCTCCGGCGGTTGGAGGCCGAGGGACGCTTCTCAACCGGCCGCTGCTTCTGCTGAGCTTCCGCGGGAAGCTGCTTCCGTAGGTGTTTCGTCACTTCTGTAGGAGTTTCGGCAGCGGGTGCTGGTTTCGTGCGGTCCGGGGGTGCTTTTCAGCCAGTTCAACCGGTGGCGTGGCGACAACTGTAGGTGTTTGGCATCTAGTGTAGGCGTTTGACACGTATTTAACTCCTACAGTAGAAGCCAAACGCCTACAGTAGACGATTCCGCCGGTTCAAAGGGGCCGCGAACGGGCCAAGAGAAACGAAATCTGCCCCTCAACGGGGCGGGAACCGCTCCGCAGGGGCGAAACGCCTACAGTAGTCCCGTTCTTCACCGTCGGGGGGCTCATTCCAGGCTGAGGATGCCGCATTCACTGGACGGTTGGCTGAAAGCCACGGGCAAGAGGCCCGCACGCGGCGTCGAGCCCCGGTGCGGGCGTCCCAGTGCCGGGGGTGCCAGGGCGTTCGGGTCGTTTCTGACGGTGGGTGGTGGCAAAGTTGGCACTTGTGACCCGAGTAGCTGCCATCGACTGCGGAACGAACTCCATCCGCCTCCTCGTCGCCGACTCCACCGCGGATGACGCGGGAGCACGGCTCCGAGATGTCGTCCGGCGGATGGAGATCGCTCGCCTCGGCGAGGGCGTGGACCGCACCGGGGTCCTCGCTCCTGCGGCCTTGGCGCGGACCTTCGCCGTGATCGACGATTACGCCGAGGCGTGCCGCAAGCTGGCGGTCGAGCGTGTGCGGGTCGTGGCCACATCGGCCACGCGGGATGCGTCCAACCGCGAGGAGTTCCTTGCCGGGGTTCGAGACCGGACCGGGGTCTCCCCGGAAGTCCTCTCGGGCGAGGAGGAGGCACGGCTGTCCTTCCTGGGTGCGTCAGGCAGCGTGGCCGGAGCCGCCGAGCCGATCCTCGTGGTGGACATCGGCGGAGGCTCGACCGAACTCGTGCTCGGCGCCGGCGGGCAGGTGATCGCCCAGCAGTCGCTCGATGTCGGCTCGGTTCGGATGCGGGAACGCCACCTGCACTCGGACCCGCCCACTGAGGCAGAGATTGCGGCCGCACGCGCGGACGTGGAAAACAACCTCGACGAGGCCGACCGCACCGTGGGACTCGGCAGGACACGAACCATCGTGGGCGTCGCGGGGACGATCACTTCGATCACGGCGGAGGTGCTTGGCCTGGAAGCCTACGACCGCGATGCGATCGACGGCGTCGAACTCGAGATCACCGCCCACCTGCGGGCCTGCGACTGGTTCCTGAGCGTCCCCGCTGCCGAACGTGCCACCCGTGGCCATCTTCATCCCGGCCGAGTGGATGTCATCGGATCGGGCGGGCTGGTGTGGTCGCAGGTGCTCGATCGGGTGGTCCGCGAAGTACGGCAGGACGGGCGGGAACTGGGCACGGCCGTCACCTCTGAGCACGATATTCTCGACGGCGTCGCGCTCTCGCTCGCGATGAAATGACCGGGGGTTCGCGATGAAGCGACCGGAGGAAGCGACCGGAGGCCCGGATGGTTTGACCGGCGGGCGCGGTCAAACCCCCACGGGTGACGACTCGTAGGCCCTCCGGAGGAAGATCAGATTGCGTGCCACCAGGAACACCGCGAGCGCGATCCCGATTGCCTTGGACCACCAGGACTCACCGATGAAGATGAACGCCATCGCGATCAGGATCGGGACCAGGTAGCGGATCGCCCACCCGACATACCCGCCGAAGGACGGCATCGCCACACCGCGCGAGTCCGCCACCGACTTCACCATGAAGTTCGGGCCGTTGCCGATGTACGTGACCGCGCCGCAGAACACGGAGCCCAGGCTGATCGCCACGAGGTAGGCCTCGGGCACGTCCGCGACGCGCGGCTCGCCCGGCAGTTCGCGCGCCATCTCGAAGAACGTCAGGTAGGTGGGGGTGTTGTCGAGAATCGAGGACAGCGTCCCGGAGAACGCGAAGAAGGTCGGCGCGTTGAGCGGAAGACTGGGAGCGATCTGCGCGAGGTAGCGCAGTGCGGGCATCATCGTCAGGAAAATCCCGATGAACAGGGCCGCCACCTCTGCGATCGGCCCCCACTCGAACTCGTTGTCGCCGTACCGGATGTCCCGCGAGGTGAGCCCGAACGAGAGGGCGGCCGCAGTCAGCATGATGATCTCGCGGGCCGGGATCATCTGGCCGAACGTGGCCGTCCCCTCCTCCATGGCGTGCAGGTCGATCGACGGCGCCGTGGCGACCGCCGCCACGATCATGGCGAGGAACAGGAGGTTGAGCCCGCCGCGGACCGAGAGCGGCTCAACCATGGTGCGTTCCCTGACGATGGCGCTCGGCATCTCGCCGCGATAGAGGCGCATGTCGAGCGCGTAGTAGGTCAGCAGCAGCAGGACGTTCACGAAAAGCCACATCGGCCAGAGCCCGAACGTCCAGGTGAACGGAACGCCGGAGAGGAAGCCCATGAACAGGGGCGGATCTCCGAGCGGGGTGAGGAGCCCGCCGCAGTTCGCGACGATGAAAATCAGGAACACCACCGTGTGGATACGGTTGGTGCGTGACTTGTTCGTATTCAGCACCGGCCGGATGAACAGCATGGCGGCACCCGTGGTGCCGATGAAGGAGGCGAGTGTTCCTCCGACGGCGAGGAAGATCGTGTTGTTCCTCGGTGTTGCCTCGATGTCGCCCTTCAGGAAGATGCCGCCCGAGACGACGAAGAGCGCGAACAGCAAGAGGATGAACTGCACGTACTCCCAGAGCTTCTCGACGACGAAGCCCTGTTCACCGCCCAGCCACAGCCACAGCGCCACCGGCACGCCGAGGATCAGGGCGAACGCGAGTTGCAGTCCACGGCGTTCCCAGAGGTGCTGGGTTGCGGGAACGAGCGGAAAGACCGCGATGCCCGCCAGCATGATCACGAAAGGGATGATTGACCACCACTCGAACGTCACGCCGTCCTCCTGTCGCAAACCTGTGGCATCAAAGGATGACCAGAGGCTATCCGCCCCGCCGCCCGACTACGCTGGATTCCACGTACGCCCCCGTAGCCCAACTGGCAGAGGCACCCGACTTAAAATCGGGAGAGTGCGGGTTCGAATCCCGCCGGGGGCACGGCGCACCTCAGGCGGGCTTGACGATCCCCGACTCGTAGGCGAAGACCACTGCCTGAACACGGTCGCGCAGGCCCAGTTTCGCGAGCAGATTCCCGACATGCGTCTTCACGGTCGCCTCGGAGACGAAGAGCGCCTCGGCGATCTCCGCGTTCGACATGGCGCGCGCCACCAGGGTCAGGACCTCCCGCTCGCGGGCCGTGAGGCTCGCCAGCTTTTCGTCCGGTGCCGGCATTCTCTGTTCGTTGACCTCCGGCAGCCGTGAGGAGAACATCTCGAGCAGCGCCCGCGTGATACGTCCCGAGACGACGGCGTCCCCCGCGGCGACCGTCCTGATGGCCGAGACGAGGTCCGCAGGCTTGGCGTCCTTGAGAAGGAAACCGCTCGCGCCTGCTCGCAACCCGGCGAAGGCGTATTCGTCCAGATCGAACGTGGTGAGTATCAGGACCTTCGTTTCGGGGTGGCGCCGCACGATCTCGCCGGTGGCTTCGATGCCGTTCATGCCGGGCATCCTCACGTCCATAAGGACGACGTCCGGGCGGAGCGCCTCAACCATCCGCACTGCGGTCGCGCCGTCCGAGGCCTCCCCGACCACCACGAGTCCCACTTCACCCTCGAGCATCAGGCGGAACCCCATGCGGAGCAGCGCCTGGTCATCGACGATCAGCACCGAGATCGTGCCGCTCACCCGTCCTCCCTCCAGTAGAGCCTGGCGCGCACCCGCCAGCCGATCTCAGTCTCACCCGCCTCGACGGAACCGCCGTAGACGGCAGCTCGTTCCCGCATGCCGATAAGTCCCTTGCCCTGTTGCCCCGGTGCGATACCCCCGGGCGCCGCGTCATTCTCGACCTCGATGACAACAGTGTCACGTGATCGAGAGATGGCGACGTCGATTCTCGGCGAATTCGGTGCGTGCCGGAGGACATTGGTGAGCGCTTCCTGAACGATCCGGTACACGGCCAGGTGGAAGCCGGCGTCGTTGGGAAGCGGCGGCCCCGACTCCTCGAGGGTGACAGGCAGACCGGTCGAGCGGTATTTCTCAATCAGCTCGCGGAAGTCTGCCGTGGTCGGCTGAGGGGCGAAGAGCTCGGGTAGAGCCGACGCCGCGGTGCGTGTCCGGGCGGCGTCGGCGGGGTCCGCCCCCTCGTCGTCGCGAAGCACGCCGACCAGGCGGCGCGCGTCCGCGAGCGCGGACCTGCCCGCGTTCCCAAGCTCCTCGATGGCGCGGCGCGCGCCGTCCGGGTTACGGTCGAGGGAGGCCAGGGCACCCTCCGCGAGGGTGACCATGACGGTGAGGGAGTGCGCGACGACGTCGTGCATCTCGCGGGCGATGCGCGTGCGCTCATGGGAGACGGCGAGTTGCTCGCGCTGGTCGCGTTCCAGCTCGAGTTGTTGCGCCCTCTGTTCGTAGGCCTCGATCCTCTTCCGGTTCGAACGGACGTTCAGGCCGATCAACAGGGCGACGACGAGCAGCAGTTCCAGGAAGATCGCGTCACCGAGGCGGGTCTCCTCGATGCCCCACAGCGCGGTGGTGCCCGCGACGACGACAGCGGCGAGAGTTCCCCAGGCCAGAGCCTCGATGATCCGACGGGAAGCGGCGATCGTGTAGACGACGATGGCGACGGCGATGATGTCGACAAATGGCCCCGGTTCGCTCAGAGTCGGCGCGGCGTCCAGGAGGACGCCGTCGGGAAGCGTGCCGAACTCGACGAACCGGACGATCGGCGGGGCGAGGAGCACGATGAGGGCCGAGAGGATTGCGCCCCGCCGCCTCAGGAGGATCGCGGCCGCGAGGACGGGCCAGAGGAGGAAGGTCCCTCGGGACGTGGTCTCGGGCTCCACGAAGATGTACGAGACGCCGTAGTTCAATGCCCACAGCAGTGCCACGCCAAGGTCGATGAGGCGTGGATGCGACGCGTTGACGGTCGCGAGCCACCCGCGTTGGGGGGTCTGGGAGGACGCGGGCGGTGACATGGTCCCAACGCTAACGGGTGCGCTTGGCCACCCGTCCTCGACCCGGTGGGCCGAGTCCAATTACCATTGGGAGCGTTCCAGAACTCCCAGGAGACTGCCGATGTCCAACCCTGTCCTTACCCGCGCCTTCAACGATCAGGGCGCAAAGACCCCGGCGGGCTATCCCGTCCACCCCGGGCACCAGCCCGGTCAGGGGCGGAGCGCCCACACCACACAGCAGCCCTCCTCCGGCTACCACTATGGCTACGACCAGGCTCCTGCCGGTTATCCGCCCCAGCAGCAGGGCTACGACGCGGAGGCCGCGTACCGCATGCCGTCGCCCACCAATGCCGACATCGGACGGATGACAGTCGACGACGTCGTGGTGAAGACGGGCACCCTGGTCGGCGTGGTGGCCGTTACCGCCGTCGCGGCGGCAGGGTTATCGAGCGCGCAGCCGCAGCTGGTGATGCCGCTGTGGATCGGTGGGCTGATCGGCGGCTTGGTGTTCGGGCTTGTCAACGCGTTCCGCAGGGAACCGTCGGTCCCGCTCATCATGACGTACGCGCTGTTCGAGGGCGCGTTCCTCGGCGCGATCTCCTTCTGGGCGAACGCCTGGGTTCCCGGCGTCGTGCCTCAGGCCGTGTTCGCGACCTTCATCGTGGCGGCCGTCTGCCTGTTCCTCTACCGTTCGGGGCTCGTGAAGGTGACCCAGCGTTTCCGCAGCGTGCTGCGGCTCGCGCTGGTTTCCTACCTGATCTTCTGTCTCGTCAACCTCGCGGTCGTCCTGTTCGTGCCATCGGGTATGTTCGGTATCCGGTCGATCGAGGCGGGCGGGATTGCGATCGGACTCGGGATCGGGTTCATCGCGGTGATCATCGCGTCGATGTCGCTCATCGCCGACTTCGACGACATCGAGAAGGGTGTCCGCGCCGGCGTTCCGAGCCGCTTCGCGTGGACCGCGGCGTTCGGAATCACCGTGACACTCGTGTGGATGTACATCGAGATCCTGCGTATCCTGCTCCTCCTGTTCGCGAACGACTGAGCCGTTTTTCTTCGGTGAATTCACTCCCCGGAAGGGGAATGTGACCCACCCAACCAGTCCGGGTGGCCGGTTTACCGGCCGCCCGGGCTATCCTTTTTTGTAGATTCACACCGGTTCTGAGCCGATCTCAGTTTTAAGGGGAGTAATGACGGCGGTGGTCCTGCCAGAGGTTCGCGGGGAGTTCGGTACGAAGCCCACGATTTCATTTCCCCAGGATGCGGCGCCGAACGGACTACAAATTCACGTGCTCCGCCCGGGCCACGGCGTCGTCATCGAACCGGGTCGCGAGATCGAGGTCAACTATCTCGGCCAGATCTGGAATGGTCACGTCTTCGACAACTCCTACGATCGCGGTCAGCCGCTGACGTTCCCGATCGGCCGCGGAATGGTCATCAAAGGCTGGGACCACGGCCTTGTCGGTCAGCAGGTGGGCGCGCGGGTCCTTCTCACAATCCCGCCGCGGTACGGCTACGGTTCGCGCGGGGTGCCGCAGGCACGCATCGGCGGCCAGGACACTCTTGTATTCGTCGTCGACGTCATCGACGTTCGCTAGCCCCACTGAGCGCGGCACCGGTTTTCGCCGTCCGGCGAACCACGTGGTAACCCCGCACTGCCGGGAACTCGCACGCGTACGATGAACGTTGAATCTACGAAGGAGTGAGAATGGACACGAATGACTACGGTCCGAAGCCGCACGTCGTCGACATCGAAAAGGTCACGACCGAGAATTCGAACTACCGGACAACGCATTGGACGGGCACCCACCTGCAGCTGACGCTCATGTCGATTCCGCCGGGAGACGACATCGGCCTGGAGGTGCACATGGAGAACGATCAGTTCCTGCGCCTCGAGCAGGGCAAGGGCCGCTGCCAGATGGGCCCGAGCGAGGACGAACTGACTTTCGACGAAGAGGTCGAGGACGACTGGGCGATCTTCGTGCCTGCCGGCGTGTGGCACAACGTCACCAACACCGGCGACGAGGACATGCGTCTCTACGCCATATATGGTCCGGCGCACCACGATCCGGGCACGATCCACGAGACCAAGGCCGACGACGACGAAACGCACTGAGGCCCCGCACATGCTGAAACGCCGCGGAGCGCGACCAATCGGTCGCGCCCTCTGGTTCGCCAAGTGCGATATAACACACTCTTTGCGCCACATATGTCCGATTCGTGAGACAATAGGCAAGTCGAACTGACGGCGCCGCCCTCCCGGATGGGCGGCAACTGTGCGCCCTCGCAACGGAAGTGGGAGAATCACGCGCGGTCCCGCCCGTCGGACATCGAGGATAGAGGTGTTTGTGGAGCTTCTCCAAGGTCAGGTTGTCGCGCATCCCCACCACGGTCCCGCCCGGGTCACCGGATTCACTGAGAGGACCGTCAAGGGAGAAGTCATGCGCTATGCCCGTCTGGAGATCAAGGGCACCGGCATGGTGGTCGGCATTCCAGTCGATCGAGTCGAGGAGATCGGTGTGCGCGAACTTCTCGACGGCGAAGAACTGGTCCGCATCTTCGAGATTCTCACGGCGGAATCGGCTGCGCAGGAGACCGGCTGGTCGCGGCGCATCAAGGCCGAACTCCAGCTGCTTCGCTCGGGTGACATGTTCAAGATCGCAGGAATGGTCCGCGACCTGACGCGCCGCCAGAACGACAAGGGGCTCTCGCTCGCGGAGAAGGACCTGCTGCGGGACGCCAGCCAGCCGCTCATCAATGAGGTGGCGCTGTGCATGAAGATGGGCACTGAAGATGCGGCCACGGCAGTGGACGCCGCGGTGCTCGAGGGCATCGTTCCCGCCTGCGTCAGCGAGACCGAAGTCGCCAAGGCGGTCTGATCTCAGGACTGGTTGATCCACGTGATCAATCGGGGCCCCTCGGAGACTCCCGAGGGGCCCTTCCTCGTGCTCCTGAGCTTCCCCCTAACGGACCGGCGTTTCTGCCCGGGTGTTACCTCTCGTTCAGGTCAGGGAAAGGGACTCCGGTCCTGGCATGGCAGCGGTAGCCGTGCGGATTCTTACGCAGGTACTGCTGGTGGTACTCCTCCGCGTAGTAGAACGGCCCGGCCTGGTCGGCGGGCATGATCTCGGTGACGATCTGGCCGATCCCGGCGTCATCCAGTGCGTCCTGGTAGATCTTGCGCGTTGCGAGCGCTTCGTTGAGTTGCGTGTCGTTCGTGACGAAGACGGCCGAGCGGTACTGGCTGCCGATGTCGTTGCCCTGCCGGTCGCGGGTGGTCGGATCGTGTGACTCCCAGAACTCCTGGAGTATGTCCGCGACGTCGGCGGTTTCAGGGTCGTACTCGACCCGAACGGTCTCGGCGTGACCGGTGGCACCGGTACACACCTGCTCGTACGAGGGCCGGGGAGTGGTGCCGCCCATGTAACCCACGGCGGTGGTCAGCACGTCGGGGCGCTCCCACATGATCTCTTCGACGCCCCAGAAGCAGCCCGCCGCGAGGTAGATGACATCCGTATCGCCCGGCTGACCATCCTCGTGCACGTTGGCGGGGGAGTGGTCCGGTCTCATCGGCTGAATCGGCGGCATACTTGCTCCTTGAGATAGTTTCCGCGAGGGTCACTCTGTAATTAGGCTGACGGAATCCACACTGCCATGAAGGCAGAACTATGAGAACCAGGAACCCATGACGCAGAACAAGCCCCACGAGGACGGCGAACGTATCCGGTTGCGCGATCGCGTCGAGAGCCTACGCGCACGCGAGGCGGACACGCCTGCCGCCAGGCCGCACGGCGAGGATGAGATCCACCTCATCGCCCGGTCCAAGAATGCCCCCGAGATCGAGGTGCCCTGGAATATCCGCGTGATGGCGGCCTGGTCATGGAGGGCGCTGCTCATCGCGGCGGTCGCCATCGTGATCGGAGCCCTCCTCGTCCAGTTGCAGATGATCGTGATTCCGGCACTCATCGCGGTCATCCTGACCGTCGCGCTCGAGCCCGCTTCGGGTTTCCTGAGGAAGAAGCTCCGTTTCCCGCGGGCACTGGCGGCGGTCACCACGGTCGTGGTGTTCATCGCGGCGGTGCTGGCCCTGATGGTTTTCGCCGGCCGTCAGATCGGAATGGGGTTTGTCCGCCTTCGTGACCAGGCGATTGCCGGATTCGAGGCCCTGCTCGATTGGGCGGCCGACGGTCCGTTCAACATTCAGCAGGATCAGCTCGAAGCCTGGTGGAACGAGCTTCAGAGTGTGGTCCAGGAGAACCTCGGCACTTTGGCTTCCGGCGCCGTCTCGGCGACGTCGTCGCTCGTGAACATCGGCGCAGGGATCTTCCTGGTCATCTTCATGGGGGTGTTCTTCCTCATGGACGGACGCAAGATCTGGGTGTGGTTCATCCGCCTGCTGCCGACCACGTGGCGGGTTCCGACCCACGAGGCGTCGATCCGAAGCTACTTCACTCTCAGCGGCTACGTGAGGGCACAGGTTCTCGTCGCCCTTGTCGACGCCGTCGGTATCGCGGGCGGCGCCTTCTTCCTGGGGGTGCAGCTCTGGTTGCCGATCGGCGTGCTCGTGTTCCTGTTCTCGTTCATTCCGATGGTGGGAGCGTTCCTTTCCGGGGCCATTGCGTGCCTGGTCGCGTTGGTCGACCGGGGCTTCGCCACTGCGGTGATCCTCCTGATCGTCGTACTCGCCGTGCAGCAGATCGAGTCCAACCTGCTGCAGCCGTTCATCATGGGCTCGACCGTCTCGCTGCACCCCGTCGCTGTACTCCTGGGTGTTGCGGCAGGCACTTACATCGCGGGAATCGCCGGAGCCGTGTTCGCTGTGCCCCTCATGGCGGTCGTGAATACGTTCTTGTTGTATCTCTCAGGTCATGACAAGTACCCCCGCCTCGCCACGGATGCCGACCGGCCTGGCGGACCACCGGGAACGCTCGGCGATCAGATCCGCGCCTCCTACGGTTACCCCGCCGCCGAGTCGACCGACGGCTCCCGCGACGAGGACTTCGTGCACGCATCCAAGGACGAGTTGCAGATCGCCCGCGATATCGCGAACGTGATCGACGAGGACGAGGCTGCCGAACTCGACGCCCTTGAGTCGCGAATGGATACCGGAGACGAAGGCGCCGTCCCCGAGCAGCCGGAATCGCCTCACGCGGCGACGCCAGGCCATTCCGAGTCAGCCGGATCAGGCGGCCGACGGCTCTGGGACCGCTTGCGGCGGAAGCCACGCACGACGTCGTCGTGACGTCCGCCGCAAGCGCCTCAGCGTGTCAGAGCGAGGCGTCGAAAGGCGTGACCTCGAGGATCTCGACATCGAAGGTCTTGCCGTTGGGGGCGGTGAAAGTGGTGGTTTCGCCCGCCTTGTGGCCGATGATCGACTGGCCGAGCGGGGAACTCTCCGAGTACACATCGATGTCGAGGCCGAATGCGCCCTCGCGCGAGCCGACGAGGAATGTGCGCTTCTTCCCGCCGAAGTTCGCCTTGACCACCATGCCCGGCTCGACGATTCCATCGTCCGGCGGCGGTTCGCCGATCTTGGCCGAGCGCAGCAACTCCGTCAGCTGGAGGATCCGGCCCTCCTGCTTGCCCTGCTCCTCACGCGCCGCGTGGTAGCCGCTGTTCTCCTTCAGATCTCCCTCGTCGCGCGCGGCGTCGATTCTCTTGGCCAGCTCGGTGCGCCCCACGGTCGTGAGGCTATCCAGCTCTGCTTTGAGCCGGTCGTATGCGTCCTGCGTCAACCACGTCTCTGCCACGTCAACTCCTTCCCCCAATACGAATAACCGGGTCCGACGAGTTCGAACCCAGGAAGCCACGATTATAGCAAGCGCCTCTATTCAGCGAAGAAACAGCCATTCACATCCGCCCCGGACGCGAGTTGGATTGTCGCCAGGGAGGTAGTGACTGCCGTCGTTTCCCGGTCTGTCGGTCCCACGGTCACCTGACGGACGCCGACCTCGGTGAAGGAGTCGGAGTACGCGGTGACGGTGCAGGTCACGGTGGATCCGATTGGGGCGGTGAGGTTGTAGGTCACCTCGATCTGGGAGTCGGAGACGATATTCAGCGCAACCGGTTCCGCGGAGGCAGTCGGGCGTCCGAGCGCCGTCACCTGCCAGATGATCCAAATCGCGGCGACGACGGCGAGAACGCTCGCCACGATCCAGATGGTTCGCCGATCCATGGTCTTCGCGCCGTAGCGTGCCCGCAGGTATTCGGCGTCGGTGAGGTCGGGCATGGGCCCATTCTGACAGGTCTCCTCGCCGCGGGCGGAGCGAGGTGCCGGCTGGCCCGGCGTGCGGGTGGGCACCATAATGTGGTGGCCCCCAATTCTTCAGAATGGAGACCCATGCGGCTGATGTCGGTCCACGCGCATCCGGACGACGAGGCATCGAAGGGTGCCGCGACAGTAGCGAAGTACGTGGCGGAGGGTCACCGAGTTCGCATCGTCACCTGCACCGGAGGCGAGCGCGGCAGCATCCTCAATCCGAGACTCGTGGGTGACTCTTCCCTCACCTCCCGGATGCCGGAGGTCCGCAGGCAGGAGATGGACCGGGCGATCGCCGCGATCGGCGCGGAACACACGTGGCTCGGCTTCATCGACTCAGGGCTCCCCGAGGGCGATCCGCCGCCGCCCGTGCCCGATGGGAGCTTCGCGGCCTTGCCTCTCGGCGTCACTGTTCCCGTGCTTGTGGCGGAGCTGCGGAGCTACCGGCCCCACGTCGTCGTGACGTACAACGAGGAGGGCGGCTACCCGCACCCCGACCACATCATGACCCACCGCGTCACGATGGCGGCCCTCGATGCGGCGGCGGACCCGGGTTACCGCCCCGGCCTCGGCGAGCCGTGGGAGGTCTCCAAGGTCTACTACGACGTCTCCTTCTCGCGGAGGCGACTGCTCGCTTTCCACCAGGCGCTGGTGGAGCGTGGGATCGAGTCTCCGTTCGGAGATCGGCTCGACGGCGAGTGGCATGAGCGCCCCGTGACCGCGCGGATCGACGTGGCCGATTGGTTCCCGCAGCGTGACGACGCGCTGCGGGCGCACGCGACCCAGATCGATCCGGATGGGTTCTTCTTCCTGATGCCGCGCGATCTCGAGCGGGAGCTGTGGCCGTGGGAGGAGTTCGAGTTGGCGCGCGCGGCCGTGCCGACCCGCGAACTCGAGGAGTCACTCTTCGAGGGCATCGAGGACGATTGACCCCGCCGGCCTCCCGGCTCCGGCACGCACGTGCCGGATCAATAGGTAAGGATGATTCCCATGTGGTTCCTTGGTCCGATCATGGCGGCGACGCCGACGCCCGGCCCGGCCGTGGATCTGGACGACCCCTGGGTTGTCTCGCCGGGGATCGAGGGCTTCATCCTGATCGCCGTCCTGGGCATTGCGCTGTGGCTGCTGGTCATGTCCATGACGCGTCACATCCGGAAAGCGAACCACCGCGCCTCCGAGCGCGAGGAGGAGTTGTACGGGCCTACTCCCGGGGCGCTGCGGGCAGCCGATGCTGCCGAGCCGGACTCCGCGGATTCGGTCCGCAAAGGTGATGGCACCGCCGGGTGAGAGCGCCGCCTGTCAGGCGAGCGTGAGAACTGCGATGAGCACCGCGGCGTAGTGCGAACCCCAGCCGAGCACAGTGCCGACATGGAAGATCTCGTGGAAGCCGAACCACTCCGGGAAGGGATTCGGGCGTTTGAATGCGTAGGCGATTGCGCCCAGCGTGTATGCGATGCCGCCGGCGATAACCAGCCAGACGAGAGCAGCGCCGCCCGCCTTCCAGAACTCCGGGAGGAACCAGACCGCCATCCATCCCAGCGCGATGTAGATGGGAACGTACAGCCACCGCGGTGCGCCGATCCACACGAACTTCAGCAGGATTCCCGCGAGCGCGCCGCCCCACGCGATCGCGAGTACCACAGTCCGGTGTGGATCCTCGAGCAGGACCACCGAGAGCGGCGTATATGTCCCTGCGATCAGCAGGAACACGTTGGAGTGGTCGAGTTTGCGGAGCGCGGTGGTCACGCGGGGCGACCACGTGCCGCGGTGATAGACGGCAGACATCGTGAAGAGCACGAATCCCGAGATGGCGAAAACCACCGAAGCCCATCTGACCTCCGCCGGTGTCAGGGCCACCAGTACGATGCCGGCGATCAGGCTGAGCGGGGCGGTGACGGTGTGGATCCAGCCGCGCAGGCGCGGCTTGACAGCCTGAACGGCACGGGTGGCGGTGCGGCCGACCTGATCGGCGGCGTTTCGCACCTGGTCCGCGGCGGCCTGGCCGAGCTCGCCGGCCGTCCGGGCCAGTGTGTCCTTGAGGCGGTCATCCTGCCCCGCCCGCGGATGGTGCGGGTGCGAGTCCGCTGCGTTCGAGTGGGTCATCGTGGGCCTTCCAGGTAGTGGGCGCAGGCCGAACCTACGGTTCCGTAAGTTACGGTAACGGAGGCTGTGCGATGGCGCAATACCGTTGCGGTGTGAACTGAAATTCGCCACGTATCGGTTACCGGGCGGCGAGGTGCTCCCGCAGGTCATCCGCCCGTTGGTACCGTTTCACTTGGATGGCGGACGGAACGAGAGCGAGCGGTTGTGGGTGCGAATCTGCTGTACGACCTCTACGAACGCAGGCTCGCGCGAGGTCTCGAAAAGACCAGGCTGCCCGCCCACATCGCCGTCATGCTCGACGGCAACCGCCGCTGGGCAAAGTCCGTGGGGGCGTCGCCCGCCCAGGGCCACCGCAAAGGTGCGGACAAGATCACGGAGTTCCTTACGTGGTCGGCCGATGCGCGGATCGAGAGAGTGACCCTGTGGATGCTCTCGACCGACAACCTCGGGCGCGATCCCGAGGAAGTCGCGGACCTGCTTGACATCATTGCCGCCACGGTTGAGGCTCTAGCGGATGACGGGCGGTGGAGAATCTGCCTCGTGGGAGACCTCGACCTCCTGCCCGGCGATTACGCGGACCGTCTCCGTGCCGCCGCCGAGCGAAATGCGGCCGCGGTCAAGGACGGACTCAACGTGAACATCGCGGTCGGGTACGGGGGCCGCCACGAGATTACCGACGCGGTTCGCGCGCTGCTCCTCGACCGGGAGAAGGACGGTTTCTCCCTCGAGGAAGTGGCACAGACGCTCACCCTCGACGATATCGCCGACCACCTCTACACCGCCGGCCAGCCCGATCCCGATCTCGTGATCCGCACCTCCGGTGAGCAGCGGCTATCCGGGTTCCTGCTGTGGCAGTCGGTCCACTCCGAGTTCTACTTCTGCGAGACCTACTGGCCGGACTTCCGGCGGGTGGATTTCTTTCGTGCGCTGCGCGACTACGGCCAGCGCGAGCGGCGTCTCGGACGGTAGAAGCCCTTCAGTCCCGCAACTGGATGTGCTCCAGGGCGGCGGACACCTCGTCCTCCGTGACGTCGTTCGCCTCGATGACTTCACCGATGGCGAGGGGGAGGATCCACCGGATCCGTCCTGCCTCGGACTTCTTGTCGCCCGAGAGCGCGCGGGTGACCGCTGCCGGGTCGAAGCTGCGGTGTGTGGCGAAGCCGAGGGTGGCGACGACCTCGTCGATCTCGGCAGCGAGTTCGCGCGGCGCCCCGCGGCCGAGGGCGATGTGTGCGACGGCGCGCAGGCCGAGCACCACCGCCCGGCCGTGCGGGAGCGTGTAACCGGACTCGATCTCGAGCGCGTGCCCAATGGTGTGGCCGAGGTTGAGGCTGCGGCGCTCGCCGGCCTCGAACGGATCGCGATCCGCCACCCGGAGCTTCAGCAACGCGCTCCGCTCGATGATCGCGTACCGGGCAGCAAGATCCGCGTCCTCGCCGGTCGCCATGGAGGAGACCCCGCGCCTCGTGACGACGTCCCAGAGCCACGGATCACCGATGACGCCGGACTTCAGGCACTCGGCCATGCCGTCGAGGCGGCGTTCCCACGGGAGTGTGTCGATCGCGCGCATGTCGGCGACGACGGCAACCGGGGGCCAGAACGCGCCCGCCGAGTTCTTCGCTGCCGCGAGGTCCACCCCCACCTTCCCGCCGATCGCGGCATCCGCCATGGCGAGCCAGGTGGTCGGGACCTGGACGAGCGGCGCGCCACGCATGTACAGGGCCGCGGCAGTGCCGACAAGGTCTCCCGTGGTGCCCCCGCCGATCGCGACCCACGCGTCACGCCGCTCGGCGCGCCGCTCCGAGGCGAACTCGAGCATCGCCTCCGCCGAGCGCAGCGTCTTGTTGCGCTCGCCGGCGTCGATGATGAGTTGCCGCCCCGCCGGGAAGCCGCGCACGAGATCGGGCTGGAGTTCGGCCACGTTTTCGTCGACGACGACGACGGGTGTCCCGGTCGAATAGGTCTCAACGAGGCCCGCCAGAGTGCCGGAGTCGAACCCGTTTCCCAGCATGATGCGGGCGTCCCGCGGCCCCATGGGGTGATCGCGCCGTACGGTCGTGTCCACGAGAGTCCGGGTGCCGGAGGCCACGCCGCGGTGGCGGCTCTCCCACTCCGAGATCTGCCGCGCAGCCTGACCCGGGGACGGGTGATCCGTGACCCGCAGGTCGGCGGCGGCGTAGAAGGGTGTGCGCTCCGCGCGGCGCTGCCGCAGCGAGCCGACGTCCGGAGTGAGTGGGCGCGGCGCGCCGCGGGCGATGCGGGCGGCGAGCACCTCGTCGTCGGAATCGAGCCAGACCACTGGACCGGCGTTCCACAACTCCCACCGCGAAATCGGGTCGACGATCGCACCGCCGCCCGTCGCGATCACCGTGTCCGTGAGTTGCGCCGCCTCCCGCGAGATCTCTGCCTCGATGCGGCGGAACTCGTCCTCGCCGCGCTGCTCGATGAACGCCCCGGGGTCGGTGCCGGTGCGCTCCTTGAACACCTCGTCGAGATCGACGAATCTTCGCTGGGTCATACGGGCGAGGCGCCGCCCGACCACGGTTTTCCCGGCGCCCGGAAGTCCTACCAGGACCAAGTCAGACACGGCTTCCTCCCAGTTCTCTGCGCAACGCCGCTGCCATCGGCGCGGCCAGTTCGGGCCCGACCGCGATCCCGTCTCGCTCGAGCCAGAGCGCCAGCGAGCGCCACGCCTGCCCGATCAGCATCCCACTTCCCGAGCGTGCCTCGGCGCCGGCCGCACGCGCTGCCGCAACCAGCCCGGTCGGATCCGGGCGGTAGATCAGATCGAAGACCGCGAGGTCCTGCCGCAGGAGCCCGGGATCGAAGGGGAACTCGCCGCTCTTCATGCCGAGCGGGGTGGCGTTCACCACAAGATCGGCGTTCGTGAGGAACTCGCCGATCCGGTCGAGCGATCCGTCGCGCCGCTGCACCACCGTGACGGCGGCGTCGAATCGGTAGAGTGCGGTCTGGACCGCTCGCGAGGCGCCGCCGGCCCCGATGACCACCGCGTGACTCGCACCGGTGGGGAGCAGTCCGCGCAGTTCGTCCTCGATGGCGGGCAGGTCGGTGTTGTGGCCGATCAGCCGTTCGCCGTCGACGACGATCGTGTTGACGGCGCGCATCAGTTCCGCGTCCTCGCTGGTTTCGTCGACAAGAAGGGCCGCCTCCTTCTTGTACGGGATCGTCACGTTCGCGCCGCCGCTCTCACCGCGAAGCCGGCCCACCGCGGCCGCGAACTCGCTCGGCGGGATGTCGGCCACTTCGTAGCGGTGCGGGAGCCCGAGTTCGGCCAGCGCGGCGTGCTGGATCGCGGGCGACGCGGTGTAGGCGATGCCGTGCCCGAAGAGGGTGAAAGTCCTCACGAGAGTGACTCCAGGTCCTGCCAGAAGGCGGGGTAGGAGACGGCCGCGCACGCCGGGTCGTCGACGACGGCGCCGCGCGTCCCGACGCCGGTCAGGTTCGCGATCGCGAACGCCATCGCGATCCGGTGGTCGCCGGAGGTCCGGATGATTGCGGGGTCCTGGTGCGGCTGCCGTGAGCGGAGCGAGGCGCGAAGCGCACCGCCCGTGATCCGCCAGCCGTCCGCGGTCTCCGTGGCGTCCACGCCCATGGCCTGCAGCCCATCGACGACGAGGCGGATCCGGTCCGACTCCTTCACCCGCAGTTCACCCGCGCCGCTCACTGTTGACGTGCCGGTAGCGGCGGCCATCGCTACGGCGAGCACCGGGAGTTCGTCGATCACGTCCGCGACATCGTCCGATCCGAGGTCGACGGCGCGCAGGTTGCCCGCGGACCGGACGGCGAGGTCTCCCGCCGGTTCCGGTCCGTGCGTCTCGGAGGGCCGCGTCTCGATCTGCGCACCCATCCGTTCGAGGACCCGAACCACGCCGAGCCGGGTCGGATTGAGGCCGACGTGGGGGATCGTGATCTCCGCGTCGGGGTGGACAGTTCCCGCGACCAGCCAGAACGCGGCCGCCGAGGGGTCCGCGGGGACAGTGATGTCCCGCGGCTCCCATGCCGCCGGGCCCGTCAGGCGCGTGGTGTAACCGTCACGCACGATGTGGGCGCCGAGCCACGCGAGCATCCGCTCCGTGTGATCGCGCGTGGCCCCGGGCACCGTGATCTCGGTCAGGCCGGGCGTGGGCAACGAGGCGAGGATGATGGCGCCGAGGACCTGGGCAGAAGCGACGCGAAGCACGTGGTGGCCGGGCTGCAGGGTGACTCCGCCGTCGATGACGACGGGCGGATGTCCGTCCGTGGTGGCGATGGACGCGCCGATGGACCGAAGCGGCTCCGCGACGCGCTCCATGGGGCGGGAGGAGAGGGACTCGTCCCCGGTCAGGACGGTGCGGCCCGGGCGCGTGGTGGCGGCGCCCGCGAGCAGCCGCATCAAAGTGCCGGAGTTGCCGCAGTCGATTCGAATCTCGTCCGTGCCGGGGAGTCGGGCACCCTTCGGCGTGCCGCCGCCGGTGACGCGGTAGGCAACGGTCTCGCCGTCGCCGTCGACCTCGACGAGACCGAGGGTGGCGAGCGCGGCGGCGGTGGTGCGGACGTCCTCGCCCGGTGCGTGCATCTGGACACGCGCGCCACCGTGACCCATCGCGTTGAAGAGGAGCGCGCGGTGGGCGATGGACTTGTCCGCGGGCAGGTGGATGGTGCCGCGTAGCCGCCCGGTCGTGGCCATGTGTTTCCCTCTCGTCCGTATTGCCCCATTATCGCCATGTCATGCGGACTGTCCGGACTCGTGTCCATCGGTGTCGACGTCGCGAGGTTCTGTGAACCGGGCGTGCCGGGGCGTGAGCCATGCCACAGAGGACGTAGCGTGGTGACTGTCCACAACGCCCACGGCGCTGCGGCGCCACTAGGAGGAACTCGTGACGTTCCAAAGCACGACCGACGAGGTCATGAAGGCGCCCGCCGGCACCGGCACGGATTTGAGGACCTACGTTCTGGACACGTCGGTCCTCCTGAGCGACCCGGCCGCGTTCCTGCGTTTCGCGGAACACAACGTGGTTCTTCCCGTTGTGGTGATCACCGAACTCGAGGCGAAGCGGCACCACAGCGAACTCGGGTACTACGCGCGTTCCGCGCTCCGCATGCTCGACGACATGCGCGCGACTCACGGCCGGCTCGACTGCCCGATCCCGGTGGGCGGAGAGGGCGGCAACGTGCGGGTGGAGCTCAACCACGCGAACGATTCGGCACTCCCGAGCGGAATGAGGCTCGGGGACAACGACACACGGATTCTCGCCGTCGCCGCGAACCTTGCAGCGGAGGGCGAGAACGTGACGGTGGTCTCGAAGGACCTGCCGATGCGCGTGAAGGCAGCGGCCCTGGGCATCAACGCCGAGGAGTACCGGGCGCAGCAGGTGGTGGAGTCCGGGTACACCGGCATGGTGTACGCAGAGCTGACCGACACGGAGATGAGCTCGCTCTGGAGCGATCACGGCATCGTCATCGAGGACCTCGTGACGCCTGGCGTGTTGCCGCAGCAGCCCGTGCACACAGGCGTCGTGATGCACTCGCCGCGTGGCTCGGCGCTCGGGCGTGTCACCCGCGACGGGCGCGTCACCCTCGTTCGCGGCGACCGGGAGGTATTCGGGATCCGCGGGCGTTCGGCGGAGCAGCGCGTGGCGATCGACCATCTCCTCGATCCGGACATCGGGATCGTCTCGCTCGGAGGACGTGCGGGAACGGGGAAGTCCGCACTCGCCCTCTGCGCCGGTCTCGAGGCAGCCATGGAGCGGAACGAGCACAGGAAGGTGATCGTCTTCCGTCCACTCTTCGCGGTGGGAGGCCAGGAACTCGGCTTCCTGCCCGGCACCGAACTCGACAAGATGAACCCGTGGGCCGAGGCCGTGTTCGACACGCTCAGTTCCGTGGTCCGCCAGGATGTCATCGACGAGATCATGGCCCGTGGCCTGCTCGAGGTTCTGCCGTTGACGCACATCCGCGGGCGCTCGTTTCACGATGCTTTCGTGATCGTGGACGAGGCGCAGTCACTCGAACGCAACGTCCTGCTGACCGTGCTCTCGCGCATCGGCCAGAACTCGAAGGTGGTCCTCACGCATGACATCGCGCAGCGGGACAACCTGCGGGTCGGCCGTCACGACGGCGTGGTCGCGGTAATCGAGGCGCTCAAAGGCAACGACCTGTTCGCACACGTGACGTTCACGCGCGCCGAGCGCTCTGCGATCGCGGCCCTGGTGACGGAGATGCTGGACTAGGGATTCGGGGTGACCGGGTCCGCGGCCTGCGTGGTTCGTCCGGTGACGGCGTCGAGGCGCTTGCGCGCACCGTCCAGGTACTCCTGGCAGCGGGCGGCGAGGCTTTCCCCGCGCTCCCAGAGCCGGAGAGAGTCCTCCAGGCTCGCCGAGCCGGTCTCGAGGCTCCGGACGACCTCGACGAGTTCATCGCGCGCCTGCTCGTAACTGAGCTCTTCGACGGGTTGGTTCGCGGGCATCTATTCTCCTGTGTCGAAGGTGTGCGTGTGGATTTCGGTGACGTCGGCATCGAGGCGTCCGGCGGCAAGAAGCACCTCGAACGGCTCGCCGACCTCGAAGGCGCTCGCGTCCAGGACCACGTGGTGGTCGCGGTCGCGGACAACGGCGTATCCGCGTTCCAGGGTGCCGGCGGGAGAGAGTGCGACGGTCTGGGCGCGGAGGCGGCGGATCTCGGCGTGAGCGTTGTCCAGACGGTCCCGGAGCGCACGCCGGAGCTGATCGACCGAGACCGCGAGCCGTTCCGCCTCACGGTCCACGACGACGCCGGGGTTGGCGAGCACAGGGCGGGAGCGGAGTGCGGCGAGGGCTGCCGTCTCGCGCTGGAGCCGGGCGTAGAGCGCGGCCCTCGCCCGGGCGATTGCCTGGTCCAGGTTGCGGCGTTCCTCGGCGACGTCCGGAACGATGCGCTTCGCGGCGTCCGTGGGTGTGGAGGCGCGGTAATCCGCGACCAGATCGAGGAGTGGCGAGTCGGTCTCGTGCCCGATCGCCGATACGAGCGGCGTTCGGGCAGCAGCGGCCACCCGCACGAGGTGCTCGTTCGAGAATGGCAGCAGGTCCTCAACCGAGCCGCCGCCGCGGGCGATGACGATGACCTCGACGCTCTGATCTGCGTCTAGTTCGACGATCGCCGCCGTCACCTCCTGGACCGCGTGCGCTCCCTGAACCGCCACCTCGCGGATCTCGAAACGCACCTCGGGCCAGCGGGCCCGGGCGTTCACCACGACATCGTGCTCCGCTTTGGAATCCCGCCCGCAGATGAGTCCGACCGTGCGCGGCAGGAACGGCAGCGCCACCTTCCGCTCGGCGGCGAACAGCCCCTCGGCGGCGAGCACCCGTTTGAGTTGCTCGATTCGTGCGAGCAGATCACCGAGTCCAACCGCCCGGATCTCCCGGGCATGGAGCTGCAGCGTGCCGCGCTTCGGCCAGAATGTGGGCTTCGCGTGCACCACAACGCGCGCGCCGTCCGTGAGTTGCACGCGGGAGGCCTGGAGTTCCCGCGATTGGATCACGAGAGAGATCGACATGTCCGCGTCCGTGTCCCGAAGCGTCATGAACACCATCGACGCGCCCGGGCGGCGATTGATCTGGACCAGTTGTCCCTCGACCCAAAGGGGCGACATGCGGTTGACGTAGTCCGTGATCTTCGAGTTGAGGAGCCGCAGCGGCCACGGGTTCTCCGGCGTGGTCTCGGCCGCTCTGGCCGCCAGAGCCGGCCGCGGCAGCGGGCGCGGGGCATCGGCGGGGAACTGCGACATGCCCCCGAGTCTATGTCGCACCACGGACAGTCCGGCTCCACCGTCCCCAGACCTGGGGAGTAGGGTGACAGATCCCCCCCACCGCATGGAACAGATTCACGACGTACTCTGTAGTGGTGACTCGCACAGGTACGCCGCCGACCTCCCTTGCCGGATCCTCCGCGTTCCCCGACGCCGTCCCCTCAGTCGACCCCGCCGTCGTCGCCGAACCCGGCAAGAGGATCCTGCTCGCCGCGCCCCGCGGCTACTGCGCGGGCGTGGACCGGGCCGTCGACGCCGTCGAGAAAGCACTTGAGCACTACGGACCTCCCATTTACGTGCGCAAGGAGATCGTCCACAACAAGTTCGTGGTGGAGACGCTCTCGCAGCGCGGCGCGATCTTCGTGCAGGAGACCGACGAGGTGCCGGAGGGCGCCCGCGTTGTGTTCTCCGCGCATGGCGTGTCCCCTGCGGTCCACGCCGAAGCTGCCGCCCGCAACCTCGCCACGATCGATGCCACGTGCCCGCTCGTGACGAAGGTGCACAAGGAAGCCGTCCGCTTCGCGAGTTCCGATTACGACATCCTTCTCATCGGCCACACCGGGCACGAGGAGGTCGAGGGCACGCAGGGCGAGGCACCCGATCACATCCAGGTGGTCAACGGCCCGCACGAGGTGGACGAGGTCGAGGTCCGCGATCCGGAGAAAGTTGTGTGGCTCTCCCAGACCACACTCTCCGTGGACGAGACGATGGAGACTGTCAGACTGCTCCGCGAGCGATTTCCTGGCCTCCAAGACCCGCCGAGCGATGACATCTGCTACGCCACCCAGAACCGGCAGGTCGCGGTGAAGGAGCTCGCGCCGCAGTCAGATGTGGTGATCGTGGTCGGCTCGGCGAACTCGTCCAACTCGGTGCGGCTCGTCGAGGTCGCGCTCGAGGCGGGCGCTGGTGCCGCTCATCGCGTGGATCGCGCGTCCGAGGTCGACCCGGCGTGGCTCGATGGCGCGATGACTGTCGGCGTCACCAGCGGTGCGAGCGTGCCCGAGATCCTGGTGCGCGACGTCGTCGCCAGGCTTGGCGAGTTCGGCTTCGGCGAGATCGAAGAGGTCCGCACGGCCACCGAGGACATCATGTTCTCGCTGCCCAAGAACCTCCGGGCGGACCTCAAGGCCGCGGGCGCGCAACCCGACCGGCCGCACCGAGTGCGAGCGAACCGCCTCTAGCGGCGCCGGCGGGTCCGGCAGGCTCGCGCTACAGCCAGTCGAGTTTGCGGAACACCGCGAACAACACTCCCGCCGTTGTGACGATGAAGCCAATCGAGAGCCAGACACCCAGCGGCTGCCCGAAGCCGGGGTACGGGACGTTCTGACCGAACCACCCGGTGATCGCGGTCGGGACCGCGATGATCGCCGCCCACCCGGCGAGCTTCTTCGTGATGGTGTTCAGACGGGCGTCCTGGAGCGCGAGGTGCGTCTCGAAGAGGCTCGAGACGAAGTCGCGCTGGGTATCGGACCATTCGGCGGCGCGGAGGATGTGGTCGTAGACGTCGTCGAACCACGGCCGCAGGGCGTCGTCGACCATCCCGTGCCTGTAAAGCCCGCTCACCACCTCGCGGATGGGCAGGATCACGCGCCGCAGCGCCGCGATGTCGCCCCTCGACTCGTGGATGCGGCGGGCGATGTCGAAGGAAGCGTTCCGCTCGGCGAGCAGGTCGGTCTCGAGCTTGTCGATCTGGCCTTCGAGGTTTTCGAGGGCGTCGAGATGCCCGTCGACGACGGCGTCGAGCAACCCGTGGAGGAGTCCCGCCACGCTGCTCTGTAGCGCCGCGGGTCCCTCCTCCCACCGTTCGACGACGTCGTCCATGTGGAAGCCGTCGTCGAGACGCACTGTGACCAAGGCGTGGGGGAGGGCGATCGCGGTGACGCGGGACACCGCAATACTGGGGGCGGTGGCGGAGTCGGGGGCTGCGGCGGATCGGAGCGACTCGGAGTCGCCGGCTGCATAGACGGTGAGCAGAGCGAATGACTCGTGCCGCGTGAGTTTGCTGCGCTCCCGCGGCGCAATTGCGTCCTCGATCGCGGTGGGTGGGAGGCCGAGGTCGAGGAGCAGCGCCTCAAGGACCTTATGGTCGGGTTCCAGAAGGTCGAACCAGACGAGCGACTGCGGGTCCTTGAGGGCGGCGAGGAGCTCGTCGTGATCCACGTGCTCGTCGGTAAGGACGCCGCCGCGCCACGAGCGGCTCGTCGTCGTGGACGTCATGACGTCAACGTAGCAACTGCGAGCGGAGTGAAGACCCACCCTCACGCATCACCCGCGGGTGCGAGTTGCCACTGGGTGCTCGAGCGCCTTGCCGTCGATTCAGTTGACTGCCTCGCCGTCGAGGACTCCACTGCTGGGCTCGCTGCGGCCGTAGGCGCGGGTATCCCGACTGTGGTAGCGCCGAGCGTCCACACCCGGGGCGACGACTTCCCGGGTGCCCTGGCGGTCCTGGATGACCTCGCGACGGCTGCGCTCGACGAGCTCCAAGACCTCCACTCCGCGCAGCGCCGACCTCTTGGTGGCGGCAGATCCTTGCAGGTAACGTTGCGTGCCGTGACATCATCACCGGTGCGAGCCCGTTGGGCGATCTCGGCGCAGTTCTTCACGAACGGCGTGATCGGAGGCTCGTTCCTTCCGCGCCTTCCCGAGATCAAGCAGGCGTACGAGCTCAGCGACACCGCGTACGGCTTCGTGGTGGTGGCGCTGCCGCTCGGGTCGATTCTTGCCGCAGCGGTTGCTGGGCCCCTCATCAGGCGATTTGGTGCTCTGCAGGTTGCCGTGATCGGGACCGTGGCGTACGCGGTGCTGCTGGCGCTCGCGGGTTTCAGCCCGAGCGTCCTGCTGTTCGTGCCGATCATGCTCACCGCCGGCGTGATGGATGCCGTGCTTGACTCCGGGCAGAACGTCCACGGGATGGCAGTGGAGCGTTGGTACGACAAGTCGATCATCAATTCGCTCCACGCCTCCTGGAGCCTGGGGGCGACGATGGGTGGCTTCATCGGCGCCGCCTCCGCAGGTGCGGGAATTCCCATAGGATGGCAGATGGCAGTCGGTGCCGTGGTGTGGTCCGCATTGGCGGTGATCGCGGGCATCAACGGTGCGGTGCCCGAGAAGTTCGTGCGCTCGGCAACGTCCGAGGCAGAGATTCCCGATCAGCCTGTGGCCAATTCCGGCCGCCGATTCCCGTGGGCCCGGTTCGTGCCTCTCGCCGTCTTGGCGATCTGTGGAACCCTCGTGGAGGACGTGGCCAACAACTGGGTGACGCTCTACCTGTTCCGCGAGATCGGAGCCGCGATCGGTGTCGCGGGTGCGGGTTTCGCGATCATGCTCGGGGCCCAGTTCGTGGGCCGGATGCTCGGCGACCCAATGACGGATCGATGGGGGAGAGGTGCGGTCGCGCGGACCGGTGGCGCGATGATCTCAGTGGGCGGCTTGATCGCCGTGATCGCGCCGAACACCTGGGTTGCGGTTGCCGGTTTCGCCATCGCGGGATTCGGCACGGCGACCCTCGTCCCTGCCGCCTACGCCGCGTCGGACGGCCTGCCGGGCGTGCCTCATGGAACGGGCATCGCGATGCTCGGATGGTTCATGCGCATCGGCTTTCTGGTCACCTCGCCTGCGATCGGTCTCATGGCCGATGCCGTCGGCCTGCATCTCGCACTACTCATCCTGCCGGCGGCCGGGATCGTGGCGACCGTGCTCGCGCATGGGACCGTGAGGAACTCCAACAACTCCCGGTGATTGAGCGCGTGGCGTTTGTTCGTCGTCGCAGGGCGCGCGAGCGTCGCGGGGGCGCGCGATCATGATCTGCGCGCTCGCGTCTGAGATCTCTATCCTCTGGCAGGCCTCACGGTTTTCTTCCCGGCGCGTTCGGGGAGGGGGCCGCGCGTGAGTCGTTCGGTGGCGTGGTCGTGGTGGCGGGTGAGGGGCATGTCGGTCGCCGTGTATCGGTGTCCGGTGGGGGTGGTGACTGTCAGGCCGGCGTCGGTGGTGTGG